>JAVXQD010000001.1:0-152703 GCA_036644375.1 Oscillospiraceae bacterium
AGCTGTACCACAATTCTGAATTTTTAAAGGAAGATACATTACTATGGCTTCAACAATGCCATACAACGATGTTGATCCTGTATAATGG
This sequence comes from Oscillospiraceae bacterium, assembly GCA_036644375.1. Taxonomy (GTDB): domain Bacteria; phylum Bacillota; class Clostridia; order Oscillospirales; family Ruminococcaceae; genus CALWZE01. The sequence goes on from JAVXQD010000001.1 coordinate 89, forward strand.
GTCAAGTACTCACCTGCGTGGAGACAATTGCTTTAAAGTCAGTTAGCTCTCTCAAAATAACAATGGTAGACTCGGAAAATTATCGTGATTAAAATATTTATAGCACAAGGGTATAAGAAGCATATGGTTACAGATATCATGCATTTCTTCTGATACGCTTTTAACAATTGGAAATCAAAATAGTAAGCTTTGTGGCCGGCGCGGCACTGCACTGCAGATACAAGAAAATGCATATCTGCAATACTTCTGTGCATACAAAAAAATTAATGACAGCAATCCGCCGTTTGACGCCGCCCCGTTGTGGTATACCATTTTATGATTGTGGCTAAACATATATTGTTTAGCCTCACAGTGCTTTTCAGCCTACTTTAGCGGTAGAGCTGCGCTTTTCCGCCGTCTTGGAAAAGTTCGATTTTTTGGAATGCAACTTCCTTCATTGCCTGCATACAGGGTGGCTCAATCATATTGGGCTCACGCAGTGATTGATTATCTAAAACCTCGCGCATCTTGGTATAATATGCAGCTTTGATATCACTGGAGATATTAATTTTATTGATGCCAAGCACGACAGACTCACCAATCTCCTTGTCAGGATTGTTAGAACCGCCGTGGAGAACCAGCGGAATGGAAACCTTATTTTTAATTTCTTTTAAAATATCCAATTTAAGTTCAGGTTTCATGCCGGCGGGATATAGACCGTGGCAGGTGCCGATGGCAATTGCCAACGAGTCAACACCGGATTCGGCGACAAATCTCACAGCATCATCGGGATTGGTGTAGATGATAACCTGGCTAAACGCCTCTACAGAATCCGTGGTACCAATGGTACCTAACTCACCTTCTACAGAGACATTGGCAGCATGGGCTGTCTCGCATACTTTTTTACAGATGGATACATTATCCTCAAATGATTTACTTGACCCGTCAATCATAACGGAGGTAAAGCCGGATTGGATGGCGACAACAACCTGCTCAAAAGACGCGCCGTGATCCAGATGAATGCAAACGGGAACTGTGGATTTCAGTGCTTTTTCGCGGATTGCAACAACCATATCGGTGCCGATATGAGACAACTCATCCGGATGAATGGCAATAATTACCGGAGCTTTTTTCTCCTCGCAAGCCTCCATAATTCCATTGAACATCGCATAGGAGCTTATATTAAATGCAGGAACCGCAAAGTTGTGCTTGTTTGCAACCGCAAGTAGATCTTTCATATTAAGTAGCATAAGTTTTCCCTCTATTAATTCATATTTTTGTTTTTTAAATCATTGATGAGCAAAGTGTCTGTACGAAAGAGTGACAGCCGTTTCATCATTTGAGCTATTGTCTTTGTGAAATCTCATAAATCAGGTTGGGCATAAACTCCTATTTAGTTTGACATATTCACCGGATTATCCGAATTGCTATGTCAGATTCACCTGCTGCATATTGGCACTGAGCCGCACTTTTGCTGACAGCATCTGCAAAAAAAATACAAAAGTGCACTTGATTGTCGCCGGAGGTTTTGCAAAAAAATCAGGATACGTCGCTGAGCCGGCTCTTGCATATTTGTCCATTATTGCAACAATGGCAGTGAAATTGTGTTCACGAGCGCATCAGTATAACGGGACTGAACGGATATACGATTGACAAACAGGTCAATGAATTAAAATCCGGATTCCATCATGATTCAACAAGATGGCCGCTATCACAAAACATGTACATTTCCCTGATCAAAACTCAAATAAGCATTGTCTCCAACATTGTAAATTTTCTTTCCGCGCGGATTATAGTCCATGACGGCAATCTTAGTATCTCCCACCATTACATGGTAATTTTGGTAGGCACCCATGAAACAGGAGAGAATTACTTTACATGGAAATACACCTTGATCATCCAAAACCGCCGCTTCGGGGCGAAGCACCAGAGTTGCGTCGTTGCCGTCGACAATATGAGCAGCATCCGGAACACTGACTTTAATTCCCTGAATGTCCATGGTGCCGGCTTGACCCTGATGTGAAATTATTTTACCGCGCATAAAGTTTGCCTCTCCAATAAAGTCGGCGACAAACTCACTGGCAGGATGATAGTAAATTTCCTGCGGTGTACCTATCTGAACCACTATTCCTGCATTCATAATAATAATCTGATCAGAGATACTCATAGCCTCGCTCTGATCGTGCGTAACGTAGATAGCCGTAATGCCGGATTCTTGTTGAATACGGCGGATTTCTGTGCGCATTGACACACGAAGCTTGGCATCCAGATTGCTCAAAGGTTCATCGAAAAGCAAAACACCCGGCTCTATCACCAGAGCTCTTGCCAGGGCAACACGTTGCTGCTGACCGCCTGAAAGCTGATTGGTCATGCGGGTTTCCATGCCGGAAAGTCCGACCAACTCAAGAATTCGCGTAACTTTTTCCCTTATTTCGGGTGCAGGTAACTTGCGGATTTTCAAGCCGTACGCAACGTTGTCAAAAATATTATAATGCGGCAGCAATGCATAGCTCTGAAAGACCATCGCGGAATCCCGCTTGTTTGGGGTCAGTTCGTCAATCTTTTCCTGTCCCAGATAAATACTTCCGACATCCGGGCTTTCAAAACCGGCGATCATGCGCAGGGTTGTTGTTTTGCCGCATCCGGACGGTCCCAATAGGGTTACAAAGCTCCCCGGTGCAATATCCAGAGACACATCATCAACGGCATAAAAGTCTTTTTTTGTCTTTGGGTCTTGATATATCTTGGAGATATGATCAAGGCGTATTTCCTTTGTTTCTTTAGACATATCTCTTACCCCTCCCTCATTGTTTTACTGGTTCCGAAGTACTTGATAAATAGGTTCATCAATGCTACGGCAGCGTAGACAATCGCAATTAAGATTGTCGCAAATGCACAAGCCTCACCGTAATTGCCTTTTTCAGCCAAACTGTTAATCTGGACAGTAACCATATTCCAACGCGGAGTAACCAGTAGGATAACAGCGGAGATTGCTGTAATGCTGCGAACAAAAGCAGTTACCAATCCGGAGAAGAAAGAATCTTTAATCAGTGGCAAGGTCACGGTAAAAAACACTTTTCCGCTGCTGGCGCCCATATCTGCGGCGGATTCTTCTATGCTCTTGTCAATCTGCCTCAATGCTGAAATACCGCTGCGAGTGCCGGTTGGCAGCGAACGAACAATAAATGCAATAATAAGAATCGCAGACGTACCGTAAATGCCCTTCATCAATCCCGAATGAAACAGTCCGTTGGAAAAACCTCGGATAAAGCCAACGCCGAGAACCGTTCCGGGAACAGCCATAGCAAGCATCGAGACAAATTCAATGAAGCCTCGTCCTTTAAATTTTTTCTTAACAACTAAATAAGCGATGACCATAGACAGAATTGCCGTAATCGGAGCCGCAATAATAGACAGCAATGCAGAATCCTTAAATGCGGAAAGCCCTCCGTAGGAAAAAATAAATTTAAAGTGTGACAATGTTAGGGAATAATCACGACCCCAAAGTTTAAACAGAGCTCCAAACGGTACCATTGCATACATTAAAACAACAAAAGAAGAAATAATTAGGCAGAGAAACGTCATTGGGACAGTTACACTCCGCTCTGTGATTCGTGCACGTCCTCGACTGGCTTTTCCTGTCAGTGTGGCGGCTGTTTTGGATTCCAAATAATATTTTTGGATAATAAACATAATTATGGTCAGCGACAAGAGGATAATGGCCATAGCCGCTGCACCCTGTTTGTCATATGCACCTGTGATTTGAAGATAAATCGTTGTCGCCAGTGTATCAAAGTCACCGCCAATCAACATGGGGTTGGCAAAATCGGCGGCAGATTCAATGAAGGTTACCAAAAATGCATTTCCGAGTCCCGGAAGCATAAGAGGCAACGTAACGGTCATAAAAACTTTCCAACGAGAAGCGCCCATATCGCGGGCGGCCTCCTCCAAAGAAGGGTCAATATTTTTCAATAAGCCGCGGAGCATTAAATAACATACAGGGAAAAATGTCAGGGTCTGCGTTATCACAATGCCCGGAAGCCCATAAATATTCGAATCATAAATATGTAAAAGCTGGCGTGTGATTAATCCGGAACGTCCGAACAAGCAAATCATGCTCAGTGACAGGACAAACGGCGGAGACACAATTGGGAGCAATGAAACAAGGTTAAATAGTTTTTCCAATATTTTTGAACGCAGATGCACATATATATCTACATATGCAAAAAGCAGTCCAATCATGGTCGATATAATACCCGTAAGAAAACCCGCCTTAAGTGTGTTGACAAAGGCTACCTGAAACCGCGTAAGGTGAATGACATTTACAAAGATTTCACCAGTAAGATTTCCGTCCTTAATGATGCTGTCCACCAGCAGTATCGCCAGCGGATAAAGCACAAACAATGCGAGAAATGCAATAAGAATTACGACGGCAAACAACAGAAGAGGATCGCTGAAAAACTTTTTTCGATCAAGCGCCGCGCTTTGATGCCGACTCATAAGTTCACTCCTTTCCCTATTATAGGAAAAAAGGGGGAGGTAGATATGCCCTCCTCCCCCTTTTTCAGGTATCGGATTTAGGAAAATACAATACGGTTAAATTACTCGGTCTTGAAACGATCATCTGCAGAAGCGCCGATTTCGTTAAAGAATCTCTCAACATAAGCAACAGTGTTGGCTTTTGCATCTGCAAAATCGTAGTCTATGGTGTTGTTGGGATCCAAATTAAACTTAGCAACTACCTCGGGCTGTTTGGCGTTGTCGAGCACTAAGAACTGGAAGCTACCGGTTTCGGCAGCGCGCTCAACACATTCGGGGGTAAGAGCGTATTCAATCCAAAGTTTTGCTGCATTGGGATGTGCGCAGCCCTTGAATATTGAAGTTGCACCGACTTCGCAGGCAGTGCCCGATGAAGGAACGCACATGCCTATGTTGTCATAGCCCTGTGTAATCTGATAAATAGAATCGTGCAGGAATCCGATTCCAATGACGCACTCGCCGGAGCCAACGCTCTTAGAGGGGCCGCCGCCGCTCTTGGTATACTGTGCAACATTTTTATCCAAAGCCTTAAAATACTCCATGGCTTTATCCAGACCGCGCATCTGAACAAAGGTGTTAATGGTAAGCTTTGCGGTGCTTGCCGTATTGGGGTTGGAGAACCAAATCAAGCCTTGATATTTGGGATCTAACAAATCATCCCAATCCTTAGGATAATCAATTTTAAGACGATCAAGCTCTTCCATATTGTAAAAGAATCCGAGAACTCCGCGATAAATGCCGTACCAATAGCCGTCTGCATCACGGTAACTGTCGCTGAGCAGATGTTTGGCGTTCTGAGCCTCATATTTTTCCAAAAAACCATTGGAAGCACAAACGCTCTGGGGATCGGATGTACCGCCAAACCATACGTCAGCGGATGGATTGCCGTTTTCCTCTTCGATCTTTGCCTGGACTTCTCCGCCTGCCAAACGCTGCCAAGAAGTTTTAATGCCATATTTATCCTCGAAGCCCTTACATGCCGCTGCAATGTATGGATCCTCGCAAGAACCGTAAACAACCAACTCGCCTTCTTTTTTTGCCGCTTCAATCAATGCAGTCAAGTCGGCTTCGCCGGCAGCAGGTGGTGTTGCGGGAGTTTCGGTTGGTGGAGGAGGCTCTTCTTTGGCGCCACAGGCAACCATGGAAAGTGCTATGACACCTGTCAACAGAGTAGCGATTAACTTGCTTTTCATAGTTTTTATTCCCTTTGATTAACTTTTTTGGTAAAATCAACGAATCATTACCTTTACACATATTAGCATTCTTATGATTAATATTCAAGTAAAAAGTCAAATCGTTTTTCTGAAACGGTAACTTCTATGATTTTTACAAAATTACAGCGCTTAATTTGTTAATCAATAAATCTAAAAAGCAACCTAAAACGACATTAAGTACTTGTGTTTTTGCAGTATCATTATTTTGAAGACGATCGGCGCTCGAGTTGTTGCCATGAATCCCGTCACACAGCAAGTAAATCGCCCCATGGAAAACAATACAAAAAAGCCGCTATCCGAAAAACAGAATAGCAGCCCTTGCAATTTAAGCATCGGAAATTATGTCACATGTAGGATTTGTTTATCACGCTTGAACTTGCACCATTATTATTCACCGTTTTCATACGATTTCGCGAGAAAAAAAGATACACCGCATTCCTGCAAATCCTCTATTAACAGTTTATCCAATCCGCTGTCGGTAATAATGCCATCAATATTTTCAATATTGCATACCAATTTCATCGCACTATGCCCAATCTTAGAATGGTCTGCCACAACGTATGTTTTTCCTGACATCCCAATAAGCGCTCGCTTGGCCGCGCTTTCTGCATATCCGGAAAGTCCGGTTATGGTAATACCATTGCTGACGCTGACCGCATCTGTTCCCATGAAGAAGATATCTGCACGCAGATGATGGAATATCTCCAGCTGAAATTCGTCATACATACTGCCGGAAACAGGATTATACATACCGCCAAACATGTAAAGCTCAATAACATCAAGCGCGGGAGCCAATGCAACTGCAGCGTGAAACGAGTTAGTCAGAATTGTCACGTGAATGCGCCTTTTGGCAATTTCTTGTGCCAACACCGCACAGGTTGTGCCTGCGTCTAACACAATTGTCATGTTGGGCTTAATGAAATTTTCTACGGCAAATCGGGCAATGTCATATTTTTCAGATGCGTGTGCTTTTGCGCGCACGTTTATATTTAACCAGAGATATGGTGTATCATCTGCGCGAATTGCACCGCCAAAGGTTCTGCGCAACATACCATGCTGTTCCAGAGTGCGTAAATCATTTCGAATGGTGGTCTCACTGCAGTCCAAAGCCTTACATAAATATGGCAGGGTAGCTTCTTGATTCTGCTCTAACAGTTGTAAAATTTTTTTATGTCTAAGTTGAACCTGATTTTGTTTTGTCATATACCCTCCATAAGTATCCCGCATGACAGCGACTTTTTAATCTTGTAATTATATGATATACCTCAAACTTAAAGCGATATTGGTTTTGCTGTTTCAACAGCTAAATTATATCAAAACAGCAGAATGATAGCAAGCTATCGCTTAAAGCATATGTTATAACATTAATTAATTTTGCGGGGAATTCAATACAAATGGGGTATTGGATATACATGGTGTGACATTCGATCAGATTAAGGCAAAATACAGGTGCGTGACCAACGGAGAAATCTATGTTATCTATCTTACCGGAGCTGCATTCGAATTTATTCCGGAATTTTGAGAGGAGCATTTCAAATATGGAATGGAATTCTATGCGAATCCTGAAAAGTGCTGAATGTGGCATATGTGAGTACATGCGAAAAATCGCGGCTTGCATCAATCTTGAAGTTCGTTTTGTTTGAGCCAGAGTGCAAAACTGCCGAAATTTTCCCAATCAGCTATTGTCTGCGGATCCAAAAGGAAAGTAAGGTGCATTTCAGATGGATTTCCCGGCTCTGAAACAAGGACATATTCTCCGTCCTCGGAACCCAGCCCGTCACGGTCAACAGTTCTTCCCTGTGCCGCATAATACCTTTCTGCCTCTCGGTAAAAAGCTTCGCGCTTTTCAATTGCATCCGCCACCTCGCTGTTAGGGAAGGAATAGGCGTCAACGCATGTATATCCCGGTATGTAAGAGCTGTTTTCGGGCGGTGCGCTGTATAAATTGCATACATCTGTCAAATATGCCTCGATTATACCGTCGGATTTATATGCTGAATAGGAAAAGCGGCTCAGCACATATTGCCATCCGTTGTAGGATATTGTGTGGCTATCAGGCATATCTTCAAATTTAATTGTGTATGTAGTTCCGAATTCATCAGGTTTTTCCTGCAAAAAGGGAATGCTTCTCAAGAAGTCAATCGCATTATCACGTGATTGAAAAACACCCACAAGGTTAGTTCTCTCATTTTGAACAAAATATAAAATACATTGCATACGTTTTGCTTCCTTTCGGCTGATTGATTTTTTATTTTCTGCAGTGCAGTCAAAGGTGAACCTATTGGAACTGTAAGGTATTGTAAAGAAAAAGTCAAGATTCAGTCAATCTTGGTAAGTGAATTGTCTCTTGACATTAAGGACCATGAAGCAGGAGACAGAAAGTAAAAAACTCCCCGCTCAGCGACCTGTTTAGGCAGGTACAGCATGAAGCAGAGAGTCTTTTTGTATAATTGGGGGGATGCAATGAATTGCAAAACCGCTGTCAGTTCTTTTTCTGAGAAATTGTTCGCGCGCGCTGTGCGTGGTTGAGCTCTCGTTTTCTGATGCGAAGTGAAAGAGGAGTTACCTCAAGCAGCTCGTCCTCAGCGAGAAATTCAATGCATTGTTCAAGAGATAGAGTTCTGGGAGTTATAAGACGCAGCGCATCGTCAGAACCGGAAGCGCGCGTATTTGAGAGCTGTTTCTTTTTGCATACATTTACAACGAGATCTTCGTTTTTGGGAGAAACGCCAACGACCATGCCGGCGTATACAGGAACACCTGCGCCTATAAACAGCGAGCCTCGCTCCTGGGCATTGAACAAACCGTAACCGACAGAATCGCCGGTCTCAAATGATATGAGCGAGCCTGTGCTCCGCTTGGAAATCTCGCCCTTGTATTCGCCATAGCTGTCAAATACCGAGCTCATAATGCCCTCGCCGCGAGTGTCGGTCAAAAACTCGTTGCGATATCCGAAAAGACCACGTGAAGGAATGAGAAATTCAAGCTTCATGCGGGTGCCTTGCGGGGTCATAGTGACAAGCTCTCCCTTGCGTGAACCGAGCTTTTCCATAACCGCGCCGACACTGTCCTGAGGCACATCGGCAACAAAACGCTCATACGGTTCGCATTTTTTCCCGTTAATCTCCTTGAAGAGAGCTTTGGGAGTGCTGACCTGAAATTCATAGCCCTCACGGCGCATTGTCTCAATAAGAATGGAGAGATGCATTTCGCCGCGCCCCATGACACGAAATGAGTCGGTTGTCTCCGTGCGCTCAACGATAAGCGACACATCCTTCAAAAGCTCACGAAAAAGTCGGTCGCTGAGTTGGCGAGATGTAACAAATTTGCCATCCTGACCGGCAAATGGACTGTCATTTACAGAAAAGGTCATCTCAACCGTCGGCTCGCTTATCTTGACGAAGGGAATAGGCATAACTCCGGCCGGAGAACAGACTGTGTTTCCGATATTAACATCGTCAATGCCCGAAAACGCGACGATATCACCGACTATTGCCTGCTCACAAGGAACGCGCTTTACATCCTCAAACTGGTAAATTGCTGTAATTTTGGCTTTCTTTTGAAGTTCGGGCTTGTGAAAGTCGCATACAATCACTTCCTGGTTGACCCTCATTGTTCCGTGATCGATTCTGCCGACAGCGATTCTGCCGACAAATTCGTTATAGTCAATGGAGGATACCAGCACGCCGAGCTCGGCGGTTTCATCACCCTGCGGCGGCTTGATATAGCTCACCACCGTGTCGAGCAGAGGAACGAGATCTGTGCCTTCCTTGTGCGGGGAATAACTGGCTGTGCCCGCACGTCCTGAGCAGAAAATCATCGGGCTGTCCAATTGTTCGTCGGTTGCACCAAGATCCATCAAAAGCTCCAACACCTCATCAACGACCTCGTCAATGCGCGCGTCGGGACGATCGATTTTGTTGACGACAACTACAAGCATAAGTCCGAGTGCGAGGGCTTTCTCAAGAACAAAGCGGGTCTGCGGCATAGGACCCTCAGCTGCATCGACAAGCAGAAGAACACCGTCAACCATGTTGAGCACGCGCTCGACCTCACCGCCAAAATCGGCATGCCCGGGCGTGTCGACGATATTGATTTTAACTCCGTTATATGTGCATGAAGCGTTTTTTGCAAGGATAGTTATCCCCCGCTCCCGCTCGATGTCCCCGCTGTCCATAATGCGCTCGGCGACAACCTGATTCGTGCGCCATGTTCCGCTCTGCTTTAGCATTTCATCCACAAGCGTGGTCTTGCCGTGGTCAACGTGGGCGATAATGGCAATATTGCGTAAATTCTCTCTTATCAAAATTTAAAACCTGCTTTCCCTCTTGTGGCAACACTCTTTGAACTATGAAATGTCATTCTTTTTGTCGGAATAACAGCAGTTCAAAAAGTGCTCCCGGTATTTATTAATTGTTTTTTTATTGTTTTAAGTGACACCTTGATATTATAGCACTATTTCTAAAGAATACAAAGGTTTTTTGTTGATAATGATGACCATATTATAAAAAAGTTCCGACTGCATCTATATTATGCGGCCGGAACTTGTATTTTATTAGAATTCGTTTCCAAGAATCTCAATAAAGCGCGGCTTAATGCCGATTTTTCTCTCTCCGAGATGATGATAGTTCTGACACATGTCATAGCCCGGTATGGTATTTCCCTCGATTATTACAGGTCCATCAGTCGAAATTGCGACATCCCAACCGACATAGCGAACCTCGTCAACCACTTTCGCAGCTCTTTTGACAAGCTCGATGCCCTCTTTGAACATCGGAATTTTAAATCCGGTAATATGTGTTCCGGTATTGGGGTGAACGTCGTAATATTCGCCCTGACTTTCGCAGAATGCGGGCGCGGTAATTATGCCGCTTTCATTGATGGGCGCATACATGCCTCCGCTTGAGATATTGTCAACAAATGAGTCCCCGCTCCCCATACGGACGAGCGAATACATAACAGAAATTTGACCTTCTTTTTCAATGGTCACAACACGTATTGTGTTGACGGATTTGGGACAAAGACGGTTCATTTCGGGATGTTGAACAACCATCTGTTCAAGCAAATATTGCTTTGAGTCAGTCAGTCGGGCATACAGCTCGTCAAAATCGGTTTCTTTGTCAACACCGATGCGGGTCACACCGTGTCCTCCGAAATTGTTTGATTCCTTTGCAAAAAAAACAGGATGTTTTTCTGCAAAGGAGCGCAACCCGTCAGAGGTTGTGGTTTGGAGATCAAGCCAATCGCGGTTTATATAATCCCCGAACAGGGAGATAAACCGAAGCTTATCCTCGAACAGATCCTTTTTTCGGCTGTCATTCAAATTGCGGACAAGACGCAGATTGTCGTTCATTGTCATATATGTTTTGCGCTGTTCCGCGTTCAGATGTGCAAAACCGAACGTGAGATAGTCGAGATATCCAACCTCGTACTTGAATACGCAGTATACCATATCCGGGATGATGAGCCATATGGATTTGCCGGAGTCCTTGCATGCTTTTCGGGCATACATGAGCATACGGCTCAAACTCATTGTTTTTACGCGTCGAAAAAAGGTTTTCAGCTTTTGCATTTTATACCTTCCGTCAATTAAAATTTGAGTGCATTTTCAATATATTCGCGAAGGTCATCAATTTTGACGCGCTCTTGCAGCATAGTATCGCGATTCCTCACAGTAACGCAGCCGTCCGACTCGCTCTCAAAATCATAGGTCATACAGAAAGGAGTACCGATTTCGTCCTGACGGCGATAGCGCTTGCCGATAGAACCGGTTTCGTCATAATCGGTCATGAAATTTTCCGCCAGCATGTCGCGAACCTTTGTAGCCTGTTCGGTCAGCTTCTTTGAAAGAGGAAGCACACATGCCTTAAACGGAGCAAGCGCAGGATGCAGCCGGAGAACAACGCGTGTGTCTCCCTCACCCAAGTCCTCCTCATCGTATGCCTCGCACAGAAAAGCAAGAGCGACACGGTCGGCACCGAGCGACGGCTCAATGACATGTGGGATATAGTGTTCGTTTGTTTCCTGGTCGAAATATTCAAGGGGTTTGCCGCTGTGCTTGCTGTGCTGAGTAAGGTCATAGTCGGTTCTGTCCGCGATGCCCCAAAGCTCTCCCCAACCGAACGGAAACATAAATTCGATATCGGTGGTGGCGTTGGAGTAGTGAGAGAGTTCTTTCTGCTCGTGGTCGCGCAGCTTTAAATTTTCCGGCTTCATTCCGAGATTTAAAAGCCAGTTAAAGCAGTAGGAACGCCAGTATTGGAACCATTCCATATTTGTGCCCGGCTTTATGAAAAACTCAAGCTCCATCTGCTCGAATTCCCTCGTGCGGAATGTGAAGTTTCCGGGTGTGATTTCGTTGCGAAAGCTCTTTCCGATCTGTGCCACGCCGAACGGTAGCTTTTTGCGGGTTGTGCGCTGAATATTCGCAAAGTTGACAAATATTCCCTGAGCGGTTTCGGGGCGCAGAAAAATCTCGTTTTTAGCGTCCTCGGTAACACCCTGATATGTCTTGAACATCAAATTGAACTTGCGGATGTCGGTGAAGTTGCATTCGCCGCAGTTGGGGCATTTTACCTGATGTTCGGTTATATAGTCCTGCATCTGCTCAAAGCTCCAGCCTGCCGGATTCTCGCCGCAAGCCTCTATAAGCTGGTCGGCGCGATGACGCGTGCGGCAGCCCTTGCAATCCATGAGCGGGTCGGAGAAGCCGCCGACATGACCGGAAGCGACCCAGACCTGTGGGTTCATCAGAATTGCCGCATCGAGGCCTACGTTCAAAGGGCATTCCTGTATGAATTTTTTTCGCCATGCGCTCTTTACATTGTTTTTAAACTCAATACCGAGAGGGCCGTAGTCCCAGGTGTTTGAAAGTCCCCCGTAAATTTCGCTGCCCGCATAGACAAAGCCGCGATTTTTGCAAAGTGCAACAACCTTTTCCATAGTTTTCTTGCTGTTTTCCATTTCTATTCCTCCATGCTCCAAGCTGCAAATTTATATATTGTTATTATACCCGATTGATTTGCGCCGAACCGATGTGCCCTTGTACGCAATATGAATACGTTTGTACGAGTTATAGGTACAAAAGAAGCGGCACAAAAACAAAATCAAAAGCTGTCATACCTTTGATTTTAAGCCGTTCGGCATTTCATAATATTTTATATAATACCATTTAAAAAGTACCCGCGCAACCTCGCCGAGGACAAAAAACCTTATTGTCCTCGGTAAAACAAGGAAATGGCTAAAAAGATTTTTGTGCATTTGTTTGCGGCGCTTTTTCTTCGATGCAAACACAATTTACAGCGAATGGTAAAACCGAATCGAGTATTAAAAAATAACGATAAGTAAGCAATGTTTTGCAGGCTTTAAAAGACCGCGCAGCCGATTTACACTGAATTTTCTCGCGGCGGACTGTCATAATCCGAAATGTGAGACAAATGCCGATAAATTTCGCGAGAACGGTGGGAAAACCATCTTATGTCACTATTAAAAATAACAGTCAGCCCGATTGCGAGAAGCACAATCAAAAACAGGGCATTAAAAAATGTGTGCAGACTGAAAAATGAAATGCCGACAGCAGATTGTTCGCGCAGCAGCTCGGCGGAGTTCAGGATGACATCAAGGATAATTATCATTCCGCCGACAAGATTAAGCCCGTGCAGAATCATAACCTCAACAGCGATATGGAGTGCAACTGCGACAGCAATCTCGGCGAATCCGCCCCAGCTGAAGCCATCTGCAAAAAATGTGGCAATCCACTCTGCGGCGATTATCGCCAAAAATAAATGCATGAGTTGGTGTACAAAATGCTTGGTCTTGGAAAATCGGCTGTTATTTCTGAGTTCCAGCTCACGCCTTTGCTTATAAACCGAAATGCGCTCTTTCATCAAACACCTCTTTTTGTTGAATTGAATCTCTTTTCTGTCAAAAGAATTTTTTATTTTTGAACCACCATATCAAGCCGACGACAAGTGCTGCGCTCATTGCAATGACGAGAGGATAGCCATATTTCCATGTGAGTGTCGGCATATATTTAAAGTTCATTCCATACCATCCCGCAATCAGTGTAAGCGGAAGCACTATCGTTGTGACGACGGTCAAAACCTTCATAACGTAGTTTTGGCTTAAATCTATTTGAGCTTGATAAACCTCTCGAATCTGCATGGAATATTCACGTAAAAACTGTGTGCTTTCGCGCAATCTGAGGATGCGAGCTCCCAAAAGCTTGAACAGCCGCTCGCTTTCAGGTTTGAAAATATCATTTTCATTTTCTTCAAATTCCTGTGCCGCTGACAAAAGCTGTGAATAATATCGACTTCTGGCGAGCAGTTCCTTGCGAACCCTCATCATATTTCGGTCGAAATGCTCGATTTTTTCCTCAAGAACTTCATCCTCAAGCTGTACCAAAAGGCTTTCAAGCTCTTCTAAATGATGAAGGTCGCTGTCGACAAGCTGTTCCATAAAGGAATATACAAGCGTGTCAATGAGCGGAATTTTCCAGGTTTTGGACTGAGACAGCTTGTCGAGTATCGGCACTACAACATTGTTGTCATCTACAAAAATAAGCTCGTCACTTGTGACATAAAAGAAAAAATCCAGCATTCCGTCTATTGTCTCCGATTCATCGGGAATCGAAACAGTGCCGAAAAGATAATCCGGATATTCATCAACGCGGCAAAACCTTTGCCCGTCCGAATCAGCAGGAACAAAAAAGCCGCCGACAGCCTTGTTCGATTTCCATTCCGCGAAAGAATATACCCGCACCGATTTTTGATTTTCATCGGCAGACATATCCTCACGGACACGCACAAGTGTTTTTGTAAGAAGATATTTCAGCATTGTGTTTATCCCTCAGGTAGTTTGATTTATTGATAATATTGTAGCATATGATTTGCGCTTGTTACAAGATAAGGCTCGAGTATCCGAGTCGGTTAAAAAGAAAAATCAGTTGTTTTTTGTTTGTTATAGTCGAAGAAAGTGTGATATACTTATACAATTAAATAGCAGCTTAATAAGGCATGCAATCGAGAGTACAGACGATTCTTGCAAAGAGAGCAAGTGCTTATAACGGTCAGATGTGTTCTCAAGAGGACACAGAACCGCAGGGTTCGGCAAACGAGAAAATTACAGAGTCTGAAAGGAGCGCTGAAAATGGAAAACTCCGTTAAACTTTCGGAATTGAGAAAAATTATTGATAATATGACGCTTGAGGAGAAGGCGTCTTTGATTTCAGGCGACGGCTTTTGGAAAACCGACGCAATCGACAGACTTGGTGTTCGGTCGGTGACGATGACAGACGGACCGCACGGGCTGCGAAGGGAAAAACCCACAGACGGAATCGGTGTTATGGGCGAGAGCTATTCCGCAACCTGTTTTCCGACTGCTGCTCTGCTTGCATGCAGTTTTGATCGTGACTTGATGCGTGAAGTGGGTGCGGCAATCGCGGAGGAGGCCATTGATCAGGGAGTTTCGATAGTGCTCGGTCCAGGTGTAAACATCAAGCGCTCGCCGCTCTGCGGGCGAAACTTTGAATATTTTTCAGAGGACCCGTACTGTGCAGGTGAGCTTGCCGGAGCGATGATACAGGGAATACAGAGCAGGGGAGTCGGTGCGTGTATTAAGCATTACGCGGCAAACAATCAGGAAAACAAGCGGTTTGTCGCAGACAGCTGTGTTGACAGGCGAGCACTTCATGAAATTTATCTCGAAGCATTCCGAATAGCGATAAAAAATGTTTCTCCGAGTGCCGTGATGACCTCATATAACAAGACAAATGGTGAATACACGGGTGAAAGCGAATATATGATAAGGGATGTCTTGCGGAATCGCTTCGGATTCAGCGGAGCCGTTATGAGTGATTGGGGCGCCGTGAACGATCGGGTTAAAGGTGTTCACGCAGGGCTTGACCTTGAGATGCCGGGGAAAACATCGGGAAATACAGATGCAATCATTTCGGCGATAAAAAGCGGAAGACTTGGCGAATTTGAGCTTGATTCATGTGCGCTGCGCGTGCTTGAGCTATCCGAAAAAACAGCGGCGGAAAAAACCGAAGCTGCGGATTATGAAAAAAACAGTAGTCTTGCGAGGCGGGCGGCGACCCGGAGTGCGGTACTTTTAAAAAACAGTGATAAATTTCTACCACTGAATTTAAACGAAAAATGTGCAGTCATCGGGGAATTTGCCCGAAATGCGCGATATCAGGGAGCGGGAAGCTCTCGAATTAATCCGACCGAAACGGTCAGTGCTCTCGATGCGCTGAAAGCACAAAATGCAAACTTCGTATTTGCGGCTGGATATAATGCTGATGGCACAACAGATGACGACCTTATAGCCGAAGCAAAGGAAGTCGCCCAAAGTGCCGACAGCGCAGTGATATACTGCGGTCTGCCCGAGGTGTATGAGAGTGAGGGGTATGACAGGGAGCACATGAATCTGCCCGATGGTATGCTGCGCCTTATAGACGAGGTCTGCGCGGTATGCGGCAATATCGCAGTGGTTTTGATGCTTGGTTCACCGGTGGTACTGCCGTTTATCGATAGGGTGAAATCGGTGCTTTTGATGTATACAGCAGGCCAGTGTGCAGGAGCGGCGTCTGTCGATTTGATTGACGGAAAGGTCTGCCCGAGCGGAAATCTTGCGGAAACCTGGGCTAAAAAGTACAGCCATGTGCCATGCCACAACTATATTTCTGAAAACAAAAACTGCGAGTATCGGGAGGGCATATATGTCGGCTACCGCTACTATGAATCGGCAGGTGCAGAACCTCTGTTCAAATTTGCGCACGGGCTTTCGTATACCGAATTTAAGATAGACTGCTTTTCGTGCAGCAAGGACGAGTTGGTTGATTCGGACGAGCTTACAGTTTCGTGGCGCATACGCAATATCGGCGAGGTTCGCGGAGCGAAAACCGTTTTTGTCTTCATAAGCAAAAAAAATGACCCGACAAAGCAATTGAAGGGTTTTGAAAAAGCGGAGCTTGACGCAAATCAAGTTTTGGAGCAGGAGGTGACACTCAAAACCCGAGATTTTGCCTATTTCAATATTGAGTCGGACGACTGGAAAAACGAGGAGGGCATATATACGGTGAGTGTGGGGACGTCTCTCGATGATATTGCGGACAGCATCGATATCAAGCTTAGCCCGATGTGCGGCGTGCCCTGTCCGGAATATATCAGCCCACAGAGTGCAAATGACACCGATGATGAGCTGTTTTATCATGTGCTCGGTTATGAGCCGGCCGAGCCGAAAATGCTGCCCTACACGATGAACAGCACGCTGAATGAGCTGCGTCACAAGCAAATCGGAAGAATAGTCTATTCACTGTATAAAAAGTCCGTATCTCCCGATGGGGGAGCGGACGAGTGCACTGCAGCTCTGCTGGAGCGTTCGGTAGGTGATATGCCGATACGGGCGCTGTGTGCAATGTCCAAAGGAATCTTGCCGAACAACATGGCAAGAGCTATCATATGCTTTGCAAACGGAAAACCGATAAGGGGTATTAAATATGTCTTCAAAAAATAACCAAAAGCCCGATTATGCCATTGCCGTTACGTCGGCACGCAGCTCAAGAATTTCGAATGCGGTATTTTGCACAATCGGAATTGCGCTGCTAACCGCAATTGTCGCAGCTTCGTTCTTTATGTTCAAGGATTATGTGCTCCTCTGCGTGAGCGTATCAATAACGATGCTCATTCCGATCTCTGCTCTTTTGACCAAAAATCTGAGAGAGATAAAAGCTGTTGAGAGCATAGCGAAAACAGGAACATATGCCGCAAAGCTGAGTGAAAAACAGCAAAAAGAAATAAGAACAAGCCTTGTGAGACAGGGACGTCACTTTTATCTGCTGTCATTTTTGGTTATCGCGACACCGGAGGCAGTGGTGCTTGTCATAATGAGCCGCTATTTTAAAAGTGATTTGTTCCTTCTTATAATGGCGTTTTTTTCCCTTGCTGCAATCGCTCTTGCAGCACTTGCGACAATGTATCTTGGTGCGCGGCTGAAAATCAAGCGCGCATATTCGACTGTATCTTCAAAGGGGATTCTCACAAGCCGAGAGGTTCTGCCGTTTGACGCAAAAAAGGGGGATGTAATCTCTCTGATAAGGTTTGATGATTTTTATCGAATAGAGTTTCGCAAAAATGAAATACTCGGAATCCGCCGCACTGCGAATGTACTTATACCCACAGACGGAGTGCTCAAAAACGGAATCGGAGGAAATAAGGACGAAATTATAGCAAGGACGCTGGGCCTGAAGTCGATTACAATTATTCACAGCGATTTTTACGAGAGCATTGATTATTCCGAAAATACAGTCAATGAACTCGCCGCAAAGAATATGCATATGTCTCGGGCTTAGTCTAACCGTCATTCATTCTCGAATCGGCGCATAAAATGTAATACACGCGTAACACACCATTAGGCCGTCAAGGAGCCCGGTATGTCCCGCGCGGAAAATTCAAGATATGCAGAAGTATGCGCTTTTTTGAAAGGGTGAAATGAATGGAGCAGCAAAAAAGAACATCAGGAACCAACCGCGGCGCGCTTTGCCCGAATTCAAAGAGTATCTCGGAGTTTGCGGTCAGGCGGACAAAACCCATGCATGAGCCCGAAAAAAATGAAATGTCAGCGATTTACCGTAAACCCGCTGAACAGAAACCGAGTGTTCACGAGAGAAGCAATGAGGGGCCCCGTGTTTTGACACAGCCCGAAAGGCGGAAAAAGGAATCGTTTGCCCCGCTCATAATCTTTGCGGTCATGTTTGCAATATTGTTCGCAGTGATTATTTCTCTGGGCGGAATGCTTATTTGTTAGTGTCGTCAATCTCAATTTAAGTTAGGGTATAAAAAAGACTTTGAGCATGAACAAAGACAGCCGAGGGCGAACCGCGGGACGCAATGTTCTCAGAGCAGCTGTTGAGCAGGCTGAAAACAATGCTGTCTCAGATGGGCTGATATCAATGAATTCATTCGTTGCGATGTCCTGCCGACATGAACGGCAGTTATAAAAAACTTATAAAGCGTTAAAGAAAAAAACACCTCTTGAATTCAGGCGAAGCCCTTACAAGAGGTGTTTTTGTTTTGAAGCTGCTTATCCAGGTGCAGTTATTGCAAATGAATCATGTGCAGCTCCATTGATACTCAAGACTGATTTCAGGAAAGACCGCCCTGAATCTGTTCAAGTGTTTTGTTGTTGTCCTCGGAGATAATATAGACGAGCCATGTGCCGTCTTTGGTTTCAATTTCGGTTTCCATGCGATTGCGAACGAGCTCGGCCTGATCGGGCAGATAGGTGTCCCATGACGCCTGATAAGACTCAAAATATTTGCTCATGGCTGTCTTCACATCGTCGGTTTTGCCATCCTGAGGCAAAAGAACCCAGTACATGCTTGCGTGGACATTCATCATCGGCACACCGATCAGCTTTTCCTTTAAAAGTGAAGCGTCAAGTCCGTAAGCTGATTTGAGTGTTGCGTCATCAAGCTCCATGGATGAGGGAAAATACTCAAGAGTTCCTAAATTTTCCTGAACCTTTTTGAGGTCAAGGGTTTTGCCCGAGCTGCCGGATCCGGAGTTACCGCATGCCACGAGCGTAAAAACAGTGATAAGAGACAGTACAAGTGCTGTAATTTTTTTCATTCCAAATACTTCCTTTCAGATTTCATTAATATAGTGGCGCACCTTCGCGGCATTGTTGCACATAAAAATAAAAAAGTTTTGTGACGTTTCACAACAAGATTGTCATAGCAAAGAATGCGACATCAATGTATAATTATATTTAGCATTTAATTCAATATTATAACGCAAAGGAGCAATTTTTATATGAGTACTCATATCGGTGCAAAAGCCGGGGAGATTGCAAAAGGAATTTTGCTTCCGGGAGATCCGCGTCGTGCAAAATTTATTGCCGAGAATTTCTTTGAAAATCCCGTGCAGTTTAACAATGTTCGCGGAATGCTCGGATTCACAGGAACCTATAATGGAAAAAGGGTATCGGTTATGGGAACGGGGATGGGAATCCCGTCTATTTCCATATATGCTACCGAACTGTTCAAGGAATACGGCGTTGAGAATGCAATCCGTATTGGCACAGCAGGCTCGATGAACCCCGATATTCACATTAAGGATATAATCTTAGCGCAGGGGGCCTGCACCGACAGCATGATAAATCAGAGTATTTTCGGCGGAACCTATTGCCCCGTATCCGATTTTGAACTGCTTCGCACGGCGTATAAGAAATCGGTTGACCTCGGGATAAAGACATGGGTCGGAAATGTTCTGTCAAGCGATACCTTTTACCAGGAGGAGCTTGTGTGTGAGCAGGCAAACAAGCTCTGGATGCAATATGGAGTTATGGCGGCAGAGATGGAATCGGCGTCGCTGCTGACGCTCGCAAAAAAATATAACGCGCGCGCACTTGCGATGATGACTGTTTCCGACAGCATCGTTGCCAAGGAACCGGAAATGACCGCACAGGAGAGAGAGCAGTCGCTGAAGGATATGATTTCGATTGCGCTTGAGACCGTCTGCGAATTTATATAAGGAGGACAATGAATATGAGCACTCCCCACATTAAGGCCGAAATGGGCGAAATAGCCGAGAGCATTTTGCTGCCCGGAGACCCTCTTCGTGCAAAATATATTGCGGAAAACTTTTTCGAAAGTCCGGTGCTGTTCAATGATGTGCGAGGCATTCTCGGATATACGGGTTGTTACAAGGGCAATCGAATCTCGGTAATGGGAACCGGAATGGGTATGCCCTCAATTTCAATTTACATCACCGAGCTGATGAAATTCTACGGGGTCAAAAATCTTATCCGCATCGGAACCTGCGGTTCGCTCAAGGCTGAAATCGGATTGAAGGATATTATTCTCGGAATCGGGTGCTGCACAGATAACGGATATATTCGGCATACCTTCCCCGGTGATTATGCGCCGATTGCCGATTTTCAGCTTTTGAACACTGCATATGAAAAATCGCTCGAGCTTGGCAAAAAGGTGTATGTCGGTCTTTTGAAATCAAGTGATATGTTCTATTTCGAGCCGACGACCTACGGCATTGATAAATGGACGGAGTATGGTGTCATCGGCGCGGAGATGGAGGGCGCAGCGCTTTATACTCTCGCAGCAAAATACAAATGTCATGCGCTGACAATATGCTCGGTTTCCGACGGCATGTTTGAAAAAACCGAGCTTACAAGTGATGAGCGTGAAAAATCCCTCAACGATATGATAACTATAGCTCTTGACACGGCTGTCGGATAAAAGATACGGCATATATTTCGCCGCCTTTAAAGTATATGGCACAAAGGTGTTCCGGACGGCTTTTACAGGTATGAATAAACTGCAGGTGCTTATTCTGACAAATTAAGGCGCAGGTATAGCTGCCGTGCGGTGTAAGGCGGTTTGACTCATGGATTTGCGCCGCAGAGGAGAAAATATCATTTTCCCCGTTAAAAATCCTAAAACAGCGCGGCGCGGGGCTTGCAATCGGTCATTTAGCGTGCTAATATGGATATAGATAGAACTAAGGTGAAAGAGTGGGGCATCCCACTCTTTCATTTGTCTCTTGACATTTTTTCAAAAAGGAGTGTATTTACGCGTGGCAAAAAAGGTTAACACAGCCGATGCAGTTCGCGAGATTGCATTGCCCGTGGCTTCCGAGATGGGTCTTACGCTTTGGGACGTTCAGTTTGCAAAGGAAGGTCCGTCCTGGTTTTTGCGCCTAATCATAGATAAAGACGGCGGGGTTGATATCGATGACTGCGAGAAATTTTCTCGGGCAGTAGACCCGCTGATTGATGAGCTTGACCCGACAGAGCTTGAATATTATTTTGAGGTAAGCTCCCCGGGGTTGGGCAGATTTTTAAAAACAGATGAGCATCTTGAGGCGTATATAGGCAGGGATGTGACCGTGAAGCTGTACAAACCCGATAAAAATGGCATAAAGGAAGAGAGCGGGGTGCTTGAGTCGTTTGATGCCGATTCAATAACAATCGCAAATCCGAAACAAAAAGTTCACTTTATACGAAGCGAAGTCGCCACTGTAAAGGCTGACGATGATAAAGACCTGTTTGGAGGAAATAAGAAAAAATGAACTCGGAATTTTTTGAAGCTCTTGCACTGCTCGAAAAGGAGCGCAATGTACCGGCAGATTATCTTTTGGAAAAAATCAGGAATGCAATAGTAATAGCGGTAAAACGCGATTACGGTGACTCTGATAACATACATGTGGATATTGACCCGGAAAAACAGAATTTCAAAGTGTATATTGCCAAGGAGGTCGTCGACGATGTGGAGAACCCGATGACTCAGATGACACTTGAAGAGGCACTGACCTACCGCGCGCGCGCGAAAATCGGCACGGTTGTCGATGTTCCGCTGAAAACCAAAGATTTCGGACGCATTGCCGCTCAGACGGCCAAGCATGTTATTCGCCAGGGAATCCGCGAGGCGGAAAGAAGTCAGCTGTGCGAGGAAATGCAGAGCAAAAAAGGCGAGATAATAACGGCGACGGTATTGCGGTTTGATCAGAAAAAGGGAGCAGCTGTGCTTGAGATAGGTACCAGCGAGGCAATGCTTCCGAAGACAGAACAGGTTCCGAATGAGGTGCTTCACGATGGCGATCATGTAAAGGTTTATGTCGTGGATGTAACCGTGGGCGATCGCGGACCGAAAATCATGATTTCACGCACTAATTCGGGACTTGTCAAGAGACTTTTTGAGACAGAGGTTCCGGAAATATTCGATGGAACTGTTGAAATAAAGGGAATTTCCCGAGAAGCGGGACAGAGGACCAAAATATCCGTATTCTCAACCGACGAAAATGTTGACCCGCGCGGCGCGTGTATCGGACCCAGAGGGTCCCGCGTAGCACGGATTGTCGATGAGCTGGGCGGAGAAAAAATAGATATCGTGCTTTGGCATGAGGAGCCTGAAAAATATATTGCAGAGGCGCTCTCTCCCGCGAGTGTCGTAAATGTTGAGATTCTTGATCCGGAAACGCGCTCTTGCCGCGTGACTGTGCCCGATCACCAGCTTTCGCTTGCAATCGGCAACAAGGGACAGAACGCGCGTCTCGCAGCTCGGCTGACGGGCTATAAAATTGATATCCGTCCCGAGAGCGGCTATTACGGTGAAGAGACGGGAGATGCCGCCGCCGAAACAGATGCGGATGCGGAAAAGCTCGAAAAAACAGAGGCATAACAACAACGCCGAAGCTTCGGCGATAAAGATATCGGCGCGAAGCTGAAATGCTTTTTTAACCGCTTGTCAAAGCATACAGCAAAGGAGGCGAGGACGTGAAACCCAGAAAAGAACCGATAAGAATGTGTACGGGCTGCCGCACGGGCAAAGCAAAAAAAGACCTGGTGCGTGTTGTTAAAGGGCCTGACGGAGAAATTTCGGTTGATCTCACCGGCAAAAAATCGGGGCGCGGAGCATATATCTGCAAAAATGAAAGCTGTCTTTTGGCAGCGCGCAAGGCAAAATGCTTTGAGCGCGCGTTCGAGTGTAAAATCTCGGACGAAATATATGAGCGGCTCCTTTGCGAAATAAAAGGGAGCGACAATGAAGAATGACAAATTGCTCGGTGCGGTGTCGATGTGCCGCCGCGCAGGAAAGCTAACAGTCGGCTTTGACGCAACGGTAAAAGCTGTGACAAAGGGAGCTGAGCTTGTGATTACCGCAAGCGATGCCGCCGATAGAACGCTTCGCAACATCGAATATTCCTGTGCCGACATGGTGGAGATAGTGTCTGTTCCGAGAACACAGGACGAAATCGAACAGGCAACAGGTCGAAAGTTTGCGGTTGCCGCCGTTTGCGATAAAAACTTCGCGCGGTTGATAAAACTGAATATTGAGGAGGCTAATATATGATAATTAAGTATAAATTAGGAGAACTTGCCAAGGACTTGGCGCTTGCCAACAAGGATATTGTTGCTGCGCTCGGGATAAAGGGCACTGATAAAAAGCACACTACGGTGCTGACAGAGGATGAGCTGAGCCTTGTGTTCAACAATCTGACAAAACAGCACAGCAAAGAAAATTTTGACGAGTTTTTTGTCAATGCAAAAGCCGCACAGAAAAAAATGGAAAAAACCGGCGATGCAAAAATGGATGCAGCTTTTGAAAAAAAAGCGGCAGTCGAGCAGGTTAAGCTTGAAAAAAAGGAAAAGCCTTATGTTGAAAAGCCGGTCGAGATCAAAGAGCGTGTGAGCAAAGTGGTCGATACACGCGCGGCGGCGACCGATCTTGATAAATACAACGAAAAATATGATGCGCTTGCTCAAAGCTCAAAGGCGAATGCTCCTGCGAAGAAAAATGCTTTTCAGGGCAGGAAGCAAAAGCTTAATCAGCGCTCAAAGCAGAATGGCAGACCGGATTTTGCGAAAAAACGCGAGACAGAGGCACAGAAGCTGCAGCGTATACAGTTGGAAAAGGCGCGCAAGGCGCAGCTCAGGGTTTCCGTACCGGATGAAATTTCGGTCGGAGAGCTTGCAAGTCGGCTTAAAGTTACAGCTCCGACTGTCGTAAAAAAACTTTTCGGACTGGGAATAATGGCTTCAATTTCAGATGTCATTGATTTTGATGCCGCAAGCCTTGTCGCAGATGAGCTTGGTGCTAAGGTTGAGCGTGAGGTTCACGTGACAATTGAAGAGCGCCTCAATATCACCGAGGAGGAACAGGACAAGGCGGAGGATTTGCAGGAGAGATCTCCGGTTGTAGTTGTTATGGGGCACGTTGACCATGGCAAGACCTCTATTCTTGACTGTATCCGAAAAACGAATGTTACCACAGGCGAGGCCGGGGGCATTACTCAGCATATCGGTGCATACAGGGTAATGATCAACGGAAAAGCCATAACCTTTCTTGACACGCCCGGACATGAGGCATTCACTGCAATGCGCGCCCGCGGCGCAATGATCACCGATATCGCTATATTGGTCGTCGCAGCTGACGACGGTATCAAGCCGCAAACCGTTGAGGCGATAAACCACGCTAAGGCGGCGGGCGTTTCAATCATAGTCGCCATCAATAAAATGGATAAACCCGCGGCTAACCCCGAAAAGGTAAAGCAGAGCCTTACCGAATATGAGCTTGTTCCGGAAGAATGGGGCGGAGATGTCATCTGTGTTCCAGTTTCGGCAAAGACAGGAGATGGCATTGAGGCGCTGCTCGAAAGCGTTATGCTCGTCAGTGAAATAAAAGAGCTTAAAGCCAATCCAAACCGACTTGCAAAGGGCACGGTTATCGAGGCAAAGCTTGACAAGGGGCGCGGTCCTGTAGCAACGGTTCTGATTCAGAACGGTACGCTGAGACAGGGAGACGTCATAATTGCCGGAACATCTGTCGGGCGCGTGCGCGTCATGAACGATGATCGGGGAAATGAAATTACGCAAGCGGGTCCGAGTATGCCTGTCGAGATAACTGGTCTTGACGATGTCCCCGCAGCGGGAGACATATTCAATGCGGTTGAGGATGAAAAGCTTGCCCGTGAGCTGGTTGATCGCCGCCGTACCGAGGAAAAGGAAGAGCAGTTTAAATCATATAAAAAGGTCACGCTTGACAACCTGTTCAGTCAGATTGCAGAGGGTGAGGTCAAGGAACTTGCTATCATCGTCAAGGCAGACGTTCAGGGTTCCGCCGAGGCAATCAAATCGAGCCTTGAACAACTCTCAACCGATGAAGTGCGCGTACGTGTGCTGCACACCGCGGTCGGTGGAATCAATTCAAGTGATATTATGCTCGCCGAGGCCTCGGGTGCGATTGTCATAGGGTTTAATGTACGTCCGGATCCGACTGCGATGGAGCAGGCGGTTCAGGCCGAGGTTGACATGCACATGTACCGCGTTATCTACGATGCTATCGACGATGTGAAGTCGGCCATGAAGGGAATGCTTGCGCCGAAAATCCGCGAGGTTGAGCAGGGACGTATCGAGGTTCGTCAAGTTCTCAAAATCAGCTCGGTCGGAACTGTGTCGGGCTGCTATGTTCAGTCGGGCAAGGTTGAGCGCGCAAGCCTTATCCGCATAGTCAGAGACGGAATTATTATCAATGACGATAAAATGTCTTCTCTGCGTCGCTTCAAGGACGATGTAAAGGAAGTTGCGGCCGGCTACGAGTGCGGAATTACACTTGAGAAGTTTAACGATGTAAAAGAGGGCGACATCTTCGAGGCATATGTCCTTGAGGAATACAGAGACTGAGCTTAAAAATGCGGTGTGTCGGTCGGTTGCGAACAAACAGTGCGAAAGCCCGACAGCCGAGCGTTTGCGGAGTTCTGTTTACGGACTCTGCGGGCGGAACGACAGCACAGCCAAGGTCTTTTGCTTCATGGGCGGCGCGGCGTTTTACAAAAACAGCAGCTTCGATTTTTGAAAAAAGGAGACATGTATTATGGATTTTGACGGAATGAAGCTCAAGGGTATTGATTCAGAGGGGAATGAGACCGAGTGTGAGATTATGCATTCCTTCGACTGCGAGGAGACGGGTAAAAGCTATATAGTATACACCGACGGTGCAACCGATGATGAGGGAAAGCTTCGGCTTTTGGCCTCCTCATATACAAAGGACGGGGAGAATCTAATGCTTGACCCCGTTGTCAGCGATGAGGAATGGCAGATTATTGAAGAACAGATTTATTCAAACGATGAGCAGCAATAATAATTAACAAATAAAGCGGCACTCATTAAAAGCCGCACGAGGAACTGATAATGGCGATTATTGATAAATGTGAAGTTACGGTATACGATGAGGAGAACAACCTGAATCTTACCATGCAGGATGAGGACGGCAAGGAGCTGGAGTGCGAGGCGCTGTTTTCATTTCTCTATAAGGAGACGGGTAAAAGCTATATTGTATATCAGATTTTAAACAGCGGCGAGGAAGACGATATCTGCGCATCGCTTATGATTTCATTGGGAGAGGACATGGAGCTTATCCCTGTTGAAACCGATGATGAGTATGACATGATTGAAGAGGTCATGGACGCGGTTCTGTGAATTTCCGCAAACAGAGAAACTATATGCCTTGCGCGGGGGATTTTTTCGTCGCAATAAGGATACAATAAAGGATTGATATTTGCAGGGGAGTGAAAAATAATGCCGGCACACAGAGTTGATAGGCTCAACAAGGATTTTAAACGTGAAATAAGTTCTATTCTTTCAGAGATGAAGGACGCCCGAGTGAATCAGTTTCTTTCGGTTATGCGTGTTGAGGTTACAAGCGACCTGTCATATGCAAAGGTTTATATCGGGTCGCTCAACGGCTTTGAACAGGCAAAAGAAGCGTGTGCTGTTTTGAAGGTTGCCGAGGGTCATGTGAAGACCGAGCTATCAAAAAGGCTGCGCATACGAAAAGTTCCGGAGCTGACATTTATACCTGACGATTCGGCTGAGTACTACAACAGAATCAACACCATAATCGAGGGGCTGAAGAATGAGTGATGTATTGAGTTCGGAGCAGGGCGCGGCGCTTTTAAAACAAATGCGCGACGTTCTTATCATAACGCACAAAAATCCGGACGGAGACACGCTCGGCTCCGGATTCGGTTTATGGGCGGCGCTTCGCCAAATCGGAATTCGCTCCAAGGTTGTAAACGAGGGCAAAATCGCCGACCGATTTGATTTTATGACAAAGCCATACGCAGAGCAGGCGGATACTGATTTCGATCCGCTTTTTGTCGTAGCGGTGGATACGGCGGCAACCAAGCTTATAGGCGACAGCTTATGCGAAAAATACGGCGGCAGAGTGGATTTGTGTATAGATCACCACGGCAGCAATGAGACATATGCAAAAAACACAGTATGCGACCCAGCCAGTGCATCAACCTGCGAGATTATCGCAGAGATTACAGAGCTTTTGGGCGCTGAGCTTGATATGTATATTGCAAAATGTGTTTATACGGGCCTTGCAACCGATACAGGCTGCTTTAAATATTCGAACACCACGGCTAAAAGCCATTTGCTGGCGGCGAGGCTGATTGATATCGGCGTCGATTTTGCAGAGCTTAACCGCCTGTTTTTCGAGACAAAATCGCGTCAGCGCGCTGCGCTCGAACAGATGGCTGTGGCGGGCATGGAATTTGCCCATGACGGAAAGATTGCCATCATTACAGTGACAAAGGACATGCTGGCTCGGGCGGGTTGCGATCCGAGCGACATCGAGGGAATCACTCCGATTTCGCGCACAATCGAGGGCGTCGAGGTCGGTGTAACAATGCGTGAGCTCAATAACGGAAACTTCAAGGTCTCTCTGCGCACGGTAACGGTCGATGCCGCAAGGATATGTGCGATGTTCGGCGGCGGCGGTCACCCGCGCGCATCTGGTTTTGAGTGCGGGGGCACGGCGTTTGATATCAAGGTGGCGACAATAAAGGCAATCGAAAAGGTGCTTGACTGATTTGAACGGAATCTTAATAGTGGATAAGCCCGGTGGTTTTACCTCATTTGACGTTATCGCCAAGCTTCGCGGTGTGCTGAACGAGCGAAGGATCGGGCACGGCGGCACGCTTGACCCGATGGCTACAGGAGTTTTGCCTGTGTTTGTGGGCATTGCAACCAGAGCGGCAGATCTTCTGCCCAATGAAAAAAAACGATATACCGCCACCGTGCGGATGGGAATAAGGACAGATACGGCCGACGTCACCGGAAGGATCATCGAACAAAATGACTGCGTGGCTACACGTGAACAGCTTGAGTCGGCGACCCGCAGCTTGACGGGTGCAATAAGCCAGATTCCGCCGATGTATTCTGCGATTCAAGTTGATGGCAAACGGCTTTATGATCTTGCGCGTCAGGGTAAAACAGTGGAGCGGCAGGCTCGAAAAATAGAGATATACAAGATTGAAATACTCGATTTCAACGAGTTTAAACGCGAGTTTACGATAGATGTGATTTGCTCAAAGGGCACATATATCCGCACCCTTGCGGAGGACATAGCATCGGAGGCAGGATGCATTGCGGCGCTTAGTGCACTGCGCAGAACGATGAGCTCAGGATACGTGGAGTCACAGGCACACACTCTGGACGAGATTGTCCGAAAAAAAGATCAGGGAGAGCTTGAGTCTGTTTTCTTACCGGTTGAGTCGGCTTTTTCAGAGCTGAGGAAAGTTTGTCTTGATGACAATTTGTCAAGGCTGTTTCTCAACGGCTTTGTATTTGATACGGAGCGGGTTAAAGATGCACCGCCTGACGGAGAGACTGTCTGTGCATACAAAGGCGGCATATTTCTCGGCACGGCGCAGAGTGTCGGCGGAAAATTCAAAAAGCTCAAACAGTTTTATTTTGAACAGTAGAACACAGTTAAGTGTGAGCGTCACAGACCATCAATTGAAATTGTGATATATTTTTCGCATGGTGGCTGCGGATAGCCCCGTGACGGAAATTTTGAGGCACAGTAAAAGAAAAATTGTGTCAATAACGGAGACAGTATGAAATTTTACAATAAAGCAGAGCCGATTGGCAGTCGGACAGTGGTTGCTCTCGGATATTTTGACGGAGTGCATCTCGGGCACCGCGAAGTAATTGAAAAGGCAGTCAGGGCTGCAAAGCAAAAAGATGCATTGTCGGCGGTTTTGACCTTTGATATGAGTGCACGCCGTGCAAACGGAAAGGGCAGTGGCGACCTTGACACCTACGAGCAGCGTGCCAAGTACATGGAGAATTTGGGGCTGGACGTGTTGGTTCAGCTTGATTTTGACGAAATTGCGGATATGACAAGCGAGAGATTTGTGAGCGATATTCTCGGAAACAGTGGTTTGAATGCTGTCTCCGTGTGCTGCGGCGCAGATTTCAGGTTTGGAGCAGGGCGCAGCGGAGACATAGACACACTGCGCGAGTTGTGCGATGAGCTTGATATTGACGTTATCATTGTGAGCGAGGTTGAACTTGACGACAAAACCGTGTCAACAACTCAGATAAAAAGATACATAGAGCTCGGCGAAATCGAACGTGCGGAGGCGATGCTCGGACATCCGTATGGATTCAGCCTTGAGGTGTGCGGTGAAAAGAAACTCGCGAGGAAGCTCGGCTTTCCGACTATTAATCAGCGAATTCCCGACCATCTTGCTATGCCGCGCTTCGGCGTGTATTTATCGAGGGCCGAAATTGAGGGTAAGAGCTTTTACGGCATCAGCAATATCGGCGTACGGCCGACAGTTTCAAGCGACGGCAGTGTAATGCTTGAAACAAACATTTTTGATTTTGACGGAGATTTATACGGCAGGACAATAGAGGTAGATTTGCTCTCTTTTATGAGGGATGAACGCAGATTTGAAAATCCGGAAAAGCTGCGCGCTCAAGTAATACAGGACATCGAAAAAGCGAAGAAGCTGATGATAAGGCGCATGAAATCGGAAGCGGCTGTGCAAAAATCATAAATGATTCAAAAGCCTTGCAAAATCAGAGAATCATGTGGTATACTAATTAACGCGTACGCAATGTGCGTTGTACCTATGTCACGGAGTATGGGCATGTGTCCCGTCACGTTGGGAAGCACCTTGTCACCCTGCGCTGTGATATGGGCGAATAATAATCAAAGAAAGGTGAAAACACAATGCTTAAAGACAAAAAAGAAGTCATCGAAGGTGCCCGTATTCACGAAACCGATACAGGCTCGCCTGAGGTTCAGGTCTCAATCCTGACAAACCGCATCAACCATTTGACAGAGCATCTCAAAGAGCACAAGCAGGATCATCACTCGCGCCGCGGATTGCTTAAGATGGTCGGTCAGCGCCGCAATCTTCTCGCGTATTTGCAGAAGAAAGATGTTGAGCGCTATCGTGCACTTATTGCAAAGCTCGGTCTTCGCAAATAACTCAGTAAATCGGAAGGCAGGCGTGTTCTCTCGTCTGCCTTCTGACAATTATCAATCACATTATGAATCAAGCCGAAATTTGGTTTTTAGCGATGAATTGAGTCTTTTTGTACAAAAAGAGAAGGCTGAATTTGTTGCTAAACCCAAAACGGCTAAAATATAAATTTGGGAGGCATATTCATGTTTGAAAATTTTCGTGTATTTGAAACAGAGCTGGCAGGTCGCCCTCTGAAAATAGAGACAGGTAAAATGTGCGGGCTGTCAAACGGTTCCTGCATGGTTCGTTACGGGGACACCGCAGTGCTTTGCAATGTCACCATGAGCGCTAAGCCGCGTGACGGAATTGATTTTTTCCCGCTTTCCGTTGATTTCGAAGAGAAGCTGTATTCGGTAGGCCGCATACCCGGAAGCTTTTTGCGCCGTGAGGGTCGTCCCACGGATAAAGCAGTTTTGACCTCGCGTGTTGTGGACAGGCCTATCCGTCCGCTGTTTCCGAAGGACATGCGAAACGATGTCTCAATTGTTATGACAGTCATGTCGGTTGACCCCGACTGTTCACCCGAAATTGCGGGAATGATAGGCGCGTCAATAGCGATTACAATTTCCGATATACCTTGGAATGGACCGATTTCCGGCGTTTCGGCAGGTCTTGTAGACGGCGAGGTTGTTATTAATCCGAACGAGGAACAGCGCAAGGTTTCGGATTTGCAGCTGACGGTTGCAAGCTCGGAGCACAAGGTCGTCATGATTGAGGCCGGTGCAAATGAGGTTGACAATGCGACGATGCTCAAAGCTATCAAGATGGCGGACGCCGAGAACAAGAAGATTGTCGCTTTCATAAAATCAATTCAAGCTGAGATAGGCAAGGAAAAAATTCCGTTTGAGTCGCAGGAAGTTTCGCACGAGATGTACGAGGCGGTTGAGAAAATCGCAATCGACAAGGTTCGCGCGGCAATGGACACAGATGACAAGCGCATCCGTGACGCGGCATTGAAGCCCGTTTACGAAGAGGTTCACGAGGCTCTGGATTCTCAATATCCGGATGATATCGCTAAAATTGATGAGTGCATGTATAAATTGCAGAAATTCGTTGTTCGCCGCTGGCTGCTTGATGACGGTAAGCGAGTCGACGGACGAGGCATCGACGAGATGCGCCCGCTCAATGCGGAGATAGACCTTTTGCCGCGCGTTCACGGAAGCGGTATGTTCACACGCGGTCAGACCCAGTGCCTGACTGTTGCCACGCTTGCAATGCAGGGCGATGCTCAAATTCTCGATGGCATAGACAGCGAGGAGAGCAAGCGCTATATGCATCACTATAATTTCCCGAGCTATTCTGTCGGGGAAACAAGACCCAGCCGCGGACCGGGTCGCCGCGAAATAGGGCATGGCGCCCTTGCGGAGCGCGCGCTCGTACCCGTGCTTCCCTCAGTCGAGGAATTCCCGTACACACTGAGACTTGTTTCGGAGATACTCAGCTCAAACGGCTCAACCTCACAGGCTTCAATCTGCGGCTCAACTCTTGCGCTCATGGCGGCAGGCGTTCCGATAAAAGCTCCTGTTGCAGGCATTTCGTGCGGCCTCATCACCGAGGGCGAGCGCTGGATGACTATGGTTGACATTCAGGGCGTCGAGGATTTCTTCGGAGATATGGACTTCAAGGTTGCGGGAACGCACAAGGGTATTACAGCGATTCAGATGGACCTCAAAATAGACGGTCTGACCTATGACATCATCGAGGAAGCACTCGAAAAAACACTGAAGGCACGTATTTATATAATTGACGAAGTGATGCTGAAAGCTATTCCCGAGCCACGCAAGGAGCTTTCGAAATATGCTCCTAAGATGCTTTCAATTCAGATTGATCCGAGCAAAATCGGCGATGTTATCGGCAAGGGCGGAAAGACCATTCAGCAGCTGTGCGCCGAGTGCGACGTCAAGATTGATGTTGAAGAGGACGGACGTATCTTTGTTTCGGGCATGGATTATGAAAATGCCCGCCGTGCAATCGGTATAATAGAGACAATCGTCGAGACACCCGAAATCGGTTCAATGTATTACGGCAAGGTCACGAAGCTTTTGCCGATCGGCGCAAAGGTCGAAATAGCTCCGGGCAAAGAGGGCTTTGTACACATCAGCCAGCTTGAAGAGAGACGTGTGGAAAGAGTCGAAGACGTTCTTGCAGTGGGAGATGTTATCCCGGTCAAGGTCATCAAAATCGGCGATCGCGGAATAGACCTCTCTCGCAAGGAAGCAATGGCGACGTTAAAAGCGGCACAGGCTTCAAAAACAGAATAAAGGCAATTGGATATAATTGGGCTGTGATTAAGCAGCTGCTCAGAAAATAATCAACTTAAAATGCCCTTGAAAACGGATTTGCAAAAGTCGTTTTCAAGGGCGTTTTCTTATACTGAAAGCTTTTTTTCAATCATAGCCGGTGCAAATTTATTTCCTTAAAGCGTATTTTTGTAAAAAAATGGCGGACGGATAAAAAGCAATTTCGAAATTTGCTTTTATAGGGCATCATTTAGTGCGATTAAAAAATTCGGTGTGAAAAAGACCGGTTAAAAATCAAGAGACCGCTTGAATTTTAACCCATTACGGCGCATTATTATAATAGTATTTGCTAATGGCATATTATTCAGCAGGCACTATACTGTGATTGCTGAACTGTGTTACGCGATTTCAGCTAAGCGAATTACCATTTAAAATGATATAAGGAGCAAAACAAATGCCGAAAACAGCGATAGTGACGGGCGCGTCGCGGGGAATAGGCGCAGCAATTGCGCGTGAGCTTGCGAAAAACGGATTTGCCGTGGTAATAAACTACAATAAAAGCGAGAGTGCGGCTCAAAAGCTCGCTGCGGAGATTTGCGAAGCCGGGGGAGAGGCAGTTTGCTTTAAAGCCGATGTCAGTCTTTCTGACGAGGCAAAAAAGCTTTCCGATTTCACGGCGGACAGATATAAGCGCATAGACCTGCTTGTCAATAACGCGGGAATCTCACATTTTTCGCTTGCAACGGATACCACAGATGAAGAATGGCAGCAGGTTTTTGATGTTAACACAAAAAGCGTTTTCTATATGTGCCGTGCGGTTCTGCCAATCATGATCTGGCGCAAAAGCGGCAGTATCATCAATATAGGCTCTATGTGGGGTGAGGTCGGAGCTGCGTGCGAAACCGCCTATTCCGCGAGTAAGGCGGCAGTCATCGGATATACCAAAGCGCTTGCAAAAGAAGTCGGTCCCAGCGGAATTGCCGTAAATTGTATATCCCCCGGGCTTATCGACACGGACATGAACCTATCACTGTCCGAGAGCGACAAAAGGGCGGTCATAGATGAAACGCCATTCATGAGAATCGGAACACCCGAGGACATAGCACGGCTGGCACTCTATCTTTCGGGTGACAGTTTTATGACAGGTCAGGTTTTGGGCGTAAACGGCGGATTGATAATTTAGATTATATTTATTAATGGGGAAATATTTTTCACAGATTACTAAAAGAGCAGACGGTGCTTTGAGTAATCTGCTGCCAAGCTTTCAGATATTAATAAAACGCGCACAATAGATTGAGGAGAATCTATTGTGCGCGTTTTATTGTGCAGGCAGGGGAGGAGTTGTCTGGCTGTCAGAGAAAGGCAAAAAGTATCGGATGTTGGAGATATTGCCGTCAAAAATCAAATAAACACGCGGCATATTAACGGTGGCTAAGCTGTGTGCTTCAGACTTCCATATGAAATGTGGCGAAGCAGCATGACACGCCTCTTTCGCGGTGCATCCGGCTTGCGCAGCTGCATGACAAATACGGCAATTCCGCTGACAACAAGCATTAAGTAAAAACTTATCCCGCGAGAAACAAGCATTGCGGGAACGATTGTGGCCTCGGTAAAGAAAACAAGAAAAAGCTTTACAAATCCGCTTTCGCTCGCCCCCACCGCTCCGGGAAGAGGCAGGAATGAAACCGCGACATACAAAACCGCCTGAAGCGCCAACAGGTCAAAAAAAGATCCGCCGGAAAGTCCGAATGCCTTGTAAACGAAAAACGGAATAGCATATAGCGTGCCCATCTGTAAAATGGTAAAAGCGAAAACTTTAATTAAAAGCATTGGCTTGGTACGGATGATGCGTGCGCAGCAGCTGTACTCGTTTATCTGCTTTGAGATATAGACGCGCGCGGACTTTTCATCCTTTAGGATGTGCATTTTGCACATCAAGGTCACAACTCCGTTTGCGAAATTTTTCGCAAATTTTTTAGAGCAGAGCATAAACAAAATTACAAGAGCAAAAAGTAAATTCAAAAAAAGTCCGAATATCAAAAGAGAAATAAAGCCCTGAAGCTTTTCATTAATCAAATTGAATTTTAATAAATACATGCTAATTCCATACAGCACAAGCGTAGTCTGGTAGGTTATGTTGGCGAGAAGCATAGATACGGATACATGCGATAGGTGAAGATTGTCACGGCACATGTAAAAAATCTGCATCGGCTGTCCTCCGGTTGAGGAGGGTGTGACGGCACTGAAAAAGAAGCCCGCGAAAGCGTAGTCGAGTTTTCGTTTCAGAGAAATATTGTGACCGAAATCCCGAAACGGTTCGCCGAGCGCAAGAGCCTGGAATAATATACTCAAAAAAATCATGGCAACGGCAATTGCAATGTATACAGGATTAAGACCGTTGAGTGCCCGCAGTATTTCGCTTAACGAGTTGTTTTTAAAAATGACATAAAATGTCAAGGCGATCAAACACAGCAAAAAAATCTGACCGAGCATATGATTGGTCTTTTTTTGTTTTTTTTGCATCAATTTATCCCCGCAATACTTATGTATTTGACATCTATATTAAATTCTTCAGACGCTGTACCGCATGCAATCGGCATTGCATGCTTTAAACCCGGATACTTTATTCTGAGAGAGGGTTATTTATTATTGCAATTTTTCATTATTAAAATTCACAGATATCAATAAAACGCGCCGACAGCGATTTAATCTTCAAAATATATAAAAAAGTGAGAGATTCAGATTCATATGCATTTTGGATGCTGCATTGGCGAGCAACGTGATTTATGTTATTCCAAAAGGTATTATTAAGCAAGTATTATAATACGAATTCAACTAAAAGGAAAGGGAACAGCGTTTAATTTGCTGTTCCCTTTTCTGCTCATTTTAAATTAAAAAAAAGTTTTTCGCTCGCAATCGAGATTTGTCGCCGGAACTTGATCACTGCAACGATAAGACTGGCAATCGGTACATGCGGCGAAGGGCTGCTCGCCTGCACATGAGCCGACACAGATACACTCAAGCGCGCAATAGTTCTCGTTTGAGCAGTGGTTTGCACAGTTGCTCACATTGCATTGGATATGATGATTAACTTTATTCTGCATAACAATTTAGCACTCCTTTTGACGTTTGTGCTATTGTTTGCAAATTTGAAAGCATTATTCACTTTTTATTTTTTGTTTCGTCTTCTTTTAATGTAATATATTTATGATGATTTTTGCGCATAAAGCTCACGCCGCTGTCTGCCAAAAAATAAGCGGCAATCAGGCTCGCGATAACAGCCAAAAAACTTAAAATACCTTTCATAAACGTGTCCTCCTTGTGGTATATAAGTGAAATTAATAAGAAACTGCCTTAAATTCTGCAAGGTTTTCGGAAGAAAAGATGAATGGTTCTGTCATTGGTGCAACTGCTCCGATATGAGAGAAATTTCCGGTACGCTTAAATTTGTAGATGTTTCCCTTCATAATATGCCCATTTGGAATTTCTGTTAAGTCGTACACCTCAAGCAAAAGCGAGGAGGGTACAATAAATCTAACGCCCCAATACCAGCCCTGCTCATCCGCACCGGCGTATTTGGTTATTGTAAGGGCGCACTCAAACGGCTTTTCATTGACGTAAACACGATACTCACGCGCTGCGTTGAGCACAACGGTTATCACATCTTGACTCTTCATCGGAAAAAAACAAAAGGACAAGGCTGCACAGCTGTCATCAAGGATATCATCCGATTCATGGAATACGGGGTCACGCTCGAAAACCTGCAAATCAAAAAGTACGCCTCTGCCGGTAATAACCGCGCTTCGCGCATAGCAAAGCGGCTTAAAGCTGTCCTCCGCCCAGGGATAAAAGATTGTTTTGATGACAGGCATCGTATCCAGCCCGGGCTCGGATTCTGAAATGCTTAATAAAAACATTGATTATTCCTCAGCTCATTATTTACATCGTCAGTATAGCACATTTTATTTTTTTTAGCAAAAAACGATGTAAAAACTTGCGTATACAGAAATGGTACATCGTATTTACCACACAGTCAACAATTCAAAAGCAAAATTTTGATTTTGTTCACAATATGAGGATAAAGATTACTGAACGAGATATGAATTCAGAGATGCATCTATAATTTTTCGAATTTCTGCAATCGCAGCTTGTTTTCATTTTACTGTTCTCCGCAGCAACTTTTTGGGGAATTTAAAAAGTGCATTCCATTGACATGAAATAATATTTAAAATCCGGTGCGAACAGGTCTTGCTAATATAAAAAAGTCTATTTCCCTTAGGCGGGAGATAGACTTTTCTGGCGCGCTTGAGGGGATTCGAACCTCCGGCTTCGTCCTTAGGAGGGACGCACTCTATCCAGCTGAGTTACAAGCGCATATTTGGTTTTTGAATAATGCTATCCTCAAATTTGCAGTCGGTAAAGAGCATTATGATAGGAAAACACTCAAAATTAATTGAGTCAAAGAGAGGATACCCCTTGCTGCAAGACTTGTTTTGGGATTTAATCGAGCAATAGGGCAACGCAATAATGCAACCATAAAATAATATCACATTTCAACTAAAAAATCCAATATAAAAATCATGCAAACATATTAAATTTATGATACAATACAAAAGTACGAGCATGACGGCTTATGAAAAGCCGCCGCGCAAAGAGAATATTTGCGCAGCGATGCCATTTTGAAAGGATATTGAATTTTTGAAAATTGTAATTATAGATGGTCAGGGCGGAAGCATCGGCAAGGCTATCGTCGATCAGCTCAAAAAAAATGTGACCGCATATGAGTTGACCGCAATCGGAACAAACAGCATTGCAGCCTCAAACATGCTGAAAGCGGGCGCCGATAATGTTGCGACGGGTGAAAATCCCGTTATTGTTGCATGTGCGGAAGCGGATATAATTTGCGGACCGATAGGGATAATACAAGCCAATGCGCTGTTGGGTGAGATAACGCCCGCAATGTCGCTGGCAGTGAGTGAAAGCCACGCAAAAAAGGTGCTTATACCGATGTCAAAGTGCAGGATAAGCGTTGTCGGAACGCAGAACATGGGTCTCTCGGACTATATTAAACTTTTGGTAGAGGAAGTTAAAATTGCGATTGCGGAGATTGAGTCAAAGTGATTTTGCCTGAGCACACACCATGAAGGCGTTGGTCGGCAATTCAAGCGAAAGCTTGGATTGCCGTTTGTTTTATTTGAAAAACAGAGGGGATGGTGAATGGTCATGGCGGATATGAAAAGCAAGGTTCAGGAGTTGTACTCGCTTGAGCAGCTTGCCTCAAAGCACACGGTAATCCACAGGCTTCACCCAATGGCAAAGTTTTTGACAGCTGTCGCGCTCATAGTCACAACGGTTTCATTCGGTCGCTATGATTTTTTACGCCTGCTGCCTTATTTGTTTTATACATTCATTATAATGGCGCTCTCGGAAATTTCTCATGGCACTATACTCAAGCGCTTTTTGCTCGCGCTTCCGTTTTGTGCCATGGCAGGAATCAGCAATATTATATTCGACCGAAAAACCGCAATGGTGATTGGCGGGATAGCGATTAGCTACGGTGTTCTATCGCTGTTTACGATAATGCTCAAGGCATATCTATGCGTTACGTCGGTGCTTATTCTTATCGCGACAACACCTATAAGTCAGATAACCGCCTCCATGCGCGCAGTGCATATACCAAAGATTTTTGTGACACTGTTCGAGCTTACCTATCGTTATATAGGGACTCTTTTGGAGGAGGCCGGGTCAATGCACATGGCGTATATGCTTCGCTCACCTGACAAAAAAGGCGTGGATATGAAGCATATGGGAAGCTTTGTGGGGCAGCTTCTGCTCAGAAGCTTTGACCGCTCTGAGCGCGTTTACGATGCGATGAAATGCCGTGGGTACGGAAATGGATCGGACAGGCAGGCTAAAAACGCCATGTTCATTTCGGATTGGCTTTACTTGATTATTGTGGTGGGACTGTGTGTGCTGTTTCGGGCCGTTGATGTTCCCGCAGTGGTGTCTTTATGGATAGGCAGGGGGATTTGAAATGATAAAAATCGACAATTTAACGGTGTGTTATCCCGATGGCACAAAAGCTGTTGACAGCCTGTCGTTTGAGGCTGCAGACGGAGAGAGCATTGCTCTTGTCGGGGCAAACGGAGCGGGCAAGTCGACGCTGTTTATGACCCTTGTCGGAGTTTTGCCGATAAGCTCCGGAGCGGTTACCGTTGACGGTACAGACCTCAATAAGAATACGATTAACGAAATACGAAAAAAGATCGGGATCGTTTTTCAAAATCCGGATGACCAGCTTTTCATGCCGCGCATTTACGATGATGTTGCGTTTGGCCTTCGAAACAGCGGCATGGAGGAGAGCGATATTGAAAAACGCGTGCACCACGCGCTTGACCATTTTAATATTATGCATCTTGCAGAGCGGTCACCGCTTAAGCTTTCCGGCGGAGAAAAGCGAGTCTGTGCAATGGCAACGGTGCTTGCCATGCGTCCGTCGGAGTTCCTTTTTGATGAGCCCTCTTCGTTTCTCGATCCGCGTGCGAGAAGAAATACGATTGAGCTGATGAAGTCAATAAAGCAGACAAAAATTATAGCCACTCATGACCTCAGACTCGCGGTCGATACCTGCGACAGAGTTCTGGTTCTGAAAAAGGGCAGACTTTTTGCGAGCGGGACTCCCGGAGAGATTTTATTCGATATAGAGCTTATGAATGCAAGCGGCCTTGAAGCGATCGGTCTTGACAACTGACAAAGAAGATTTTAAACACAATATATCGTCTGTTCTAACAGGATGTTCACATTATTATTGACAGATTTAATCTAAGGCGCTGACACAATTGTTAACGCCTTGTTTACTATTTCAGACTTGTGAAAAAATAAACAATGTGCTATAATATCTGTGCTTGAAAACAAGCGAATATCACAAAAACAAGCCGTAAAGGAGAAAATATTATGCATGAGGGACATCACGACCACTGCTGCAGCGGAGAGCTTGAGCACACACATTCACATGGGGAATGCGGTTGCTGCAATGGTGCAAATGACGCAGCGACTGCAGGGGCAGGAGAGACTGTTGCGCTGCTCGAATATATGCTAAAGCACAATGAGCACCACACGATAGAACTTGAAGGAACCAAGCAACAGCTTGCGACAATGGGTCTCGGCGATGCGGCAAAGCAGATGGATGAGGTTATCGGAGACTATCAAAAAGGAAATGTGCGTCTGGCCGCTGTGCTTGCGGCAATTAAAAGCGCGCTTTGATTTTGCTTGGAGCCGTAAATTTGAAAGGGGAGAACGCGTATGTGCTTATCCGCTGTTTACAATAAAAGTTCTGAAGAAAACAATCTGCTCTGCAAAAATGTTATGAAAATCAATATTGACGGAGAGAAAATCAGATTGCTTGATATTATGCAGAGCGAGACTAATCTTATCGGCAAAATCGTTTCGGCAGATTTGGTAAACGGTGTCGTAATTGTTGACTGTCAGGCATAATGCCTGTGAGATGCAATCGGAGCGCGATTCAAAATATTGCAGCTCCGATTGTCCTTGCTGCAATGCCTCCTGCAAAGGCCGGTATCCGTTTAAACACCGGTCATGCATCATGGCCGGCATTTAGAGCAACAGCAGGGACTGCACATCCGGCTAAAGGATTTCCATTTGCGGGAGTCAATGCCGCGCAAATCTCTGCATTACATCCCTCTGCGCCTGTTCAAGCAGTGCAATCGGATAACCCATAGACTCAAAACATCGCTTCTCGTCTGCGACGCCGGTCGGGTGAGGCACCCGGTATGCTCCGGCATCACTTCCGCAGGCGATAGTGACACCGCTCTTTATGCATTTTTCCGTGAAAGCCAGATGCTCTGCATGAATGCGCCCGGTGACATTCTGCGGAAATCGGTCGTCGTCAATCAGGTTTTTCACCGTTGCGAAGGTCGGAACAAAGATTGCCCCTGTTTGCACAAACAGGTCAGCGCAGTCAGCCGAGACAAAATTTCCGTGTTCAATGCTGTCGGCACCGCATTCAAGAGCGGTGTAAACCGCTCTGCCATTTGCGTGGACCATTACCGAAAAGCCCTCATCATGCGCAATGTGAATCAGTTCTTTTGCTGTCGGCATATCAAGGGGTGCGCATGACAGGCGTCCGTACACGTTAAAGTCCATGATGCCCGACATCATTATTTTTATAAAATCCCCGCGCTGTGCCTTAACCTCATCGACGAGGGCGCGGAATTCCAAAATGGAATCAAAGCTTTTTCCGACAATTCCACCGTACAGTCCCTTTTTGTGAATCGCAAAAATCGGCGTGCGGTAATCAATGCCATATTCGGGTGCAATTTCCCGCGCAAAAACCGAAACTCCGAGAGAGTCTCCGCCATCGCGGAAAAAACTCACCCCGGCATTTTTATACAGTGCTAATTTTGAGCGGACATCGAGCTTATCTACGCCATATTTGTGGAGCGCAACTGCGTTCCTATAGCTTTTGCCATCCATGAAAATATGTCCGTGACATTCTCCGAGCATTGGCGTTCACCTGCTTTTTATGAGATTAGCCTAAAATTCACGAGTCTATTGATTAGTTTAGCCCAAATTACAAAAAAGTCAAAATATTTCTGTCGGCAATTACAAAATAACTGCGTGTATTTTGAGCCTGTTTAGGTTGCAAGATGATTGCCGAATGGTGTAATATAATAGTGAACAACTTATTTGTTTGCAATGGACTCTGCAATGGTAAAAGGTGAGATATGGGAAAGTATGAAATGATTCGTGAGATATTCAATAAATGCAGCGGAAACCAGATGAGAGATGTGTTTTTTGACGAGGTTGAAACGGATGATCCTGTAGGATATGTCCGCGAGTCATGTGAGGACAGGTCTGCGAAAATTGAGTGCACAGAGGAAAACGGGGATGTCATTGTCACGGTAGAGGCACCCGGACTAAAGCAGAGGTTTTCGTTTACCGAGATTTAGCATAATCGGTTGAGCTGTGTTTTCTCTGCTCTGCAGGAGATGGCGGGGCAGGGTCTCTGCCCGATAAAGCCGCACCGATAAATACGGTTAATATTCCGGGCTGCGTCACAATTGAGCAGACAGATCCGGGTATCAATAAAACAGAAATAATTTTAGGAGTGTTTGTTATGAGAATCACAGATGTATTTGAAGAGAGAATGTCTTTTTCGTTCGAAGTATTTCCGCCCAAGGCTGAGCAGCCGATAGAGCCGT
Source organism: Oscillospiraceae bacterium (assembly GCA_036644375.1). GTDB lineage: Bacteria > Bacillota > Clostridia > Oscillospirales > Ruminococcaceae > CALWZE01. The sequence continues at coordinate 42,130 of JAVXQD010000001.1, forward strand.
TGCTCAATACGCTGGACGAGCTTTATAAATTCAAGCCCGATTTTATCAGCTGCACCTATGGAGCCGGCGGTTCAAATGCCGGGCGCAATGTTGAAATCTGCAAATCAATTCAGGACAGCGGAAAATCTCTTGCAGTCACGCATTTTACCTGCATCGGACATACAAGGGAAACCATAAAAGAGCAGCTCGACCATTATCTCTCAATCGGCGTCAACCATATTCTCGCCCTTCGCGGAGATTTGCCCGCAGGCTGGGAGGGAACGCGCGGCGACTTTGCGCATGCTAACGAGCTTGTCGCATTTATTCGCGAGACATACGGCGATAAATTTACAATCGCAGTGAGCGGTGCACCTGAAAAACACATTCAGGCAAACAGCTTTGAAGAGGACATAGCTCATCTTCGTGTAAAGCAAGACTGCGGAGCGGATTTTATCATGACTCAGCTCTGCTTTGATGACGATCAGTTTGAGCGTTGGCTTGAGCAGATTCGCTATGCGGGTATAACACTTCCCGTTGACGTGGGCATTATGCCTGTTTTGAACAAGGACGCATGCATACGCATGGCTCTTTCAATGAACGGCTGCGCAATTCCGCGTGAGCTTGCCGAAATTATCAGCCGCTATTACAACGATCCGGACGGATTCCGCAAAGCCGGTATGGAATTTACAGTCAAGCAGATTAACAGAGGTCTGTGCATGGGCATTGACGGACTTCATATTTATGCGCTCAATAAGCACGAGGCGATTGCCGAGCTGATGAACGCATCCGGAATCCGCACAATTATTTAATCCGATAAGGGGACACAAAAAATGAAGACAATAGCCGTTGCAGGCAAGGGCGGGACGGGAAAGACCACAACCTGCGGAATGATTATCGATTATCTCACAAATCAAAAAAAAGGCACAGTTCTTGCGGTTGACGCAGATGCCAACTCAAACCTCAACGAGGTTTTGGGTGTTGAAATCGAAACAACCCTCGGTGATATACGCGAGAATATGGCACAGGCAGAGATGATGGAGGTAAGCCCTATTCCGGCAGGTATGACAAAACAGGAATACGCCGAATACCGCTTTAACGCAGCGCTCACCGAGGAGGATGACTATGACCTTTTGGTAATGGGCAGAACTCAGGGCAAGGGCTGCTACTGCTATGTCAACGGGCTTTTGCAGGCTCAGCTCCAAAAGTACATCGACAACTATGACTATGTGGTTATTGACAACGAGGCGGGTCTTGAGCATATCAGCCGCGGAACGCTGCCAAAGGTCGATATACTGCTGCTTATAAGCGATTGCTCGCGGCGGGGAATTCAGGCGGTCGGCAGAATTGCACAGATGGTTCACGACCTAAAGCTGAACCCTCCCATTATGAAGCTGATCGTCAACCGCGCACCGAACGGCGAGCTGAACGAGGGCGTTCTCGAGGAGATTAAACTGCACAACCTTGAGCTTGCGGGAGTTATCCCACAGGACAGCACAATTTTCGATTGCGACTGCAAGGGGGAACCCACCTCTAAAATATCCCCGAACTCTCCGAGCAAAAGAGCACTGGGCGAGATTTTGAAGGGACTGGGGCTGTAATACCCCATTCACTTCCCAAAAGCGATATTACACAAATGAATCGGCGATTTTAATCCGTCAGGAGCAAGACCCATTGCGGAATTAATTGCCGTTCAGTGTATTGCCGATGGGAAATTAACATGTTGTTTAATTCAATAAACATAAAACACAAACAGTATTAAAAAGAAAGAGGGGACTGGTAAAATGCCGTTTACCAACAAACCACAGGTATTCAACGCCAAAATCAACACAGTTGTTATTGGCACCGGTGATAAAAAAATCACCGTCGGCGGCGAGAATGTGCTTCCGTTTTACACATTTGACGCGCCAATCGAAAACATGCCCAAAATCGGAGTAGAAATTTGCGATGCGGGTGTGGCGGAAGAGGTAGAGGGAATCAAATCCTTCTATGCCGGCTGCAACACAGTTGCGGAGATGGCAAAAAAAGCCGAGACTATGCCCGGTGCAGATTTCATTGCGATTCGCTTTGAAAATGCAGACCCCAACGGCGCAAATTCATCGGTTGAAGACTGCGTGAAAATCGCAAAAGAGGTTTCGGAAGCAACAGATATGCCGCTTGCATTTATGGGCTGCAAAAACGCCGAAAAGGACGCACAGATTTTCACGGCTGTCGCAGACGCGCTTCAGGGAAAGAATATTGTTGTGCTCTCGGCTCGTGAGGAGGACTACAAAACAGTAGCCGCCTCGGCCGGACTTGCATACGGTCAAAAGGTCGGTGCTGAATCAGCCGTTGATATAAACCTTGCAAAACAGCTTAACGTGCTTATCTCACAGCTCGGTGTGACATCGAGCAATGTCGTCATGAACCTCGGTTCGGCGGCGGCGGGCTATGGCTACGAATATGTCGCGTCCACAATGGACCGCGTAAAGGCAGCGGCTCTCGCACAGAATGACGCAATGCTTCAAATGCCGGTTATCACTCCGGTTTCGACAGAAAGCTGGTCGGTTAAAGAGGCAATGGCCTCCGAAGAGGATATGCCCGAATGGGGCTCGCGCGAAACACGCGGCATAGACATGGAAGTCATAACGGCTGCCGCATGTCTTGCATCGGGTTCAAATGCGGTTATCCTCAAGCACCCGCAGTCGGTCGAAACAATTTCAAAGCTCATTAAAGAGCTTGCTTAATAAGAAAGGAGGGAATAACAATGGCACTTAAAGGATTAGATATTTTTAAACTCACACCAAAAACCAACTGCAAGGAATGCGGAAATCCGACCTGTATGGCGTTTGCCATGAAAGTCGCGCAGGGCGCGGTTACTCTTGATAAATGTCCTCATATGGGAGCTGACGTCATCGCGCAGCTGTCAGAGGCTACAGCGCCACCTATGAAACAAATCGAGGTTGGCACTGGCGATAATGCACATAAGCTCGGCGGAGAGACTGTTCTGTTCCGCCACGAGAAAACCCTCGTGAATAAAAACCTGTTTGCAGCTAAGGTCTGTACCTGCATGGATGACGCCGCGGTTGAAGCACAGCTTGCACAGCTTGCGCACGTTGATTATGAGCGCATCGGCGAGCGCATGTACTGCGAGTTCGTCAGCGTGTCTTATGCCGGAAACGGAATAGACAAGTATGTTGCTCTTGTGAAAAAAGCCATGACGTCAAAACGCGGAATACTCCTTGATGTGGAGTGCCCCGAGTGTGCAAAGGCGGCACTTGAGGTCTGCAAGGCAGAAAAACCCATCCTTAACGGGGCAAATGCGGCTAACTATGCCGAAATGAGCAAGTTAGCGACAGAAGCGGGAGTTGTCCTCGGAGTGAGAGGAGCAAATCTCAGCGAGCTGTTCGATACGGTCACCGCGCTTGAGAAGGCAGGAAATAAAAATCTGCTGCTCGATGTTACGGGCGCAACCGTAAAAGAGACCTTTGCAAACGCGGTGCAGGTTCGCCGTGCATGTCTCAAGGAGAACAACAGAACATTCGGCTATCCGTCTATTGTTGATTTGACAAAAATCGCAGATGGCGACGAGAGAATGCAGTCGGCCCTTGCGGCGATGTTCACGCTTAAATACGGCTCAATCATAATCATGAACGGAATGAGCTATGCTCAGGCACTTCCGCTTTACGGTCTGCGTCAGAATATCTTCACAGATCCGCAGAAGCCGATGAAGGTCGCACCGGGAATCTACCCGATGAACGGGGCGGATGAAAATTCCCCATGTATGATTACGGTCGACTTTGCGCTTACCTATTTTGTCGTTTCAGGCGAGGTGGAGCGCTCACAGATCCCCGTTAACTTCCTTATCACCGACGCCGGCGGATACTCTGTCCTTACCGCGTGGGCCGCAGGCAAGCTCTCGGCATCTTCAATTGCAAAGTTTTTTGCAGAGGCCGATATTGAGGGTAAAATCAAAAACCGCACGCTTATAATACCCGGTAAGGTAGCGGTTCTTAAGGGCGAAATTGAAGACAAGCTGCCGGGCTGGAATATCATTGTCGGAACAAATGAAGCTATAAAAATTCCGAAATTTCTCAAGGATCTCACATCATCGACTTAATATTAAAACGGAGGCAAAAACACCATGGCAAAATTTGTTACCATCGGCGAGCGTATCCACTGCATCTCGCCCGCGATTCGCGAGGCAATGAATACGAAGAACCCCGAGCCGATTCTCAAGCGTGCAAAAGAGCAGCTTGATGCCGGCGCAACCTATCTCGACGTAAATATCGGACCTGCGGAGAGCACCGGCGAAGAGCTCATGAAGTGGGCTGTTCAGCTCCTTCAGGAAAATTTCGACAATGTGCCTCTTGCACTGGATACAGCCAATAAAAAAGCTATTGAAGCAGGAATCTCGGTATATAATCGCTCAAAGGGCAAGCCTATTGTGAACTCCGCGGACGCAGGAGACAGAATTGAGAACGTGGACCTTGCTGCTGCGAATGACGCAATTGTCATTGCGCTTTGTTCAAAGGCGGGTGTACCTGCTGACAACGACGAGCGCATGGCATACTGCCAGGAGCTTCTTGAGCGCGGCATGGAGCACGGAATGGATCCGTCAGACCTGTGGTTCGATCCGCTTTTCCTTGTAATCAAGGGAATGCAGGATAAACAGCTTGACGTACTTGAAGCAATCAAAATGCTTACCGATATGGGTCTTAACACAACAGGCGGTTTGTCCAACAACTCAAACGGAATGCCAAAGAATATTCGTCCGATAATGGACAGCGCTATGGTTGCAATGGCAATGATGTGCGGTCTTTCTTCGGCAATTGTAAACCCGTGCGATGTTCGTCTCATGGAGACAATCAAGTCCTGCGATATCATCAAGGACAACAACCTATATGCGGACAGCTTCCTCGAAATTTAATTTTACTCCTGATTATACGCATCGCGGCCGTGCAAAAAGTGCAGCCGCGGTGCGCGATAACAGCCTGACCACAGCATAACTATCAATGCGAAGCACAGGCTTTTTTCGTTAAAGCCGCCCCCGCGGACGGACAGAAGCCGAGTGGTTTTATTGCGGCATCACCGTTCGACAATATTTGCACGGCTGAAAAATTGAAACAAGCGGCGCATGAAGTGCCGTTAAAAAAATCTGGGAGGATTCACAAAATGAGCGTATTAACGGATTTAATCTATGCAGGTTCTAATGCAGTTGCAGGACTCACCGAAGGCGCTGTAAACGATGCAATTGCCAAGCACGGTGCAGACAAGCAGGTTGCTTTTCCCGACACAGCTTATTTCTTTCCCACAATCTATGCCGCAACAGGCGTAAAGGTAAAAACACTGGGCGATTTGCCCGCTTGCGTAGGAGTACTTAAAAGTCTCATTTCCAACAAAGAGGATTTGGGCGAAGCACTTAATGCAGGTCTTGCCACAGCTGTAGGCGCTGAAATTATTGAGGGTCTTAAATTCCTCGAAGCAGACGCATATGCAGCAGAAACAGGCATCGGTTTTGTACCCGACCCGATTATTCGTGCACTTGGAGTTCCGCTGGTCACAGGCGATATTCCGGGAGTTGCGGTTATTTTGGGCAAGGCTGACAACGCGGCGGATGTTGCAAAGGTAGTCAAGGATTACCAAAGCAAGGGTATACTCTCACTGCTCATCGGAGATGTTATTGATCAGGTTATCGAACAGGGTGTCAAGGTCGGTCTTGATTTTCGTGTTGTTCCTCTGGGTCATGATGTAACGGCAGTTATCCATGCCGTTACGGTTGCCATTCGCGCAGCATTGATTTTCGGAAACGCACAGCCGGGAGACCTTGCAGGACTGCTTGCATATACAAAGGAGCGCGTTCCGGCATTTGTCAACACCTTCGGTGCGCTGAATGAGGTCGTTGTTTCGGCGGGAGCCGGCGCGATTGCTCTCGGATTCCCCGTAATTGTCGATGTCGATCTCGGCGAAAACCAGGTTCCGGGTGCGCTTGTCTCAGTGCTTGATCACAACAACACCGTCAAGGAATCACTCGCACTCCGCAATATAAAAATCAAAGTCAAAGAGTTGCCGATACCCGTAGCTTTTGCCGCCGCTTTCGAGGGCGAAATTATCCGCAAGGGCGATATGGCCGCCGAGATGACAAGCGACAAAAATCCGACATGCGAGCTTGTTTTGATGAGAGGCGAAAAAGAGGTTGAGGATCACAAAATTATCATTGACGGACCGGACATCGACAGTGCCGACATGCCATGTGAGCTTCCGCTTGCAACCTTTGTTGAGGTTTACGGTGCAAAGATGCAGTCTGACTTTGAGCCTGTAATTGAGCGCAAAATCCATCACTGGTTTAACTACATGGAAGGTGTTATGCACACAGGCCAGCGCAATCTGTTCAGAATCCGCATCAGCAAAGAGGCATTCGAAAAAGGCCTGAGGCTGAAGGATTTCGGCGAGGTTCTGTATCATGAAATTATGGACGAGTTCGACAGCGTGGTTGACAAGTGCCAGATTACGCTTGTAACAGATGGGGCAAAAGCAAAGAAAATACTGGATGAGCTTGCAATGCCCGCATATGCCACACGCGATGAGCGTTTAGCTTCAATGACCGACGAGAGCGTGGATACATTCTACACCTGCATTCTCTGTCAGTCGTTCGCTCCGTCGCATTGCTGTGTTGTCACACCTGAGCGTCTCGGACTTTGCGGCGCAGTTTCATGGCTTGACGCAAAGGCAACAAAAGAGCTCACCCCTACAGGACCCTGCCAGCCAATCAAAAAAGTAGGCTGCGTGGACGAGCGCCTCGGACGCTACACAGAGGTCAATAAGATTGTCGGCGAGTCAACTCACGGCGCAGTTGAAAACGTAACGCTTTATTCAATCATGGAAGACCCGATGACCTCCTGCGGCTGCTTTGAGTGCATCTGCGGAATCCTGCCGGAAGCAAACGGCGTAGTTATCGTCAACCGCGAATACAAGGGAATGACGCCTACAGGAATGACCTTCGGAGAGCTTGCGTCAATGACCGGCGGCGGAGTTCAGACCCCGGGCTTCATGGGCCACGGACGTCACTTCATAAGCTCAAAGAAATTTGTCTCCGCAGAGGGCGGAATAGAGCGTATAGTCTGGATGCCGAAGGAATTGAAAGACGATATCGCGGTTAAGCTGAACAAGACCGCCAAAGAGCTGTATGGTATCGAAAACTTCACGGATATGGTCTGTGACGAGTCAATCGCCAGCGATTCCGAGGGAGTCATGAACTTCCTTACAGAAAAGAACCATCCGGCGCTTGGACTGGATCCGATAATGTAATTTAGCATCAGGATATTGTTTTGGTTGATTAATGCTCAATCACAACAGTACGAATGGACGCACTCGTCCATTCGTACTGTTGTGTAAAAAACAAGCACAAGATACACACTACAGCATTCAGGAAAGGTAAAATCTTTTAATGCCGAAAGTAACGTTTAAAATTAACGGTTGCGACGACATATGCATTTCCTCAGCAGATACCGAAAGTCTGCTCTCGCTTGCCCGTAAGGCGAACGTTGCGATTGATGCCCCGTGCTCAGGGAACGGATCGTGCGGAAAATGCAGAATAAAGCTTATAGGCGGAGAGCTGAAATCTCCGAAAAGTCGCCATATTTCTGAAGAGGAGTATGCGGCAGGCTACCGTCTCGCATGCATCAGCGAGGTTGTGTCCGATGTTACCATTGAGGTACCTGACATTGCGTCGGCATACAAAAACCGAATGAAGGTAGCTGATTTAAGTTCAAAGGCGGAGCTTGAAATCTTCTATAATATACAAAAAGAAATATCGGATGCGGATATAAAGTTTGAAAATGACTTTGTAGAGTTTGAGGTTGTTGTGCCCGTGCCGTCGCTCGATGACACGATGCCTGACAATGAGCGACTTGGGCGAGCTATTGCCGCTCTTTTTCCGGAGGTCAGAATAAAATACACCTATTCGGTGTTGAGAAAGCTTCCGGATATACTCCGAGAGAGCGGATTTAAAGTGAAATGCATTGCTTCGTTCAACGAAAGAAGAATGAAGATTCTTGATATAGTTGTATCGGATGATCTAAAGCCCTGCTGCGGACTTGCGATTGATATCGGCACAACGACAGTAAGCGGACTGCTTGTCGAACTGAAAAACGGTCATATTCTCGCAAAGGCCTCTGCCGGAAACGGTCAGATTAGATACGGAGCCGATGTGATTAACCGCATTGTGGAAAGTCAAAAAGAAGGCGGCAGAGACAGACTTCAAAAAGCTGTCGTGGAAGAGACTATAAATCCGATGATCCGTGAAATGTGTGCTCATGCGGGGGTAGATTCATCACGTGTGTACAGCATTGTGATAGCGTCCAATACTACGATGAACCATCTTCTGGCGGGAGTTGATGCGGACCCGCTGCGCAAGGAGCCATATGTCCCTGCGTTTTACGGAACAGAGGCAATAGAGGCGCGTGATATTGAAATTTGTGCCTGTCCGGATGCTAAAATTATTATCGCGCCGAATATAGGCAGCTATGTCGGCGGGGATATAACAGCGGGCACGCTTGCAAGTATGGCGTGGAACAGGCCGGAGATGTCCGTGTTCATCGACCTTGGAACAAACGGAGAAATCGTGTTCGGCAACTCGGATTTTCTCATGAGCTGCGCGTGCTCGGCAGGTCCCGCTTTTGAGGGCGGAGACATCAGCTGCGGAATGCGTGCGACAGACGGCGCTATTGAAAAATGCACAATAGATCCGAACACAATGGAACCGGTTTTCGAAATTATCGGCGCAGAGGGGCAAAAGCCGATTGGTGTTTGCGGAAGCGGAATTATTGACATTATAAGCGAGCTCTACAAGCACGGGATAATTAATGCTAAGGGAGTTCTTGTGCGTGAGGGAAAACGAATTCGTCGTGACGAATTCGGAGTCGGTAGCTATGTTCTCGCATTTAGGGAGGAGTCGTGCTCGGTCAGGGATATTGAAATCACCGAGGCTGATATTGACAACTTCGTGCGCGCAAAGGGCGCTATTTTTTCCGCGATAAACACAATGCTTCAGTCTCTTGATTTTGATGTGAGCATGGTTGAAAAGGTGTATGTTGCAGGTGGAATAGGAAGCGGAATCAATATGCAAAATGCAATCGGAATCGGAATGTTTCCCGATATTCCCGTGGAAAAGTATGAATATATCGGAAACTCTGCGCTGTGCGGCGCATATGCGATGCTCTGCTCAAACCAGGCAAGGGAAAAAGTCAATGAGCTTGCCCGCTCGATGACCTATCTTGAGCTTTCGACGACACCCGGGTATATGGATGCATTTGTGGCGGCGTGCTTTATTCCGCACACCGATGCCTCACTGTTCCCCTCTGTTTCACAGGACTTTCGGGGGTGAGTGAAAATGGCTGTTGAATTTGAACAGAACAATAAAGACAGACTCCCTTATCTTCACTATCTTGAGCTATTTGCGCAAAAGAACCCAAATGAAATCTCCGAGAAATGCAATGTGAAATATAATGCAGAAACGAAGCAGTTCAACATTGGGCTTATGGGTGAGAGATATAATGTCAGCTATCCCGAATTTAATGTCACACATCTGACCGAAGGCTATGCAGCTCTTGAATTAATTAACGCGAGGATATTGATTTTGCGATATTTCGTTGACGGCTGCTTTGCGGCTGCATCCGGCAGATTCCTCAGCTATCGGGACGTTCCTTGGGGCGAGGTATATTATCAGAACTTCAAAAGCCGATGTCTCGGGCGATTTGCATTCACGTATGCAAAAAAAACGGAAACACTTGAAAAATCAATGCAAAAACTAAACGCAAAAAAATTAGACGGCTGCGATGCGGGATATGAGTTTGAATTTATGGATGGGCTCTCGCTTCGTTTTATGCTGTGGCAGGCTGACGAAGAGTTTATGCCGTCGGCACAAATACTTTTTTCCGACAATTTTGCGCTCGCCTTCACCGCGGAGGATATGGCGGTTGTCGGTGACATATCAATAGGAGCACTTGGGAAAATATAACAGAATAATGTATGCTTATTGTGAAAAACATACATGCGGCAGCCTTCGCAGCGGTGCTCAGGCATATACGCTATTGTTATATTTTTAGCAATAAATCTGCAAAAAGGGTAGATAATAATGAATTATAATGAAGCTTTGGATTACATCCACAGCATAAGCTGGCGCGGAAGCAAGCTTGGTCTTGAGCGTACACAGGAGCTGTTGGAAAAACTCGGAAATCCCGAAAAAGAATTGAAATTTGTGCATATAGCAGGCACAAACGGCAAGGGAAGCATAGCGGCTATGACAGCGAGCATTCTTCGCAAAAGCGGCTATAAAACAGGCCTTTTCACCTCACCCGCCATTCAGGAATTTAACGAGCGGATGCAGGTCAACGGGGAGATGATTCCGCAAAAAGAGCTTGCGGAGCTGATGACAGACTATATCAGACCAAATGTCGAAAAGATGAGTGACCCCACGACCGAGTTTGAAATGATGACCTGTCTCGCGCTTTTATGGTTTAAGAAGCGCGGCTGTGATATCGTTGTGCTCGAGGTTGGAATGGGCGGAGAGTATGACAGCACAAATGTGATTCCGTGCCCATTGGTAGCGGTAATATCTGCAATCGGTCTTGACCATATGGCAGAGCTTGGCGATACAATTGAGAAAATAGCTTTTGCAAAAGCGGGAATCATTAAACACGGCGGAGAGGTTGTCATTAACGGTAACTGCCCTGAAGCGAACAGAGTTTTTGCACATGTATGCAACGAGCGGAGTGCCGGCTTGACAATACCGGCTTACTCAACTCTTGTTAAAAGCGACTCTAATTTTAAAGGTCAGTATTTTTCATACAAGCATTATAATGACCTGTTTATCCCGCTTATAGGCGATTATCAGCCGCAAAATGCGGCGGTTGCCATTGAGACGGCTCTGCTGCTGAAGTGGATGGGATATCGGATAACCGATGTGACTATTCGCGCAGGACTGCACGATGTGAAATGGCCCGGACGCTTTGAGCTGATTGGGGACAAGCCGACGTTTATCGTCGACGGAGGTCACAACCCGCATGGTATCCGCGGGACGGTTGACAGTATAAAAAGGTTTTTCCCGGACACGAAGCCCGTAATTTTGGTGGGAATCATGGCGGATAAGGATGTGAATGCAATTTTGCAGATACTGTGTGAGGTATCAGACAATTTTGTAACCGTAACGCCGGATAACCCGCGTGCAATGAAGGCGGAGGAGCTCTGCACAAAGCTGATTGCGCTTGGATGTACGGCGCAAAGCTGCAATACCGTAGAATCGGGAATTGAAACGGCAAAACGGATTGCGGGAGAAAGCGGAGCGGTTGTGGCGCTCGGCTCGCTGTATATGGTCGGAACAATCCGCAAATATTACCACAAGGATTGGTAAAGTCGTTATAATTAACTTATTAGCCGCTTTGGTGTTTGCGGCTACAGAAGTTATTATATAATAAATTGTTATGTGAAGAATATTGGAGGGCAAAAAATGGGTTTTAAATCAGACATCGAAATCGCACAGGAGACCCCGATGCTGCCGGTGAGCAGCATTGTGGATGAGCTTGGAATCGACGAGAAATACGTCGAAATGTATGGCAAATACAAGGCAAAGGTCGATTACAACATACTGAAAGACTGCAAGGGCAAGGACGGAAAGCTCATTCTTGTGACAGCTATAAACCCAACACCTGCGGGTGAGGGAAAAACAACCACAACTGTCGGTCTTGCCGATGGAATGCGTAAAATCGGAAAAAAGGTTGTCGTTGCTCTCCGTGAGCCGTCACTCGGTCCGGTTTTCGGTGTCAAGGGCGGAGCCGCAGGCGGCGGATATGCACAGGTCGTTCCGATGGAGGATATTAACCTTCATTTTACAGGAGACTTTCATGCAATCGGCGCTGCAAATAACCTTTTGGCGGCAATGATAGACAATCATATTTTCCAGGGAAACAAGCTCGGAATTGACCCGCGCCGCATCACATGGCACCGCTGTGTTGACATGAACGACCGTCAGCTTCGCTTTGTCACAGACGGACTCGGCGGACCGACAAACGGCATGCCCCGTGAGGACGGATATGATATTACCGTCGCATCTGAAATCATGGCTGTTTTGTGCCTTGCTTCGGACATAACTGATCTTAAAAATCGTCTCGGCAGAATTATTGTCGGCTATACCTTTGACAAGAAGCCGGTAACAGCCGAACAGCTTAAAGCCCAAGGCGCAATGGCAGCATTGCTCAAGGATGCGCTTAAACCAAACCTGGTTCAGACGTTAGAGCACACTCCGGCATTTGTTCACGGCGGACCGTTCGCAAACATCGCACATGGCTGCAACTCTGTTACAGCTACAAAAATCGCGTTGAAGCTCGGAGACTACTGTGTTACGGAAGCGGGCTTCGGTGCTGACCTCGGTGCCGAGAAGTTCCTTGACATCAAATGCCGCATGGCGGGTCTCACACCCAGCGCGGTTGTTATCGTCGCTACAGTGCGCGCGCTAAAACATCACGGAGGCGTTGCAAAGGCGGATCTTAACAATGAAAACCTTGCAGCTCTTGAGGCTGGTCTGCCCAACCTTTTGCAGCATGTCGACAATATGGTAAATGTCTATAAGCTTCCCTGTGTGGTTGCGATCAATGCATTTCCGACCGACACAAAGGCAGAGCTGGATCTTGTCGAAGCAAAATGCAAGGAGCTTGGCGTAAACGTTGCATTGTCTGAGGTATGGGCAAAGGGCGGAGAGGGCGGAATTGCTCTTGCAAATGAGGTTGTCCGTCTGTGCGATGAGAAAAACAATTTCTCATTCAGCTACAACGTTGACGATACAATCGAGAAAAAGCTCGGGGACATTGTAAAGAACATTTATCATGGCGACGGCGTAATCCTGACAGACGGCGCAAAGAAGCAGGCGGCTCAGCTCACAGAGCTTGGATTTGGAAACCTGCCTATCTGCATGGCAAAGACACAGTACAGCTTTTCGGATAATCAGAAGCTGTTGGGTGCTCCCAAGAACTTCACGGTCAATGTCAGAAACCTCAAGGTATCTGCGGGCGCAGGGTTCATTGTTGCACTCACAGGTGATATTATGACAATGCCCGGTCTCCCGCCTGTTCCGGCGGCAGAGAAGATTGATGTTGACGCAACAGGAAAAATCACAGGATTGTTCTAACAGTCAATAGAAATCAGATCAAAAGCTTTAATTGTCCTGATGTATTAAACAATATTGATTTCAGTCGCGGTGCCGTTTCGGCTTTTCACAAGGTCAAAACGGCATTGCCGTACTGTGGGAGGAAAAATGAGCTTTACTAAAGACAGCTGTGAAGGCTTTGTCGAGGTTCTCGCCTCAAAATCGCCGGTTCCGGGCGGAGGCGGTGCATCAGCTCTTGTCGGCGCAATCGGAGCCGCACTCGGCAATATGGTCGGAAGTCTGACTGTAGGCAAAAAAAAATACGCCGAGGTCGAGGGTGAGATGCTTGCACTAAAAGCGAAGAGCGACAGTCTTCAACAGGAACTGCTTGCTCTTGTCGAAAAAGATGCAGAGGTTTTCGCCCCACTCGCACAGGCATATGGAATGCCGCGTGAAACCGAAGCTGAAAAAGCAGAAAAGGCGCGTGTTATGGCAATTGTGCTCAAGGATGCGTGCTCGGTGCCTATGGATATAATGCGCAGATGCTGTGAGGCAATTGATGTAGTTGAGCAATTTGCCGCAAAGGGCAGTGCGATTGCAATAAGTGATGCGGGTTGTGCGGCAGTTTGCCTCAAAGCGGCGCTGATGGGGGCAAGCCTCAATGTATTTATCAACACAAAGTCGATGGAGGACAAGGATTACGCCGCATCCGTAAACTCACAAGCAGAGGAAATGCTCACGAAATATGAGGCGAAGGCAGACGAGATATTCGCCTCTGTCCGCTCGCGCCTGTGATTGATTACAGCAGCAAAATCGGATTTTCGGAATATCGAAGCAAGTAAAGGAGGAAAATAAATGGCGCAGCTTTTAAAAGGCTCTGAGGTAACTGCGGTTTTGAACGAAAAGCTAAAGGCCGAGGTTATTGAACTCAAAAATAAAAATATTAACCCAACGCTGGGAATTGTGCGGGTTGGTGAGAGACCCGATGACCTTTCATACGAAAGGGGTGCGACAAAACGCTGTGAGACAATCGGCGTTGATGTACAAAAATTCGTACTGCCCGAGGATGTAACACAGCAAGAACTGTTAAAGACTATCGAGGCAATAAACAAGAATGACAAAATACACGGGGTTTTGATTTTTCGCCCGTTGCCTAAGCATATCAACGACGAGACAGTCAGAGCGGCGCTCGCTCCCGAAAAGGATATTGACGGCATAACCGACGGGTCGCTTGTGGGCGTGTTCACGGGTACAAATCAAGGATTTCCGCCATGCACGGCGCAAGCGTGCATGGAAATTCTGGATCATTTCAAAATTGATTGTACCGGTAAAAAAGCGGTAGTAATCGGCCGTTCGCTTGTTGTCGGCAAGCCGGCTGCGATGATGCTTGTCAAAAAAAATGCCACCACCACAATCTGTCATACCAGGACGGTTGATATGCCATCTGTTTGCAGGCAGGCGGATATTTTGATTGTTGCGGCGGGTCGCGCGGGTGTTGTAGGCAAGGAATATGTTTCGGCGGGACAGACGGTTATAGATGTCGGAATAAACATGAATGCCGAGGGCAAACTGTGCGGCGATGTCAATTTTGACGAGGTTGAGCCAATCGTAGGTGCCATCACCCCTGTTCCCGGCGGCGTGGGCACGGTCACGACAACTGTGCTTGTGGGTCATGTAATCAGAGCAGCGGAAAGAACATTAGACAAGTAAAAACAGCTCACAGAAAAACGCCTTATCTTCGCTTCTTATGCATTTGCGGAGATGAGGCGTTTTAAGTTTTAATTGGGAATTAACTGTGGCGCATAATGCGTTATTTCTGAGTTGAAGCTTCACGAGATTTTACAAACGGCGCAAAAAGCCTGTAGCAGCAATGCTCGGACGGAGTCATGAAGGCCTCTAACAGCGGCACTGTAATGATGGCAAGAAGGCAGCAGGTGAGACCGCCGTTGTAAAGGCAAAATCCACCGTGCAGAGCAGGGACGAGAGTGACACAGCAGCCATGAAGTATTCCGGCAAGTATTCCGGGAATTATGCCGAAGCGACCGGTTATGGGAGCAAGGCCGGTTGCAAAGCAGAGACCGACCACAATCGCCTGAGTATTAAGTGTCCATGCACTGAAAAGCGAGGCAATTGCATAGCCAATCATAATAGGAAGAACGTTAAAGCCATGTGAGCCGGAAGCCGAAACGGACAACATACAAAAAACTGCGCCAACTGTCGCACCGGTAAATGACGCGCCAACCAGATTGTAATATGCCATAATAAACAAACCGTACAAACCGATATGAATCAGTGATACCGGCAGACCATTGGCGGAAATAAAATCAGTTTTGTATCCGGTACTTTTAAAAATAGCAGTGTATCCATTGAAGCTCTTGCCGTTCATTAAAAATCCGGTTATTGCGCAGATGACAAATAATGAACAGCAAAATATATTTGCATACAGATTAAACCCATCACCGATATTGGTGTTTACAGGGGTATCAATTCCGCGTGTTTTAAAAAATATCGCAAGATATGTAAAGGCGATGAGTCCGGCAGGCAGAGCCGCGCTGTAAAGGCTGTATCCCTTATGCGCATTGGGCGAGTGCGCCGCCAGTGCGGGCATAATAAATCCGGCAACAGTGCCGAGAAGAATGCCAAGCACAAGTCCGAGCACAGTTAAAGCTCTTGTCTCAGTTTCGGGGTAGCGGAACATCATCTCACTTACGAATGGCGCAACAGCGGTTGAGAACATTGCAAAATTAATATATTTTCCGAAGCTGTCATGCTTTGCGACGGAATAGAGAAAGGTACCGAGAAAGCAGGGAAGAATATTGACGAAATTCATGCCGAAGAACGAGAAGCCCACAGTCAGAAAATAGGCCATGACTGTTCCTGAATTTGCCGTGCCTTTGGACACACTAAGCAGCAGCCAGCAAAGGAACCCGACGATAGCGGCGTTCATAAAAGATGCGCCAACCCCGCCTAACCAAAAATAATCCATTGTCAGCTGTGAGGGGGAGGTGATGATTTTTATCAATCCGGGCAGCATTTCGCTGAGATTACCTGCAAAGAGACCTCCGATTGCAAACAAGAGTGAAGTAATTAGCAGCAGTCGTTTTATTATGGCACTGTTCTCGATTGTTTTTTCCATTTTTGTTACCCCGGTTATGAATTTTGTTTTTTAAAAAGCTTGGTGTCAAATGATTGTGAAATAATTCACAGTAGAACTCAAAAAAATAAAGGAAAACCGCTTGAAGCAAGATTTCCTTCATCGCTCGCACAATTATAGCCCATTGAGAGATGAATTTCAATGGGCTTGCACAAAAAGTATAAGAGTAAAGAGCAAATGTAACGCAGATAGGTTCTATTAATCGGGGATTAAAAGAACCTCCGATGCAATTTGTGACATCAGAGGTTCTTTGTATGGAAAATTAACGGTTGGAAATATCAGATGCCGCTGTAAAACCAACCGAAAAAAGGGGAGACAGTTAAAATTCAATACCTTTTCGTGCGCTGATTCCGCTCCGATAAGGGTGCTTAATGAGCTGCATTTCCGTTACATAGTCGGCAAGCTTAATTATGCTCTCATGCGGGTCACGGCCTGTAAGTACAAGCTCTGTGTGTGGGGATTTTTGGACAAGCAGCTCCGCAAGAATTTCGTTAGTTACGATACCGTATTTGATTGCGGAAAAAATTTCATCCATGACAACAATATCAAAATCACCGCTGACCGCACAGCCATAGCACTGTTTAAACAATGAAGAAAAAAAATCTTTTGCATGGGCAAATTCAACCTCGCTCATGTCTTTTACAAACTTTGTATCGGGCGGTATTTCGGGCACGATGACATTTTCAAGAGAGGAAAAAACGCTCCGTTCGCCCGTATTGCTCGACTTTAAAAACTGTGCGAACAGAATTTGCATTCCGCATCCGGCAGCGCGTGTGCATAGTCCGACCGCAGCGGTTGTTTTTCCCTTGCCGTCTCCGCAGTAAATTTGAATAAGACCACGGTGCATAAAAAATCTCCTTAATGAGCCCTGCGCGAAACAGTGCGCGCGGATAAGCTCTCGACTTTGTTCAGAACATGAATTACAGGTCTGTACAAAATAAGAACAGAAATAAAATTTCCGGCGCAATGTAAGAGATCAAACATGGCGCCGCTCACGATGTACGCGATCCCGCCGCTAAAGCCGCCGATGAAAAAATATGGGATTGAAGTAAGGGTACCAAACGAGATTCCGTATATGGCGGCGATAATCGCCCAGACGAGACTGTTGTCGAGCTCGGAAAGCACACGCACAACCAAATAGAGCACAGTCCACACATAGAGATAGGTCAAAAACCATATCCCGAATCCGTACACCAGCCCCTCCAACAATGCAAAGGTATATATTATATATAAGGCGCGCCGCCCGAAAGCTTTTGTGAAACAGATTACAAGGAGTGAAACAAGCTCGATATTAGGCAGCGGCGCGAGCACAATCTGTACGCCCAAAAGCATAGCGGCACTGACCCCGACAGATGCTATTTCGTAAACCGAGAGTTTTCTTGACATTTAAAAACCTACTGTTAATATTATGTCAACCTTGTCACTGTCCTTAATCGGAGTCTGGTCGATGCCTGTATTCAGAAATTCTCCATTCAGCATAAAGCTCCACCACTCCTGTTTTGCATCGTCCGCGGTGTAGCCGTCTACTGTTTTCACCCACAGACCAAACTCGCCCTGTTCACCCGACACGAGCTTTTCGTCCACAAGTGCAGAGCCGAGAAATTCAGCATCGGTGTCGATTTCAAACACCTTTACGCTCTTGTCGTTATGTGTGACACTCACGGTGATATGCTTGTCGCCCGCAGTGGTCGCAGGTCTTCCGAAGACGTACATGGCAATAAAAACAGCAAGCAGAACAACAAGAGCAGCGCCCGCAATGATTAAAATCTTTTTCGTTTTTGAATTCATAATAAAAATCCTCCGTTTTTGCGAAACGGAGGATTAGACACAGAGCTAAAGCAACCAAAAAACGATTGAACCAAGCTGTGCGTACCCATACCAATTCCGCGTGGTATTTTCAGTACTGATTCTCAAAACAGGTCTTCTGGCTCAAACATCAACACACCGCGCTTCACCTTCCCGACATAATGTCAGTGGCTTCAATGAAAATTGCGCAATGCTACGTTTATACAGCGACGGGTTCGCACAGGACTTTCACCTGTTTCCCTGATATACCTCAAGAGGCATATACTATTTTTGAGAATAACTATACAATTTTGTGAATTAAGTATATACCATTCAAACTTAATTCGTCAAGGGATAAAAGCGCAGTTGACAAAAAAATATCATTATACTAAAATGAACTCAGACAATGCGTCATGAAGACGCTGTGTCGTTGGTACAACATCAATTTAATGATGCCATGAAGGTATTGTGCGGTATTTCAAAGACTGATTCCGCTGATATTTTTATGGCGTTTTTTTGTACTTAATTAATGAGGAGGATACTTATTATGCATATGGCAGATGCTTTGCTGTCACCGACCGTCGGAGCCGCAATGTGTGCCGTAAGTGCGGCGGCAATTGCAGTTTCGGTTGTAAAAATAAAAAAAGATGAATTGACAGAGAAAAAAGTTCCGATTATGGGGGTTATGGGCGCTTTTGTTTTTGCGGCTCAGATGATAAACTTCACAATTCCGGCAACAGGCTCGAGCGGACATATCGGCGGAGGAATTTTGCTTGCGGCAATGCTGGGAGCATATCCGTCATTTTTGACAATTACGTCGGTTCTGTTAATCCAGGCACTGTTTTTTGCGGACGGAGGCCTGCTTGCACTGGGGTGCAACGTATTTAATATGGGATTTATTTCCTGTCTCATCATGTACCCGCTAATCTTTAAACCAATCGTGAAAAAGGGAATCAGCTATAAGCGCATCACAATAGCTTCGATTTTATCGGTGGTTGCGGGCTTGCAGCTCGGTGCCTTCGGGGTAGTTCTCGAGACGCTTGCATCGGGTATTACCGAGCTTCCGTTTTCGGCATTCCTGCTGATGATGCAGCCGATTCACCTCGCAATCGGGCTGGTTGAAGGTATAATTACGGCAGCGGTTCTCTGCTTTGTGTACAGTGTGCGCCCGGAAATATTGGAGTGTGCAACCGAAAAAAAAGCCTTGCCCTCAGATGTATCGGTGAAAAAGGTTGTCGCAATAATCGCGGTTGCAGCAGTGATTATCGGCGGCGGACTCTCTATGTTTGCCTCTGCATTCCCCGATGGGCTCGAATGGTCTATGGAAAAAGTGGCGGGGACATCAGAGCTTGAAGCGGACAGCGGTCTGCACAGCGCATCTGCGGCCGCTCAGCAGTCCACGGCATTCTTGCCCGATTACGACTATGCAGACTCGGGGGAAGAGGGAAGCAGGACGGGCACATCTGTTTCGGGTCTTGCAGGCGGGGCAATAACCTTTGCACTTGCCGCCGGAGCGGGAATTGCAATCACCGCGTTTAAAAAGAAAAAAAGCAAATAATTGCAAAAGTTAAATTTAAATTGCATCGGTCAGAGCAAATCCCATTGACCCAAGGTGTGAGCCAGATTAATCAGCAAAAGGGCAGACAGCGCGTCTGCCCTTTTGCTGTGTAAATATTTAATACAGATAAAGGAAAGACAAATATGTGAAAGCTGCACAAGCTGCAAAGACGATTTACTGTGATATCACAGTAAAGTGACGAAAGTTACGCAAAACGGTTGACTTTACTATAGTAGCATGGTAAAGTGAACGACAGAAAGAGAACCGACGAGAAACAAACAGAATAAGCGAATTATGAGGAGAAAAAGAAAATGAAAAAAGTATTGAGTTTAATTTCAGCTATTGCGATAAGTGTGACCATGCTGGCGGGATGTGCGGCAAAGCCCGCGGAAACAGAGCAGCCGGCAGCGGATGCAAATTCTCTGTTGGGCAAGGATAATGTCTTTGTTATCGGGTTCGACCAGAACTTTCCGCCGTTCGGTTATGTGGGAGAAGACGGAGAAATAACGGGGTTTGACATTGAGCTTGCAAAAGAGGTCGCAAAACGGCTCGGATGGGAAATCGGGCTTCAGCCGATAGACTGGGACGCAAAGGACCTTGAGCTTGAATCAGGCACAATCGACTGTATCTGGAATGGGTTTACAATGAATGGGCGCGAGGATGAATATACATGGACAGTTCCATACTATGATAATTCGCAGGTCTTTATCGTGAAAGCCGATTCGGGAATTTCCGAATTTTCCGGACTTGCCGGCAAGACTGTGGCGGTTCAAAAGGATTCATCGGCACTTGCGGCACTCAACGGCGAGGAAAACACAGAGCTTCTCGGCTCATTCGGTGAGCTGATAGAGGTTTCGGAATATAATACAGCCTTTATGGATTTGGAGCAGGGCGCGGTTGACGCAGTGGCGCTTGATGCGGGAGTAGCCGCATTTCAGATGGAGGGTCGCGAAACAGAATTTACGGTTCTGAAGCAGGAGATTTCAAAAGAGCAATATGCTATCGGATTTCTGCTTGGGAATACGGAAGCAAAGGATGCGGTAGAACAAGAACTTCTGAAAATGGCCGACGATGGAACAGTTGAGAAAATAGCCAAAGAGTTTGTCGACACAAAGAATGTCTGCATTATAAAATAATTTATGCAGAGGCTACTTGACAGTCGGAGATGGGAGCATAATGTATCCTGTCGGATTAGCTGCGCTGCGCCCGCTGCCCTAAATGCGGACGCGGCGCAGGGCCTATTCCAAAGAATTTGTCAGCATATGAAAAACCTATAAAAGCTGCAAGGAGTCCTATATCTGACATTTGCGGCAACAAAATTGTATCGGAGTTGAATTCCAATGACATTTCAGATAATGCTGTCAAAGCTGAGTGAGGGAATGCTTAGCACGGTGCTGATTTTCGCACTCACACTGATTGGCTCACTTCCTTTAGGTCTCTTTGTGTCATTTGCGAGAATGGCAAAGAATCCGATTGTGCGGAACTGCACCAAAATATACATATCGATAATGCGCGGAACACCGCTTATGCTGCAGCTTCTTGTGGTATATTTCGGACCGTATTTTCTGCTCGGAATAGATGTGGGAAAATCCTACAGGTTCTGGGCTGTTATTTTGGCATTTGTGGTAAACTATGCCGCATATTTCGCGGAAATTTACCGATCCGGCATTGAGTCTATGCCAAAGGGACAGTATGAGGCGGCATCGGTGCTCGGATATTCCAAGGCACAGACCTTTATCAGGATAATCCTTCCGCAGGTGTTAAAGCGCATTCTTCCATCTATCACCAACGAGGTCATCACACTTGTAAAGGACACCTCTCTTGCGTTTGCCATTGCATACAGTGAGATGTTCACTGTGGCAAAAGCGATAGCCGCATCCGAAAAAAGCATGATTCCCTTTGCGGCGGCGGGGCTATTTTATTATGTGTTTAATTTCCTTGTTGCCATGCTCATGGAGCGGCTTGAAAATAAGATGAACTACTATAGTGCCGAGTGAACAATGCGGTCAACAACAGATGAGGTGTGCAATGGAAGTTTTAAGACTTAAAAATATAGTAAAAAGCTTTGACGAGCTCGGTGTCCTGCGCGGAATCTCACTTGACGTAAACGAGGGGGAGGTCGTCTGCGTGATAGGACCCAGCGGCTCGGGCAAATCGACGCTTCTGCGCTGTGCGACTCTGCTTGAGCGCATAGATTCGGGAGAGATAAGCTATCTCGGCGAGCGGGCGGCATGGACTTCAAAAAACAGTGCGGTCTATGCAAGTCCGTCACAGCTCCGCAGCATCAGAACCAAATTCGGACTTGTGTTTCAAAATTTTAATCTCTTTCCTCATTATTCTGTTTTAAAAAATATAATCGAGGCGCCGATTGCGGTGCAGAAAAGAAATAGAGACGAGGTTATGTCTGAAGCCTATGCTCTATTGAGAAAAATGGGCCTTGAGGATAAGGCGGACGCATATCCCTGCCAGCTTTCGGGAGGTCAGCAGCAGCGTGTATCAATTGCCCGCGCTCTTGCGCTTAACCCGTCAATGCTCTTTTTTGACGAGCCCACCTCAGCGCTTGACCCCGAGCTTACAGGTGATATACTCAAGGTTATTCGCGGTCTTGCCGGTGAAAAAATGACAATGGTAATCGTAACCCATGAAATAGCATTTGCGAAAACCGTATCCGACCGCGTTGTGTTTATGGCAGACGGCGCAATTGTCGAGCAGGGTACACCCGAAGAGGTGATTGACAACCCGCAAAATGAGCGCACACAGATGTTTTTAAAGCGCCTTGAAAGATAGCGGCTGCAGATTCCGACAGGCTTTGTATCGCTGAAAAAATAATTATTGCCGCGGTTACACCGAGCTGTGCCATATATATCGCTTGCGGCAAATATAACCGAGAGGCATGAAAAGTCAATCATAACTCGATATGGCATTATTGAGCATAAGCAAATAATTATCGCTGATTTCTTTCGGACTTAAAATTTTAACTTTATCGCCAAAGCCGAACAGCCAGCCGAAAAATGTCGGACTTACAATTACCTCCACGCTCACGCTGAAGCTCTTTTCATCATATGGCACGAAAATAACGTCGGTGCCGAACCGATCAATGACGACTGTCGAAAGAGAATTGTCAAATCTAAGTGTGACATTGCGCTTTTCGCCGCCGAACATAGAAAACATTTCATTGGAGTTGGCAGCCGGATTAAATCCTGCGGTAATCTCATTTTTATCGGCAGACTCTTTCTTTTCACAGGCACCGGTCATCCGGTCGACGCGGTAGGTTCTTATTTCGCCGTATTCTTCGGTGTAGGCGTATAGATAATAGTTTTCGTCCGCGTAAGTAAGGGTAAGCGGAGTGACAATATATTCGTTTCCGCTTTTTTTCAGGGTGCGTTTTTTGTCGGGAGTATATGTAAAATATTTAAAACCGAGTTTATTTCCGTGATTTATCGCGCTGTGAATAGTGTCAACGCTGTAGTATATGCTCTCGTTCATCGTCTTCACACGCTTGTCAACATAGACACTTCGGCGCAGCTCCCGCGCTTCATATATACTTGTCATAGCTTCGAGCTTGTCTATGAGCTCAAGGCTTTTTTTGTGTGTGATAAATTTTGAAGCACCGACGGAATCAACCAAAAGCTTCAGCTCGGGAAGCTGGAATTCGCGCGACATAAGGCGATATTCCGTTCGCTTTGTGCGAACAGCCTCGATATCCATTCCAAAACCGCGAAGCAGCTCAATGTCCGAATAAAGGCTTTTTCGCTGTGCGCAGATATCATTGCTTTCAAGATAGGATATCATCTCATCAATTGTGGCGCCGTGCTCCGCATCGGTGTATTTTTGAAAAAACTGCATAAGACAAAGGGTTTTCAGTTTGTTTTTAACCTGTCCGGACATAGAGCGCATCGCCTTTCAAAATAATTTTAATTTTATCATAGACCATACAATGCTATCTTTCAATTGCATTTGAATAATAAGGTACATAAATGCGGATAATTATATTGAAAAGCATTTTATGGAGTGTAAAAAATGAAATTAAACGGTGAGCAATACAAGAAAATATATCAATCGGAAATGCCGAAAAGCAATTTTTTGCTCGATGGTACCTGCGCTTTCGCGGTCGGCGGAATAATCTGTATGATTGGTCAGTTTTGCCTAAACACCTATATGACAATAGATGGAATGGATAAGGAGACGGCGGCGCTGCTCTCATCGGCAACACTGATTGCCCTGTCCGCTGTTTTGACGGGGTTGGGTGTATACGATAAAATATCAAGCTTTGCAGGAGCGGGCACACTTGTGCCGATAACAGGATTTGCCAACGCCGTAGTATCGCCCGCACTGGAATTCAAGTCGGAGGGATATATTCTCGGAACCGGCGCTAAAATGTTTATAATCGCGGGTCCTGTTATTGTTTACGGAATCGCCGCATCGGTTGTTGCGGGCTTGATTTCACTATTGTTCGGATAGATTGGAGCGGGGATATGGGAAAAAGAATCGGAAAAGCGACAATTGAGCTTATAAATAAACCTTCGATACTGGGATATGCCGCATATGTCGGGAAAAAAGAGCATGACGGTCCGCTTGCAAAGTACTTTATCAATTACGACGAGGACACAAAGTTCGGCAAGGATTCATGGGAAAAGGCAGAGAGCGAGCTTCAGCGCCGAACCTTTGAGCTGGCAAGGAAAAGCGCGGGTCTTGAAAACACAAGCATTGATATATCCTTTGCGGGCGACCTGCTCAATCAGTGCATAGCGTCCGGCTACAGCATACGCGAAACCGGGATTCCCTTTGTGGGCTTGTACGGCGCGTGCTCCACAATGGCTGAGTCGCTCTTGCTGGCGAGCGTATTTGTGGACTCTGACAGTGCAAATATTGCATCCGCACAGACCTCAAGCCATTTTTGCGCCGCTGAGCGCCAGTTTCGATTCCCGCTTGAATACGGCGGAATGCGCACGCCGTCGTCGCAGTGGACGGTCACCGGCTCGGGCTGTGTCATGCTTGGCAAGCATCGCCCGCAAAGCGTCTGTGTCGAGCGGGTGTGCTTCGGGAGAATTGTCGATCTCGACGTCAGTGATATCAACAATATGGGCAGTGCAATGGCGCCGTCCGCGGCTGACACGCTGGTTCGATTTCTCAAGGATACACAAACTGTTGCAACAGATTATTCGGTTGTGGTTACGGGAGATCTCGGGGATGTCGGTTCGCGGATATTCAGCCGCTTGTGCTGCATGGAGGGATACGATGTTCCGAATCATCTCGATTGCGGCAAGATGATTTTTGACGCAGACAAACAAAATGTCAAGGCGGGGGGATCGGGCTGCGGGTGCAGTGCAAGTGTTCTGTGCTCATATTTTCTTCCCTCGCTTGAAAAAAAAGAGATGAGGCGTATTTTGTTTATGGCAACAGGCGCACTTATGAGCCCGACCTCTTTTCAACAGGGCGAGTCGATTCCGTGTGTTGCACATCTTGCGGATCTTGAATTTTGTGAAAAATAGCTCGACTAAAGCTGAACAAAAGCCTAAAAAGGTTGATTTTGTTCAGCTTTTTGGTTATTATGTATTTATATATGTTCTATACATAAAGGAGCAGACGTGTTATGAGCGAAACAAACAGATTCTCGTCTTCGTCGAACGGACAGCCGAGAAATTCGGATTTTGACAGTAAATCGACCGCAGGTCCTAATTCCGGCGGTTATACGGATGCTCAGGGCGATAAGCCGACTCAAAAGCAGTCGGCCGCGCGCCGTTCAGAGCCGAATAAGGCTGAGCAAACACGCCGCAGCGTGTTTGCTCAGTGCATGAAAAAGTATGGCGTACCGCAGCTTTCAAAGCAGCAGTTTGAGACGCTGACTGCTGAGCAGCAGCAGGAGTATCGCAGAAGATATAAGCTGGCGCAGCAGGCAGCGCAGCAGATATTACAGAGCGGGGAATCCGAGCTTGAAGCTCAGGGCGAAGCGGAGACAAGAGTTCGTCAGAGGGTCAGCGGCAACGCGGACGCTTTAGCCGATGAGCCGGAAGTCTCTGCGAGAGACAAGGCAAAAGGCACAAAAAAAACAAAGAGCGAAAAGAGCGCCAAAACGGAGAAATCTGCCTCTGCAAAAGGCGGAAAGCCGAAAAAGAAAAAGAACGGTAAAAAAATAGCTATAGTCGTCTCGGCGCTTGCAGTACTCTTGATTGCGGCAGGGGCTGTTTTCGGGCTAATCTACACAGGATACATCGATATCATTGATGAAAAGACCTTTACCTATGAGATAAATGATGTCGAAACACTCGTGAAATATCTCAAGCACCCATCTCTAAAGGCAGGGGATACTCTCAATATCAACGCAGGAGCCACAGTGGATGTCGATGAAGTCTTCGGAGGCTATGCGATTCTGCCGCTGGTTAACTACAGCGGAACGGGCACGGTTCAGTTTACCGGGGGCACGGTTGTGCTCGCGGGAGGTGCAGAGCAGAGCTCAATGGACAATGTCTCTTTCTCTGACTGTGAGCTGTATATAGATGCGCCTAATACCGCACTGACGTGGAAAAACGCCTCAAACGATGAAAATATAAATGCGGCGACACTAAATGGAACACCGCACCTCAAGGAGCTGTCACTTGTATGTGTCGGCTCTAAGACCACAATTCCCGTAAAAATCAAGAATGTCGGCAGCGGCGCGCTCAGCGATGCAAAGGTGAAGTTCACATCTGCAAGCTGTGTGTTCACCGAGGGAGACACGTATGTGATTCCGGATATGCCGGCAGGCGGGGAGATTACCTATGATGTTCCTGTTATCATAACAGAGGCGGGACGCATAAAAATTGTCGCATATGGCACCGATGAAAGCGGAAAGACAGTGCTTCTCGGCGAAAGCGATTACTTTAATGTTGCGGGAGAGGGATATTTTTCAGGTGATATCCACACCCACACCAAGGACGGAGTCTCCAAGCGCGAGAGCAATATGGATGACAACATCAAATACGCATATGAGCACGGAATGAGCTTTATGTACAGCGTTGAGAACCGCAAATCGAAAGAGGAGGAATGGCAGGACAATAAGGAGGTCTGGGCCAAAGAGGCGGCCGAGCGTTTAAAACGCGAAAAGGAAGAGGCTGCAAAAAAGAAGGAAGAGGAGGAGAAAGAGGAAGCCAATAAACCGACAGATCCTGCGGCACCACCTCAGACTCCGGCAGGCGGAACCTCGTTCCGAGGCTCGTTTTCTCTTCCGGTTATGACGGTTGGCGGAGACGGAGCGGACGAGGGTGACATCAAAAAAGAGGACATGATCGAAAAGGAGTCCGACTCTGCGGCGGCGAAGAGAGCTGCGGAATATATCGGCAAAAAGGTCGAACAGAGCAAGGTCGATTCGATTACCGGTGCGGACGGTCAGTTCCTTCAGATACCTGCGATTGAGACAGGACAGAGAAAACGCCATATGCTCATTTACGGGGCGGAAATCGCACCGGCGAGCAACTACGGTGATACCATTGTAGGCTTTGGTGCATGGACGTATCAGGAGGCCATATATGAGGCAACCGACGCCGGTGGTCTGATAGTCCTTCCCCATTTCTTCAAGGGCGGGGATATCGAGAGCAGTATCAAAACCGCGCTTTCGGTTGATAAGGTGCTTGGAATAGAGGTC
Source organism: Oscillospiraceae bacterium (assembly GCA_036644375.1). Classification (GTDB taxonomy): domain Bacteria; phylum Bacillota; class Clostridia; order Oscillospirales; family Ruminococcaceae; genus CALWZE01. The sequence continues at coordinate 69,341 of JAVXQD010000001.1, forward strand.
AACAGTGCGGGAAAGACGACACAGGACACCGAGTCAAGGGTAGAATATAACGTCTGGAATAACCTCAATGTCTACGGACTTCAAAGAATATTCGCGTTTATGAGCAGCAACAACTATAAATCCGAGGATGTCGGTACTCAGTTTATCAAGGGAAGACTGACAGGCCTTTCGGAGAAAAACATACTTGAGATGATGAAGAGCGGAGATTTCATTGCCTCCAACGGGCCAGAAGTGCGGTTCACTCTCGGTGGCAAGAGAATGGGAAATGCGATTAATTTGGCGGCAGAGACAGGTACAAGGGCAAAGGCGAGATTTTATGCATCAGACAATTCGCCGCTTACAAATGTAACGCTGTACAGATATGACATCACAGGAAAAATTGAAGATCTTGCGCCTGTGGTTGAGTTCACTGTTGATCTGACAGGACAGGGTGCATACAGCTACACCGGCGATGTCGAGGTTGAACTCGTGCCAAATTGCTATTATCGCGTTGAGGTTCGCAGCGAGAGCAATATCGCAAAGACGGATGTGGGAATGGGTCTGTCAAATCCGATTTGGGTGGAAAAAGAGCTTTCGCTTAAAAACACAACCATGCTCGACACTCTCAATTACAAATTCGGCGGAGAGGTAATGCAGGCACCGAACGGAACCTACTTCATAAAATCAGAGCATTTTACCAAAAACATGCTTGAGATAACTACTGACGGTAAATATACCGACATTGCATACCATGAGTATAACAGCGCACTTATGGCGGATAAAATCACAGTTCTTATTACCGCTTCGGACACAACACAGACAACAGAAACAATCTATGTCATAAAGTAATAAACCAAAACCGCAAAAGTCCCTGTGGCATGGCTTGGCAGGTATATCGCTCAAGCCTGTGACGGGGACTTCGGCTATTTGAAAGTCGTAAAGCACACACGTTTATCCCCACTCCCTTTAATGCGCAGCTGTGCCCAAGAGCTTTTTTGAGATCTCCGGCAATTGGCGATTAACGCTTTAGGGTATGAAAAAATACAAGGAGAATTAATGCAAACAGAAAAAAGAAGAAAGTTCATCATCAATGTGATGTATTGGCTTTTAGTGCTCGCGCTGGTGTATGTTACCGTCAAATATTTGCTTCCGCTTTTGACGCCGTTCGTGATTGCGTTTGTCATTGCTTTTGCGCTAAAGCCGGTGATTAGATTTTTCCGCAGTAAATGCAAAATGTGCAATGCGGTTGCAGCAATATTCGCGGTTGTTTTGTTCTATCTGACCGTCGGGGTGCTTATCAGCATTGCGGGTACGGAAATATTTTTATTTATCAAAGATTTGTTTTTGGCGATGCCGAAGATATACACCGATACAATTGCGCCGGCGATGCTCTCTGCGCTGGACAGTGCCCGAGAGGGCATCAGCCGACTTGACCCGTCCGCAATTGCAACGATAACGGATATTATAAATAATTTCGTCACCTCGCTCGGAAACATTATTTCGGGTCTTTCGGTCAATGTGGTCGGGGCAATTTCCGGAGTAGCTTCCCGTGTTCCGATGCTTTTAATATCCGTCCTGCTGACTGTTATTTCAAGCTTTTTCATATCGTCCGATTATTCGAAAATCACAGGCTTTATAATGGCTCAGCTAAACGATAAGACAAAGGCACTTGTGCTTGAAATAAAGAGTTATATAGTTGACATTCTCTTTAAATATGTTCGCTCATACAGCCTGATAATGTTTGTAACCTTTGTCGAGCTTTCAATCGGACTAATGATACTGGGCGTGAACAACGCAATTCTCATTGCGTTTCTGATTGCCATATTTGACGTCTTGCCTGTGCTGGGCACAGGCGGAATTATGATTCCGTGGACGATTTTTTGCCTGATTATGGGAAATACAAGATTGGGCTTAGGGCTTTTGGCGGTTTATGTTATAATCACGATAGTCAGGAATATAATCGAGCCTAAAATAGTCGGAAAGCATGTCGGGCTTCATCCGCTTGTCACGCTTATGGCGATGTTTGTCGGAACGGCACTGTTTGGGGTGGTTGGCTTGTTTGGACTTCCGATTTCCATTGCAATCATTAACAGCTTGAATAAAAACGGAGCTATTCATATTTTCAAAGAACCGGAAAAAAGTAATCGGGCATAATCTGTGCCTGACATGTTAAAATCAGTCATATAGGCAAAAATGCATGTTCCGGTAAAATGAGATTTTTGATTAGACTTTATAAAAGAGATCAATGAGAGAGAGGTTATAGGGGGGAATATGGACATTTTTTCTGCTTTTACCATTGCGGGCGGACTTGCGTTTTTTTTGTACGGAATGCATGTTATGTCAGCGGGACTCGAAAAAATGGCGGGTGGCAAGCTTGAGAAAACCTTGAGGAAAATGACCTCGAACGTTTTTAAGGCGCTTGCGCTCGGCGCGGGAATAACAATTGCAATTCAAAGCTCATCGGCGATGACCGTTATGCTTATCGGCCTTGTCAACTCCGGAATTATGGAGCTGTCACAAACCGTCGGAATTATAATGGGCTCGAATATCGGGACGACGCTGACGGCATGGATTCTCAGCTTGTCCGGAATTGAGAGCAGCAATATTTTTATCAAGCTGCTCAGCCCGAGCGCATTCTCCCCGATTCTTGCGCTTGTCGGCATAATCATGATAATGATGTCCAAGAATAACCGAAAAAAAGATATAGGAGAAATCCTTATCGGATTTTCCATACTTATGTTCGGCATGGAGCTTATGAAAAATGCGGTCAGTCCTCTTGCGGACATGCCCGAATTCTCAAGCATGCTCATGATGTTTAAAAACCCGATTCTCGGAGTCTTAATCGGAGCAGTGGTCACGGCTGTAATTCAAAGCTCGGCAGCATCGGTCGGAATATTGCAGGCGCTTTCGCTCACAGGCGGCATTACCAGCGGTATGGCGATTCCGATTATAATGGGTCAGAATATAGGCACATGTATCACGGCGGTCATCTCGAGCATCGGAGCCAGCAAAGCGGCAAAGCGTGTTGCCGTTGTACATATTTACTTCAATGTAATAGGAACAGTGGTAATGCTGTCCGGATTGTATGGAATAAACGCGATGTTCCCGCTCGATTTTTTGCATGAGACGATAACGCCTGTCGGCATAGCGGCGGCACACAGTATCTTTAATATTGTTGCAACGGCACTGCTGCTTCCGTTCAGTAAATGGCTTGTCAAAATGGCAGAGCTGTCAATCCGCGATGCTTCAAAGGGCAGTGAAAAAACCGACTTTGACATTGTTGATTACCGTCTTCTCAACACACCGTCAATGGCTATTGCGGAGTGCGACAGGGCAACGGTAGATATGGCAAAGACAGTCCGCGAAACTATAGAACTCTCTATTAGCTGTCTTTATGATTATGACAAGGTATCGGCGAAAACAATTGCCGAGCATGAAGATAAAATTGACATGTATGAGGACAAGCTCGGCTCGTATCTTATAAAGGTTCGCGGAGATTTGTCTGACGCCGACCGAAAAAAACTCTCGCAGCTTCTGAAGGCGATAGGGGATCTTGAGCGGATGGGCGATCACGGTGAGTCTATACTCGACGGCGCCGGCGAGCTGCACACAAAGTCAATTCGCTTTTCACAGAATGCACGCGGTGAGCTTGCGGTGATAGAGGGGGCAATTCGCGAAATTGTCGACCTTACCGTCAACTCATTTGCGCTTGACGACCCCGAGCTTGCAGCAAGAGTAGAGCCGCTTGAACAGGTTGTCGACAGGCTTAAGGAGGAGATTCTTGCGCGTCATATCGAGCGCTTGCAGCGTGGCGAGTGCACAATTGAGCTGGGCTTTATTCTCTCCAATCTGCTGACAAATTACGAGCGTATCTCAGACCACTGCTCCAACATAGCCGCCGGTGTCATCAAAACGGACAACAGTGCGCTGGCGATGGATATTCATGGCTATTTGAACGAAATAAAGAGTGGTCACGAGACATTATTTGAAAAGCAGTATAATGAATATATGGACAGATATCAACTAATGGCAGATTCCGCAGCTGCCGAAAAAGTGTAAAGAACGCTTGCCGGCAATTTCGGATATCGGGTAAAGAAAACAGGATTCCAATCATTTATATTGATTGGAATCCTGTTTTTTTGCACGCTGCGCAAATGCATGTGCTGCAATATTGAGCTGTTTCAAAAAATCACTTTTTTATAAAACCGTTATAGACGTATTTCGTTTCCTGAACCATTATAAAAGCTTTTTCGTCAAATTTGCGCACAAGCTTTTTGAGTTCCTCAAGACGCCTGTTTGGAATTTCGCAGAACAGCATATATTTTTCTCCGCAGAACTCGGATTCATTTACGTCAATTACCGATACGCCATAGCCCTCTGCACGTATCGCAGAGACAAGACCGTTATTTTTGTTAGTGGTTACTATCTGACAGGTGATGTTTCCCTTGATAAATCGGTGAGAAACAAGTCCTCCGGTAAAGGTACCGGTTGCAAAGCCCGCAGCATATGCAATAGCTGTCGGGAGTCCGTTTCCGTCAACGGTAAGAGCCTCACGTACCACCAAAAACCACATCAAAGCTTCAACAAAGCCCATCATTGCGGCATATCCGGGTTTTTCCTTGACGGTCAGAACAGTTCGGACAGTTGCGAGAGTAACATCAACTATGCGGCAAAAAAAAATTTGCAGGCAAATAACAAATACTGACATTGTCATAGCTTCACCGATACAATCCTTTTCAATTTGTTGATGTTAATGGTAACACACCGAAATTGTTAATTCAAGACAAAGGATATGAATGAACTGTGATTATTTTGCCATAAAGACGTTTGATTGATTTTCAGCTTGCGGTATTGACACTGATGCTGCCGACCCCCGACTCAATAGCAATACGGTTAGGTGCATTATTGATGCCGTCCTGCTTTTTAACGATTCCGAAGGACTCACTGCCGTTTATCGAAATATCACCGAGTCCCTGCATGCAGTCAAAGGAATAGTTATCCGCACTGTCAGTGAGATTCAATTCAATCTCACCTACGCCGCCTTTGATTTTGCTCTTCCCCCGCAAAACTCCGGAAAAAGAAACGCTACCCGCACCGTTTTGAAGCTCCATGTTAGAAAATTCACAGTCGGAAACAATAAATTCACCCACAGCAATGTCGAAATCGCACTCCGAGGCAGAGCAGTCTGTAATGGTCACAGCTCCTGCGCCATGAGAAATTTCAATTTCGTTTGCCGAAACTCCATCCATGCTTATCTCACCAACTCCAAGCTCAATATCAATTTTGTTCAGGCCGGTGGCAGCTACATATATATTTATGACGGAATCCGTGTCTTTAGCAGAGGATAACAAATGATGGCCGAAGCTTCTGTGCTTATAACCCTTTTGCAGTATTTTAAGCTCGCCGGTTGCTTCATCATAGGAGCATATAATATCGCCGTGCTCAGAATCAGCAGTCTCTACGGCAAAATGGTCATCGGGAATGAAGTTTATATTTGCTCTGCCGATTTCAAGCTTGACTGAGGAAAGTCCTGACAAATCCAAATTCAGAGCTTCGGGGTCAGATATCGCCGTGCTGCCGGTATAGCTCGATCTTGAGGTTATAAATCCGACGCCCAATACGATTGAACCAATCAGGACGAGCACGAGTCCAATGATAATCAGTGTGAACATGACCTTATTGCTGCTTTTCATTTTTTAATTGACCTCGCTTTTAATTTGTTAAATAGTTTTGCGCAAAGCTTTCCGACGGTCCTGACAAGCCAAACGGTAAACAGCATCAGCAGTGGAATCAGTGTCAGTGCAAGCCCGAACATGACAAGAGACGCTCCAAACGAAACAAAACCCGCTCCATGAGTTACAAAGCCGATAAGGGATATAGCCGAGCCGCCTATCAGCGCTGCGATAACCGCAAAAAACGAGACAATCAGTGCAAAACAAACGGCCAAAAGCAATACAATAATCGCGATGGCGATTCCGGCGAGAGGCAGGGCCACGGGAAGTGCAAATATCCCGAGAATAACATACCAAATCGCGGAAAGACTGCTTTTTCTGCCCTCCTCCGTAGTGTATGGAGACTGAGGCGAATAAGCCTTCGGGTTATTGCCGCCGTTTTCGAGTGGGGGTGTCACAGGAGAGACAGGTGCCCCGGCCTGACCGTAAACAGAGCTGTAGGTTCCCCGTGTGTAGCCACTGCTTGTAAAGTCGGGCGGCAGGGCTGTATCTGCCTGTTTGGAAGCAGTTCTTTTTGCCTCGCTCTCATCTTGTATATAGTTGGGAAAGCTATTTGCGGGCATATCTGAAACAAGACCCGAAATATCAGGAGCAGGCTCGGTGCTGAGCCGATAAAGAGAGGCGGACTTTTGACTGAGCGACTGTGCCGAAAATTCCGCATTAAGCTGTGCTGCCAAACGCGCCGGAGAGCCGAGAGCCGAAACGGCATCGGCATCGCTTTGGGCATCTTCAAAGTATTCCGTATAAAACTCGATTGCCTCATTTAAGTCGTCTTCGGGAAGTCGACTTAATCTTGAACGAAGCTCGGAAAGATATTCGCTTCTTGTCATAGCTGTTACTCCTCTTCAAGCAGAACCGCGTCTACTTTTTCTTTATAAATTTTCCATTCCTGCCTATAAGACATGTTCTGCGCTTTGCCCTCATCGGTCAGGGTGTAATACCTGCGGTTGCGCCCCATATACGGCTCGTCGTATGTGTCGAGAAAGCCGTTTTTTTGAAGTCTGCGCAGCACCGGGTAAAGAGTTGATTCCGATATGTCGATCATTTTCCTCACTTCCTGTGTCAGTGCGTATCCATATGCGTCGCCGCGCGACAGGACAGAAAGCACAAACGCATCAAGCAAGGCTGTATTGACTGTGAACATTAATACACCTCCCATATACTATCAACAATATTATATGATGTACAATATTGTTTGTCAAGTCAAATAAAATATAGCGCAGCAGATTAACTGCTACGCTATATAGTCCAACTTTGAGTGGGCGCTACAAAGCGCGCCAACTTTTATAAAACAGAGAGCAGGCGTCAGCCATCAACCGAGTGACTTGACAAACATCTCATACGCGAAATCCTTGGCGCTGTCGAGAAGGCGAGGCTCACCGCAACACCCGCTTGTGTGCTGAACATATGAGGCAATCATGCCATTAAAAACAAAATGCGAGTAATCACTGCCTGCCGGTTCTCTCAAAACTCCCTCTGAAAGGCCGAGCTTGACCAACATGTCACAAACTGTCACCGAATTGTGAGTGCACATGAGGGAAATCTCCCGAGTCTGAGCCGATGGAGGCATTTTTTCCTTTTGCATCAGAGATGACATCAGCGACCACAAGCTCGGAACCTGATTGCTAAAAACCCCGGCTGCGTTGTCAAGCAGCGCAAAAGCGGTGCTTTTAAAAGGCAGTCCGCTATCAAATATTGTCTTAAGCTCAGAAAAGCCCTCATTCAATTTGTATATGACAGTCTTTCCGATAATCTGTTCCTTGCTCTCAAAATATTCATATACCGTGCCCTTGCCGATTCCTGCGGCGGCGGCAATGTCGGAAACTTTAATGTCATACAGCTTGCTGCCCTCGCTCAAAAGCTTCATAACACCGTCCATCACAGCAATCTCTTTGGGTGAATAGCTGTTAAGCACGATAGGTAAACTTTCATTCATAGCTTATTCCTCCTCAACGTCAACGGGTTTCATAGGGCGTCGGTGCAGCATGTCATACATGACAGGAACAACAATGAGTGTCAGCGCTGTGGCATAAGTAAGACCGCCGATTGTGACAACCGCCATCGGCTGTGTCATTTCCGCCCCGCTTCCGATTCCGAGTGCCATTGTGCTCATTGCGAGAATTGTAGTGAGAGCAGTCATTAATATAGGACGAATTCGTGTGCGGCCGGTTTCGATAAGTGCCTCGCGCTTGTTCATGCCCTCAAGGCGAAGCTGATTTGCGTAGTCTACAAACACGATGCCGTTGTTGACGACGACGCCCGCAAGGACAAGAAATCCGAGCATTGCAATAACCGACAGCTCCATGCCGCATGCCCACAGCAGCAAAAGTCCGCCTGTGAACGCGAGTGGTATTGTGAACAGAACAATGAAGGGTGAGAGCAGACTTTGAAACTGTGCGACCATAATAAGATAGATAAACACAATTGCAAGCAGCACCATCTGCACAAGATCTCCGAGAGCCTGATTGATAGTTACATTTTCACCCTCCGTCTCAATAGTGCAGCCGACAGGAGGGATATAGCCCTCAAGGGCCTTGTCGACATCGCGGCTCACAATGCCGATATTATACCCGTCCGCAATTGCTGCGGTTACACTGTTATAGCGTGACTGGTTTTCTCTCTTGACAGCGTTGACGCTCTTTACCTGAGAGACATCCGCAATTTCGCTGAGACTTATCTCAACCTCTTCTTTTTCCTGATTTGTACCCTTGAATTTAAAGCTGTTGAGGTTATCGGGAGTTATTTTTGAGGTTTTGTGATTTACTATCACAACGGGATAATTGCTGTCTCCGGACGAAAGAGTCGTGCTGTCTGTCTCTTTGCTCAGCGCCGATGCGATATCGGAATAGATCTGGGCGACCGTCAGATTGTATTTCATCGCCGCATCCTTGTTGACGGTTATGCGCAGCTCGGTGTCAGCCTCCTCATAGCCCGTTGTTATTTCGGACAATCCCTCGACCTTGCCCAGAATACCCGCGATTTGATTAGAGGCGAGCATCAAATCATCCATGTTGTTTGATTTGAGCAATATTGAGATCCCCGAGCCGCTCAGCATAGACATGTCCATTGTTGAGGATTGAACGGAAAGCTCTCCGCTCAGATCCTTTGTGTTATCGTAAATCATGCGCTCGACATCCTTGTTGGAGAGGACTCTGTCCTCCTTTAAAAGAATATAAAAGGACATGCTGTCGGAAGATCCTCCGCCCATGGAGGAGCCCATGCCGCCGGACAGCGCACCGACATATTCCACATCGTCAATCTCAAGAATTCTGTCTGATACCTCATCCGCGAGCTTGGCTATATCGACGCCCTTATCATTTTTGGAGACCGAGAGTGTGGCGCTCATCTGCTCGCTGTTCATTTCAGGCATAAATGCCGTACCCATAACAGTGACTCCGAACACGGCGATAATCAGCAGTGCGGCCGCACTGCCCAACACCGCAGCACGGTGATTCAAAGCCCAGCGCAGAACCGCTTCATAGCGGTTGACAAAGCGGACGAACAGCCCGTCCTTTTTTTCTGCGGTATGCCTCAGCATAAGAGAGGACATTGCAGGAACAAGAGTGAGAGCAACCAAAAGGCTCGCAAACAGGCTGTACGCTATTGTAAGCCCCATATCGGCAAACAGCTGTCTCGTCATACCCTCGGTGAAGACTATCGGCAAAAAGACGCACACCGTTGTGAGTGTCGACGCAAAAATTGCGCCGGAAACCTGCTTTGCTCCCTCGACCGCCGCTTTTTTCGGCGGAGTTCCGCTGTTGCGCATTCTATAGATATTTTCAATGACGACTATGCTGTTGTCCACAAGCATTCCGACGCCCAGAGCAAGACCCGAAAGGGAGATTATATTGAGTGTGACATTGCTGAAATACATCAGCGTGACTGCAAACATCAAACTGATGGGTATACTGCACGCGATGATAAAGGTGGGCTTAAAGTCCCGCAGGAATAAAATCAAAACCAAAATGGCAAGCAACCCGCCAAAAGCGAGGTTTTCGAGCACACTGCCGACAATGATATCTATGTAATCACCCTGATCCATAAGGGGGGTAATGCGCAGTTCGGGTTCCTTTGCGCACAGAGTTTCAATCGTATCCGCAATTTTATCGGATACGTCTGCGGTTGATGCGGTGCTCTGTTTTTGAAAGGAGAGTACTATGCCGTCGCTGCCATTGATTTTTGCATAGCTGCCGTCGCTGCTGTTTTGCAATGACACGGTTGCGACATCCTTTATTCGGATATCTCCGGTTGATTTAAGCGAGAACAGGAGCGTGTTTTCAAGCTCCTCCATTGATTTGTAGACATCTCCGACCTTGACAAGGAACTTCTCGCCGTTATCCTCAAGATATCCGGCGGGCATGCTGAAATTTTGCGCCGTTAAAATTCCGCTTATCATTTTTTCAGTTATGATATTTGACAAATCTGCCTGCTCAAGAGCATCGTCACGTGACTTTTCAAATTCGGTAATGCCCTCATCGATTTGGGATTTTCCGGAAATTATCTGCGCCTGAGCTTTTGCAAGCTCGGATGTGGCAGTCATCTGCCCGCTCTGAATTTGGGCAAACCCGTTTTTCGCCTGTTCAAGTCCGGATTGCAAGGACGGCTTCATCGCTGTTATAACCGCCATTCGAGTGTCGATATTTCTCAGCTCAACGTCAATTTCAGCGGTGCGCGAGGCGAATTTATCTATTTGGGGCTGGATAGTCGGATAAAACACCTTTGACCCTGCGAGGGTCATGTTAAGAAGCTGGTCGTTAAGCGGTATTCCGCTGCTTTGAGCGGACGATATCACTGTTGCCCAGTTAGCTTTAAAAACGGCGTCATCGGTGACAGTCAGGATATTACCGGCCCCGCCGAAAGCGTTATCAATAATCGCCTTTAAGCCCTGCATGGCCTTGCCGGCAGCGTCTGTGCCGGTTTTTTCCATCTCAAACGCTTTTTTCTGAGAGCTTAAGGTCGTCTCCTCTGCGAGCAGACCATTTACATTGGCAATTGCATTTGTTATTTCCGCGCCGGCATTGGCCAGTTTGTCCTGAGCGGTTGAGGCACCGCCGTCAAGCTGCTTTTGTGCGCTGTTAAGGGAGTATTTTGCACCGAGAAGCTTTTGGTACGCCTCATCAAGTGTGCCCTCAAGGTCGTCCTTCACAAGGTCATTGAGCTTGCTTATTTTCGCGAGATCGAGCGAAACCTTAAGAGTTTCATCACTCAGACCCGACGCAGAAACGGAAGCGACTCCGTCAATTCGCTCAAAGCTCGGCACGACGGTTTCTTTGACGTATTTTACTACCTCGGCAGTGTCCGCCGCTTCTCCCATATCCACGCTTGCCACCATTATCGGGAGCATATCCGGGCTTATTTTCAAAAACATCGGTGTGCCGACCGAGTCGTCAAGCTGTCCCGAAACGAGGTCAATATTATTTGAAATAGCGATCACCGCGCTGTCCATATTGGTTTCCTGAGTGAATTCAAGGGTGATCTGGCTCATGTTTTCAAGAGATGATGAGGATATGTTTTTCAGACCGCTGGTTGTGCCCAGCACAGCTTCAAGCGGCTTTGTAACCGCGGCCTCCACCTTCTCGGGGCTGGCTCCGGGATATGGGGTGATTACAACGACATATGGAAGCTCAAGGCTCGGCAATAGATCCGTTGTCATATTCAAAAATGAAATGATTCCGAGCACGATAATAAGAACAACCGCAACAAAGACGGTATATGGCTTTTTCACACTGTATTTTGACATCAGATACCTCATCGAAGAACGCTTTAATCGTCATTATATTTTCCGACCGACCGGTCGGTCGGCGAACAAAAGCAATTATAGCACTTGAAATAAAGTATATCAATGAACAAGTTATGAATTTTTATGTTTGAAAAAAAGACCGCGGCAACACCGGTTTCGGTGCCGCTGCGGTCTCGCAACAATTTATTGAAAGTCAAGAGTCGGTTTAATCGCCCGAAATTTTGCAATTGAGTGAATCGGCAGACTTCTCAATCGACGTCAAAGTTTTCAAGCGTGCTTTTTGCACGCTGAGGGCGGTTGTCGCCGTGCTTTACAAACAGCATGGTGATAAAGGATGCCGCCACAAAAAAGCAGCCGTAGGGGAACAAAAAGCGATAGCCCATAAATTCCATAACGGCACCGGACAAAATGGGGGTTATAATCTGTGCGGTCATGCTGAAGGTGTAGTAATATCCCGTGTATTTTCCTATGTCGGAGCCACGGCTTATTTCAACGACCATCGGATAGCTGTTGACATTGATGAATGCCCAGCCTATGCCCGCAAGCGAGAAAAAGAAGAAGATCATTCCGCTGAAGGTTTTGAAGAATATAGCTGCGCCGAAAGCAACCGAGAGCATCACTATGCCGCAGAGGATAGTTTTTTTCCGACCGAATTTGGTTGAGAGGATGCCTACGGGTATATATGAGGCAATCGCCGCGGCCTGTGCGACCATCACAACCATTGCATAGTCTCCGCCCTCCATACCCCAGGTCAGCGAGGCGTATTTTGAAAATGCGGTTGTAACGGCGTTATAACCCATAAACCACAAAAAAACACTTGCGAGAATAAAGAAAAGACTTTTAAAAACATCGCGGGGCAGTTTTTCACGCGTCTGCAACGTGTCGGAATTTTCTTTTACGGCAATTCCCGCCTCGCGGCTTTGCGCCTGCATTTCGTCGACACATTTGTTTTCATTGATAGTCCTGACGAGCACTGCAACACATATGAGCATTATAGCTGCCGTGAAAAAAAACAGAGGTGCAAAGCTTGGATGCTCGGTTTTCGGTACAAGAAGTTTTACGGCGAAAAGCACTATTATGCCGCCTACAGCCCCCATTAGATTTATAATTGCGTTGCCCTTGCTTCGCAACTGCGTTGGCGTGACATCGGGCATAAGAGCCACGGCGGGTGAGCGGTAGGTAGCCATTGCAAACAAAACTGCTCCGAGCGAAATCATCATGAGCGGAAGTGAATAAATTTGATCGGCAAGCGGTATCAAAAGCATAAAAATACATGCGGTAATCGTGCCGCCTATTATATATGGCATACGCTTGCCGAGCTTGGTATGCGTGCGGTCACTGAAAGCTCCGAACAGCGGAAGCATGAAAAGTGCGAGCACATTGTCCAGCGCCATTACCACGCCTGATGCCGTGTCACCTATGTTGAATGTATTTTTAAGAATCAGAGGTATGATGCCGTCGTAAACCTGCCAGAAAGCGCAGATTGACATGAATGCGAGACCGACCAATATCGTTCGCTTGTTGTTGAGTTTCATTTGCGTTACTCCTGTGGTCAAAGATTATTTTAATAATGATAACACAAAAGCTGCCCCTTTCAATGTGTTTGTCGGGAAATTGACATTGTGCAGAAAAACAGGAGAGGCAATTGTGATAAATGATACATTTAAAATTATGCGTTTACTGCCTTGTTTTTGTGTGATAACATTAATATAATATACAATCAGCTGCAAATAAACAATGAGGGATTTAAAATGAAAAAACAAACACAGAATTATGAGCTTCAAAAGCTTATAATAACCGAAATTCAAAAGCACAATGAAAACACTTCTACATACACCCTCAGTTCTTCTGACAAATCGGCGCTTGCGCCTATGAAGTCAGGGCAGTATCTTTCGGTTTTGGCACAGATTGGAGATGTATTTACCTCGCGCCCGTATTCGATATGCTCATCGCCCAAAGACGCACAAAAGGGATTTTACAAGCTGACAATCGAGAAGTACGATGGAGGATTTTTCCCGAATTTTGTTCATGACAGCTTCAAAATAGGCGACTCGGTGGCGGTAAGGGGACCTGCGGGAGACTGCTGCTATGATTCCGCCGTTGATTCCACGCGTGTTGTGCTGCTGTCCGGAGGAAGCGCCGTAACTCCGTTTATATCAATGATGGAAGCGGTTGATGAGGGCAGTGAGGATTATGAAATAACCCTTATTTACGGGAATAATACAAAAGCGGATATTATATTTTGCGACGAGCTGGCGCGACTTGAAAAAAACCCGAAAATACGGGTTGTAAATGTGCTGAGCGAGGAGAGGGTATTGGGGTGTGAGCACGGATTTATAACTTCTGAGCTTATAAAAAAATATCTGCCCGATGACGGAGATTACAGCCTTTTTATCTGCGGGCCGGCTGCGATGTATGCGTTTGTGGACAGAGAAATAGAAAAGCTGAATCCGAACCCTGCGCGATATCATCATCAGCCGTATGCCGTACCGCGTGACCTTGAAAACAGAGAGGATTATTGCGGAGACACAGATGCGATTTATACGCTGACGGTCATTGATTCACAGAGCGGGGGAATCGAAAAAAATGTTGTATGCCCGGCGGGAGAGACGATTCTTGTCGCACTTGAGAGAGCGGGTATAAAAGCACGGGCGCTTTGCCGAAGCGGTGAATGCGGATTTTGCAAATCAAAGCTTTTAAGCGGCTCGGTCTATGTGCCGCAAATAGGTCTTACAGATCGTCGCGAGAGCTTAAAGCAAGGCGAGCTGCACCCGTGTTTCACCTATGCGACAAGCGACATTTGCATTGAGATATGACATTGAGCTTTCTATAAAATCAGGTGATGAAGGCGGTCGGAAGATTCGCGGATGCTTGAAAAAGGAATTTCTCCGGCATTGAGAAAGTTAAAAGACATATTATCTGTCAAAAATTAAAGTCCGCCAATCGGCATATTTTGTTGTGAAAAGCCGATTGGCGGACTTGTTTTGAAAGGAAATAACCGAAAGATAAAGACATAAAATCGCTGTGCAAAAACTCACCGCAGTGATAAATTAAAATCAAAGACACAAAATCGTAAAATCAGTTTACGCCGCGAAAGCCCTTTCCGATAATTTCACTGCTGTTTGTTATCATAATGAATGCATACGGCTCATGCTCCTTGACGAAGTTTCGAAGCTGAACAGCCTGTCTTCGTTTCATCACGGCGAGAATGACAGACTTTTCATTGTGCGAATAAGCGCCCTCCGCCTTGTAAATCGTCGCGCTTCGATGCAGCTCATTTTGAATAAAGTCGCAGATAGGCTCTGGGTTATCGCATATAATCGTAAAATATTTACAGAGATTTATGCTCTCGATTACATTGTCGATTATCAGTGATTTTGTCATGAGACCGAGAAACGAAAACAGTCCGGTCTGAATGTCAAAAACAAAACATGCGGCGACAGTGATGAAAAGATCTACCAAAAACAGTGAAATTCCTATGTTGAGGCTGGTATACTTTTTTAAAATCATGGCAAAAATATCGGTGCCGCCGCTGCTCGCCTCCCGATTAAAGAGAATGGCGGCGCTGACGGCAGGCAGAATAACAGCAAATATCAGCTCGAGCAGAGGTTCGCTTGTGAGCGGCTTTGTCATTGGAAAAAGCCGTTCGCAAACGCCGAGCCCAACCGACATCAGAATGCTGACATACACGGTTTTAAGCCCGAATCCGCGGCCTAAGAACACAAAGCCGACGACAAGCAGCAGCATATTGATGACAAAGGTAATCGAGCTTGCGGAGAAGGGCAGAAGCTTGCCGAGCACTATTGCGATACCCGTCACGCCCCCGAATGAAAAGTTGTTCGGAAATTTAAAAACATATACTCCGATAATCAATATAACGGTTGCGCCGGTCAAAATTGCATATTCCTTGAGGTTGATAAAAAGCTTGTTTTTTTTCAGATTCATTTTACATAATCCCTCGGTTTGTAATGTTATTCGATTTCTCTGAAATACAGTCCGTTTGTGTGGTTTTTCGGCGGCTCGATACGCGCGGCATAGCTGTCGCAGACGCTGCGGCATTCACCGGCTGTTTCGATTGTGAAATAGAGGGTGAGGAAATCCACGCCGGACAGGTTTTTGTCGCTCATATACAGCGGTACGGGATTGAGCAGGCTCTGGTACTTGCGCTCGGAACACAGCACGGTGAACTCATTTCCCTTGCGGTCGGTGACGAAGCGCTGTCCGTCGCATGAACCGCATCCGTCCGAACCCTGTATCGGGCACACGCGAAAACGCATGAGCGGCAGGTGTGCATATGCGATAAATCCGCGCGGTGTCGTCCCGCCAAGTCTGCGGATTCGATCGAGGCTCAGTTCAAAGGAGGTGGTGATATCGCTGACTCCGAGACGCTCGTATTCACACAGGGCCTCTGAGTTCAGGATATTCAGTCCGTGTCCTCCGAAAAGCTTAAAGCCGAGACCCTCCGCTGCTTTGACAGCGCCGAGATTTTCACACATTACATTTTCAATACCCGCATCCTTTGCGCGCTTGAGAAGAGTGGATATACGCTGCTCCTCACATGGAAAAAACAGTGCGGGCAGCTCGGCGACAAGCCTGCTTCCGAAACGAGAGAGGCAGGACGGATTGTCGAGAATTTCCACAATCGGCAGAATGTAGTATTCGGCGTTAAGCACTGCTGAAATCTGTGACAGCTTTTCAGCCCGAACCCTAAATTGCGGATTTTGGCGAGGGGTATAGGGCATCGGATTTGTCAGAGGATTGTCTGCAAAAAGCTTCGGCTCATTCATTGAGCGCACAGCCATAAGCTGTTCGAGCGCATTTCTGCGAAGCTCATTGAGCTTTGAGGCCGGCAGGATGATGTTTTCTGATATTTCAGAGTTGAAGCTTCGCACGAAAAATGGCGTGCCTCCGGTTTTTTCGAGGGCTCTGCGCGCCGATTCAACGTCGGTGGGCTTTGTTTTTGCAATTTCGGGAATATCACCGAGCACCTTGATTTTGTTGTTTCCGTCAGTTACATACAGCGATGCGGGTTCATTTGCACGCATGGTAAAAGAGAGGTCAATAGGGATCGACTGAAATTCATTGCGAACAAGCTCGCCGAGTGAGCCGCTGATTTTTCCAAAGCCCTCAACGTCATCCTTGGTGCGGTATCCAAACATATCAAGCCCGCGCTTTGAGGTGAGATATCCGTCTGTAAATCCGCCGCGTGAAAAAACCTGTTTCAGCGCTTCGGCATCATAGTCAAGTCCGTCGAGCACTCTGCGGCATGCATTTACGGCAGCCGCCACATATTCGGGCCGCTTCATTCGCCCTTCGATTTTCAAAGAGCAGACACCGGCCTCGACAAGCTCGCCGAGGTGAGATATGTAGCTCATGTCCTTGAGCGAAAGTGCATATTCGCGGGTTCCGGCTTTGAAATTAAGGCGGCAGGGCTGGGCACATCGTCCGCGGTTTCCGCTTCGTTCTCCGAGCATGGACGATAGATAGCAATCGCCCGAAACGCACATGCACAGTGCTCCGTGCACAAAGACCTCAATCTCAATGCTTGTTGCAGCGGCAATGGCTTTTATCTCTGCGAGTGAGAGCTCACGGGCGAGCACAACGCGACTAAAGCCTAAATTTTCGAGTGCTGCGGCTCCGCTCACGTTATGGACAGTCATCTGAGTCGAGGCATGCATTGCAAGATTGGGGCAATGCTCGCGCACAAGCTTTGCAACTGCCATATCCTGAACGATAACGGCATCGGCTCCGCAGCGTGTGATAGCTGCGAGCTCGTCGAGAACCGATTGAAGCTCATCATCGTTGATTAGTGTGTTTAGGGCTACATGCACCGCGACGCCTCGGGCGTGGCAATAGCACACGGCGTTTTTCAGTTCCTGCTCCCCGAAATTCTGAGCGCTTCGTCGCGCGTTAAAGCTTTTTGTGCCGAGATAAACGGCATTTGCCCCACTGCGCACGGCGGCGACAAGCTGGTCCTCGCCGCCGACCGGGGCCAATATTTCAATCTTGTTCATGGCTTTTTTCTCCCAAATGGCTAATGTCTGATTCTGAGCATATCTCCCGGCTCAAGTTCAAGCGGGCAGTTGACGAACAGAAGCTCCTTCGCATGGTTGGCACGGCTCACGCTTTCACCGTCGGTGTTTTCGATTTCCTCGACTGTGAACTTCAGACCGACCGTGCCAGGACGCACAACCTCAAGTTCATCTCCGACACAGAACAGATTTCGCTGCTCTATTTTGACTCTGCCGTTTTCGGATTTTTCAAAAACAATCGCAGCATAAGTGCATTCGCGAATATATGCGCCGTCGTCGGGAAGATAGGGCTTGATTTTGCCAAAATAAAATCCACTGCAATACGGACGATGGCTGACACAGCAGACCTCATTTTCAAGCAGCTCAATCGGTGCCGAGCCGTCTATTCTCATGCGGTAGGCGTTGACGACGGTTGCAACATAATAGGGCGATTTCATTCTGCCCTCAATCTTCAGTGAAGACACGCCCGCCTCGATGAGCTTGTCAACGAACGGCATGCAGTTCAAATCCTGTGAGCTGAGCACCGCAAGTCCGTTTTCGCTCTGCTCGACAGGGAAAAATTCATTGGGCCGCTTTTGCTCGACAATGTGATACTGCCATCGGCAGGGCTGTGCGCATTCGCCGCGATTTGCACTGCGCCCTGTGGTAAAGGTGCTGAGCATGCATCGCCCGGAATAGCTCATGCACATGGCGCCATGCACAAAAGCTTCTATTTCAAGCTCGGGAACAAGCCGATGAAGCTCTGCAATTTCCCGAAGGCTGTTTTCGCGTGCCATGACGACACGGCTTGCCCCCATGCTGCGGTAGACCTCGGCACATTTGTAGTTTTGGCAGTTTGCCTGTGTGCTCACATGTATTTCAAGACGCGGCTCTGCTGCCCTCATGGCGGCAATTGCCCCGAGATCGGACACTATAGCCGCGTCCGCACCGATAGAATACAAAAATTCGGCATACTTTTCAATTTTATTTATTTCATCGTTTTTTGCAAAGCTGTTTGCCGTCACATAGAGTTTTTTTCCGAAACGGTGAACATATTCGGATGCTTCCGCGAGAGTGTCGTTGTCAAATCCGGCAGCTTGAGCGCGCAGCTGCATAAAAGGACCTCCGACATATACAGCGTCAGCACCGAAGCGGACGGCAGTTTTAAGACATTCCATATCACCTGCCGGTGCGAGTAGCTCAGGCTTGTTCAAAAAAGTCACCTCATAGTCAGTTGTGTAATTCCAATAAAGTATACAGCAGCGCAGTGAATTTCGCAATTGACAGAATATCAGCAAAAGAGCCCTTCTAAATTAATAGAAAGGCTCTTGGTTCGGTTGTTATTTGAAATTAAAGAGCAACAACGTTTACAGCGCGAAGCTTTGCGGGGTTCTTGGGGTCTGCTTCTGTTTCAAAGCTAACCTTCTGACCTTCGTTGAGTGACTTGTATCCATCACCCTGGATTGCCGAGAAATGTACGAATACATCATCTCCGCCGTTGTCGTTCGAAATAAATCCGAAGCCCTTTTCTGAGTTAAACCACTTTACTGTACCATTCATATACTGATACCTCCAAAAATTCTATATTCCGTACAAAATAAAAAAGCACACCGACTTGTAAATCATCAAACGTTCAATGACTTACATGCTGTGTGAAATCAATTGGTACATTTAGAATACTTCCATACTATAGCACATGTATTTTGAAATGTCAAAAGAAATTTTGTAAAAATGAAAATATTTATTTTATTGTAAAAACGGTTATTTTTTATGACTATAGTATTGCGGAAATATAGGATATGGGTTACACTGTAACCAATAACTTGCTTTAAAGAGGTAATATGCGGTATGTGATCGAATATGAAGTGTGCGCCTGTGCTTTTTTGACTATTATAGCTATTTATGTCTTTGGAAAAAAGAGATTTCCAAGTATGCAGTATCGCTTTTTTTCGGCATTTGTGGTTATCGGCATAGTTGATACGCTTCTTGATATTTTAACTACATATACAATAACATATGCCGCCAATGTTCCTGAGGCAGTGAATCAGGTTTTGAATATAATGTTTTACATTATGCAGAGCTTGCTTATGCCCATGTTTTTTGTGTACGTTCTTAGCCTTACCGGATACCTTAATGATAAAAAGAAGAGAAAAAACGCACTGCTGTTTTTAGTGCCTTTCTTTGCCGTGACCGCCCTGCTGATTACAAATCCGGTGACAGGCGGATTTTTCTATTTTGACGAGTATCTGGTCTATCGTCACGGCCCGATGTACCCGCTGCTCATGATTGTTGCGGGACTGTATATGCTGGCAGCGACGCTGCTTTTGATATTCAAAAAACAGGATGTGCGCGCGGTTGAGTATTATACGATGATGGTCAATGGTGTAATGGCAGTATTCGTGTGTGTTATCCAAAGTGTGATGCCGCAATATCTTCTCACCGGCTTTGCTTTTTCCATTGTGATTGTTATGATGTACATGTCGCTGCAAAACCCCGAGGATATGCTCGATGAACTTACGGGGCTGTTTAACAGAAGCAGCTTTATATACAGTGTAAACCATCTTTACGGCACAGGTAAAGATTTTCAACTGATAATTATAGACATCGATGAGATGCGTCCGGTAAATGAAATTTTCGGCTTGACAATCGGCGATATGATAATCTGCCGAATTGCGCAAATAATACAAAATTGCTCAAAAGACAGACGCGTATTCAGAATTTTGGGAGATGAATTTGCCGTTATAACCGACAGCAAAGCGGACTGTATGACTACGGTGAAACACATTAAAGAAACAATAGCCAATCCGATTATGATCGGAGGGATGCTGTTTGAGTTGTCGGTGTGCACATGCTTTTCGTTAAACGGAGGTCGCTGCGAATCGGCGGACGACCTGCTTCCGCTTGCCGAACGATCGCTTGCACGGGCAAAAAAACAGGGCAAGGGCGCAGTTATGGAAGTCAGCGATGAGACAATCACACTGCTAAAACGCGAAAACATGGTCGAGGGACTTGTCAGAAAGGCTATTTTGAATAATAGCTTTGAGGTGTACTTGCAGCCGATTGTCTGCCTGAAAACAGGGAAAATTATGCAAGCAGAGGCACTCGCACGACTTTATACCGACGAGCTCGGCTGGATTCCACCATGTGAGTTTATACCGATTGCGGAGCGTAAGGGACTTATTCAACGTGTGAGCGACACGGTGCTTGACACGGTTTGCGAATTCATCGTCAGCAACAAGCTCGGTGAACGTGAGGATTTCAAGGGAATATCGGTCAACATGTCGGTAGTGGAATTCCTATATGGAAATCCGGCAGAGCGCATCAAAAACAAGCTTGCGAAATTCGGGGTGACGCCCGACCAAATTGTTTTGGAAATAACCGAAACAACAGCTACGCTGTCCGACAAATTGCCGGAAATAATGCGGGTGCTGAATGAAATCGGCGTAAAATTCTCACTTGACGATTTCGGAACAGGTTATGCAAATATGGACAGTGTTGTCAGGCTTCCGTTTTCATCAATCAAGATTGACAGAAGTATGCTGACAGAGTCCAACAAGAACGAAAAAAGCCGCATTGTGTTAGAGAATACTATTAATCTGTCAAAGCGGTTAGGACTGAAAACAGTAGTAGAGGGTGCGGAGACTCAGGAGCATATCGATCTTATCGGGCAATTGGGAGCCGACTATATTCAGGGCTTTTTCTACTCAAAACCGCTGCCGATAGAACAGACACTTGCGTTTGTGAATAACTTTAATTTAAATTCCAAAGATAATCAAAAGTAGAAATAAAAACACGGATTCGCCAAAAACGACCGTGTTTTTATTTTTCGTTATGTATAATCTCAGTTGAAACAAAGTATCGGCACAAATTGTTTTAAATACAGAGCGGGAAAATACTCAAGGAGCTGTAAGCACATTAAGTCATCCATTAATTTGACAAAACAGAGGTTAATTTGTTTGCATTTGTTGACAAGTCGATGCGACTGGCTTATAGTTTTTATATGTAATCACCGAAGAAGCATTTGATCGCTAATATAACATGGAGAGATAACATCAATGGCACTTTTGATAAGAGCTGCTGTTCGAAATGATATAGGGTGCTCGAGAGCAAATAATGAGGACAACTATTATCTTGACGGAACCTATATAGAAAAACAGAATATGGATGTAGGCGGGACTTTTGTAATTGAATCGTCAACGGAATGCGCTGCATTTGCGGTGTGCGACGGCATGGGTGGCGAGGACAGGGGCGAGGATGCCTCCTGCGCCGCCGTGGCGGCGATTGATAAGCTTCGGGACGAGCTGGGCGAGAGAAAAATCAGCAATGTGCGCGCTGTTATCGACAAATATGTCGAGATGGCAAACATCAAAGTGCTTGAAATTGAAAGCGAGAGGGCGGCCGGCACCACCGTTGTGCTGCTTTGTTTTTATGAGGATGAAGCGTTTTGTGCCAATCTCGGCGACAGCCGTCTGTATGTGCTTCGCGACGGGGAGCTTGTTCTGATAACGTATGACCACACCGAGGCGAGCCATTTGGTCAGCGCGGGAGTTTTGACGCAGGAGCAGGCGAGTACAAGCGTTTATAAAAATGTATTGACCCGTTATCTCGGGTTTCCGAGCGACGGAAATCGAGTTTGCGCCAATCATTATGAGGACTTTATACTGCACTATGGCGATCGCTTTTTGCTGTGCAGCGACGGGCTGACGGATATGCTCGGAGACGAACGAATTCGAGAGCTTCTCTCAAGGGATATCGCATCGAACGAGGTTGCCGATTTGCTTGTGGATGAAGCCCTGAAAAATGGCGGACGGGACAATATTACGGTTATGATCGTTGATATTGAAAAAGAAAATGAAAATCCCGAGGACGATGAAGCACCGACGGAAGCGACTGTGCCCGAAGAACCTCAGACCAAGCTGCTTTTTGATGACGATTCGCTGAGCTTACAGGATGTCTATTCGGATGAAAATCAGATTGCGCATGACGCAAGCGAGCCGCCGCACAGCTTTGAGGATAAAGAGGAAGAGAAGGAGACGGAGACGGCAGATGAGCCGACGGTGTTTGAGTTGGCGGCAAACACAGAGCAAATGCCCGAAGATTCGGATAGGACAGATAAAACAGACGAACAAAGCAAATCCGACCCCGTCAGGGGCTTGCTGGAAGAGGAGCTTGACGGCAAGGAGAGCAAGCTTGTCATTGCGGAAAATATCGACATCTCCCATGCGGATGGCAAGGGGCTGCTCGAGCAGGAAATAGAGGACAAAAAGGGGCTGCTTGAGCAGCAGCTCGAGTATCACGACCACGATGAGACTGAGGACATTATAAATTTGACAAGCTGAAAAAAGCTAATAGTGCTTAAAGGGCACATAAAAAAATCGCAGAAAAAATAATTTTAAAACATATGTCCTCGTTGGTGTGCAGCGGCGGAGACGCTTCCTTTTTCAAGAGCGAAAGCTTAACGCTTTCAAAGGGTATTGCGATGAAATTCAGGACTAAAAAGAATAAAAAAAAGCTGTTTGGAAGCCCGCATGGCAAGAGAAAGATACAGCATGATATCAAAGTGCCGGCGCTTGCGGAATCCGCAAATTCGTCGGCTTTTGTGAATTCAGGCACCGAAGCCGCCCAAATTTCGAAAAAGGCGGGCAAAAAGCGCAGATCAAAGCGCAAAGCGCTTACAATTGCATTGATGGGAATAGCGGCGATCGTGTTTTCTTTCAGCTGCTACAAGCTGATTGGCATTTATTCCGCATACAGCAAAGGCAGTGAGGAATATGCGGTTATCAATAATATTGCGATTATAAAGCCCGAAACTCAGCAAGAGATCGAATCGCCGTATCTTAGGATAGACAGTGCTGCTTTGCGTGAAATCAATGAGGACTATGTCGGGTGGATTGATATTCCCGACACAAATATTTCATATCCGATGGTTAAAAGCTTTGACAATGCATATTATTTGCGGCGCTCATTTGAGGGACAGAGCTATATCGGAGGTGTGATTTTTCTCGATTATCTGTGCAGCTCTGATTTTTCAAGCCGCAACACTGTGATTTACGGACATCATATGAACGACGGAACCATGTTCGCCGACCTTGCAAAATTTGTCAAGCAAAGCTATTTTGAAGATCACAGAGAAATACACATCTACTGTGATGATTCGGTGCGAGTTTACAAGATAATAACGGCATATCAGACAACAATTGCAGACGCATGCTATCAAATTGCCTTTGCCGACGATGAGGACAGCGGCAGATGGATTGACACAATTCTCGGTCAGTCTTACTTTGACGCCGATATTGCGCTGAGCAGTTCCGATAAAATCATAACCCTGTCAACCTGCACGAACGGAAACAAAACAGACAGATATGTGATTCAAGCCGTATTGAGCGATGTTATTCCTCAATGAATTTGTTGATGTCGGACTTTGAGCACAGGAGATAAAAAATGAAAGCATTAAGCGGATTTCTTGAATATTCGATCGGCGGTTTTACGGTTTCAAGGCTTTTGTCAGCGCTTGTTGTGCTGATGATTTGCCTTATTGCAACCAAGGTGTTGATGCGCTTTGCCGGACGGGCAATTGACAGAACAAGGGTTGAGAAGACGCTTCATGTTTTCATCAAGTCGTCGCTTAAAATACTGCTGCTGTTTTTGACAGCAATTATTACGCTCGGAATGCTCGGCATACCGGTAACCTCGCTTATAGCTGTGTTCAGTGTTGCGGGTCTTGCGGTTTCACTTGCGATTCAGGGTGTACTTTCAAATCTCGCGGGAGGAATTCAGATACTTCTTGCAAAACCTTTTCTCGCGGGGGATTATATCGACGTTAATGGCATAGGGGGAACGGCCACCGAGATTGGATTGACCCACACCAAGCTGACAACGCCGGACAACAAGATTATTTTTGTTCCGAACAGCTCTATTACCGCCTCACAGATTATCAACTACAGCGGCAATGCCACACGGCGCATCGATGTGTGCATCAATGTGCCATATGAGTCGACATGCTGCGATATCAAGGCACTGCTGATAAGCGCTGCCGAAAGCACCGACGGAGTGCTTCAAGAGCCGAAGCCGTTTTCCGCAATATCAAAATTCGGAGACAGCTCGATAGAGTACCTGTTGCGGATTTGGGTTGCCACGGACGATTACTGGAATACTTTTTACGAGCTGAACAATCGGATAAAAACAGAGTTTGACAGAACGGGGATTCAAATGGCGTGCAACAATATGAATATACATATGATTGAACACCGACAGTGCAATGAAGGCAAGGCGCACCTATGAAAGAAATACTCTGAACAATTGAATCCGAAAAAGCGGGGGAAAATGCAAAAGCATTTTCCCCCGCTTAGTATGCAAAAACAAATTTCGGTGAACAGCTGCTCCGTCAGGCTTTTGCGTGGGGGAACAGCGGCAGGTCTGCGAGATAAGTCAGCTGATCTGTGGGAAAGCTGTCGCCCTCGCGGAGAGCGGCGGCATAGCCTATTATTTTAGCATCTACCCTGTTCAGAAGCTGCTGCATTGCCTTGAATGTGCCGCCGGTGGAAACGACGTCGTCAATCAGCAAAATGCGTTTGCCGCGAATTTTATCAGCCTCATCACCGTCAATCACAAGGAGCTGTTCGGAGTGGGTTGTAATGCTTTTAACGTGCGCTTCAAGCGGCTCACGCATATAGCTTTTCGCCGACTTGCGAAATACGATAAATTCGGCTCTGCCAAGCTCGGTGCAGAGTGCCTGTGCAAGAGGCAGGACCTTAGCCTCGGGACACACCATATAGTCGAACTCGACATCGCGCAAAAGTCGCGCAAGCCGCAGAGCACAGTGATTGGTGCAGCCGACATCACCGAGCATCACAAAGCTCGCAATATGCAGGTCGCGGTTCAGCTGAACAAGCGGCAAAACTTTTTTATAGCCCTCAATGTCAATTGTGTATTCGGTTTGTCCGCTGTATGTAATTTGCATAAATGCCTCCGAGATTGAAAATTAGATGATACATATATGAAATAAGTATAGCACTGAATTTTGCTCTGCGCAATTATTCGGCTTTTTTTTCAAAATAATATGATACAATTTTCAGAAAGGAGTGTGATACACGTGGACAAATATGAGGAAGCAATTACAAAATGGCAGGGACAAAAGCTTGTAACCGAGTCGGATTATAAATCGGCACTCAGTGACTTTGAGACCCTTTTTGCATATCATTCGGGCAAACTTGACAATAATTCCGTGACCTTCAGTGACACGCGCGAAATATTTGAGCAGGGTACGGTAAGTGACTATACCGGATTTGTGAGTACACTCCGTGAGATATGGAATTATAAAAAATGCTGTGATTTGATACGCATGAGGCTATGCGAGGGCAGGGCGCTCTCGGTTGATTTGACAATAGATTTTTTTGAGACACTGGCGCAGGGACTTGATGATGTCTCGCTTGAACAGCCGCTGCCGGACGACAAGGAAAGATTGAAGGATGTAATAGATGAGGTGTGCGCCTATGAGGGCACACGAGTGCTTAAGGCGGGCACATATTTACACGCCGCGACGATGTATCTGGCTCCGTTTGGAAATTACAGCGGCCGTGTCGCGCGAGTGATTCAAAATTATTATCTTATGACGCGCAGCCATCCGCCGATTATTGTATATAGCTTCGACAAGGATATTTACGAGGACTGCATCGAGCGCTTTGCGGAGATGGAGGAGTTGAATCCGCTGTATAAGTTTTTGCAATATGAAACGGAAAAGCTGTGGGTGAAATCCAACAGCTATTTTGAGAGCGTTGTCTGAGCTTATGCGCATTTATGGGGCGGTGACTTTTCGGGGAACAGACCCGATTGTTTATGAAAAACAAGTGTAAGAAAAAATATTTACACTGTGTTTTTGAATTTTGCAGCTGTATTTGCTATAATGTTACCTGATCCGCAGTGCGGGCTTAAAATCGGTGCGCACACAGAAAAGAAAGGTATCATTATTCTATGAAGAGAAAACGCCCATTTTGGACGAATAGAAATATAAAGACAATGGCGGTTATTGTTGTCTTTTCTTTGGCGCTGACTTTTAGCATAATTGCGGGTGCAAGGCTGATATCACGCCCCGACAAGGAGACAAAACCGATACAGACCGAAGATGAGGGTCTGTCGGGAGGAGAGGAAGTTAAGTTCGGAAACGAAATGCTGCCCGTAGTCGGAGACGTCGATAAAAGCAGCTATGATATAAACCTATTTAAGCAGCTTGAAAACGGACGGATGATATACGACTCTCGGACGGTGAAAACATGGACAGGAATAGATGTATCGGCTCACCGCGATGAAATAGACTGGGAAGCGGTGAAATCCGACGGAGTCGATTTCGCGATGATACGGGTCGGCTGGCGCGGAAACACCGAGGGAAAGGTCAATCTTGACGAGTATTTTCACACTAACATGAAGGGCGCGTCAGAGGCAGGGCTTGAGGTCGGAGTGTACTTCTATTCGCAGGCAATCTCCAAGGAAGAGGCAGTTGAAGAGGCTGAATCCGTAATTGACTGGATCAAGGAATATAAAATAACGTATCCCGTAGTATTCGATTGGGAATACGTTTCCGCTGATGCACGGACCGGAACATTAAGTAATGAAACACTTAACGAATGTGCGCTGGCATTTTGTGAAACAATAGAAAAAGCGGGCTACATGCCGATGATTTACTTTAATCTCGACATGGGCTACCGCAGATATGACCTTGCGAAGATCGGCAAGTATGACTTCTGGCTTGCGGAATATGACGGTGCGCCCACATTTTACTATAATTTTCAGATGCTGCAATACACAAGCGGCGGAACGGTCAAGGGCTGTGACGAAAATGTCGATTTGAATCTGAGCTTTGTGGATTATGCCGCGCGTTCAAAGCAGCGCAGAGGATAAGGTCAAAGCGGGTAAAGCAAAATAAAGGGGCTGTGACACAATGCGTTTTCGATAGCAAAACACATAAAGAAACGGCTCTCAAATTACAAAAAGCACTTGAAATCAGACTTTGACAGTCCGAAATCAAGTGCTTTTTTGTGCAGTATTTTTTACAGGGCTATTGTGTCTCAGTCCCTTTTTTAATATGGAATCGGTATGTCATAGTGCAAAGCGGAGACCGCACACATCTGCCGTGTGCTTGTTGCGATGAGGCTGAGAATCTGCTTTATATCACAGATGTAATTTTCGACATTGCGCGCTTTTAGCTGGACGAGTGCGTCGGTGATGTAGGGCAGACAGGCATCAAAATGCCTGTCAAAGATATCCCTGTAGCCTTTGCTCTTGTGCCGAAACAGAAATATGCGAGTGAAAAGCTGTCGAAAGACTTGATTCGTCAAAACCTCGGTGCCGTTCCGGAGTGTCAGGTCAAGCAATATTATCCCATAGACGTAATAGGCTTTGTCCTTAGATCCAAGCAGACGGTTGACGCAATTTTCGGTGGTGCTTATTTCCTCATCGGTCAAAAACAAAAAGGACTCGCGCAGCATGGTCGGAACATTTAACATGATGAGCTGCAAAGAATTGAAAAAGTTAAACCCGTCTGCGGCGTCGGGAAGATATCTCTCGGCGGGAGGCGGTGAACTGAGATAGGTCAAAACAGATCCGAGTCCATTGACGGTTTTGATGATACCGCATTCATTGAGGGCGGCGAGGGCTATGCGAATTGTTTTTGCTGAGACGCCGTATTGAAGCTGAAGCTTTTGCTCGCAGGGCAGGCGTTCTCCATCGAAAAATTCGCCCATACTTATGCGCATAATCAAATCATTGGCTATCTCAGAATAAAGATTTTCATTTCCGAACACGGTCCATTTAAAAAGCAATTCCTGTTTCGGACAGAATTCAGATGTGGTAACTTTAATGTAATCCTCAAACAGCTTGAGTGAACCGAGTGAAAAATTGTTTACAAGACAGGCAATTGAATCAAAATCCTTTGATTCGATTTTTGAGATTATGGATTTAATAAAGCTTCTCGCTCTTTCATTGTACTTTTCACACAGAGCTTGGTCCTGTACCACCAGCAGCATTGAAATAGACATGTACTCGTCTCCTGCGCGCAGCAGCTCCAACAGAAGGTCGTTTTTTGTGCAACTTATAAGTGCGGTATATAGCTCAATCAGATAAAAAGCAACGCGATTAATAGGACAGTCGGGGCAGCATGCCTTGTCGGCGATGTCGACAAGTCTTTGCAGCTCGTCGTCGTCACACAGCCTCGCCCCGTATTCAACGGAGTGTGCCGTCAGGCGAACCGCCATATGATAAACCGCTGACATGGTATACAGGCGATCGGCAAGCCACTGATGCAGCTTTTGGATTGAAATAGGATTTGATTTTCGGTAAAGAACCTCGGCTTCGGTTCCGCGTGTTACATGAATTAAACCAACGTCCTGCAAAAGCTTGAAGGTTGAGTGAATGGTGAGCAGGGAAACATGATACTCCTCAGCCAGCTCGGTCATAGAGGGCAGATGAGAGCAGCAGTCAAACTCATTGGCGAAAATTCTTGTGCAAAGATTATGGTATACGTTTTTATATAGAATATTATGACGTGGCAATTTTAAGGCTCCTTGAATAATATATTTAGGGTTTTAAGGAACCCATAAACCATAAAAGGCTGACTATTATCCGAGATAACGCGGGAAGGGAAAAAGCGGTGTCGGGGAATACCGTGAGCAGCAGGTTCAACTTAACGAGCGGCGCTTCTTTCAAATACAAGGTGCGATCTATTCGAGATGGGACAAAAAATCGCTCAGCGCCGCTTGGTATTTTTCCGGCTGCATAAGATAGCTCATGGCGTGGGACGCGCCCTCAATAACAACAAGCTTTTTAAGTGACTTACAGGCTGCATAATTGCGCTCCCCCATAAACAGAGGAACAAAGGTGTCTTCCGAGCCGTGAATGAATAAAACAGGTATGGAGCTGTTTTTGGAAAGTTCGGATTCAGCGCTGCATTCCCTGAGACTGAATTTTGCAAAAAGCATTGCGAAAAGATTGACAAGATCCAAAAGCGGGTGAGGGGGAAGGTGCATGACGGTTTTTGTAACATACATACACTCATCAAAAGCCGAGGTAAACCCGCAATCCGCGACAATTGCATTGACACCCTGAGGAAGCGGAAGCGTGCTCGCCATCAGCACAGTGGAGGCTCCCATCGAAATTCCGTCCAAAATGATGTGAGTGCCGATTCCGACTCTGTTTTCAATCCAAAATGCCCAGTCGGCACAATCATATCGCTCCTTTATGCCGAAGCAGATATACTTTCCCTCGCTTCTTCCATGCGCGCGCTGGTCAATCATCAAAATATTATAGCCAAGCTTATAATAATAAGGACATATTGCGCAAAAATCGCTCATGCCGCCGTGCGGGGCGCGATATCCGTGCATCATTAAAACAGTTTTGCTGCTTTCTCCGTTTTTCAAAAATAATCCGCTGAGCTTTAAACCGTCGCGGCTTGTTATAAAGACCTCCTCCGGAGATTGGGCCAAAACCCAGTCGGAGCTGATTTTGACAAATTCCTTATATTTTAAAAATGGCGTTGTATCCAATAGACTTTTGCTGCTGTGATAGCTTCGTGAGCAGGCAAGATAAAAAAAGTAATCCGCAACAGAGAGCAGCAGGATAAGCAGAACCAACGGTATGATTATAAACAGCATGTTATTCGACCTCCGATTTTTTCCGATTAACCGAGCGTATGCCGCGACATATGTTATATATCCGACCGGACAGCCGAGCTATCTCTGTATTGATGCCGCCATTCTGCGGTAGGTATGGCGCACACCGCGAATAGCTATCGAATAGGCGGTAATATTCTCGGGCACCGACATGCCGACATAGCCGGCGTCTCCGAGATGGTGGATATCGGTTCCGCACATTTTGCACATGAGCGCAATACGCCGTATTGTGTCTGCGTCCGCGCCCTCCTGAGAAGTGCCGATGGCGGTTATGGTCAAAGCGCCCAGACGGTGGGCGTACTCAACAAGCTTTGAGGCATAGTCGAGTGTAATAGCGGGAACGGTACCGGGAGCGGGCAGCAAAATTATATCCGCTCCGGACTCGCAGAACAGCTTTATATCCTCGGTTGATAGAATACCCTTTGCACCTTCGTTTAAAATGCCCGCCGCATGCATTTTTCCTGCGGCAAGAATAACGTCATCGCCTATTTCCCGCTTGAATTCCACAAGGGTCTTTGCGATATCCGCATTGCTGACACCCACACCCGGGTTGCCTGTCAGCAAAATCATGTCCACACCCATATCGCGGGCGAGCAATGCATTTTGAATTGTGGCGCGTCTGCCCGCGGTCAATGCCCAAGGCGTTTTTTCGGGAGTGTAATCCAATGGAACAGGCTCAAGGTTGATTGCAATCGGTCTGCCTGTCAGCCGTTTGAGCTCGCGCACAACCTCAAATTTTTCGACGTGCGGTATTCCATTAACGATTGGATTTTGCACATCGAATAAATTTAAAATCAAAAAATCGGCACCCATTGCCACTGCGAGCTCGGCGTTGGAGATTTCTCCGAGAACCGGCATTGTCGCGCCTATAGTCTCGCAGGCAAGTACCCGACCCTCACTCGCGGCGATAGCATACAACAGCTCATCCCGAGAGAGGCTGAGCAGCTCGGATGAAGTCAAATCAAGATAGCGCTTTTTCATGATTCGGGTTCCTTTCCTTGTTGCAAATATGTTATATTATAATGTATAGTACCAAAGAATAAAATGACTTTTGTGTATGATAATGGCGCATTGAGTTCTTTTACAGAAAGAGTGTAAAAAGCGGTCAATTAATTGATAAGGAGACAGCAATATGAAGAAATATGAGCTTGAGATATGTGTTGATTCGGTTGAGTCTGCCATAATCGCAAAAAATGGAGGAGCTGACAGAATAGAGCTTTGCGGACACCTGATTATAGGCGGGGTTACTCCGAGCATTGAGCTTTTTAAAGAGATAAGGAATTCGGTGGATATTCCTGTAAATGTACTCATTCGACCGAGATTCGGGGATTTCTTATATACTGAGCACGAGTTTAACATAATGGTAAACGAGGTGCGTATGTTCCAAAGGGAAAAAGCGGACGCAGTTGTTATCGGGTGTCTGAGCCCGGACGGGGCTCTTGATATTGAGCGTATGAAGCGGCTTGTTGAGTGTGCGGGAGACATGAGAAAAACGCTGCACAGGGCGTTTGACGTATGCTCAGACCCGTTTTTGACAATGTGGCAGGCAAAGGAGCTGGGCATTGACAGGATTCTCACGTCCGGACAAAAGAACAGCTGCAATGATGGCATGGAGCTTCTGTCCGAGCTTGCAAAGGAGCAAAGCGGAGTTGATATCATGGCAGGAAGCGGAGTCGACCCGGAGGTAATAGGCAAATTTATTGAAAAAACTCCGATTACAAGCTTTCACATGTCCGCAAAAACCATCGTGCAAAGCGAAATGCTGTTTCGCAATGATGCTGTGAGCATGGGGATGAGAGAAATAAATGAATTTGAAATTTGGCGCACGGATTTTGAGACAGTAGCCGCAGCGCGAAAGATTTTGGATGACGCGCAGTCAAAGCTTGACAGACTTGCCTAAAAGCGGCGGACAATAAAAATGTCGGACGCGGGACTGTGAAATAAAGACAGAAGCCGCAGCGCAAAAGATTACGGATGCCGAAATATGCGGAGGTAAAAGAACCCAACTCGAAAATATCGAGTCGGGCTCTTTTTAGAATTGTCAGCAGTAGACATTACCGCGCAAAATCACCCTGTTAATGGTCAAATCCTTGTTTAGCAGCACCAAATCGGCGATCTTTCCGACATTGATGCTCCCGCGCGTTTCATAAATTCCGATTGACTTTGCCGGATTTGCGCTCGCGGCATTAATTGCGATTTCAAGAGGAATTCCCATGACATTGACGGCGGTGCGCACACAGTCCATCAGGTTTGTGGCGGAGCCGGCAATTGTTCCGTCTTCCAGAGTTGCACGATTTCCCCTGACCGTAACGGAAAGTCCGCCAAGCGAATAGTTTCCGTCGTCAAGTCCGGTTGCCATCATGCTGTCGCTGATTAAAATTACTTTGCTGCCAAACATATTAAACGTGGCGCGAACCACACTCGGGTGAATGTGAACGCCGTCGGCGATAAGCTCAACCTCACAACCGCCGTCAAGAGCCGCTCCGACAACACCCGGGTCACGGTGCGAAAAAGGCGGCATTGCGTTGTAGAGATGGGTAATATGCGATGCACCTCGGCGAATCGCCTCGGACGCTGTGTCATAGTCCGCGGTTGTGTGTGCCAGCGATATAACAACGCCGTCACTGAATTTTTCAATAAACTCCATTGCCCCCTCGGTTTCGGGTGCAATATCGCACAGCTTAATCAGGTTTCCGGATACATTTTGCAGACGTTCAAACATCCCCGCATCGGGGTTGACGATAAAGTCGGGGTTTTGGGCGCCTTTCTTTTCCATAGAGATAAAAGGCCCCTCCATGTTGATCCCGACAAGCTCGGCACCGCTTGTAAGCCCCTTAGAGGCAGCGGCATTAAGACATACTGCCGTCAGGATTTCCTCGCTCAGAGACATGGTGGCGGGGCATATGGCGGTCACTCCGCATTGCGCTTCGTAAGCCGACATTGCCTCAAAGCCCTCGGCAGAAGCGTCGCAGAAGTCATGCCCCACACAACCGTGAAAGTGAATATCGACAAGACCGGGAATTGCATAGCAATCAGAGGCATCTATGATATCTCCGGATGCCGAATCACTGAATTTACCGTTTTCTATAAATAAATCGCCTTTTGAAAACTCGCAGTTTTCTCTGAAAACAAGTGAGTTTTTTATAATCATGACTATGCTCCTTTTGATTTTAATGGACGTTCAATCACAGATAAAGCATGATTAATACAGCAGTTTTAATTTTTAAACCAATGACAGCGCGTCCTCGTCCGCAATTACGATAACATTTGGGTGCATCTGCAAAACAGAAGCGGGAACCTGCGGGGTTATCGGTCCGAAAAATGCTTTTTTGACAATTTCGGCCTTGTCCTTGCCGCTTGCGATGATTAGAACGCACTTAGCGTTCATGATTGTTCCGATGCCCATTGTGTATGCCTGACGGGGAACATCGTCTATGCTTGAAAAAAAGCGCTTGTTTGCGTCGATTGTACTCTGCTGCAAATCAACACAGTGGGTGCCCTTGTCAAAAATGTCCGACGGCTCATTAAAGCCGATATGTCCGTTGTGACCGATGCCCAGAAGCTGCAGATCAATCCCGCCCATGCTCTTGATAACGGCGTCATAACGCGCGCATTCTTTATCTGAATCGGGCTCAAGACCATTTGGAAGATTGACATTTTCCTTTTTGATATTTACATGATCAAAGAGATTATCGTGCATAAAATAGTTATAGCTTTGGTCGTTGTCTGCGGGCAAGCCCTTGTATTCGTCAAGATTGACCGATTTAACGGCCGAAAAATCGAGATCGCCGTGATTAAAGCGCTCGACAAGAATTTTATAGGCTCCTATTGGAGTCGAGCCCGTTGCGAGCCCAAGTACACTTTCGGGTTTTAAAATGATTTGAGAAGAGATGATATTTGCAGTCTGACTGCTGAGCCCGTCATAGTCTTTTGCCTTAATGATTCTCATGATAGTCCTCCAATAAATGTTTTCTGATATCAGACAAGGCGAGCAGAAGCCTGCTCGCCTTGTCAAGGTTTCCTTCGACTATTATAACATAATTTTTGTTAAAGCAAAATAAAGATAGAAACAAAAACCGTTATTTTTATATAGTCCCCGAGGATTATTTCATGAGTTTTTTGAACTCGTCGGCAACATGCTGAACCTGGGTTCCGACAATTACCTGAACGCTTGTTTTGCTGGGACGGATAACGCCCGCGATGCCTGCTGATTTGATTTTCTTCTCATCGACTTTAAGATAGTCTTTAACTTCGAGGCGAAGTCTTGTGATGCAGTTGTCAACGGATGTTACGTTTTCGGGTCCGCCGAGACCTTCGAGAATTGTCTTTGCAACGGCTGTAAAGTCGTTGTTTTTCAAAACTACAGTTGTCTCATCTTCATTTTCGTCATCCTCACGTCCGGGGGTCTTGAGGTTGAACTTCTTGATAAGGACGCGGAAGATTATGAAATAGAGTGCGAAGAATACGAGACCGATCGGAATAAGAAGCAATGGCTGCTGTGCGAACGGAACCTTAAAGCTGAGGAACCAATCGACAAAGCCTGCGCTGAATGTGAAGCCTGCGCGAATCGGAAGAGCCGCGAGGAGTCCGACAGAAATACCTGTCAAAATAGCATGTACGAGGTAGAGTCCCGGAGCAAGGAACATAAACAGGAACTCAAGAGGCTCTGTGACGCCCGTGAAGAACGAGCAGAGAGCTGCGGCAAGAAGTATACCGCCTGTTGCTTTTTTCTTGCTGTCTTTTGCTGTTGTGTACATTGCGAGTGCCGCGCCGGGAAGACCGAACATCATGATCGGGAAGAATCCTGTCATGTACATTCCGGTTTCACCCATAACGCCGACTGCGCCGTTAAGTCCCCAGAATTTCCACAGGTCGGCGATTCCGACTGCATCGAACCAGAAAACGGAGTTGAGAGCATGGTGCAAACCGACAGGAATGAGCAGACGGTTAAAGAAGCCGTAAATACCTGCACCGATTGCGCCGAGACCGGAAATAAAGGTACCGAATGCAACAAGTCCGGAATAGATGATCGGCCATACGAAGAACAGTCCGAGCGTTACAACCAGAGTTACGAGAGCCGTAACAATAGCAACCGAGCGTTTGCCCGAGAAGAACGCAAGGAAATCGGGAAGCTTGCAGTTTTTAAACTTGTTGTAGCAAATTGCACCGATAAGTCCGCAAAGGATACCGATGAACTGGTTGTTGACCTTGCCGAATGCGGGGTTGACAGCGTCAACTGTAATTCCCTGGAAAACAGCAACGGTTGCGGGAGCGAGCATTTTCTGAACCATCAGCCATGAAACAAGACCTGCAAGACCTGCTGTGCCGTCGTGGTCATCAGCCATACCGACCGCGATACCGATAGCAAACAGGATTGCCATGTTGTCGATGATGGCGCCGCCGGCGCCAAGCAGGAACATGGCTATGGCGTTTCCGCCGCCCCAGCCGACCGGATCAATCCAATAGCCGACGCCCATTAACAGACCGGCAACAGGAAGACAAGCTACGGGGAGCATTAAAGATCTGCCGAGCTTTTGAAGATACTTCATAGAATATGTAACCTCCTCTTATTTTTCGCGAATTCACAATTCGCATGGTTAAAATATTTTCGATTCCGCAAATGCGAAAATTCGACCGGTTAAAGGCTCAAAGCTGGCTGTCCAAAACTGCGATAAACTGTTCGAGAGCATTCTGCTCGTTATCGCCGTCACAAGTCACCGTAAGGGTGTCTCCCTGTCTTGCCGGAAGTCCCATGATTTCCATAAGGCGGGTTGCGTCAACACGCTGAGAGCCAAGCTGCAAAAAGCATGAGCAGGGCTGCTTCAGCGCGAGCATTGCGAGCTTTGAGGCGGGACGGGCATGAAGTCCGTCAACATTTTTTATTATGTGGCTATATTGTACCATTGGTCATTTGTCAATTAGTGTGATAATTTCGTCGAGTTCTTTGGCATAAAAATTTGTTTTTGTCTTTACGTCACTGTAATCCGAGCTGTTGCAGATAACAACGGGTGTTATTATGTCATATCCGTCTGCCTTGATTCCATCAATATCGAATTCAATGAGAAGCTGACCTGCTTTGACCTTATCGTCGGTGGCACAGTGTACTGTGTAATGCAAACCCTTTAGAGCAACCGTGTCGAGACCCACATGAATCAGAATCTCCGCACCGTTGTCGGCGACTATACTGACCGCATGACCGGTGTCGAACATCAAGGCAACAGTTCCGTCGACCGGAGATACAACACGTCCGACAGAAGGCTTTACGGCAAGTCCGATTCCGAGAATTTCCTCTGAAAAAGTCGGATCGTTGACTTCCTTAATCGAAACAACCTCACCCTCAACAGGGCACAAAATCTTTTTGGCATTGATATAGGCGGGGTTGGAGGCGTTGAACAATTCCTTTAATTTACTAAACATGTATACTATTCCTTTTTATCTGTGGGCATATTTTGATGTACCTGATTCCGCGGAAGCATAATGCGGCGAATGTGAATTGTGAGGTAAGCCTTATCCTCGTCGGTAATCTGGTGCTCACTGCGAGAGCTGATATAGTCTCCTATTTCCTCGCTGCATGCATATTCATGGGGATAAGAGTTTTTGACCATTGTCACAAAATCATTGTCAACAGTGATATTCAAATCCGGCTTCAAAATCCGCTGAAACAGGAATTTGAGATGTGTGACAAAGCGGTCATAAAAAAGTGTACCCTCCTGCATTTTCATCAGGAGTCTGTTTTCAACTATCTTTATTATGCCGTCAATCGACTCGGTCATTCTAACTGTTTCGCTTATCGATGCGTCATATTCCGCATTGACGATATGAAGAGCTATTGAAGCAGCCTCATCGTCCGAGAATCGAATAGAGAATTCCTGATCTATTATTTCGACGGCATACAGACCGATTTGATATTCCTCGTTATAAAAACGCCGAACCTCCATGGTCAGTGCATTGCGAAACTTCATTCCCTTTTTGTAGCGGTCTACCGCAAAGGCGATATGATCGGTAAGTGTAATATAAACACTCTGGTTAAGCTGCTTGCTCAGATGAAGCTTCGCGTAATCTATGATTCGGTTTGTGACGCGCAACAGCTCGAGCGACAGACCGGAAAATAAATCCTTGAGCTTTTGTGTCTCGGTGGCGTTGTCCATGCGAAAGATTTTCTCAATGGATGAACTGTCCACCTCTCCGGTGTCCTTTGCCTTGAATCCGACACCCTTGCCGACGATGATGACCTCATTGCCGCCCTCGTCAAGCGCGCTTACAACATTGTTGTTAATTGCTTTAATAACTTTCATGCGGGCAAACGCCTCCTGCCTGACACAGCCGTCGATTTGACATCTTGCACGACGTATACC
This sequence comes from Oscillospiraceae bacterium, assembly GCA_036644375.1. GTDB lineage: Bacteria > Bacillota > Clostridia > Oscillospirales > Ruminococcaceae > CALWZE01. The sequence goes on from JAVXQD010000001.1 coordinate 106,817, forward strand.
GGTCGCACAAAGCGGCTAAATATAAAAAAACCAAACTCTGAACAGGTAACGGAAAAAACCGACCCATCAAAATTTGGTTTTGCCTGCATTACCAGTAACAACCCATTTGATTTTTTATTGTGTTTATAATGAGAATATAACACTATGTTCACATTCTGTCAATATAATTGCACTATTTCGTGACATTGTGACATTATAACTGACAAAAATTGTGGAATTTTACAATAAAGTAGTAAGTACAGGAGAAATTCAACAATTAAAAGCCCCCGAAGCTTGGCTTCGAGGGCAGTGGTGAAAGGTGAAAAAAAGACTGTATGCAGTTGAAATTACTCGTAATCCACTATATCAACCCATCCCAAAAGGAACTCGCGCTCCTCCGGCTTGCCTTTAACCGACTGAGATGCCGCTACAATCGGCAGCCATTTTTGAACGTATTGCAAGGCGGTATCGCTTTTTTTGCAGAACAGATGAAGATATTTATCCGCGAGCTCCTTGTTGCCGGAAAGCATAAACAGCAGATAGGTGCGCGCTGCGTCGGCAGAGGCGTTGCCCTGCGTTGCATGGGACCAGTCGATGACATATGCCTTGTTGTCGGGCGTTATTATGACATTGCTGGGGTTAAAGTCACCGTGACACACCTTGTTGTGCTTGGGCATGCTGTCAAGACGATAATTCAATTCATATCGGGTGGTTGCATCAAGTGTGGTTTCGTTGATTTTTCGGTGCATTTTTTGTGTGAGGTTATTGAGCAGAGGAGATTGCTTTGAGAGAATTTCCAGTTGCAAATCAACAAACAATACGAGATATTCATCAAGCTTAGACGGATTTTCATGCATCAGCACATCAAGAGTTTTGCCCTCGATGAAATCCATGGAGATTGACCATTTTCCGTCGGTTTTGCCAAACTGCCTAATCTTGGGAACAGGAAGTCCCGTCTCCTCGACACGCGCCTGATTCAGAGCCTCGTTAAGAATGTCCGATTTGGAGTAGCTTTCACCGAAGATCTTTACTGCCGAGTCCCCGTCGCGGTGAACCGATTTGTCTGCGCGCTTTGCAATCAAATTGTCAGTGCTCATCTTTCTGCCTCCCTTATTTACCATAATATGCATTTAAGAACATCTGCTTTATTTCGCTCATAAGCGGGTATCTTGGGTTTGCGCCGGTGCATTGGTCATCGAATGCCTGCTCGACCATTGCGTCCAGACGGTCGAGAAAATCCTTTTCATCGACCCCGTAGTCCTTGATTGTTTTTTTAATATCTACCTTTGCCTTCAGCTCATCTATAGCTTTAATCAGGTTTTCCAGTTTTTCTCTGTTGTCCTTGCCATTAATTCCGAGCGAGTCGGCAACCTGAGCGTATCGCTCAAGGGTGTGCGGATAAGCATACTGTGAGAAGGTGCCCATTTTAGCGGGGACTTCGTTTGCGTTGAAGCGAATGACCTCATTTATCATCAGGGCATTTGCGATTCCGTGAGGCAGATGATGAAATGAACCGAGCTTGTGCGCCATTGAATGGCACACACCGAGAAATGCGTTTGCAAACGCCATTCCCGCCATCGTGGACGCGTTGGCCATAGCTTCGCGGGCTTCGGGGTCATTCGGTCCGTTGTTATACGCGCGCGGCAGATATTTAAATATGAGCTTGATTGATTCAAGCGCCATACCGTCGGTATAAGGGGTGGCGAGCATCGCGGCGTATGCCTCCAGGTCATGTGTCATGGCGTCAATACCCGAGGCGCTTGTGAGACCGCGCGGCATATTCATCATGAAGTCGGCGTCGATGATTGCCATGTTCGGCATCAGCTCGTAGTCAGCAAGAGGATATTTAACCCCTGAGGTCTCATCGGTGATTACGGCAAACGGTGTAACCTCCGAGCCTGTTCCCGCAGAGGTAGGCACCGCGATGAAATAAGCCTTTTCGCCCATTTTCGGGAAAGTGTAGACGCGCTTGCGGATATCGACAAAACGCATGGCCATATCCATGAAATCAACCTCGGGATGCTCGTACATCACCCACATGATTTTTCCCGCGTCCATTGCCGAACCGCCGCCCAGCGCGAGAATGCAATCCGGTTGGAACGAGCGCATGGCAGCCGCACCCTCTTTGGCACAAGCAAGTGTCGGGTCGGGAGCAACGTCCCAAAAGGAGGTGTGCGAAATACCCATCTCGTCAAGCTTGTCTGTGATCGGTTTGGTGTAGCCGTTATTGTAAAGAAAGCTGTCGGTTACGATGAATACTTTTTTCTTGCCGATTACATTTTTCAATTCGTCAAGAGCGACAGGCAGGCAGCCTTTTTTCATATAAATTTTTTGCGGTGTTCTGAACCAAAGCATATTCTCTCTCCTCTCGGCAACGGTTTTAATATTAAGCAGATGCTTTACTCCGACATTCTCGGAAATTGAGTTGCCGCCCCATGAGCCGCAGCCGAGTGTCAGAGACGGGGTGAGCTTAAAGTTGTACAGGTCGCCGATTCCGCCCTGTGATGAGGGGGTGTTGACGAGAATGCGGCAGGTTTTCATACGAGCTGCAAAAATGTCGAGCTTTTCTTTTTGTCCGATAGCATCTATATAAATCGAGGAGGTGTGGCCGTAGCCGCCGTCGGCAATCAGCTGCTCCGCTTTATTGAGAGCATCCGAAAAATCCTTTGCGCGGTACATGGCAAGCACAGGTGAGAGTTTTTCATGTGCAAACTCCTCACTCAAATCAACGCTGTCAACCTCACCGATAAGAATTTTTGCGGTTTCGGGCACATCGACTCCGCTTAGCGCTGCGATGGTGTGCGCGCTCTGTCCGACAATTTTTGCATTCAGTGCGCCGTTGATGATTATGGTTTTGCGAACCTTGTCAAGCTCCTTGCCTTTGAGGAAATAGCAGCCGCGTGAAGCAAATTCTGCTCTTGCGGCATCATACACCGAATCGAGCACAATGCACGACTGCTCTGAGGCGCAAATCATTCCGTTGTCAAATGTTTTCGAGTGAATTATTGAGTTTACCGCCAAGAGCATATCGGCGCTGTCGTCAATTATCGCGGGCGTATTGCCGGGTCCGACTCCGAGCGCCGGCTTTCCGGAGGAATAGGCCGCCTTTACCATTCCGGGTCCGCCCGTTGCGAGAATGATATCCGCCTCTTTCATGACCATATTTGTAAGGTCAAGGCTCGGAACATCAACCCAGCTTATGATTCCCTCGGGCGCACCGGCTGCGACAGCTGCATCCAGAACGATTTTCGCGGCTGCGATTGTGCAGTTCTTCGCTCTCGGATGCGGGCTTATGATGATTCCGTTGCGGGTTTTAAGAGAAATAAGGGTTTTGAATATTGCGGTTGAGGTGGGATTTGTCGTCGGAATTACCGCAGCTATAACCCCTATCGGCTCTGCGATTTTTTTGGTTCCGAAAGCCTTATCCTCCTCTAAAACCCCGCAGGTTTTTGTGTGGCGGTAGGCATTGTAAATATATTCAGCCGCATAGTGGTTTTTTATAACCTTGTCCTCGACAACGCCCATTCCGGTTTCCTCAACTGCCATTTTAGCAAGGGGAATCCGAGCCTTGTTCGCCGCGGTAGCCGCCGCCAGAAATATTGCGTCGACCTGCTCTTGAGTATAAGCAGAAAATTTTCGCTGGGCTTCCCTCACTCGTGAAAAAGCAGCTTCAAGAGTTTCGATGCTGTCAACAATGTAAGTGGTGTTCTCGCTCATAGTGATGTTCTCCTGTCAATAGTTGATGAATTATAAAAATAGCTGTGCGGAAAATATCATCGATCGGCACTTGTTAATCTTTTAACATACTGTGCTTGTTAATACATTAACATATATCTGACAGGCATGCAACCGTAAATTGATAAAAATATAACGAAAAAAATTAATTTGGTAATACATCTAAAATAAGCGAATTTTGCATGCGGGATTTAGCCATAACAACAATGAAAACACGTGTTATGCATTTCGGATATTTGCGGGCAACATACACAGAAATGAGGAGGAAAAGCAACCGGCTTTTCCTCCTCTGAATGAATGTTATTTAAAAGCGATCAGTTAAATCTGAATTAATCCGAGTTCCTTGTTCTCGGAAGGTGAAGAGTGAAATAACTCTTATATCCCATTACACGTTCAATTCGAAATTAACAATCTTCTATTGACCGCAACCGGCTTACACTGTACGCAAGAAAATCTGTTTTGTTCTTTGCTATCGGAGCTTTTCACATAGTCGATGTTTTGCCAACATATACCCAATGCCGCACTGTCAGTACGTGCAGTTACAATAGGCCTGCCTTATGCGCGAAAATCTGCCGATTTCAGAGAGACTGCCATAAACTGATGCGTTTTGAATTCACTATAAGCGGTTGCGGATGTGATAACTGCGGACGATTCATCCGAGCTTTCGCTAACCTGGCCCATCGGCGTGCCCTCCTCTTCTTTCGTTCTGGCATCAGTATATATCATCGTCACGACAAAATCAACAGTTATTTATAATTTTTTATGAATAAACTGTGAATCTTAAATAGTAATGACATAATTGCCAAATATTAATCGGCAGAATATTAAAAATACACAATTATAATGTACATGCAATGATGATATAATGATAATGTTGAATTATTCGCAAAGGAGCGCATGAAAATGAAAAAAATATTGACTGCAATTGCAGTTGTCCTGCTTATCTCGGCGGCATTAATCTCATGCAAAACAAAAGAGGACGAGCCGCAAACGCAGATACCCAACCCGATGGTTGAGGAAAAAAATTCCGATGCTTTTGAAGCTGCCGGTATTAAGCTCGAGGCACCCGAAGAGGCGTCAGATGTAAAGTATTACATAATCGCAGGCGAGCTTGCACAGATAACATTTGCGCTGGACGGAGACGAGTACACATTTCGCGCCGCAAAGACAGACGAAGACATATCGGGCATCTGTGAGGTGTTTGAAGAGGATACGCATATCATCAAGAAGACATCGGATGACGGGGAAGTCGATATATCGGTGAGAAGAACAAAAAACGGAGCATATGTCGGCTCGTGGAGGCTGGGGAAGACACAGTACAGCCTGTCATGTCTGTCAGGAATCGAGAGCGACAAAATGTATCAGGCCTGCGATGATTTGTTTGAGCTTGTTTTATCGCGGTGAGTATGCTTCACGGGTTTTATTCGACCCTGCTCGGTAAGCCAGTCGACCGCGTCTGCAACCGTCTCCTCAAAGGGACGGTTTGTAAATCCGAGTTCCCTTTTTGCCTTTTCATTGGAAAAATTCGCATTGCTTGACAGAGTATAAAGAGAATAAGCTGTATACAGCGGCGGTTGCTTTCTGAGCTTGTAATAAAGCTCGGAGAGCGCTGCCGTTCCTTTTGCAAACCACATGGGGAGAATGGTTTTGATTTTGTGTTTACCCGTAACTTTGTAAAAAATGTCAAAGAGCTCGCGGATTGAAAAATAGCGGTTTGAGAGAATGTAACACTCACCGCTGCGGCCTTTTTCACAGCACGCGATAATGCCGAGCGCCACATCGCGCACATCGACAAAATCATAACCGCCGTTTACCCCGGCGGTCAGGGTTCCGTTGCAATAGTCTATCAGAAGCTGTGTGAGATGCCCGTGACCGTAATCATACGGACCTGAAATTCCGGACGGATGAACAACGCACGCGTCAAGCCCTTTTTTAGCAGCCTGCAAAACGTATTCGGTTGCCTCGGATTTCGTTTTGGCATACAGTCCTATTACATTTTCGGGATTGAAGGCGGAAATTTCGCTTATTGCCACACCCTTTTCAAGCTCGGGTATCGCGTGCACCGAGCTTACGTGAACCAAACGCTTTACTCTGTTCTCGACGCACATGTCGACGATGTTTTTTGTCCCGGACACATTTACGTCAAAGACCCTGCGGTTGAATTTGCTCGCAATTGTAACTATTCCTGCCGAATGGATTACGATAGCCTCAAACCCGATAGGGATTGTGAAAAATTCGCGCATAGATGCTTTATCTGTCACATCACCGTAAAATATCTCCACCTCAGGTGTCAGGTTTTCTGCGGTGGCATCGTTTTTCAATACCAACACACGAACATGTTTTTTTTGTTCGCATAAAAGCCGCACTATGGTATTTCCAAGGTGACCCGCACCGCCGGTGACTAAATATATTATATTCAAAACATTACCTCCGTAACATTCAATTTACATCCAGCATTATTATACTTGACGGCGAGACTCGATTTGTGAACAATTAGGGTTTCTATTTTAAACAAACTGTGTAATTTAAGCAGAGAATACTACAAACGGTATTAAAACCAAGATGATGAAAAAAATAATGGCTGTTTAGCGGATAAATTTAATCTGAATGAATATGTAAAGCGGCAGTAAAAAAGGCCGAGCGCCGAGCGGTAAAAATCTCACAGAAAAACACTTGTCGAAGCCATAGCGAAAAAAACGGCAGCTGCAAATTGTTATCTTTGCGGCTGCCGTTTAGTTTGAAGTTACTTTGCGAGGCTTCGAGTCAATGGCTTTTTAAAGCTTGCGGAATCACAATGCTTTATTTTTTGCCGAAGAGCGCTTTATAAGCTTGATTATTTCAACGATGGGTATCACGGAGAAGGCAAGACCCATGGCGACTGCATACTCGATAAGCGAAATATGCTCAAACCCGAATGCCACGCTGAGGAACGGCACATAGATGACTGCTGTTGTGAGAATCAGAGACAAAATCATCGCACCGTAAAGGTAGTAGTTATGGCTTGGAAGTGAGAATACCGACTTTTTCTGTGAGCGCATGTTGAAGCTGTGGAAAATTTCAGCCATTGACATTGTCAGAAATGCCATAGTCATTCCATCGGGGCTGTTTGCAATTTCCCACATGCCCGACTCCATAAAATGTCCGAGGAAATAAGCGGCGAGGGTGACAATTGAAACAAGTATACCCTGATATGCGACATCAGCTCCGAGCCCGCCTGCAAAAACGCCTTCACTTGCATTGCGCGGCTTGCGCTGCATGATATCGGGTTCGCCTTTTTCCATACCGAGAGCAAGCGCGGGGAAGGTATCGGTAATTAGGTTAATCCACAGAATATGGACCGGATTGAGAATCGTGAAGCCGAGCACGGTCGCTGTGAAGATTGAAATAACCTCACTCAGATTACTTGCAAGCAGGAACTGAATTGCTTTGCGAATATTGTCATAAATGCGCCTGCCCTCATCAACGGCGCTGACAATTGTTGCGAAGTTATCATCCGCAAGAACCATGTCGGCAACATTTTTGGTGACGTCGGTGCCGGTGATACCCATTCCGACTCCGATATCCGCGCTTTTAATTGATGGGGCATCGTTTACGCCGTCTCCGGTCATGGCTGTGATACAGCCCTTTTTGCGCCACGCGTTGACAATGCGAACCTTGTGTTCGGGCTGGACACGGGCATACACCGAAAATTGTTCGACCTTAGTCTCGAATTCCTCATCGGAGATATCGTCGAGCTCCGCTCCTGTGATTGCTTCGGCCGGATCGGTGATGATGCCGAGCTGCATCGCAATTGCAACAGCGGTGTCGCGGTGGTCGCCCGTTATCATAATCGGCCGTATAGATGCGGCCTTGCATTCCTTAATTGCATCGAACACCTCATCGCGAACCGGGTCAATCATTCCGACAAGACCGAGAAACACAAGGTTGTTCTCAAGAGCAGCCGGCTCGAACGAGTCGGGAATTTTGTCATATTCACGTGTCGCTGCGGCAAGCACGCGCAGTGCCATATCGGCCATGTCCTTATTGCTTTTCAGGATTTCGCCGCGGATTTCATCGTTGAGCTTTACGGTCTTTCCGCTGCGAAGCACATGGGTGCAGCGCTTGAGAAGCTCATCGGGAGCACCCTTCGTGAACTGAATGTATTTGTTGTCTGAGGTTGAATGAACCGTTGACATAAGCTTGCGCATCGAGTCAAAAGGAGCTTCGCCCACGCGCGGAAACTCAAGCTTGAGCTCGGGCTTGCGCAGGGAGAGCGTGCGCGCAAAGTTTACAAGTGCACATTCGGTGGGTTCTCCGACCGCGTTTTCGGTCTCGTCAAGCTCTGCGTCGGAGCATAGTGCCATTGCGCGGGCGGTGAGCTTTTCGTCATCACCCTCATGCTGAACGACAGTCATCTTGTTCTGGGTCAGCGTTCCGGTTTTGTCCGAACAGATTATCTGAGTGCAGCCGAGCGTTTCAACGGCGGTAAGCTTGCGGATTACCGCGTTTCGCTTTGACATTTTTGTCACGCCTATTGAGAGAACAATTGTGACGACTGCCGAGAGCCCCTCGGGAATTGCCGCAACTGCGAGAGATACGGCAACCATAAATGAATCGAGAATAACAGCGCCTGTAAAGCTGCCGTTTCGGATAACTCCGACTGCGAAAATAAACGCGCATATTCCCAAAACAATCGCTGTAAGGGTCTTGCTCAGCTTGGCAAGCTGCAGCTGCAGAGGTGTTTTGCCATCCTCAGCGTGGGCGATTGCGTCCGCTATCTTGCCCATCTCGGTCTGCATACCCGTTGCCACTACAACGGCCTTTGCGCGGCCGTATGCGATAGAGCTGCCCATATAGACCATGTTTGAGCGGTCTCCGAGCGGGACGGGTTTTCCGCCGTTTGGCTCAAGCTCGTCGGTCTGCTTATTGACAGGAACCGATTCTCCGGTCAGCGCGGATTCCTCGGCTTTGAGACTCGCCGTCTCAATAAGCCTCGCATCTGCGGGAATCGCATCGCCGGCTTCAAGGACAAGAACATCTCCGACGGTAACGTCCTCGCTCTTGATGTGGCGCAGCATACCGCCGCGCATAACCTTCGAAGTCGCCGCAGACATTTCGTTTAGAGCTTCGATTGCCTTTTCGGCCTTGCTCTCCTGCAAGACACCGAGAACGGCGTTGAGCAGAACAACAAAGAGAATAATAAATACATCGGTAAATGATTCACCCGCATACAGCGAGGTTGCGGTTGAAACCGCTGCCGCCGCTAACAGAATGATAATCATGGGGTCTGCCAGTTGCTGGAAGAAACGCTTGACGATTGAAATCTTTTTCGCTTCCACAAGCTTGTTCTTGCCGTATTTTGCACCTGCCTGTGCGGCCTGTTCCTCAGTGAGTCCGTCAGGACTTGAGCTCAGCTCGGTGAGGACATCTTCTTTGGATTTAAAATAATAATCCATTTCTCTGTCTCCTTTATTTTGTAGTAGCCGCACATAACAAAAAAAGACGCATGCACGGCGAAAAAAGCCATACACGAGTCTCATTATCAAGGCCGAAATTCAAGGACAGCCTCTTAGCCAAACCAGACGCGGGGTTATCCGAGTCATGAATGTTGATTTGGCGCACATACTGTGCAAACTACTCCCTCAGGTATTGGCAAATAATGTAACATATTGCCGAGCTAAAGTCAAGCGCGAATTAATTAAGTGTATTTATTATTGACAATTCGGCAAGAATTAATTTGGAAAAGCAGAACTAAATGAAGTGAATATCAAGAAAGGCAAAAATCAAACGGCAATAATATGGTAATATTATAGTTAATATATCATGAACAAATTTGAACAATGTGTAAATTATCACAATATCAATTGACAAAGCTCAACGAAAGTTACTAACATAATAATATAGCAATTATTATATTGCAGATGTATTTTCAAAACTCGCTTTGATTCACCGACCTTGAATCGCGCGAAGAGGGAGTAAAAGGTAAGTATATAATGAGAAGAAAATTATTTTATAACGGCAATGCATTTACTATGTCAGACAGCGGGGTGTGCGAGGCGATTGTCACCGAGGGCGAAACCATTGTCGGCATCGGATATTATTGTGACATGCTGCGCCTTGCCGGTCCGTTCGCAAAAAAGGTGGATCTTTGCGGAATGAGCGTTGTTCCTTTTTTTGAAAAGCCTTTTTGTGAATGCGAAGCTGAGATTTCGCCTGTCTGCGCACTTAACAGCATCAATGTCGACAGGTCGCTCGCGAGCGGGGGCCCTGCCGACATGATAATTTTGAACTGCGATTTGATGAAAGCTCACAGGATTAACCGCAGCGAAATTAAGCCGGCCGCAATAATTAGAAATGGCGAGCTGGTCAAACGCATGGAGCTGTAAAAAAATCGGTTTATAAGGGCTTGAGTGACAGAGAAAGAGGTTTTGCGGAATGGAAATAAACAATAAAACACTGCGGAGAATGATTTTTGTAATTTCTTTTGCGGTGTTGTTGGTCTGGGCGTTTTTTTTACCGACTCAGGCAGCAGGTGTATTACAGAGAATCAATACAATTATATACCCGTTTGTCTTGGGCGGTGCGATAGCTTTTATCATTAATGTGCCGATGGCGGCATTCGAAAAGCACCTTTTTACGAAGAACAAGAAGCTTGAAAAGCTTCGCAGACCGATTGCGTTTCTGCTTGCGCTGCTTTTTTGCATTGCAGTGCTTGCGTTTGTGTTTTTGGCGGTCATACCCGAGCTTGTCAGGACAGTTTATATGCTCGCGGAAAGTGTGCCCGCCTTTGTCAGCGGAGCAGCCGATAAAATCACGGGGTGGAGTCAAAAAATATTTGAGGAAACTCCCGAGCTTGTCGAGCGAATCAATGCAATAAAAATCGATTGGGGCGGGTTTGCCCACAAAGCTTTGCTGTGGCTTCAGAACGGAGCAAAGGATGTTGTAGGCTCTACAATTAATTTTGCGGCAAGCCTGTTCAGCGGATTTTTCGACGCGTTTGTCGGAATTGTGTTCGCCATATACATTCTGTTTTCGAAGGACATGCTGATGCGCCAGACGAAAATGCTGCTGTATGCATGGTGCAAGCCTGAACGCGCGGCGAAAATCGTTGAAATTGCGAGCCTGTCCCGCAAGGCGTTTGCGGGTTTTATAACAGGGCAGTGCCTTGAAGCCTGCGTTATCGGTGTAATGTTTGCGATTGCAATGTGGATATTCAGGTTTCCGCATGCCATTCTTATCAGTGTCCTTATCGGATTCACGGCGCTGATTCCGATATTCGGCGCATTCATAGGCTGTTTTGTCGGAGTGCTTTTGATTTTTGTGCAAAATCCGATGAGAGCTTTTTGGTTTCTTGTCATGTTCCTTATTATTCAGCAGCTTGAGGGCAACCTCATATATCCCAAGGTTGTCGGGAAATCAGTTGGGCTGCCCTCGCTCTGGGTGCTCGTTGCATGCACCATCGGCGGGTCGGCATTTGGGCTTCAGGGCATGATTGTCATGATTCCGATTTGCTCGGTTTTATACACTCTTCTGAGGGAGGTAGTGTACAAAAGGTTGAACGCGCGCAGCCTGAAAGCGGATAAGCTTTGACAAAATATCCTGTGCGCTGCCGTATTTCGGTGTACGGTTACCTGTTTCGCCACTTGTGTTCGTCCGAATTTTCATATTCAAAGGCTTATTATTACAACTGATTTCTATAAGCGAGTGCTTTTGAGAGAACGCAGCAACAGAGCTTCGGCATTGAAACTTCGATGATGTTTATCGGGCGCACGGTTCGGTAAAAATCGGCAATCGGGTGTTAAACGGCGTTTGTCCATGAATTATTTGATGGTGTGACAGCCTGCAAGCTCATGTGAAATGTGCTTGCAATTTTGCGCGGAATGCGCCAAGCATACACACCAATCGGAGCCGCACAGCTAATCCCGCTTGCAAATGAAAGCGAAATCGGGTATGATAGATATCACCTTTTTAAATGGCTTATTTTCTGTAATACATGCAGAACCCAACGGAAAGAGAGAATATCCATGAGTAAGAAACTGATTTCAGTCCTTATTACAGCTATATTAATAATTTCTGTTGCGCCCCTTGCCTTTGCTGCAGGCGGAGGAGTTGCGGCGCGTCTTGATAATGTTAAAACCCTGTCCGGATATCGAATCGGAACTCCGGAATACAACTGTTACCTGTTCGCCGGTCGTGTTTTCACACAGCTTTTTGAATATGATTCCAGTCCAAATATTAACTATCACGGCGATTATGATTCAAACAACCACAACACAATGCTCATTGGCAGAGAATATACGTCAATGTCGTGCAGCGTGATGTCCTGCCGAGGCACAGATCCCGTAAGTGAGGAGGCCAAAGCCCTCACTATAGGCAAGGTGAATATTGAGAATACCCGAACTCTTCTCAGCCGTGCGATGGTTGGAGATATTTTTCAGGGGCATCGCGGTGACGGCGTTCATACAATGATTATACAAAGTGTCAACTTCGAGAATGAAGTCCCGATAAGCCTGACAGTCTACCATGGCAACTGGAACAGCGCAGTTACGGTTACTACCTTCACGGTCGAAGAGCTTGTTAAAACCTATGATCATGCCATGTCGGTCTTTAGGTCTAAGAACTACTATTTAATCGACAGCGGAACTTCGATTTACTTTAATGCAGAGGGCGGAAGTGCGACCTATGTCAGCAAATTTGTCGACGGGGGAGCCAAGGCGGGTCCGATGTCGGTTGCAACCCGTCCGGGATATACCTTTGACGGGTGGTACACAAGTGAAATCGGCGGCAGCAAGTTCTCAGAGGACATGGTGCCTACCGAATCCACATTGAATCTATATGCACACTGGAGCCCCGAGTCGTACAACGTCACGTTTGACGCGGCAGGCGGAAGCTCGGAAAAAGCATCAAAATCAGTGACCTTCGGCGGCAAATACGGCTCGTTGCCGGACGCTGAGCGCGAGGGATACAAGTTTGCCGGCTGGTCGACCAAGGCTGCCGACAAGGATACAGTTTCAGCAAACACGGCGGTTTCGACATTCTCCGACCACACGCTTTTTGCTCAGTGGGTTCCGAACAAATACACAATTGAATTTGACCCGACCTCCGGTGTGCTGAAAGCCGACGACAGGGATGTGCTTTTCGGTCTGCCATACGGTGAGCTGCCGACACCGGTTAATCCGGGATATCTTTTTACCGGATGGTCTACAGACAAAGAGGGCAACAACATAGTTGACGGAGCGAGTGCAGTGGCTATGGCAGAGGATCACACGCTTTTTGCGACATGGGTGCCGCTGTTCACAGGTCGGCTAAATGATTTGAAAATCACAAGCGAGAACAACCACGAGATAAAGCTTGCGTGGAGCGAGACTCCGCTTGCGACCGGATATGAGATTTATCGCGCCGAAAATATCGGAGAAGAGGGCAAAAAGCTTGCTGTTGTTGATGGGTCATCGAGCACAAGCTATACCGATACAGGATGTGTGGAGGGGAAGTTTTACTATTACACAGTCCGCGCTTATCAGCTTACGGGAAAAGTGACGCAATACTCACCGATGACCGATAGCACAAAGGCAACCACACTGTTCACCGTTCCGGAAACCCCCGAAAAGTTTAAGGCGGGGTCAAGTGCGGCTACCTATGTGTCTTTATCCTGGAGCTCGGTTTCGAAGGCAACAGGCTATGAGGTCATGCGCAGCACGAGTCCTGACGGTCCTTTTGTCACACTGTATGTCACTCCGAATAACTCCACAACAAATACGGGCTGTGAGCCCGGCACGACTTATTATTATAAAATAGCTGCAATTTGCACAGTCAGCGATTCGGTCGGCCGCAGTCCGCTTACGGCGGCGGTAGAGGCCGCGACCAAAGCGCAGTGACATTAGAAAAGAATGAATTCGGATTAGTGAGCTTCGCCGACAGCATGGCGGAGCTCACCGCATTTCCGCAACTGCACAAACGCAGCTATTCTCAAGAAAACGTATAAATAAGCGCATTAAGCCCCGCCAAAATTAATCGGCGGGGCTTAATGTGACATAAGGAATAGGCTTTTGTAATAGAGCAAAGCCTGTATATATAATCTGCCGTGGCAGTTGCTTTTTGTCTGCTCTGAATAGTTTACCCGGTTCATGTGCCGTCTGTGCAAATCAGAGCAGTAAACATACATATAGTGCACAGAATACGTTTCTTGTTTTCTTATGACTTCTATATCATACAGCTTTATTCTTAATTTGACCTGAACAGAACATGAATAGTTTATGAATTTTAATAAGCGGCACAACAGCTGTAATGAATAGGCTGTATCGGGAATTTTTCAGAGTAAAAACGGGAATGCTAATTTAGAAAAAACGTTTGGCACTTTGTTTTGCCGAAAATCACTTATGTGAGTCCGTCACTTTTTATGGATGCATAATCGTGTATAATAATCGTGATAAACAATCGGATGTTCATTGACGCAGCTTGACTGGGGGGCGCAAAACGGGTGAAACAGGAACCGAAAAAAGTGGAATACCGCCTTTCTGTCAAGAGGGGTGACTTCGTTGTTTCGGGACTCGTACTCGTTATTGCGATTGTACTTGGGTTAAGCATCGGCTTTATACTCTCAAAACAGGGAAGCGGGACTGCTGTAATAACTCAAAACGGCGCGGTTGTCGATACAATCAACCTCGACGCGCTCGCCGAGCCTGTGACAATTGAAATCAATGGAGATTACCACAACGTAATCGTTGCCGAAAAAGGCAGGATTAGAATGGAGTCGTCCGACTGTCCGGGTGAGAGCTGTGTGCACAGCGGCTGGATATCCGACTCGGGTAAGACGATTGTTTGTCTGCCAAACAGGGTAGAGATAAAAATTACGGGCACGGACAGTGAAATAGACGCTGTCGTTAGGTGAGCGGAGTAAAAAATGAAACGGTTTTCAACAAAAAAGCTCACACTTTGTGCGGTGCTGGTCGCAATGGCATTAGGGCTGTCATATTTCGAGAGATTCATTCCTTTGCAGCTTCTGATTCCCATTCCCGGAGTTAAGCTCGGGCTGGCGAATATCGTCACAATGCTTGCTCTGTATTTTCTCGGAACAGGCGCCGCGTTCATCATTTTGATTGTTCGCTGCGTCATGAGCTCAATATTTGGAGGCGGAATTGCAGGGTTGATGTTTTCGCTTACGGGCGGGCTGCTCGCAATGACAGTTATGGCTCTTGTGAAGAACATGAGCCGTATATCGGTGTACGGAGTGAGCGTCTGCGGGGCGGCAGCGCATGTGACGGGACAGATTGTCGCGGCGATGTTCATCATGCGGAGCTTTGCGGTAATTGGGTATCTTCCGTTGCTGTTATGCACCTCGGTAGTGACCGGGTTTGTGACCGGTGCAATATCGTCATCGACATTTAAGGCGCTGATAGCTTCGGGTCAAATACCCGAATTTGCAAAAGCTCACGGAGAAGCAGAAAAAAATGTTGGAAAAAATCATTGAAGTCATACTCCCGATTGTAGTATCGGCATGTGAGCTCATGGGAATTACTGTGGTTGCGATAACGGCGTGCAAGGCATTTTACAAGTATATCAGAGGCCTTTTAAAACCATCCGTTAAAAACAATGTAAAATTCGAGCTTGCAAACGGACTTGCAACGGCACTTGAATTTAAAATGGCGGCAGAGATACTCAAAACGGTTCTGGTCAGAACTATTGACGAGCTTGTCGTGCTGGGTGCGATTATTGTGTTGCGCGCACTTCTTTCCGCCCTGATTCATGTGGAAATGAAAAGCAGTAATAACTGAAATGCTCTTTGTGCAGAGAGCGGAAAATATATGATTCATTGAAATATGAATCGCATTTAAAAAACATGGAGGAAAATCATGAAAAAATTAATTTCATTGCTCACGGCTCTTGTTCTTGTGACAGTAATGCTTGCAGCCTGCGGAACGAAACCGGCGGAAACTCCTGATCCAGACACTAAACCGGTCGCGCCGGCTCCCGCCTCGGACAATGTAAAGACCGGTCTCTATGCAATGACCAACTTCGACGGCTCCGCGGATGCGGGCGCAGAGGACGGCATTGCGAAAACCGCATCGACAATTGTCGCGGTTACGGTTGACAGCGAGGGAAAAATCGACAATATTGCAATCGACCAGCTTCAGTCGGAGATTAAGTTTGATGCCAAGGGCAAAATTACAACCGACATGGCAACCGAGCTTGTAAGCAAAAATGACCGCGGTGCCGATTACGGAATGAAAAAGGCTTCTTCTATAGGAAAAGAGTGGAACGAGCAGATTGCTGCATTTTCGGCATATTGCAAGGGCAAGACTCTTGACGAGATAAAGGGAATAGCATATGACGAATCGGGAAAGCCGTCTGACGCAGACCTCGCATCATCGGTTACGCTGACGGTTAATTATTTCACCTACGCAATTGAGGGCGCGGTTAAAAACGCAAAGGATATGGGCGCAATGAAGGGCGATAAGCTCGGACTTGCAATTAGCGGAAATATAGAAAAATCGAAAGATGCTTCTGCTGACGAGCCGGGTGTAGCGCAGGCATACAGCACCTTTACCGCTGTGACAACGGGTTCGGACGGCAAAATAACAAGCTGTATCATTGACGGTTTGCAGGCAAATGTCAATTTTGATGCAACCGGAAAAATCACATCCGACCTTAAGGCTGCCCCCAAGACAAAGAATGAGCTCGGCAAAGAATACGGGCTGGCAAAGGCGTCCTCCATTGGAAAAGAATGGAATGAGCAGGCCGCTGCATTTGCGGAGTATGTCACAGGCAAAACAGCTGAGGAAGTAAAAGGAATCGCGATGGATGACAGCGCAAAGGCGAAGGATGCGGATCTTTTAGCATCAGTTACGGTGTCAATCGGCGGATTCGTGCAGCTGGTCGAGAAGGCTGCAAAATAAGTAAAACAACTCAGTTATATTGAGTTGACATAAAAGCAGGGAAGGTTGCGGCGTGTATTATAAAAGCCCTCCCTCCCTGCTTTTGCGATTCAGAGGTGGAATATTGAAAAAGAAATTGCTGGCCGCAGTCACTGTATTGACACTGCTGCTCGGACTGACCGCATGCTCGCCTCAAAATACAGAGGTCAAAAAGCGGGAGGCGAGCTTTTTGACGCTGTTTGATACGGTCACCACCGTTGTGGGTTATGCCGAAAGTGATGAGAGTTTTAAACAAATTGTTCAGAGTCTGCATGATGATTTGCAAAGCTACCATCAACTCTTTGACATCTACAATGAATATGACGGAGTGAATAATATAAAGTCAATCAATGACAATGCAGGCATAAAACCCGTTAAAGTGGATAAGCGTATTATTGATTTGCTCAGCTTTGCAAAAGAGGTTTACGTATTTACAAATGGTAAAGTCAACGTTGCGATGGGCAGCGTTCTTTCGATTTGGCACAATTATCGCACAGAGGGAATCGACAATCCGCAAACTGCAAAAATCCCGCCTGTACAGGAGCTTGAGGCTGCCGCAAAGCTGACTGATATCAACAAGGTCATAATTGACGGGGAAAACTCAACCGTGTTTCTTGAGGATAAAGGCATGAGCCTTGATGTCGGAGCAATTGCAAAGGGATATGCGGTTCAGCGTGTCTGCGAGGCTGCAAAGGACAGGGGAATTGACCGATTCCTGATAAGTGTCGGAGGAAATGTCAGCTCAATAGGGGCAAAATCAGTTGAGGGAGACCCGTGGGTTGTGGGCATTCAAAGTCCGTATGATGCGGAGGAGTATCAGCATACCGTATTCATCAACGACGCAAAAAGTGTTGTGACAAGCGGAAACTATCAGCGCTTCTATACGGTTGACGGAGTGAAGTATCACCATATAATCGATCCTGTGACGCTTATGCCTGCGAATAACTTTGATGCTGTGACAATTATATGCGGGGATTCCGGATTGGCAGATGCATTATCGACGGCGCTGTATGTCATGTCGCTTGAAGACGGAAGGGCGCTTATTGAATCAATCGACAATGCGGAAGCAGTGTGGATTGTCGATGGGGGCACTGAAATTTACAGCAGCGGCTTTGAGAGTTATATAAGAACATGATCGGAAAAATCAACGGCGAAAAGAGGAAATCGCAGATGAAAAATGGATTTTGTGGCGGCATTCATCCCAAGGGATACAAACAGCTGTCCGAAAACAGTGTTCCCAAGGCGATAGAACCGCCCGACATTGCGGTTATACCGATGGCTCAGCATATCGGTGCGCTCTGCACTCCGATAGTCAAGGTAGGGGACACGGTTAAAATCGGTGATAAGGTCGGCGACGGAGAGGGGCTTTGCGTTCCGGTGCATGCATCGGTTTCGGGCAGAGTGATTGCAGTTGAACCGCGCCCGCATACAAACGGAACCGAGGTTTTATCTGTTGTAATAGAAAATGACAAAAAAGGCACGCATATCAACAGCGCAGTAAAGGTGCTTGATCCTGAAAAATCCACAGACGAACAGCTCATTGCCGCAATCCGCGAGGCGGGCATTGTCGGAATGGGCGGTGCGACCTTCCCCACTGATGTCAAAATCAAATCGGGACTCGGAAAGGTTGACACAATTATCGTAAACGCATGTGAATGCGAGCCGTACATCACTGCCGATGACATGCTTATCAGAAGCAGCGCCGAGAATATATTGTCGGGTCTTATGGTGACGGCAAAAATTCTCAAGCCCAAAACGCTTATTTTTGCCATTGAAGACAACAAGCTGAGGGCGATTGAAATTCTCAAAAAAACAATTGCCGGCGAGCATAATATAGATCTCAAAATATTAAAGACGCGATATCCTCAGGGCGCGGAAAAACAACTTATCCAAACTGTCACCGGACGTGAGGTGCCCGCCGGAAAACTTCCCGCGGATGTCGGATGTGCCGTGTTTAACGCCGCAACCCTAAATGCGGTTTACGACGCAATATACAACGGAATGCCGCTTGTAGAGCGTATAGTCACCGTTTCGGGAGATGCAGTTGTACAGCCGCAAAATTTTATCGTTCCAATCGGAACTAAGCTCAGCCATGTAATAAAATGTGCCGGCGGGTTGACGGAAAATGCCGAAAAAGTTATTTCAGGCGGGCCGATGATGGGCGTCAGCCAAAAGAATCTTGAGGGCGCGGTCATAAAAGGCACAAACTCAGTTCTCTGTCTCACACACAAAGAAATTTCGGTAGAAAATCCAACCTGCATTCGATGCGGAAAATGTCTTGAGGTCTGTCCTATGCGTTTGCAGCCCCTCTATCTCTATCATAATGCACAGCTCGGCAAGCTTGACAGACTTGCGGAGTTGAATTTGACCGATTGCATTGAGTGCGGATGCTGCTCATATGCCTGTCCTGCAAAGCTGCCGCTGGTCGAGCAGTTTCGACAGGGCAAAAAAGAGTTGAGAGAAAGGCAGGCAGCTAAATAATGAATCAGAATATCAATCTCGCAAGCTCCTCATCCCCGCATATCAGAAGCGGGGAGACAACGCAGAGAATTATGATAGATGTTGCAGTTGCCCTTGTGCCTGCGCTTATCGCGGCGGTGCTTGTTTTCGGACTCCGTGCTCTGTTGGTCACGCTTATATCAGCGGTCTCATGCGTTGCGTTCGAGTGGGGATATCGCAGGCTGCTCCATAAGCACTGCACTGTAGGGGATATGTCGGCAGTAGTGACAGGCATTCTTCTTGCATTCTGCCTGCCTGCGACAATACCGTATTGGATGGTTGTATGCGGCGCGTTTTTTGCAATTGTTATTGTAAAGCAATTATTCGGAGGTCTCGGCAAAAACTTTTTAAATCCCGCGTTGGCGGGACGCGCTTTTTTGTTTTGCTGGCCTGTTGAGATGGTTAAATTCGTCAGTCCGCACACACCGCTTTCTCTGTTCGGAAGCAATGCCGATATTGTGTCCGCGGCAACTCCGCTGCACCACATGGTTATGCCGACACTTCCGTCTAACAGTATTTTGGATATGTTTATAGGAAATATCGGCGGGTCAATCGGAGAGGTATCCGCGCTCGCTATTCTTATTGGCGGCGCATATCTGATAGCGCGCAAGGTCATAAGCGTTCGCATTCCGCTATCTTTTGTCGGAACTGTCGCCACACTCACACTGATTTTCTCACGTGGCGATGCAGACTCATTTCAGTGGATGCTGTACAGCGTTTTGGGCGGCGGACTTATGCTCGGCGCATTCTTCATGGCAACGGATTATGCTACTTCTCCGGTTACGCCGCGGGGACAGATTGTTTACGGAATCGGCTGCGGAGCGCTCACTGTGTTCATCAGATATTTCGGACTTTATCCCGAGGGAGTGTCTTACGCCATCCTTATTATGAATGCATGTGCGATTTTGTTTGATAGATTTTGCGCGCCGAAAAGATTTGGCAAGGCAAAGGACGGTGCAGGTGTATGAAAAATAACAGGATAAGCGGAATATTGTTTTCGACCGCGGCCGTTGCAGTGGCCGTGCTGTTGGCAGTGCTTGCGGAAAGCGGGCTCGAGAGCAGGATTCTTGCAAATGAAGCAGCAGTGTCACTTGCCGAAATGCAAAGGGTTTCGCCCAAGTCCGAGAGCTTTTCTGCAACAGAATACACTGGTGAGGACAAAAACATAGATGCGGTATTCAAGTCGGATACCGGCTATGTGATAAAGACGACAACCGCAGGATATGCGGGCGGCATCACGGCATTGACAGGAATCGAAAATGACGGACATGTTACCGGCGTGCTTGTGACAGACATGAGAGAGACGCCGGGACTCGGAGGTCAGGCAAAAACATCCGAATGGTTCTTAAATCAGTTTATCGGCAAAAAAGAGGCAGTTGCAGTCGGTGAGACGGTCGACGCTCTTTCGGGTGCAACGGTAACCTCTAAAGCCGTCACTAACGGTGTGAACTCAGCGGTTGCATTTGTCACAGGAGCGGATATAGATTCCTCAGCGACCGAGTGGGAGGATTGAATTTATGAAGAACTTTTTGCGTGAAAATGCAGTTGTGAAAAGCAGACTCGGGCTTTGCGCCGCTGTTGGGGTTACGACAACGTTCTGGGGCGGATTTGCAATGGGCATCACGGTTACCGCTATCTTGACTGTACAGATGCTTGTCATGTCTCTTGTGGCAAAAAATATTTCGGAGTTCGGTCGGGTGGTTGTATCGCTGATGCTCGGAGCCGGTCTGGCATCGCTTGCTGATGTTGTCATGAAATCATTTTTCTATGATATTTCAATGGCACTTGGTTGGTATATTCCGCTTATAGCAGTCAGCGGATTGATTGTTGTGTTAGCGCCGTCCGGTGCGGATGAAACCGCAGGACGGGCTGCGGCAAAAGGCTTTGTCGCAGGGCTCGGCTACATGCTTATGCTGATTTCGGTGAGCTTAGTCCGTGAGCTTTTGGGCTTTGGCTCGCTGTTCGGTATCCCGCTCGGATTGAAACCGATGTCGCTTATGACAACGCCGTTTGGCGGATTCATAGTGCTCGGACTTACAGCTGCGCTCGTGCAATGGCTCGGACGCGAAAAGAATGTTCAGGAGGCGGGAAATGGGCATCAATGAAATAGTCATGTTGATTCTCGGAGCGATGCTTGCGGAAAATCTTGTGCTTAACGGAGCACTTGGGCTTGATTTGTTTGCAGCGGATTCAAAAACCATGAAAACGGCACTGCATACCGGGCTGCTGTTTACCGCGGTGTCTACGACAGCGAGCTTTGCGGGGAATCTGATAAATTCATATCTGCTTGCGCCTCTTGGTCTCGAGTCACTCAGGGCAATTGCGTATGTGGCAGTCGTAGCAGTGCTGAGCTTGGCCGCATGCAGGTTCGCATATGCCAAAATGCCCGAAACAGCAAAAACTCTCGGAATTTATCTTCCGCTAACCGGCGCTAACAGTGCGGTTCTTGCGCTTATGCTGAAAACATCAGGCTCGGGATACGGTATTATGATGAGCCTGTTAGTCGGGTTTGGCGCAGGGATTGGATTTTTATTGGTCTCTCTCATATTTTCAGGCGTGCGGGAGAGAATTGAGTTTGCGGATACGCCAAAGGCTTTTGCGGGAACACCGATTATGTTTGTTTCTGCGGCACTTTTGTGTCTTGCTTTTATGGGTCTCGTAGGTCTCAGACTGTAAAGGCCTGTGCACGGACAAGAGAAATTAAGTTGT
Organism: Oscillospiraceae bacterium; assembly: GCA_036644375.1. GTDB lineage: Bacteria > Bacillota > Clostridia > Oscillospirales > Ruminococcaceae > CALWZE01. The sequence goes on from JAVXQD010000001.1 coordinate 128,629, forward strand.
GAAATCATATCAATCAAGCTTTTTGCATTTGGTCAGTGAACATTAAGTGGTTCAAGATAATCTTCGATATGCTGAAACCGAAAAAAGCCTTCTGCCGCAAAAAAGTGTGGCGGAGGGCTTTTGCAATAATACGTTAAGGTGAAATAATCGAACAAGAGCAATGAGAGATAAAAGTCGGTAGCTGCGGATTTGTAAATTACAAGAAGTAGCTTTTCTGTTTCTTTATCTTATAATTAAATCAATACAGCCCGACGAAAAAAGGCGCGATGATTACTGTCATTATTCCGGCAACGGCAATGGCAAGGGAGCTCATTGCGCCCTCGACTTCGCCCAGCTCAATTGCCTTTGCGGTTCCCGTGCCGTGCGAGGAGGTCCCGATTGCAATGCCCTTTGCGACAGGCTCTGTGATTTTAAACCACCGACAGACCGATTCGGCAATTACATTTCCGAGCAGCCCTGTCAGCGTAATGGCGGCAAGCATAATGGCGACAATTCCACCGTATTCCTCACAGAGGGGAATGGCGATGGCACTGGTGATTGATTTGGGAAGCAGTGTGACATAGGTTTCGTGTGAGAGGTGAAACAGGGTCGAAAGGGCTAAAATCAGACATAAATTTGTCACAACTCCGGCAAGAATTCCGCCCAGAATTGCATAGGAGTATTTTTTCAGCTTTTCCATCTGTTGATAAAGCGGGACCGCAAGGCATACGGTTGTGGGGGTAAGCAGATAGGAAAGATATTGTGCGCTTGAATTATAGTGCTCGAAATCAATGTTGAAAATCAGCAAAAAAGCCATGACAAGAATTATGGATACCATCACGGGGTTAAAGATGGCAAGCTTAAACCTTTGCTTAAGACGGGCTGCAAGATGGTATGCCAGCAATGACAGCAGCAGCCCGAAATACAATGATGATGAAAAATATTCACTCATTTGCGGCACCTGCTTCCAAAGCGTATGATGGCCTGTGAAACCCTGCCGGCGCTCACCATTGTGAGCACGGTTGTGAGGGAGGATATGACTACTATCGGAATCAGAATCGGACGGAGCAGATCCCAGACACCGAGCAGAGCAACGGCGGGAGGAACAAACATCACAGGCATCCATTCGATCAAAAGAGCAGATGCGTCCTTTATGCTCTCCAGCTTTAACAGTCCGGTGCAGAGAAGGAAAAACATTATTGCCAATCCGTAAATACTTGCGGGGATTGGCAGCGGTACAAAATAGTGCAAAAGCTCACCTGCGGCGGTAACAGAGATAATGATTGAAAATTGATATAGATATTTCATGGGGCTGCCTTTCATGAGAGGAAAAAATAAAACAATCAAAGTGATTGTCCACGGTCTCGATTATTTTGAAAGTCTGTCAGAGCAAATAAATGCCGAAAAAAATCAGCATTTTATGAGTCAACATCCGAGTGGCAGGATGCTATAAGAAAAAAACAGATATTTTTTAACGCTTCAGCTCAAAGACTGAAGATAGCTTGAGCGCCCCGTCTCGTACAGGCTTTTGCCGCGACTGTCAATGACAACGCTCAAGGGCATATCCTCTACCTCAAGTCGGAGAATTGCCTCCGCACCCAAATCTTCATATGCGACAAGCTCGCTTTTTTTCACGCATTTAGCCAAAAGCGCGCCCGCTCCGCCCGTAGCGCCGAAATATACGGCACCGTATTTCCTCATGGCATCCACAACCTCGCTGCCCCGCATGCCCTTGCCGATCATGCCGGTTAATCCGAGCCGTATCAGGACAGGGGAATACGAATCCATGCGGTAGCTTGTTGTGGGTCCGGCTGAGCCTATCACCCGACCCGGCTTAGCCGGAGTGGGTCCCACAAAATATATCACGCTGTCCTTTAGGTCAAAGGGCAGCGGCTCGCCTTTTTTTACAAGCTCGCAAAGCCGCTTGTGTGCGGCGTCGCGTGCGGTGTAGATTGTTCCGCTGAGCAGTACGAGATCGCCTGCACACAGTTCGTTCAAATCAGAATGATTCAGGGGAGCTGTTATTTTTTTTATCATTTTCATGGTACCCTCGCTAAATGACGGCAGTTTTATGGCGCGTGACATGGCAGCTTATATTGACTGCGCAGGGGAGTCCCGCTATGTGAGTGGGCATAACCTCGATGTTCACGCCGAGTGCGGTGGTGCGTCCGCCAAAGCCCTGAGGCCCAATGCCCTTTCGGTTAATCAACGCCAAAAGCTCCGATTCAAGCTCGGCGTAGTATGGATTGCTGTTCGGCTTGTCAACAGGGCGGAGCAAAGCCTGCTTCGCAAGCAGGGCGCACTTGTCAAAGGTTCCTCCTATACCGACGCCCACCACTATCGGAGGGCAGGGATTCGGGCCGGCATCCTCGACTGCTTGCAGTACAAAGCCGCGGACTCCGTCAATTCCGTCAGATGGCTTGAGCATTTTAATTTGGCTCATGTTTTCGCTTCCGAAGCCTTTTGGTGAAACAGTAATTTTTATTTTGTCGCCGTCAACAAGCTCAGTGTAGAGCATTGCGGGTGTGTTGTCACCTGTGTTGACACGGATAAGCGGATCTCCTACCACTGATTTGCGCAAAAACCCCTCTGAATATCCGAGTCTGACTCCGGCATTGACAGCATCGCGCAGCTTGCCGCAAATGTGTACATCCTGTCCGATTTCGAGAAAAACACATGCCATTCCCGTATCCTGGCAAATCGGCAAATTTTCAGCTTCGGCAAGCTCGAAATTAGCTGTGAGGTCGCTGAGAATGCTTTTTGCGGTACTCCAGGTTTCGGTCTCAAGACTTGTGCGTATGCTGCGCTTTATGTCGTTCGGCAGCTGACAGTTTGCTTCAATGCAGAGCATTTTCACCGTGTCGGTTATTAGAGCCGCGTCTATTTCTCTCATACTTATCTCCCGATTCAAGGACAAAAGTCCCTGTAAATTTCAGTGATTGCTTATTTTGGTCAGCCCGGCGCAGCAGGTGTTTATTGGGCTTGTCTGCGCAGAAAAAATCTCTCCGCCGAAAAATAAAGGCGAAGAGGTTTATTATTTTCTCATGCAAATGCGCGTTTCAGCTTAAGTGTAGCCAAAAGCGGGTAGTGGTCGGACGGATAGCAGCCGTCGACAGAATCGGTCAGTATCTTCGAGTCGACGATATCGAAATCATCCGAAACAAATATGTAATCTATAGGGCTTGCCCCGGGCTTTACCCTCCCGCTGAAATTGTGCAGTGTGTTGGACAAGCATGACGGATCAAATCGGCTGTAGACATCGGTCAGATGAAGCCGTTCGGTGTTTTCTCTCAGAAACTGTACCGGCTTGCTTTTGGACTTGCAATTAAAGTCACCCATCAGCACCGTGGGCATAGGGTTGGTTTGGTTATATTGCTCCATGTAATCCAGAATAACATGTACGCTGAGAAGACGGGCAAACGAGCAGATGTGGTCAAGATGCGTGTTAAAAACTCGAATGGTCTGATCGAGCGGTTTTATGTAAACCTCTGCCACCGTGCAGATTCTCGGAAAAAACGCATAATATGCGCGGCTGAGTCTCTCGGGGTGCTTGGAGAGCCAAAACGTTTTCATGAACCGTATTTCGGTATCTTCGTTTTTTATAATAATATCGCTGTGCTCGTCATCATTGAGCCTTTTGCCGTAAAGTCGACCTGCTCCGACTATGCTGTACTCAGAGTCCAGCAAGCGGCTGACGTCATCGCGCATAAATGGCAAAAGCTCCTGTACACCGACTATAAGCGCATCATTTTCACGTATTACCTGCGCGGCAATCTCACGGCGCGTGCGCCATTTATGTATATTTCGAAGTGTAAAACTTCCATCCCTTTTCAGATTAAATGATAAGATTTTAATAAAGTCGTTGCTCAAAAAATACCACCTCTTTGTAATACTTAATTCTATCACACGCTCATATAATATACAAGCTGTAAAATATGGAGACGTTAATACTAAATGCCGACTGAGCTCAAAACAGTATCAATGCTTTCGTTTATGACAAGATCCGCAGCGCTGTCACTTGAGGTTGAACTTTTGTTTATTACAACGAGCTTGGCGCCTTTTGAGAGATATCGCACAAGACCCGCCGCGGGGTAAACAACAAGAGAGGTTCCGCCTATAATCATCAAATCACAGTGCGAAATTGCTCGAACAGCCTCATTCATAACGGAGTCGCTGAGAGCCTCCTCATATAGAACGACATCGGGCTTGATAATTCCTCCGCATTCGCATTTCGGAACCCCTGCGGAGTTGATTATTGTGTCAACACCGTAAGATTTTCCGCATTTCATACAGTGATTGCGAAGTACACTCCCATGAAGCTCGAGAACTCTGCGGCTTCCTGCCGCTTGATGCAACCCGTCTATATTTTGAGTTATGACCGCCGACAGCTTACCTGCCTTTTCAAGACTTGCAAGCCACAGATGAGCAGCGTTCGGCTTTGCGTCGGCAAATATCATTCTGTCCTTATAAAAGCGATAAAATTCCTCTGTGTTCTGCATAAAAAAGCTGTGACTGATAATCTGTTCGGGCGGGTATTTATAGCTTTGATTGTAGATGCCGTCCGCACTTCGAAAATCGGGAATTCCGCTTGGGACAGATACACCGGCACCGCCGAAAAACACCGTATTATTGCTGCCGCGAACAAGCTCGCACAGCTGTTCATGCTTTGTCATGCCACAAAACCTCCCGAAATTTCACATAATACCATTTGCCGAAGCTGTCTTTCGACAACGTCTTATTATATCACTTCCGCAAAGTATAGCAAAATGTTCTTTGCGGAAATTCGAAAATTTACAATGAAATGCGGCGAAATGCGACAAAGAAACTGAAAGCAGGCACTGAGCGAAAAAACTCCCGACACAGAATGCACTGAATCGGGAGAAATATGTTGCAGCAGTTATAAAATTGAACAAAACTTCAATTCGGCTATGCCGCCGACTTTTGTTCGAGCGGAGGCGCAGCGGTGTCGGCGTCGGACGGCTGACGCCGAGGTGACGAATCCGAGATTCGCGAATACACAATATCGAAGCTTTGCGTGGCGGCCTCATCATAAAATTCGCGCAGGGTTAAAGCGTTATCCTCGGTTTTGATTATGTAACGGTCAAAATAGTAATCTTTTCCGAACTCCGTGTATTTCATGATAATGCACTGACTGTCGAGCATTATTTCCACCGTACCCGAAATCTGATAATCAATGTCCCACGACCCGTCCTCATATCCCTTTTCAACTTTGATATTGGGAATCAGATGCTTAAGAGCAAACGTGCCGTCCTTGTTGATTGTGAACAGCTCAACATAGCTGTGAGAGGTATCGGATGCAAAGACAAACGGCTCGGACATCCAAGTTCCGCTGACATAGTCCAGCATTATCTGCTGGTCAGACGCCGCAGGCCCTTTCATGTACTTGACAAGACAGGATACGGCAAAAATAAAAACTGCCGCAACCAAAATAGCGATAAGAGATACGCCGAGCTTGCCGAGAATATTTGTGTCATCGTCATTTCCGTCATCGATTATTGCGGTGTTTGCTTCGAGCTCAAGGTCGCCCTCAGGCTCGGTCGGCTCTTCGTCCGGAACATAATCGAAAGAAGGCTCTCCGTCGTCATCGAATGCCGGTTCGGGAGGAAAATCGTAGTCCTCACGCGCGGCAGTATCAATGGTATCCGATACTATCATCGCATTTTCGTCAAGATAACCCATTGGAAGCTCAAGCGTAGCTGTCGCATAATTAACCTGGTCAACAATGTCAATTGTGTCCGCTGCATCAATGTCAGAAGGCGAAATCACCGCGTCAGAGACCGGTTCGGAGATTGTGTGTGTGCAATATGGGCATGTAGTCTCGTCGTCTTTGAGTACATGATTGCAGTTTGTGCAGAATTTCATTGAGTCACCACCTGTAGTGTGTAAAAAAACACTGTATACCATATTTTATACCACATACGTTTTTTTGTAAAGAAAATAAAGAGTATAATCGGTAATAATCTTGCTTTTTCGGTTGCTGTACAATATAATTAAAAAATAGCCAGTAACAAATAATTATCGGAGGACTTATTAATGGGTATTCTTTCAAGATTTAAAGACATAATGAGCGCAAACATCAATTCGGTGCTTGAAAAATCCGAGAGTAAAAACGCAGACAAGATCCTTGAAAATTATCTGCGCGAGGCAAAAGATAACCTTGAACAAGTAAAAGCGGACACAGCGGGTGTTATTGCCGACGAAATGGCAGCAGGACGCAAGGTCGGCGATCTTGAGGAAGAAACAGTAAAGCTTTCCAAGTATGCCGAGCAGGCAGTCGTATCGGGCAATGACAGTGACGCAAAGAAATTCCTTGAAGGCAAGAACAAAGCTGCGGCACAAAAAGCAGAGGCAGAAAAGGTCTACGCCCAGGCTAAGGTCAACTCGGATCGCATGCGTGAAATGACCCAAAAGCTGGTCGGTGACATTACGACAGCCGAAAACAGGCTGAATGAACTCAAAGCAAAGCTGTCGGTTGCGCAGCAGACTGAAAAGACAAATGAGCTTAACGAAAAAATCGGAAATGCAGCAAGCTCTTTTTCAAATTATGACAATCTCGCGGATGCGGTGCAAAAGAGAATAGATGAGGCGGACGCCAAGGCTCAGCTCAACAAGGAGCTCAATGCGGACTATGATATTGATTCGCTTAAGGCAAAATACGATGTCAGTGCAGATGCTGCCGCGTCGTCGGTCGATGATGAATTAAATGCACTTAAAGCAAAGCTCGGCAAATAACCCGAGGGTGTAATAATGGCAGAATTGAATTCACCGACACCTGAGACGTCAGCAAGCGCGACGACTGTTTGTCCGAATTGCGGCGGGAAAATCAGCTACGATATCAAGAGCAGAAAGTTTTTGTGCGAGTCATGCAAAAGCGAGCAGAGTATTACTGCGCCCAAAAGCACCGTTGATGAATACAGTATCAGTGATTACCGTGTGCGTGAGCACAGTGCGATTTCGCTTACAGGAGTGTCTGTCGCAACCTGCTCAAGCTGTGGCGGAGAGATATATTTTGACGAGCACGAAACCGCAAAGCAATGCCCGATGTGCGGTTCCGCCCAAATCAGGGTTGCAGCCGCCACGAGCGGGATAGCTCCGGAGGGTGTGGTTCCGTTCAGAATTGACAATGACGATGCTCAGCAGAAATTTCGCGTGTGGATTTCAAAGCGGTGGTTTGCGCCGAATCTGCTGAAAAAAGCATACGGCGAGGGAAAGCTCGAGGGATTGTATGTGCCGTTTTGGACCTATGATGCGGATTCCTGTGCCGAATATGTCGGGCAGGGCGGGCGCACCCGTACGGTTCGGGACAGAGAGGGCAACACCCATACGGAAACCGACTGGTTTCCGGTGTCGGGCAGAGTATATCGAAAATTCGACGATGTGCTGATTTGCGCTTCAAAAAAGCAGAGCGGCACAATTGCGGCACAGGTAGGTCCATTTAATACGGTTACGGATATTGCACCCTTTACATATCAATATCTGTCGGGATACAAGGCAGAGAGATATTCGATAGACGGTCTTGAATGCTTCGGCGCGGCGCGGGAACAGATGGAAGCCGAGCTTCAAGAGGATGCGGATGCGGATATTTTGGCTCAGGGATTTTCTCAGTCACGGGTGACCGCATTTCAGCCGAAGTACAAGGATGTGACCTACAAAAGCGTACTTTTGCCTATTTACACGGCTCAATACGGATATCGGGGCGAAACCTACTTCTATGCGATAAATGGGCAGACAGGGCATGTTGCGGGCAATTACCCCAAGAGCGTGCCGAAAATCATTGCGGCTGTTTTGGCGGGACTGGTGCTTTTGTTCGGGCTTATGTATTTTATGGGCTTCATGGAGAGCGACGATTACGACAGCGATTATAGCGGGTACAGCGATTACAGCGATTACGGCAGCAGCTATGATGAATACGACAGCGGCTACTACGATGATGACAGCGGCTATTTTTTCGATACGGCGGGTGCGAATAATCCTGCGAAAATGCGAGGAACAGCCGAGCTTCAATCGGTGAGACGCAGTGAGATAGAGGCAGAATAACTTTTGCGGGAGATTTAATATGGGAATTTTCGGACAGCGAAAGGACACAATCGAGTGGGAGGAATTTCGCTCGGATGTTTTGTTTTACAAATGGAAAGAGGACGAAATCAAGAGCGGTTCGCGCCTTGTTGTGCGGACGGGTCAAAATGTAATATTTTATTCGAACGGGCATATAAGCAAGGTTTTTACTCAGGAGGGCAATTTTGATATTGAGACGGAAATTGTCCCGATTTTGTCAACGGTTCAGGGCTTGTTCGACTTTCGCCGTGATACCGGACTGCGTGCCGAGGTGTATTTCGTCAATGCAAAAGAGCTGACAATGAATTGGGGAACACGGCAGCGGATTATGATTCCTACGGATGAGGTTCCGTCCGGTATACCGGTCGGAATGAACGGAAATCTCATAATTGAGTTTCGGGACTATCTGAAATTTATTGAAAAAATCGCCGGTATCAAGCAGACATTCTGCATCGGCGACGTATCCGAGAGAATTTTGGGCGAGCTTGACGGAATCATTGCGGAATGCGTGCTCGGAAACCGGTCGAAGGTTGGATTGAATGCTCTTATATCAATTCAGGCAAATAGCCGTAAGCTCGGAAAAATGATGGCTGAGGAGCTTGATAAGGAGCTTTTTGAAATCGGACTCGGAGTCCGTGACATAAACATAATCAGTGTGAACTACCCGCCAGAGGTACAGCAGATGGCAGAGAAGGTTGCGGGTCAGTCGTTTGTCACCAATACGGGCAAATACGCCACGGTTGCAATGGCAGACGGCATGGCATCGGGAAACAACCAGATGGCATCAATGGCGGCACAGATGGCGATGGGCGCACAGATGGCTCAGCAGATGAGCGGAGCAGCCGCTGTTCCGGCGGCGCAGGGGTCAGAGTCTGCGGCATCGGCAGATCCCGCGGCAAATCGCTTTTGTCCCAAATGCCGTAAAATGGTCAGCGGTAAATTTTGCAGTGAATGCGGAACCGAAACCGTGTAGTACATAGCCTTAAATATTAAGCCCCGAAACGAGAGTCCTTGCTGTGAAAAGACTCGTTTCGGGGCTTTTTGTCGCAGTTCAATCACGACGAGAGTCAGGTGTAACAGTTTCGCATTTATGCAGTGGTTTAAGCGCTGTTTGCACTTGAACATAGCCCACGTTACAGGGCACTATTCGGCAACATTACTTACAGAGCAGCGCCATTTTGTCCACTGCGTCCGATACATATTTTCGGGGACAGGCAAGATTTATGCGGAGATAGCCCTCTCCCTGAATGCCGAATCTGCTGCCCGCTTCGATGCACAGATTTGCTTTTTTAAGAGCATTCCGCTCAAAATCCATGGCATTGTCGCAATACGCCGAAATATTGGGCCAAGCGAGATATGTCCCCTCAACCTCGCTCACAACTGCCATTGGAAGCTTTTTATTCATGGCTTCCTTGAAAAAGCGAAAGTTTTCATCGACATAGGCGTTCATTTGATCAACCCATTCATCACATTTGCTGTAGGCAGCGATAACGGCTTCGGTTGTGAGCGGGTTTATGATGAGCTCGCCCACATGCCGCTCTACCTTTTCGCGCAGGATTGCATTTGGAATCACAAGATGCGAGGCTCCGAGACCTGCGATGTTAAAGGTTTTTGTGGGGGCTGTGCATACAACAATATTTTGCGCGTCCTCGAACAAGGTCAGTGTCGGTGTGTGTTTGATTCCTGCGCGGGTTATATCACAGTGGATTTCGTCACTTACAAGAATAATATTGTTTTCCGTGCATATTTTGCAGACTGCACGGATTTCCTCAGCCGACCAAACACGGCCGGCCGGGTTGTGCGGAGAGCACATTATCATCATTGTGGTTTTGGGATCTGCCGCCTTTTTTGCGAGGTCGTCATAGTCCATCGTATAATATCCGTTATCATTGATGAGCGGATTTTCAACAATATTGCGCCGATTTGAGGTTGTTACGCGTGCAAATGGGGGATAGACAGGAGGCTGGATGATTATATTGTCGCCAACATCGGTCAGTGCATCAATGATGTGACCGAGAGCAGGGACAATGCCGCGAGTAAAAACGATATGCTTCGGGTTGATTGTCCAGCCGTGACGCCTCTTAAAAAATCCGGTTACCGCGCTGTAATATTCGTCAAAATCGTTGGAGGAATATCCGAAAATTCTGCGCTCGGCTGCTTTTTTCAGCGCGCTTACAATCGGAGGAGCGCATGCAAAATCCATGTCCGCAATCCACATAGAAAGTGCATCTGCATCAAGCGCGGAATCATTGCAGTCAACGTCCCACTTTATTGCGCGCGTGTTGTGGCGGTCAATAATTTCGTCAAAATTATATTTCATTGTCATTTCCTCTCAGAAGATCAATATTTGTATTTGAATTATAGCCTATACTGTGAAAAAATGAAAGAAAAATGCATAATGCGGCCGCAGAGATAAAAAATGAAGAGAGCACATATTGTGCTCTCCATGAATTCCGATATTCAGCATCTGATTGTGCTGTGGGCGCCATTGCGGTGCGATTTCGGTTACATTATACCGTAAAGCATCTCAGCGGTAAGAAATTGGCGCATAATCTCACATCCGAAGGCAAAGAACAGACAAAACGCCATGAGAATAATAGAGGCAAAATCAATTTTCATGCTGCCTTCATCGCTTTTTTCAAAACGGGCAAAAACAAGCTCAAGACCGAGCATAATCAAAATAACGGGCCAGAAATTAAGTGCAAAGGAAAGGGCGGAGTGACTCGGGAAAAATGTGTAGGCTATGAATACCACACCGAATATAATCAGAGTTACGCCGCAGGTAAGTGTGCCGACACGTCGGTTACGCCTCATTAATATCCACCTCTTCTCTCGTGTAAATCGGGCTTTTTTTCTTCCCGTTTGCCAAAAACGATGATATAAGCGCAAATCCGAGCATCGATACAATAATCTTTAAAAGAGAGCACTGTTTATACTTCATCATCATCAGCTACCGGTATATCGTTTTCTTCAGTTTCTTTTTTCTTGTGTTTGATCAGACTGATTCCGATAAATATAATAATCAGGCTTCCGGCAATACGCGGCAGATATGAATTGAGCATATATGCTATTTCCGCAAACACCGGGTAGGTTCCATAAAAATTGTTATACAGTGAGCTCATGATGCTGCTCCAGATTGCATAGGAGCCGATTACAATGAGTGTGATGCCGAGTGCTCGATTGAACTTACCGGTAAAAAGCTTTGCTTTTCCAAGATTCAAATCAGAGCCGATAATCAGGAAATCATCTTCGATTTGCTCAAACTTATCCGGGGTGCAGGACATCAGGTTAAGCGAATCAAAAAACGAATAGCACCATACAAGCAGGGCAACGAACATTAATTCATAGATGTTGATGAATGAGGAAATTGCGCATATGCATATAAAAACGGCGAGCAGACTGATGCCCCGTTTCATGAAGCCCATGAACATTTGTCCGCATCCGGGCGCAAGTGAGAATAAAAAGGTTAAAAATTTATTTTTTTGTTTTGTCATAAGGATTTTCCTCCGATATGAAGTTGTTATTGAAAATCGAGCCGTCACCGGCAAGAGCAAAGCTATTGACCGAGAGATGTGAGATATTGGTTTAATTGAGATAAAAAGCCTTTATCATTATCCTTTGGAGCAGGAACAACGAATTTCTGAGGCTCGGGAAACTCTGATTTTTCAGGCTTTGGAATGAGAATTTTGGTAGGCTCTGCTGTGGGAATAATCGGCTTGTCAAGCGCTCCGCTGAACATCAGTGCGATTGCCGCTGCGGTACCTGCCGCGACTCCGATACAATAGCGAATAAAATTATTCCTTTTTTCCTGCTCAAGCCTGTTAATAGCGAACATGGTCATTTCCGAAAAACCGCGCGGAGCTTTGCCGTATTCCTTGAGCTCGTCGCGCTCAGAAAGCTTTTGCGCGCAGATATTGCAGTGTGATATATGTTCGCAGACCTCAAGAGTTTGGAGGTCATCCAATGTGCCATCCGAAAGTGCTTTAAATGCATAAGAAGTCAAGTGATTTTTATTGAATAGTTCCATGGGGATTCCTCCTTTATGATGGTCTTCAGGAAATTTTTGGCGCGGTAAAGCCGAGTTGCGACAGTTTTTGGATTTTCGCTGTTTTCAAGACTGATTTCATTAATGGATTTGTCAAGGCAATAATAGGAGATGGCTACGGATTGATATGGCTCCTTCAGCAATTTACAAAGGCGCATTATGTTCTCATCTTCGGACTTCCGCTCAACTTCGGCTTCAACGCTGTCATGATGATCGCTTATGTATGATAAATCATCGGTATCCACAGTGATTATTCTCCGCGCCGGACTCTTCAAAAAATCGCGGCATTTGTTGGCGGCAATTGTTGCAAGCCAGCTTTTGGGGTTGCGGTTGTCAAAGCTTTCCAAATGCTTGTATGCGGAAATAAAGGTTTCCTGTGCAAGGTCTTCCGCATCAAAGTTGTTTTTCACGAAAGAAAAACATATTGTATAGACCAGGTTTTTGTACTCGTCTACATAGGAATTAAATTGCTGAGTTTTAATTTGTCTCACCTGCCTTTTGCTTTGACATCTATTATAACGAACAAGGATTAGAAACAACTTCAAAAAACATGAAGAAAAAGTAAAATTGCATTAAAATTCAAAAAAACAGATACATAAACGCCATGTTCGGCAGATATCAAACAAAAAAACAGGGCAGCTTCAATACCATCCCGAAAATCAAAAGCCTGAGGTCGGGATAATGCGAAATCTGTCCTGCATGTTGAAATATTGGTTCAGCCGCGTCTCGCTGCTGAATTCACAGGCGGGGAAAAGCAGTGCACCGCTTTCACGGAAATATCGCCTCAGGAACAGGAACAATTCCGATATTGCGCAAAACACAATATATGGCGGCGACAGTGACAATGACAACAATGCAAGGAAGCGCCCATCTAAAAGGATACCTGCACCTCTTTATGACACCGGCAGTTTCAAAGCCGACAACCGAGAGCATAAAAAGGCCGAGCATTATCGGAACCGGATTAAGCAGCAGCGAGCGCAGTATATGAAAATGCAAAAGCTCATAAACTGCGCGTGTGCTGCCGCAGGTAAGACAATACATTCCGGTGATTCGGTTGAACATGCAGGGGCTGAACTTTAAGCCGAGCAAAAAATACAGCCATGCCGCCGCAGGAGCAAATGCACAAAAGCCGAGATGAACAAACAAAACGCGTTTGCTTTTGCGGTAATCCTCATCACTAACCTCAATCATACGGTCATCGAGTTCTCAACTCTGTTGAATTCCTCCATAAAAGAATCCATAAATTCCGGATCCTGCATAACAGAGATTACGCTGATTAACATGATAATTGAAATAACTGCCCCGACAACTCCAAAGCAAAGCCCAACGATAGACATGCTCTTTTTTGAGCTTTTCAGACCGAGTATCCCGAAAACAATTGCGCAAATCGCGAGAATTATGCCTCCGTATACGGTAATGCAGCAGGGAAGTGACAGTATTCCGCATACAAGTGAGGCGATAGCTGCCCAGTCACGGTTTTGTCCCTCTCTCTGAAGAGGTGAATAGGAATAGTATGTATTTGGAGCGCAGGTGTTTGCGGGTGGCTGAGACTGAGGCTGAGTATAGGTCGGAAATGTCGGCGCAGTCGGCTGCTGAGGTGTACCGCCATTCGGATAAAGAGGAGCGGACGGCTGACTTTCGACATTTGTGTTTTGGATATTGTCAACAGTTGGGAGTTTATCTGTTGCAGGTGAAGTCTCACACGCGGCTTCGAGCTTTGTTCCGCAGCTTGAGCAATAAAGTGCGTTGTCTGCGTTTTTGTAGTTGCATTTCGGACAGTTCATTTTGGTTTCTCCTTTGTGTTTTATCAAATTTTAAAAAATCAACAGCATAATATTTGCGAAGCGAAATTGAAATATTTTTAAGCTTGCTTAATCGGGCTTATTCACAAGAAAAATAAACCATGCACAAAAGCTCACTTCTGTGAACCGATGCGTTAATAAGCATTCTTTTAATATTATAACACACCGAATCAACAGCTGCATTTTGCCGATATAAAAAGAATGCGACGATCGATTTGCTGCATTCAGACAGCGCGGCAGGCGGCAGCCGCCATGCACAGGATACATAAATCTCTATGCTTTTGAGAGACCTGACGCATGAGCTTAGACAATAACAAAATTCCGTACTCGGGCGGAATTTTACAAGTGCTGTTTAATGGAAGAAAGCGCGGTTACAATTTGTTCCATAGCAATTTCAGTGTTTTCCAAACCTCCGAACGCAGTCAATCTGCATCGACCCTCCCCGCTTTTGCCGAAACCGGCGCCCGGAGTGCACACGACATTCGCGCTGTTCAAAAGAAGGTCGAAAATTTCCCATGAGCCGATACCGTTCGGACATTTGAACCAGATGTACGGCGAGTTGTCTCCGCCGACAAACTCTATGTTGGCCGCGCGAAGCGCATCGCTCATGATTTTTGCATTATTCAGATAGTAATCGATGCTTTTCCGAGTCTGATTAATCCCCTCGGCGCTGAAAACAGCCGCAGCCGCGCGCTGAATCACATATGAAGTGCCATTGTATTTTGCCGCCGCTCGACGCGCCCACATAGAGCGAAGGTTCATTCCGCCGCGCTCAAGATCATGCGGAATGACTGTGTAGCCGCAGCGGGTGCCGGTAAATCCGGCTGTTTTCGAAAACGAACAGAGCTCAATAGCGCAGGTTCTTGATCCGTCGATTTCATATATGCTGTGGGGGAGACCCTTATCTCGTATGAAGCTCTCATATGCAGAATCAAATAAAATAACAGCTCCGCAGCTGTTTGCATACTCAACCCATGCCTTGAGTCCGTCCTTGGAGTATACTGCTCCGGTGGGATTGTTCGGTGAGCAGAGATAGATTATATCCGCCTCAAAGCTTGGAGGTGCAGGCAAAAATCCGTTTTGTTCATTGCCGTCCACATAAATAATTTTATTTCCGCACAGCACATTGACGTCCACATATGCGGGATATACAGGATCGGGTATTATAACGGTATTGCCCTGCCCGAAAAGATCTACGATTGAGCCGAGATCATTTTTTGCCCCATCGCCAACAAAAATCTCGTCTGTGTCGACACAAACCCCGTATGAAGCGTAGTGCCCCTTTATTGCGTCATGCAAAAATTCGTAGCCCTCGTAGGGGCCATATCCGCGGAAGGTCTCTTTTTTGCCCATCTCCTCAGCTGCGGCTTTCATCGCGTCAACCACTGCGGCGGAAAGCGGAAGAGTTACGTCACCTATGCCCATGCTGATGACGGTTTTATTCGGATTTGCTTTTTTGAAAGCGGATACACGATTGGAAACCTCGGCAAAGAGATAATTCGAGATTAAATTATTGAAATTTGAGTTGATTTTCAGCATAATTACAATTCCTGTTCTTTTGAATAAATGTCAGTGATAAGTCAAGCACGTGAGTCGGATATTTCATGGATGCATATGAATACAGCGATGTAACCGTTTAAATGTCAATTTCTCCGGTAAAGACCTCCGCCGCCGCTCCGCTCATCGTCACTGCGCCGCTGCGGCTGTAGCTTATCGTGAGATCACCGCCGCGAAGATGGACAAGAACAGGCGAATCATAGCGGCAATAGCCCCGCAGCACTGCGGAGACTCCGACCGCACATGCACCGGTTCCGCACGCAAGTGTCTCTCCCGAACCGCGCTCCCAAACCCTCATGCGCAGCTCGGAGCTTGAAATGACCTCTGCGAATTCGGTATTGACCTTGTTTGGGAACAGCCGATAGTTTTCATAATACGGACCTATTCGCTCTAAATCAAGAGAATCAATGCCATCTGTAAAAATAACGGCGTGAGGATTCCCCATTGATACACAGGTCGCAATTTGCTCGGCGGAATAGTCGGGACAATCGATTTTTATCAGTACTTCAATATTGCTTCCGCCATAGCGTACAGGAATATCTCGGCATTCGAGAACGGCGACACCCATGTCAACCGTTGCTCCGACTGCTTTCCCGTCTGCACCGAGCTGCATGGTCATAGTCTTGACACCGCTTCGCGTATCGACGGCAACATTGGCACTTTTGGCGTAGCCGTGGTCATACAAATATTTGCCGACACAGCGCACTCCGTTTCCGCACATCATACCGAACGAGCCGTCAAGATTATACATATCCATAAAGCCGTCCGCTTTTGTGCACGGTCGGATAAAAATGACGCCGTCGCCGCCTATGCCGAAACGGCGGTCGGATAAAAATGATATTGCTTGCGCATCAAGCCTAATGTCCCGCTCAAAGCAGTCAATATATATGTAGTCATTGCCGACACCCTGCATCTTTGTGAATTTCAGCTTCATGAACGCACCTCTATAGGTATATAATATATATGTTAAATATCAAATTCCATGCTGTAGCCGCACTGAGCTGCCGAATATCCGGCGCGCTGAAATTCGAGGATTGCTTTCTCTCCCGTACAGTGACATGCGGCTATGGTTTCAATATCCCTGTGCTTCAGATAATCCAGTGTTCGTGCAGTGCGCTCCTCATCAAAAGCAACAAGATGTGTGCCACCGATAATTGCGCGGACAGGCTTTTGAAAGAGCTTGCAGGCATATTCGCATATGTTGCAGATTCCGGTATGTGCACAGCCGGTCAAAACAACAAGACCGGTACACGTATTAACGATAAGAACCTGTTCGTCAGCATAAGAGTCGATTACCCAATTGTTGTTTGACAAAATATAGTTTGTTTTATCAATCTGTTCGAAATCCACAGTGCGCGGAATGTTGTTCAGCAAAAACATATTGTCTGTGCCTTCAATGGAATACACATCCTTGTATACCAGGCGCGTGTCAATGCAAAGCTCTGAAAGCTTTGCGGGAGTCAGCGGACCGGAGGTCGGAAGCATGAATTCGCCGTCATCAAACTTGTCCCATGCGGAGACCTTGAAAAAATGTTTTGATAAATACAGCAAAAACGGCTGCTTAAATTGCGATGCAAAAGGCAAAAAGCCGCGGGTGTGATCAAAGTGATTGTGGCTGAGCGCAACTGCGCCAACGCGCGAAAGGTCAATTCCGAGGACTTTTGCATTATCGATAAAAGCACCGCCTGATCCGGTGTCAAACAGAACTGAGTGTCCTTCCTGCTCAACAAGCATACAAAGACCGAATTCCGCAGCAAGCCGCACATCCGCCGAGGTGTTTTCACTCAGTATTGTTATTCTGCATTTCGACATTTAAGTTCACCCGCAAATAGTATATTTATTTTTATGGAAGCGCCGCAATCCGTCTGAAAAAAACGAAAGCAGCTCGAGTTACAGTGGTTATAGTATACCATAAATGCAAAACATTTTGGTATACTTAGCGCATGCGCACTTGCGCGCGATTTAAATAAAGCAGTTGCAGCCGACTCCGATTCGGCTTGCGAATAAAACAGTGGAATAATCACACCGATAAATGTTATTATTAAAAACAGGCAGATGCAGCTGTAAATTGCGGCTGTGCGTCAAATAACCTGCTCGGAGGAACAGAAAAACAACATGAGAATAGAAAAAAGCGGCTCAAATGCCGTACTGTAAACGGTTAAAAACACGGAACAATAAATTATAAAGAAAGCTTTTGGAGAATATATGAACGAAATTATGGAAAGAGCAGTTATTGCCGCGGTAGATACAGGCGCCTACGATATGGAAAGCGCATTAAACGAGCTGCGTGCACTATGCGAGACAGCCGGCGCCACAGTGGTCGGAGAAATAGTCCAGCGCAGAGAGGCACCGAGCAATTACGGATTTTTGGGATCGGGAAAGCTCGCGGAGGCCAAGGACTTATGTGAGAGACTCGATGCCGACCTGCTTGTGGTCGATGCCGAATTGACCGGATCGAAATTGCGAAATATCGAAAATGCAGTCGGGGTAGACGTGATTGACCGCACAACGCTGATACTGGATATATTTGCGCTTTCGGCAAAATCGGCCGAGGGAAAGCTGCAGGTTGAGCTGGCTCAGCTCAACTATCGTCTGCCTCGCCTTGCGGGTGCGGGCACTGCGCTTTCGCGACTTGGCGGTGGTATAGGAACACGCGGACCGGGCGAGACAAAGCTCGAAACAGACCGCCGTTATATACGCGATAAGGTCTCGATTTTAAAAAGCCGCCTTGACGAGGTGGAAAAGCGGCGCGAGACAACCCGCCGCAGCCGCACAAAAACCGGAGTGCCTGTGGTCTCCCTCGTCGGATACACGAATGTGGGCAAATCCTCGCTTATGAATGCGCTCACCGGCTCTGACGCGCTTGCTGAGGATAAGCTTTTTGCAACCCTTGACCCCACTGTTCGAAAATTGCAAGTCGGCGAGCTTCAGACGGTTCTGCTGGTCGATACAGTCGGCTTTGTGAGTCGTTTGCCGCACAGTCTTGTCGATGCGTTTAAATCGACTCTTGAGGAAATAAAATATTCCGACTTGATTTTGCAGGTGGTGGATGCCTCGTCGGATACGTGGCAGGATCAGCTGGATGTCACAAGGGGCATTATCGATGAGCTGCAATGTACCGATATACCGGTTGTTACGGTTTTTAATAAGTGCGATAAAATAGACACCTTCGGCGCGCTTCCGGGTATTTCAACAAGTGCCAAAACGGGTGTCGGTCTTGACAAGCTTCTCGCGGCCATATCCGAAAAGCTTTCCGAGCGGGTTGTGCGCTGCACGGTTTGCCTGCCGTTTGATAAGCTTTCTGTCGCATCGCTGATTCGCGAACGCGGAAATATTATCAGTGAGAGCTATGAGGAAAACGGACTTGTGCTTAACGTTACGGTAGAACATTCATTTTACGATAAAATTGAGCCGTATATCGTGAAATGACCTTTTAAACGGAACAGGAACAAAAAGCAGGGGATTGTTGCAGCACGCTTATTTCCTGATATTTTTTGCAAAAGCTCCGCTCACAACGGTTAATACCGTTATCAGAGCGGAGCTTTTGGTTTAAGGCGATTTATTGAACGCTTGGCGGTGTTTGTGCTGCCGCGGTTTTAACCTGATATGCTCCGACAAAATAGAGTATCGGCAGGATAACACCTACTATGGTTGTCCAGGAGAAGGTCTTGTCAACAATCGATCCGATAAAGCTGAGAGCGGCAAGTGCGAGAATGATAACAGATAATACGAAGCAAACCTTGATGCTGCCCTTTCCGCCTGCGACCCGTACGCCTATGACTCCCGCGATAATCTGGAAAGCCTGCCCGACTACTCCTAAGAGTGCAAAGAGCACAAGCACAAAGACACTCGTGTCCGTGCCTGCAACCAGTGCGCCTATGCCCACGAGAGATATCACCCCCAAAACGATAAATATGGATGCCAGGACAATCATGATAATGCTTACAATCTTGAGTAAAGTTGAATTTTGCATAAATTTCTCCTCGTTATATTTATTTTTTAAGATTTAATACCCTGCATATAATTTATCCTATTTAACAAAATAAGTCAATTGCCTCAACTGATTTTTGGTGAAAAAGATAAACAACGAAGTCCGGCATCTTTTTACCTACATTACACTTGACAGAATCAACGTGAGTTAAAACTGACATATTTTGAGCCGAAAGCAAACTGTTAAAAGGCAATTGTGAGAAAAACTCAAATCAGCTAAATAGTTGTTGACACACAATATGTAGTGGATTATAATAGAAAACAAGTCCAGATAATGTGCTTGTGATATATAATGACTGATAATTTTTAAGAACTTTGTATAAATTTCACAACAAGCTGTATTGCGGAGTAAAATAACAAAAAACACAAAGCGGAGGAATATTCAATGTTCAAAACCATCAAAAAGCGCGACGGGCGTGAGGTCGACTATTCGCTGGAGAAAATATCATCGGCGATATTCAAGGCCATGCAGGCGGCGGGCAGAAACAACAGGGACGAATGCGACCGTCTTGCGCATATTGTCGAGCAGCGGCTGTTTGACAATATGGGAAATGAGTCTCCGAATGTTGAGGACATTCAAGATATGGTCGAAAACGTCCTAATGGACAACGGATATGCCTTTGTCGCAAAAAAATATATTCTGTATCGCTCTAATCGCACCCGCGCAAGAGAAATGAACACCCGTCTGATGAAAATTTACGATGAGCTGACTTTTTCCGATGCCGACGACAGCGACATGAAGCGGGACAATGCCAATATCGACGGTGATACGGCGATGGGAGTCATGCTAAAGTACGGTTCCGAGGGTGCAAAGGACTATTACAGCAAATATATTCTGACTGAAAAACAGGCGGCAGCTCATCGCGACGGAGATATTCATATTCATGATATGGATTTTTACACGCTGACCACTACCTGCTGCCAGATTGACCTGCTAAAGCTGTTCAAGGGCGGATTTTCAACAGGTCACGGATATCTGCGCGAGCCTAACGATATCAAAAGTTATGCTGCGCTTGCATGTATTGCAATCCAGAGCAACCAAAATGACCAACACGGCGGACAGAGTATTCCCGCGTTTGATTATGGCCTTGCGCCCGGCGTTGTAAAGACGTATAAGCGCCTGTATGGAATGAATCTCGCTAAGGCGCTCTCTATAGAGACAGACAGGGAAATTGAATATAAAGACACGATAAAGCCCATGCTCGCGAAGCTCGAGGAAAATGGCCTTATTCCGCGCCTTGATCAGATGACAAAGGAATTTTACAAGGCGGAGGCAGACGAGCTTAAAAAGCTTGATTTGGCAAAGGAAGTAATTGAAAAGGCTCAGAAGCTGGCGACGAAATATGCAAAGGAAGAGACCGAACGCGACACATATCAGGCAATGGAGGCGGTGATTCACAACCTTAACACAATGCACAGCCGCGCCGGCGCACAGACACCGTTCAGCTCAATCAACTACGGAACCGATATAAGCCCGGAGGGCAGACTTATTTCAAAAAGCGTCCTGCTTGCGACCGAGTCCGGATTGGGCGCGGGGGAAACCGCGATTTTCCCGATTCATATTTTTAAGGTCAAAGAGGGCGTGAGCTATAACCCCGAAGACCCGAACTACGATTTGTTTAAACTTGCATGCAGAGTTTCTGCAAAGCGCCTGTTTCCGAACTTCGGATTTATCGATGCACCGTTCAATCTCAAATATTACAAGCCCGGTCACCCCGAAACCGAGGTTACCTATATGGGGTGCAGGACGCGTGTCATGGCCAATAACTATGACCCCGACCGCGAGATTGCTTACGGACGCGGCAATCTCAGCTTCACCTCAATCAATCTTCCGAGAATTGCAATAAAGAGTCATGGCGACCTTGAGACCTTTTTTGAAAGCCTTGAGGACAAGATGAATCTTGTGTGTGAACAGCTTCTTGACCGCTTTGAAATTCAGCGCCACAAAAAGGTCTACAACTTTCCGTTCCTGATGGGGCAGGGAGTTTGGCTTGACAGTGAAAAGCTGGGACCCAACGATGAGATAGGCGAGATACTGAAGCACGGAACACTGTCTGTCGGATTTATCGGTCTCGCCGAAACGCTTGTTGCGCTGGTCGGAAAACATCAGGGCGAGGACGTGAACGCGCGCAATTTGGGCCTTGAAATAGTTGGCTTTATGCGCGACTATGTCGATAGAAAAAGCAAAGAGACAGGGCTTAACTTCACGCTTCTTGCGACACCCGCAGAGGGCTTGTCAGGCCGTTTTGTCAGGATAGACAAGGAAAAATTCGGGGTGATAAAGGGAGTAACAGACCGCGAATATTACACTAACAGCTTCCATGTGCCTGTATATTATCCAATCTCGGCATATGACAAGATAAAGATTGAGGCGCCATATCATGCGCTTACAAATGCGGGGCACATTTCATATGTTGAGCTGGACGGTGATACGGCTCAGAACATAGAGGCATTTGAAAAGATAGTGCGTTTTATGAAAGAGTCCGGAATCGGATACGGCTCAATCAACCATCCCGTAGATCGCGACCCGTCCTGCGGATACAATGGAATCATCGGGGACGAGTGCCCTAAATGTCACCGCCATGAAAATGAAGGAGAGGTCGGCTTTGAGCGTATCCGCCGTATTACCGGGTATCTTGTCGGAACGCTTGACCGGTTCAATGACGCGAAGCGCGCCGAAGAGCACGACCGAATAAAGCATGATGTCAACGCTTAAAATCGCGGGAATAGTCGGAGATTCGATAACCGACGGGCCGGGAATCCGAACTGCGGTGTTCGTACAGGGCTGTCCTCACAAATGTGAGGGCTGCCACAACCCGCAAAGCCATGATTTTAATGGCGGAACAGAGATGGATGTTGACGAAATATTTAAGAAGATTGAACAAAATCCATTGCTTTCGGGTGTGACTTTTTCGGGCGGAGAGCCTTTTTGTCAGGCGGGCGGACTTGCTGAACTCGGCAAAAAGGTGAAATCACTTGGGCTTGAAATTGCAATATATACCGGATATACCTTTGAACAGCTGATGAGCGGGAATGACCCCGACCGCATGGAACTTTTGTCGCTTTGCGATATTCTTGTCGACGGGCGGTTTATACTCGCGCAGAGAAGCCTTGACCTGAAATTCAAAGGCTCGAAAAATCAGCGAACTATAGATGTGCAGCGCAGTCTCGAGACGGGTGAAGCGGTGCTTGATAATACCGAGCGTTGGACATAAATCTATAATTGCATTAATGCAATCAGCGGGACAGATTAATAATTGGGCAGGGGCCGGCGGATACGTCGGTCCCTGTTGTGCTGATAGGGGCTATTTGTTTGAAAAATAATGAGCTTCGATTATGAGTCGGACAGTGCTTGGGCACATATAATTGTAAATAAAAACATGGAGGGATGGTTTTCATGAAAATGGTTGCGCTTGATGAACACGCGGAGACGTTAGGCGGCATATCATGGGAAAAAATGAGCGGACTCGGCAATCTTGTCCTGAATGAACGCTGCACTGCGGACGAGGTTGACGCGCTGATAAGCGATGCGGATATTATATTTACGACAAAGATTCCGATAACTTCGGAAAACATGCAGAGGGCAAAGAACCTAAAGCTCATACAGGCAATGGCCACAGGATATAATATAATTGATATTGATGCCGCAGCCAAACTCGGAATTGCCGTGTGTAACGTGCCGTCATACAGCACTGAGCCTGTAGCCCAGCACACCTTTTCACTGATTCTTGAGCTGTGCAACCATGTCGGAGGCTACAGCTCTGACGCTAAATCCGGACGTTGGGCAAAGAGTCCGGATTTCTCATATATTGACTATCCGCTTACCGAGCTTTACGGAAAAACCATCGGAATAATCGGCTACGGGGCAATAGGCAGGCGTGTGGGGGAAATTGCAAATGCTTTTGGAATGAGGGTTCTATATACAAAGAGAACAAAGCCGGATAATGAAAAAAATGGAGCGAGGTATGCAGAGCTGAGTGAGCTGCTTGCAAAAAGCGATATAATATCACTTAACTGCGCGCTCACAGCCGACACGAATAAACTGATAAACAAGACAAGTATAGCGGCGATGAAAAAAGGTGCGATGGTTGTCAATACCGCTCGCGGTGGCATTGTGGATGAGACGGCGCTTGCAAGTGCATTAAATTCAGGATATCTTGCGGGGGCTGCTGTCGATGTTCTGAGCACCGAACCGCCTCAAGAGGATAATCCGCTTCTCAGAGCGAACAATTGCATCGTCACTCCGCATATCGCATGGGCGACATTGGATTCGCGCCGGCGATTGATGGATATCGCAACGGAAAATGTCAGAGCGTTTATTGAGGGAAATCCGAGAAATGTTGTCAACGGATTATAGGGATTGTATTCCGATTCATTGTGTTACGAGATATGGTCGGTCAGCCTTGTGGATTAAATGCAGAACAATCTGCCGAGACAAACGTTATCATTCGCGCTTTTTTACCTTGGGTTATACAGCCGCTTTAATATGTATATAAAGGGAAAAGAGGAAAGGAGATGCAACACGCACGGGTAGGTTGTAAAAAGGGAAAAAAAGGAGTTGACAAAGGGGGATAAAGTCTATATAATCAGTCATGCACCTCAGACGAGGGGCGGACAAAAGAAGAA
>JAVXQD010000002.1:0-122132 GCA_036644375.1 Oscillospiraceae bacterium
ACCGTCCATATTTGAGGGATTAACAAAAGAAATGACGGTAAACTGATGTGACCAGTCTACCGTCATTTTGGTGGAGGCGAGGGGAATTGAACCCCTGTCCGAAAACTCTTCCGCACAGGCATCTCCGGGTGCAGGATGCCTACAACATTCCCTCCTCAGCAGGCCGGCGAAGCGGGCCGCTGATTCAGTAGCTTCATAAATGCGTGGTCTGGCTCAAAGCTTTGCCATACTCACGTGCACCGCGTAATTTTATGCCGCAGAAAACCTACGCGGTCTCAGAGTCTGCGACAAGCGGCTTAAGCCGCTACAGCTAACTTATTGTTGTTAGTTATTATTATTGGAGAGTTTTAAGCGTTTCCCCGCCGCTACCCGCTTCCCGTGCTTCTAAATCCCCGTCGAAACCATTACGCCCCCATGTTTTGCGCGCTTTGTACGCGCGCTGTATATATGAATTGTCAAGCATCGCTGCCCGACAAAGGATATCATCTTGAAATGCTATTCTACCTTGATTTTATTGCTCTGTCAATATCACGCTTCGCCGATTTTTCGGCGTCAACCGCCCGCTTGTCGTAATTTTTCTTTCCCTTGCAGATACCCAACTGAACTTTTACAAGCGAACCCTTGAAGTATATTGATAGCGGAATCAGCGTAAGGCCCTCCTGCTTAACCTGACCGAACAAGCTCATAATCTCGCGCTTGTGCATCAGCAGCTTTCGCTCGCGCAGCGGGTCCTTGTTGAAAATATTGCCCTTTTCATATGGGCTTACGTGCATTCCCTTTAATAGAAGCTCACCGTTTTCAATCTCGCACCAGCTCTCTTTGAGGTTGACAGAGCCTGCGCGTATTGACTTTACCTCGGTGCCGAAAAGCTCTATTCCGGTTTCAAAGCTGTCGAGTATAAAATACTCATGACGGGCTTTTCTGTTTTCTGCGATTGTTTTCGTGGATTTTTTTTCTGCCACAAGTATTGCCTCCTCTTTAAAAGCTACAGCTCGCTTCTGCCCTCGAGTGCGCGGAAAAGTGTGACCTCATCGGCATATTCAAGATTGCCGCCCACCGGCATTCCATATGCGAGCCGTGTGACCTTTACCCCGAGCGGCTTTATCAGCTTGCTGATATAAATCGCGGTAGACTCGCCCTCAACGGTGGGGTTGGTCGCCATAATTACCTCTTTAACCGTGTCGGAGGCGGCGTGTAAAACGAGATCCTTTATGTAGAGCTGATCGGGCCCGATTCCGTCCATCGGAGAAATCAGTCCGTGAATCACATGATATAAGCCCTTGTACTCATGCGTCTTCTCTATTGCATTCACATCGCGAGGGCTTTCCACCACACAAATTATCGACTGATCGCGCGCGATATTGCTGCAAATTGAACAGGTGTGTGAATCAGTCAGATTGTGGCATTTGGGGCACTGGTGTACCTGCTCATGTGCGTCGGTAATGGCCTTGGCAAACTCCCCCGCCTCCTTTTGGTCAAGCGCGAGAACCCAATATGCCAGCCGTGCCGCCGTTTTTCTGCCGATACCTGGCAGGGATGCAAATTTATCAATCAGATTTTCAAGTGAGGGAATGTTGTACGCCATAGCCCGTCACATCAGTCCCGGAATGTTGATTCCACCCGTAATTGCGCTCATGGCCTTTTCCGAATCCTCGTTAGCCGCAGTTATGGCAGCATTTACAGCCGCCGCGACAAGGTCTCCGAGCATCTCTGCATCTTCGGGATCAATTACCTCCGGCTTTATGTCAACCTTGAGCACGGTATGGTCTCCCTTTACCGTTGCCTCGACCATTGCGCCGCCCGCCGTGCCCTTGTACTCGCGCTCTGCAAGCTCGGCCTGTGTCGCCGCCATGTCATCCTGCATCTTTTGAATCTGCTTCATCATATCTCCGCGGCTCGCGCCGTAGCCCTGAGGAAGTCTTGCTTTCATATGTCGTACTCCTTAATATATAGATTTATTTGATTTCAACATCAATTCCGCTGTCCTGCGCGAGCGCAATAAGCTCATCGAGTCCGTTATCCGGCTTCTTTTGATTTTCCTGCTGAGCCGCGACAGCTGCTTGAGCCGTAAACGGACCGATAGGAAGATTTATGCCCGTGATCTCGGCAATTGCCTTTTTAATGAGATTTTTAGAATCTGCATTGTCTCGGACATGCTGCATAAATATGTCGCTTGCTTCAATCAGGACATGCGTATCTGTGAGGTACGCCTTTGACTTCTGCAAAAATCCGAAAAGCATTCCGCTTTTTGTGCGGAGATTTTCGATGACCTGCGGCCACTGAGCAATCGGAACCGGCTCGCCCTGAACCGACGGCTTTTGCCGGGGCTTTGCCGCCTCGGGTGATTTGTTCTCGTCAGCGCACTGTATCTGCTCCCTCGGAGTCTCCTGCCGAAGCTCGGCTTTGGGCTGTGATGCAGTCTGATTAAGAGGGATATCCCACGGGGCTTCATCTGCGGAACGCTGTGCCGATGTTCTCGCGGCAGCGTCGGGCTGTGCGGCAGCCGCGGGGGTGACAGACATCTGCATGTCACACAGGCGTATGAACATCAGCTCAACCAACAGCATTCTGTCAATTGAGCCGCCGAGCTTGTCGGCAGTGTCACCGACAATGCGAAGAATGGACAGCAGCTCATCGGTGCTGAAATCCGAACACTGCTCGCCGTATTTTTTGATATCCTCACTTGAACAGTCGTTCAGAGCGGCTTTGCCGGACAGCTTCATCATAAGAAGGTTGCGGATATGGCGTGTCAGTTCGGTGCAAAGCCTTGTCGCGTCAAGCGAATTTTCATACAGCTCAGACAGCTTTATGAAAAGTGCGGACAAATCCTTTTCTCGGATGCATTTTGTAAGCGCAAATAAATATTCCTTATTGGCAAGCCCCGTAAGGCGCGCCACAGCCTCCTCGTCGACCGTCCCGCCGAGTGAGGAACAGGTGTCGAGAAGCGACAATGCGTCACGCATGGCGCCGTCTGACAGCCGTGCTATAAGCGCCGCGCCGTCCTCGTGTAAATCTATGCCCTCAAGCTCGGAAATGTGCATAAGATGCTTGACTATATTCTCATGCGAAATGCGTTTTAAGTCAAAGCGCTGACAGCGGGAGAGTATCGTCGCGGGCACCTTGTGAATCTCGGTGGTTGCGAGTATGAACATCACATGCGACGGGGGCTCCTCCATGATTTTCAGGAGCGCATTAAACGCCTCCTTGGTAAGCATGTGCACCTCGTCGATGATATATACGCGCATTTTGCACAGATTCGGCGCATATGCCGTTTCGTCACGAAGCTCTCTGATATTGTCTACCCCGCTATTGGATGCGGCGTCTATTTCGGTCACGTCAAGAATGGTTCCATCGTCGATTCCATGGCAGATTTCACATTCACCGCAAGGCTCCCCGTCCACATTGTTGGGGCAGTTTACCGCCTTTGCCAAAATTCTCGCAAATGATGTTTTACCGGTTCCGCGGATTCCCGTAAAAATGTATGAATGACCGATTTTCCCGCTTTTTATCTGATTTTTCAACGCAGCCGCGGCGGATTCCTGCCCGATTACGTCCTCGAACTTTTTAGAGCGGTATTTGCGATAAAGGGCTATTTTCACACATCTCACCTGCCTTTTGCGCTTACTAAAACGACAGCACGGTTTTGAAGCATAAAGATGGGTAAAGTAAACTGCGGCACATGAAACTTCCGCTTAATGCTGCTTGGTTCCCCATCTGACATGGTTCACGGGGTATCATCGCACAGGCTTCACCCATCTTTATACCGCAAACGCGGCGCTGTCATTCCTAATGTATTATACTGAAAAAAACACAAAATATCAAGTGACCGATAAAAAGATTCGGTCTATGCTGCAAATGAGTCTGATAAAGCTGCCGCTCCGGAAATTTAAATTTGCCGAAGCAGCAGCTTTTTCATTGTCACCCGAACACAGCTTCGCCCCAAATGCCTGCAGCCTCTGCCGAAAGCTTTTGCGGACAGCTCGTTTTTTTATTTGATTATCTCGGCGTAAACCTCACCGCTCATGCCTGCCGCATTGCCCTCGTCGGTGTCGACGTGCATTGCGGGCGAGAATTTTTCAGATACTCGGACAACTACATCTCCGAAAATGAGCGAGCGCTCCGCTGTGGTTATCTTTGTGCTGACAATCTGCTTGTCTGTGACTCCGAAGCTCGTTGCGGCTTCCGGCGTCAGATGAATATGGCGTTTTGCGGCTATAACGCCTTCCGAAAGCTCAACCTCACCGCAGGGGCCGACAAGCTTGCAGGGGCCCGAGCCGGCCACATCGCCCGACTCGCGAACAGGTGCCTGCACTCCGATTGTGCGGGCATCGGTAAGTGAAATTTCAACCTGCGACGCCGAGCGAACCGGACCGAGTATCGAAACATTTTTAAGCTCTTTTTTTGAACCGACAACATCGACGCGCTCCTCGCTTGCAAATTGTCCCGGCTGCGAAAGCGATTTTTTCATTGTGAGCTCATGACCCTTACCGAACAGAATATCAAGATGCTCCCGTGTGAGATGAATATGACGCGCTGATATTTCGACCAAAACCTTATCCATGATTGACTCCTTATATATGTATGTATTTTCATTCCTCAATAATTTTAACTCGAAACGACTTTTTATTCAAGCTTTTTGTCAAATGCAGTCTGTTTATGATATAATTGTCAAAATATCGCTATCGGTCAGCGGAACGAGCTTTCTTTGACAAGCGGTTTTATTTAATCACAAACAAGAGGTTTGCCATGACATTTTCAGAACTTAAAAATCAGTGCCTGTCCTGTACGAAATGCGAGCTTTGCAAAACCCGCACAAATGTGGTTTTCGGAGTCGGCAGCGAGAGCGCTTCCATTATGTTCGTGGGTGAAGCGCCCGGTCAAAACGAGGATGAAACGGGTGAGCCATTTGTCGGACGCGGCGGCAAGCTGCTCGACGACTTTCTGATGGCTGTCGGGCTGAGGCGCGAGGACGTGTACATCGCGAATATCGTGAAATGCCGCCCGCCTCAAAACCGCGACCCCAAGCCCGAGGAGCAGGCGGCATGTATCGATTATCTGCATGAGCAGTTTCGGCTCATCTCACCGAAAATTGTCGTGTGTCTCGGGCTGATAGCTTCGAAAAAAATGATAGACGAGAATTTCAAGGTCACCCGCGATCACGGGCGTGTGTTTCAGCAGGGGGATGTGCTGATGATGGGCACCTTTCACCCCGCAGCTCTTTTGCGAAACCCCAACAACAAGCCCGCCGCACTTGAGGATTTTAAAAAAATCGCCGAATATGCCGCTAAAACTGTAAATGGTGAAGGCCTATGACCTCTACAGCTCTGAAAATAGCCGCGCTTATTTTAATGTTAATCGACCATATTGCGGAATTCATACCCGGAGTTCCGGTTCAATTTCATTGGCTGGGCCGTTTATCGGCGCCGCTGTTTGTGTTCTGCATGGTCTGGGGACTGTATTACACACATGACCGCAGAAAATATTTGCTGCGCATGTATCTCTTCGGGCTCGGCATGGCAGTCATGGATACCGCGTTGAATATGCTGTTTCCACACCCCTATCAGCTGATTGTCAACAACATCTTCGTAACGCTTTTCCTCATCGGAGCTGTCGTGACCATCATTGAATCTATTAAATCCAATCGCAAAAAGGGCTTGCTTATGCTTGCGGGCTTTATTGTTTTTCAGGCGGTTTCCACCGTTCTTTGCACGCTCTCGTATTCAATTCCGGTTCCGCTGCCGTTTTTCCTTGCCGGTGCCGTTTTGCCAAATCTGCTTTACAGCGAGGGCGGAGTGATTTTTGTTCTGCTCGGAATCCTGCTCTATTATTCAAAGGGCACAAAAAAATCGCTGACAATCGGATATGGCATATTCTGCATATTGTATTTTATCATGACCCTCTCGGGCGCTAACGGGTTTATTCGCATGAATGCCCCCGCCGGTCAGGAGCTCCGTTTGCTCGGCTACTACCTGTTCAATCTTAACTATCAGTGGATGATGGTCGGTGCTCTGCCCCTTATGCTTTTGTACAATGGCAAAAAAGGGCGCGGCATGAAATATCTCTTTTACATTTTCTACCCGCTCCACATCGCGATTTTATATCTTGTCGGAAATTTATTCATATTGTAAGCGAGGTCATATTTATGATTATTACAACAACAAACACCATCGAGGGACGTGAAATTTCATCCTATTTGGGAATCGTATTCGGCGAGGTTGTCAACGGCGTTGACTTTGTTCGCGACTTTGCCGCCGGAATCACAAACTTTTTGGGCGGCCGCTCGGGAAGCTATGAGGACGAGCTTGTAAATGCGCGCGGAAATGCGATGTCCGAAATGCAGTCAAGGGCGGCTTCTCTCGGCGCCGACGCGATAGTAGGCGTTGACATTGACTATGAGGTTCTCGGTTCAAATAACGGAATGCTGATGGTGTCCGCAAGCGGAACCGCGGTAAAGCTGAAATAAGCGCACAAGATTATGCCGATAATTCGGCGGCGCAATGGCGCATATTTCGTCATTTCAGTGTTTTTTCAGCCTTTTTTAAACGATTTTCAATAAATATGTATCAAAAAAGCACTTTCTTTCATAGCATAGCTTGAAAGAAGGTGCTTTTGAATGCAAAAATATTATGACTATTTTCTCGGCGCAGCATCTCCGTCAGGATTTGCCGATTTTTTCAAGCAGCTGTGTGACAACAATTCCCCGCTCCGCACCTACATCATAAAAAGCGGACCGGGCTGTGGAAAATCGACAATGATGCGCAGAATCGGAGCACGGATAATCAAATCGGGCTATTCAATCGAGTTCATTCACTGCTCCAGTGACCCCGATTCACTCGACGGGATTATCTGCCGCGAGCTGAACTTTGCAATTGCAGACGGAACAGCGCCGCACATCCTTGAGCCGTCACTGCCCGCGGCAAAGCAGGATGTGATATCTCTGTACGACTCAATCGACAAGCAGGCGCTTATCTGCAATTTGGAAAATTTGCGCGACCTGTTTGTATCCAATGCCGGATTTCATGAGCGGTCGGCAAGGTTCATAAGCGCTGCGGGCTCACTGTTCTTTGACGCGGAGCGCGGAGCCGTTCGCTGCATTCTGCGCGACAAGCTGATACGCTATGTGCTTTCTCTCGAAAAAAAGCTTTTGCCTCCGCTGAATACGCAAAAAGGTATCGAAGTGCTCAGGTTTTCAAGTGCGGTCACCCCGAAGGGTATCGTGAATTACGCGCATGACAACGCCATTAACAATGACCGCATTTATGTTCTTGATGACAAGTTCGGAGCGGCAGGGCATTTTTTGCTTGAACACCTGCTCACCTTTGCTCTGAATTCGGGCTATGACGTCACTGTAAGCCGAAGCCCACTGTCGCCGTACGAAAAAATCGACATGCTGGAAATTCCTGATTTGTCGCTCTGCTTAGTCCTCAGCAGCTATATCATTTCGGTTGAAATAGAGTGCGCAAAAAAAATCAATATGCTGCGTTTTTATAGCAAGGATATGCTCGGCAGCAACAAAAACCGCATGGCATTTTCCCGCAAGGCAGCGCTGCAGCTGTTGGCTCAGGCAAGCGTGCTGATGAATGAGGCAAAGGCGGTTCATGACAAAATCGAGGCTATATACAAGGTCAATATCGACTTTGGCACAGTGCGAAAGCGCGAGCAGGCCGTGCTTGATGAGCTGCATCTGCTTTGATATGCAAACAATCCGACAATTTGTATTTACTGGAATGACAATATGCGCTATAATGTATTCATTGCTTGCTGAGTAATTCCGTTTGAGAGCGGAATTGAATTTTAAGAGCGGAATCTCCCTTAAAAAAGCCACAGAAGCACCTTGCTCCTGCGGACAGCGCACATTGATTCAAAAAATATCGAAGTAAAGGAAAATTCAAATGGATAAATCAAAGGTTTTTTTCACAAACATGCGCACATTTGACCGCGAAAGTCTCTTGGATAAATTCAAAAGATTGATTGTAAAATCCGGATTCGATACCATTGATTTCACGAATAAATTTGTCGCGATCAAGCTCAATTTCGGTGAGGAGGGCAACCTTGCTTATCTTCGTCACAATTATGCCAAGGTTCTGGTCGACATGATAAAGGAGCGCGGCGGCAAGCCGTTTTTGACCGACTGCAACACTCTTTATGTGGGCTATCGCACCAATGCCCTCGACCATCTTGACTGTGCATACAATCACGGCTACAATCCCCTATCCGCAGGATGCCATGTCATCATTGCGGACGGACTCAAGGGCACGGATGACATTGAGGTTCCCGTAGACGGTGAATATGTAAAATCGGCTAAAATAGGCAGAGCTGTAATGGATGCGGATGTGTTTATATCACTCACCCATTTTAAAGCGCACGAAAACGCGGGAATCGGCGGCGCACTTAAAAATATCGGCATGGGCTGCGGTTCGCGTGCGGGAAAAATGGAGATGCATTATTCCGGCAAGCCCCGTGTCGATTCCGATTTGTGCATTGGCTGCAAGGGCTGTGTGAAAATTTGCGGACAGAGCGCAATTGATTTTATCGACAAAAAGTCGGTTATATCCGAGGACAGATGCGTGGGCTGCGGACGCTGCATCGGAGTTTGTCCTGTTCATGCCATATCCCCCACAAATTCAAATTCAAATGAGCTTTTAAACTGTCGCATGGCGGAATATGCAAAGGCAGTTGTTCAAAACAGACCCTGCTTCCACATCAATCTCGCGATTGACATCTCGCCCTTCTGCGATTGTCACTCCACAAACGATATCCCCATCATTCCCGATGTCGGCATGTTTGCGTCATTTGACCCTGTCGCAATCGACCACGCAAGCACGACCGCCTGCAACACAATGCCGCCTCACGCAAACAGCCTGCTCTCCGAGCACGCCCATGATTATGAAGATCATTTCAAGGCCATAGCTCCCACCTCCGACTGGTACGGATGCCTCGAGCATGCGCAGAAAATCGGTGTCGGCACAATGGACTACGATTTGATAACTGTAAAATAATGACCGTGTAAATTACGCAGCTTGTTCACCTTTTTTGATTTCCCGACAGATGTCGAAGCGGTTTCTTTAACCGGGCTGCCGCTTTCGGAAAAGCGTTTGATTCAAGACAAATGAAAAGCACCCTTGTCACAGTATCTCTATAGGTCGTCGGCCTGTCGAAATACTTTTCCGGGGTGCTTTTTTAATTTTTTACGGGCATTTCAGACTTGTCACCTTGATATAGAATGCTCATGCCTTTCCCGCGGGCTTCAGCGGATAGCAGTGATGCAGGATTACATCCTGTTCCGCATCTCCCCGCAAATCATAAAACCGCGTGCGGATACGCTGAGCGATTGCCTCGGTATCAATCTCTGAGGCCTGCGCGACCATTACCAGAAATTGACAGCTTGTATACTGTGTATACAGGTCTCCCATTCTCAATGCCTGTTGAATTATTTCGCTCAGCAGACACATCTGATGGTCTCTGTGCTCAAGCGACGGAAAATCTCCGGATTGATCAGCCAAGGTTATCAGAATCATATTAACCAGCTCATTGCTCCGAAGCATTTTTCGTTCTTCATAGCGAAAAATGCTCTTGAAGGTTTCATAATCCAGACCAAAGGCACCTTGATTGAGAGATTTTTCACGCATTTCGCCGAAAATTCTATCTGCATCCGTTTTTACACCCCGTGAAATTTGTTCATATGGCATCCCTATGTTTTTTTGAGCTTTTTTCTGTATAAGGATTTGATCCGCCCTGTCAAACAGCTGCACGAAATTATCATTCTGTTTTGATGCGGCTCCCGATACCGTCATTGATATCTTAAAAAACAGGGAGCTCGATATACGCAGCTTTTGAAAACGGTTTCTGATTTGAAGGATGCAGGCTGAAATTTCGCATGCATTTAAATTTTCAGGCAGGAACACAACAAACTCGTCGCCGCCGATTCTGCCTACCAATCTTCTGCACATATCACTTTCCGGAAACATCTTGGTCAGAATATTCGCAACCGATTTTAAAACCTGGTCTCCGACCGTATGTCCGAACTGATCGTTGATTTTCTTAAAAGAATCCATATCCAAAACAAAGAGCGTGCCTCCTTGACCCGATCTCAGCCTCTGGTTTATGCGATATTCAACTGCTCTTCGGTTGTAAATATCGGTAAGTCCGTCAATTTCCGCCATTCTCTTATAATCCAATGGCACTTGCATAATCTGCTGTACACTGCCACTCATTCCTATTCCTTCCTCTCTTTTGGCAAGATAGCATTCGGTAAAAACGTACAAACAAGCTCAAATTAAAATAGGCGATTGTTCTTTACAAATCAATCTGCGCTTAATCTTTTTCCTGCTTTTCATCTGAGTTTTTGCCGCCCTGCCTCTTTTTTTTCTGTGCCCTCAGGCAGATTACAGTTATGATTACCCCTGCCGTAAAAGCCAGAACGCCTGTAAGCACATATGCGTCCGCCCCGCTCCACAGCAGCACCGCTCCGTACCCCCCGACAGTCGGAGGACTTAACGGCAACCCGCTTGTCACCGCCCTAAATATCCCGCCAAGTGCCACTGTCAGCACAATGCAGCTTGCCGACAGACCTCGGCACAGCTGCTGCTCCCTGATTAAGTTCAGCTTTTTTGTCCGAGCTA
This sequence comes from Oscillospiraceae bacterium, assembly GCA_036644375.1. Lineage (GTDB taxonomy): Bacteria > Bacillota > Clostridia > Oscillospirales > Ruminococcaceae > CALWZE01. The sequence goes on from JAVXQD010000002.1 coordinate 10,623, forward strand.
TTACCTGTTTAACGCGATAATGTGTTCTGTCGTCCATAGCAAGACCTCCTTCCAAAAAAGCCTTTCATATACTTAAATACATAAAACATGAAAATCACTCACTATATTTAAAAATTATTTTCATAAAAAAACGGATCCGCCTCAATGCGTCATATGGATTTTGTTGACAAGCAAAATTTAAAGTGATATATTTATCTCGTAAGAGGACAAATATATCACTTTTACCAACGGAGGTTATTTGAATGAAAAATATAAAACGCACTTACACTCGGAAAATATCACCTAAACTCGGGTTCTTGGGGTTTCTTGGTTTCTTAGGATTTATCGGTTTTTTACCTTGGGTTTTGGAATTTACAGATGTTTTAGCCGTGCCATTTCCATTCTTTTTCTTTTGCTTTTTTGGTTTCTTTGGATTCTATTATGAAGGAAAAATGTCAGGAACATTTATAGATGAACGTTTCCAATCCAATATATATCGTGCCGAATCTATTGCCAATAAAGTTTCTTTGACTATCATTATTGCGGTTGCAATTTTCACTATATCAATACTGCGTCTAAATAGCTACGACACACTGAGTGTGATTATTGCGACGATTGGTCTTTCCTTTGGCTTATCGATCTTTTTGCAATTCTACCTGCTATTCCGATTTGAAAATGAGGAGTAGGTATGGGAGAATTTGAGTGCAATCTGAAAAAATACAGACAACTGAAAAATTTGACGCAGGAACAATTGGGTGAAAAAGTTGGTGTCCGACGGGAAACCATTATGCGTTTAGAGGCAGGAAAATACAACCCCTCTCTAAAACTGGCAATAGATATATCAAAGCTTGTTGAAACTCCTATCGAAGAATTGTTTGTATTTGAATGAGGCTCTTATTATGAGCATATAGCAGAATTAGGGCATCACCGTCTTCTAAACGGTGATGCCCTAAAAACAATCATTACTCCGTGACCGGGCGTCAGCGCTATGCCGTCGAGTCCGGGGCGGCATTGTGTCGGCGCATGAGCTTTATGACGATAATCCCGACTCCGGCAGTCACAATCGGGACCAGATACGCAAATGTTTTACTTGTCCCGCCCACACTGACAAGAAGATTAAAAATGGCGTGATAAGTAATGGAGGCACAGAGTAAGCCGAAGGTCACCGCAAGCTTCAGCCATGGGTATTTCCAAGCATAGAGCATTCCATACCCGATGATAACTCCGCAGATGATGTGCATCGCCCCCGCGCCAAACCCGCGAATAAGCAGATATGAAAACTCCTCCGCGCCGTTCTCGGTGAGATAGCAGACGTTTTCAAAGGTGGCAAAACTCGCTCCGATTGTGAAAATCGCCATCTGTGCTGATTTTATATCGGGCTCAAATACAAAAAGATAAAACAAAAGCGGCAGCAGCTTCAATATTTCCTCAACCACAGGTGCTATTTCCACTGCTGCGGAAATCATATCCACTCCATAAAGGCGTGCAAAAAAGCTGTTTATATAAGCCGACAGCAAGCAAGCGGCATAGCCCGCCCCCACAAAGACAAATGCCCTGCAATATTTTTTTCCTGCGCAGACAGCCCCGACAAGCATCGGTGCGGTCAAACAGATAAATATGTTTTCAATATGGGTCATACGTCCACCGCCCTTTTCATGGCGGGAATCAGCGCAAAAAGGCCGACGGTCAACGCGAAATCACACCAGAAATATGGATTTTCAAGCGTGCTCCCCTTAAAATAACAGGAGCAGAGCCAGAGGGCAAACTCCGCAAAGACTATGAACAATATAGCGGCGTGAAGATATTGCAGCCTTCGCGCGCCGCCTGACTGCTTGCGCGCATAGAGAAAGCCACGTGTTGACATATATCCGCTGCCGGTCAAAAGCAGACACCATGCTATCGTGTTTCCGTAATCGCCAAAGAAGCACATGTGAACCATCAGCATAAGCAGCACAGCAGCCACAAGCACTGCGGCAAAAGGTCTGTAGCGTCGCTCCCCTTCTGCGGACACGGAAATATTCAGCAGCAGCAAAAACAAAAAGCTCGCAACCCATGACAGGTCGGATACATAGAAAATTTTCGGAGTATACCCCTTGAGAGTGAGAAACAAAAGCCAGTACAGCAAGCCCAAGGCAAAGGTAACATAGAAGCTGGCAAGTATAAAATAGCTCTGGCTTTTATGCCGATATGCGATAATACCGGCCCACATCGCACAGCCCGCTGTGACCGCAAGCTGAACGGTGTTGTCGATAATTTCAATCATTCGGATAATCCCCCCTTGCCGTCTCGGTCTTCATTTTCCTTAGTTATGCGATGCAGATGCACACACAGCGCCGTGACGCATCCGCCGAGTATAAAAGCGAGCAATGCAATAGTCACATACCCCATCGCGTTGCCGTCTGAAAATACAAATGCCATTTCACTCAGTCCCATCTGTCTCTCATTGACCGACTGTGTCATAATTTCGGGCACGGCAAGAGCTTCACCGATAACTATGACAATTGCGGCAGCAACAGCCGCCACACTTATAAGCCTGCTGCCGCGCACCTTTTGCTCATGCTTCAGTTCCTTTGTACGCCGCTTGGCAGCAGCTATGCGCTCATCTGTACTGCGCACCGGTAATCCCCTCCTTTTCCAAAAGCAGCCGCAATGCCTGCTTGCCTCGGTAGGCAAGGTTTTCTATTTGTTTGTTGGTTTTGTTCATAACTCGCGCCGCCTCGGCACAGCCCATTTCCTCAAAATAGAGAAGATACAAAGCTTCCCGATAGTCGGGGTTTATCTTCTCCATCGACAGGCGCAATATATCGGCAAGCTCCTTTTGCCTGACGACATCCTCTACCAGCTCCGCACCCTCTGCGTCATTTTCCATATCATCAAAGCCGAATTGAACAGCTATACGGTTTCTTGATGTGTAGCGCAGTGCGAGATTGCGTCCCGTCTTAAACAGATACGCCTTGAAGCCGCGCTCGCAAAGCCGCGGTTTTTTTGCAAGCATACGCGAAAATGCCTCGATCATCAAATCCTCCGCATCGTGCAAATCGTGTATTATTCCATTTATGTAAAGCGTCAGGCTGTTTCCGTACCTCTCCATCAGCTCCCGCAGCCCGCTTTCATCACCGCGCAAATAGAGTTGATATAACTGCTCATCACGCTCCACCGCCGTCACCCGCCGTTCTTTCTTGCTTTTATGCTCACAGACGGATGTGCGGATTTCCCCGCCGCCGCTGAAATCGCCGTCACTGTATGTTCAAGGCAAGGGCAGACATGCGCAAGCTCTGCCTCGTGATATTTATAAGCAATCAGCCCCGTCATGCGGCCGCGCTCCGTGTATTTGTCAGCAGAATGAAAATTCACAATACGCCCTCCCATTTCCTCTGCACTTTGCGTTCATATAGTTAGTTTAATATATCAATCCCCGATACCAAAGTCAAGGCGCAATAGGGCGAATTCGCACTTACGGTAAGCTGATTTATGCCTTGGCAAAGCGCAGACGCATGCCGACAGCGAGCAGTGAAAAAGGTCAATCGGTATGTGCACCTGAGAAAATATGCCGCCGATACACCGAAAATATCTGTGCCTTTACAGGGTATTCTCGCTTAGTATGGCAGACAAGGTCTTTTAAGCCCCGCTGCATTTTTCTATTGAAATTATTGACAAACAATAATCTTGGCGATATAATATTATTGTAAAACAATAATCGAGGTGATTTTTATGTTTGAAAGCATTATCACATTTCCTTTTGTACAGATAGCCGATGGTCTGCGTTATCTGTCGCTTTCCGGTGCAGCCGGAAATATTGTTGCTGTAGCCCTGTACATTGCCCTTTGCCTGATTCCCTTGATGTTTTTTGTATTTCAATGGACAAAACACAGGTTAACTTACACTGATGCTTTATTGCCCGTTGTTACAATTTTAATGTTTATCATATTGTATCAGCTGATTAACCCCGGGCTGATAACCAATGCCGCGGCAACAAAGGCGCTTCCATGTACGACACTTTATTCTGTCATTTTCACCTATTTGATTCTGACGCTCATTAAATTATTTCAGGATAAAGCAATTAAAAAGCTTTGCAAATACTTTAATTTTCTGCTTTGGGCAGTGAATATTATGCTTGCATGTTCGGCTGTATTCACCGTTACGGTTGCCTTTGCTCAGTCCATAAAGGATTTACAGGCAGCAAATAGCGGAAACACCGATCTGCTCGGATTAACATATGTATTTATGTTCTTTGGAATGCTCGCCGATGTAATTCCCCTTGTGTCGGGCATTGTGGTGGTATTCTTCGGAATGCGCCTTGTGAGTTATTTCGGTGCGGATCGATATTCTGAAAAAACAGTTTTATCGGCAAACAGATTGTCTTGTGCTTGTAAAACAGCTCTTGCCGTGACTGTTTTAAGCACTATGGTGTTCAATGTTTTACAATATGCCTTTGCTTCACAGCTTCATCAAATCAATGGCAATATCAATATTCCAATACTGTCTATTGTCTTTGTATTGGCGGTGTTTCTTTTCTCTCAAATCATAAGCGAGGGCAAAGCACTGAAAGATGACAACGACAGTATCATATGAGGTGCTTCCATGGCAATACAAATTCACCTTGACGAAATGCTTAAAAGCAAAAACATGACATCAAAAGAGCTGTGCCGATTAATCGGCATTACAGAGGCTAATCTTTCCATACTGCGCAGTGCAAAAGCAAAGGGTGTACGCTTTGGAACGGTTAATAAAATCTGTTATTATCTTGAATGTGATGTGGGTGACCTATTAAAATTTGATGGGGTTTTGGAGGATACAGGTAATGAAGAATAAGGCAGTTTGCATAATACTGACATTACTCTTGGCAGCAGCTTTCAGCGGATGCCAACTTGCACATGAGGAATTGGCTCAGCCCAAAAAGGACGATAAGCTAATCGGTGTATTTGTCACATATGAACATTTGGATCTCTTTGATATGGAAAGCTATTTGAATGACAATATCAATAATTTTTCTGATGGTGGCAGCATTCAGATAAACGGTGACGATGACAAATATAACAATCGGCTTGATGCCACATTGATACAAGAGGAAAAAACCGCAACCGGCGGTGAAAAATACACGGATTCCCGTTATGTGTTTGAGGGGTTGGAGGGTATTTCTATGTTTTCACCTGCAATCACCGATCCTATTACAGGAGACAGCTATGTTTCAAGCGATGCCGATGCCGGGATTGCCGACTGTAAAAGTCATTACAGTGAAGTGGATAATGAAAAAGTGATAGAGCTTGAGGGAACTGTATATGTGACATCCGGGGCAATGTCCGATGGAATCTATATGAATCCCGTTTACCAAAGTGACGATGGTGCAGTGTATTTGCAAAGCGGTCAGGGCTTTATGGCAAGTGGCGACAACGGCGAAGGTGGGGTTTACACCCAAACGATGACGGCTTCCACAAGCAGAACCGAGAATAAAACAGTCACCACGTTTTCTTCAAGCATAAAATTATCTGTTGCAACAATGAACCCAACCGAAAAAGTGGCAATCTTTCAAATGGATGGCACGAACAATATCATTGCAAAAGACGAATATCCGCCCGACAGTGTACCGGATCAAATCACGCCTGACATTTCCTGTGAATACCTTATCGTGGAAAGTCACAAAACAGCTTTCGATGGTGAAAGGAAAGTAGAGCGACAGATATTTTCAAATACAGATGCCTCGCTATATTATTTTGTTAAGGGCAGCAGCGGAGTGCTCTTCAAGACATATTCATCAATAATATGGGAATCCAAGGACAATATTTAAGAGCATATTTGATGTTAATATCCACCCTATCCGCTGATTTGCTATTTGATTATAAACCGAGTATCGTTCAGAGTGTCCTTGCAAAATGGCGGTTGCTTTGTCATAAACTGCCCATATTGACATTTTGGTTTAGTGATGATAAGCTGCAATTGTGATTTACCAGCGATAAACATCAAGGAGGTGCAGCCATGCCTGTCTTTGGCGAGAGGGATGCAAAAAGCAGAATCAAGAATGTGATGAACTATAAAAAGCCCGCCTTTTGGGTTATTGCGGTTACCACCATTGCCTTCGCTGTGGCTGTGTTCTGCCTTGTGAGCAATCCGGCCGGGACAAAGATTCAAAATCCGTATGTTCAGGAATATATTGCAGGGTCAGATGGTATTATTGGGTCTGTTGATACAGAAAAATACACAGCGGTCAGTGAGGATTTCGCTATAGGTGCAGATAAATATGGCATAGCTGTTTTTAAAGATCCTCACAAGGCATTTGCGACTTTTGAAACACTTTACGCCGATGCTATCGAACTCATAAAATCGGAAAATGACTTAAAACTATTTTCACATAAAAATTATGAAATGTACAAGGCTTATGGCTGGCAATTAACGGGCGGGTCGAAGGAAGACCGGGATAGGGCACGCTTTGTAAGCGGTTTCCTTGACATCTATGAGAATAGCTTTCTACAGGGTATTACGGATACACAACACCCCGTGCCAACCACTGAGGAGACAAGATGAATAAAATAAATTGCAAAAATATACTGTGGGCACTTATCGCATTCATTTCGCTCGGTGCATCTTACTTGGTTTTCCGTTTCGGTATGTTTGATTTGCATGGCATGAAACAATTGCCGACGATATTATGCCTTGTTTCATTTGCTGTGTTGATTCTGTCGCTAATCTTGAAAAAGCATTGGCTGGCAGCAAGCACTGATTTGGGATATATCTGCGGCTTTGTCGTTGCTCTTTTACTCAATTCAGATAGTGTGGATGCCGGAGGAGCCGCAACAAATAACTTGTGGATTATTTGGACAGCAATTCTGTTGGCCTGTATCGCTGCAGGAATTGTTATTGAGATTGCGTTAAATCGAAATAGGTTTAACAAGTAAGAGTATGAGCAATGCACGCATATGTGCTAAAATCGGTACACCACGCAAAAGTCAGCTAACCCGAAATCAAGGGCAGCCTTACCGCTTAAGTCGGTTTGGCTGCCCTTTTTCATTTCACTGTCCTTGTGCGAATATCGTCCAAACAGTCCGCGAGCTCTTTGCGTATTTTCCGATATCGGTATGTCCGCTTGACAGAAGCAGAAGTAATTTTGCGGACTCCGCTCCCTCCCGCACACGATGCAGCGCTGCACAGCTTTGACCGGCAGCCGCAGCACTCATTCAATTATTTTATTTCACTCGTTTTTGTCCCCGCACGATTGTTTGTCCTGCGTAGCCTCAGGCGTTTGCTCAATCTTGTCCCGTTCCGCCTCCGCCTGTTTCATGCACTCTCTTTTGGCAATGACCGACATGATTATCGCCCCCGCGCTCAGAAGCGCAAGTATGGGTATATACGAAATAACTATTTTACCGACCTGACTGCCAAAAAGCATTGAGACCTCAGGGTGAGCTGCATTGTAGCTGTATTGTCCGTAAATTCTCAGCAGCATCACGGCGAGCGTGATGAAATCAAGCACCGCAAAAATTCTCGCTGCCGCCAATCGCTTGTTACTTATCCTCATTTTAAGTCCTCTGCCCACATGGCGCTTACAGCGTCACTTGGCATTCTCCAGTCACCGCGCGGCGAGAGCGACACCGAACCGACCTTTGGGCCGTTAGGCACGCAGGTGCGCTTAAACTGCTGGGTGAAAAATCGGCGCAGAAATTCCCGCAGCCATTTCTTGATTGTATCCGCATCGTAGATTCCCTTAAATGCATATTCCGCAAGGTATAAAATCTTCTTGGGAGTAAACCCGTATCGCACAAAATAGTAGAGGAAAAAATCGTGCAGCTCATACGGGCCTATCAAATCCTCGGTTTTTTGCACCATGCGCTCCCCGTCAGACGGCAGTAATTCGGGGCTTACCGGTGTGTCAACAATATCATACAGCACTTTTTTCAGCTTCTCGTCCCCGCTGCTGTCCGCAATATATCTCACGAGATGGCGCACAAGCGTCTTCGGAATCGAACAGTTGACAGAATACATCGACATGTGATCCCCGTTGTAGGTACACCAGCCGAGTGCAAGTTCAGAGAGGTCTCCCGTGCCTATCACAAGACCGCTTATCAGGTTTGTCGTATCCATAAGCACCTGTGTGCGCTCGCGCGCCTGGGCGTTCTCAAGCGTCACATCCGGAGTTGTGCCGTCATGTCCGATATCCTGCAAATGCTGACTTACCGATTTTGTGATGTCGATTGTTTTAAAGCTGACCTTAAGAATATCGCAGAGCGTCTCGGCATTGCTTTTGGTTCTTGACGTAGTGCCGAAGCAGGGCATTGATATCCCCATAATATCTGTCGCGGGCTTGCCCATCTGCCTGAACGTGCGCTCGGCGACAAGCAGTGCCAGGGTTGAGTCAAGTCCGCCCGAAACGCCGATAACCGCGGTTTTGGAACGAGTGTGCTCGAACCGCTTTTGCAGCGCAGCACACTGAATATTTAATATATCCTCAAATCGGTCTCCGCGCTCACTGTCATTATCCGGCAAAAACGGATATGGCGATATTTTGCGCGTCAGCTCAAGCTCACGCGGCCGCAAGCTGAATTCCACCTTCAAATATTCTTTGTCGGCAGTCTGCCTTGACGAGGTAGCGCGCTTTCTCTCGCTGCACAGCCTTTCGAGGTCAAGCTCGGTCACGGCATAGCCTTCGGCAAAGGGTCTGCTCTCGGCGATAATGTTTCCGTTTTCCGCAATCAATATGTGACCCGAGAACACCACATCATCGGTCGATTCGGTTCTTCCCGCGCTGCAATATACATATGCGCCCGTATTTTTTGCAGACTGCACCTCTACAAGCTGACGGCGAAATTCCGGTTTGCAGACAAGCTCGTCACTCGCCGACAGGTTTGCGATAACGGTTGCACCCGCAAGAGAGTGATACGCTCCGGGTGACAGCGTTGAGAACAAATCCGCGCAGAGCTCAACACCCAAAACAAACTCGGGCATTTCCCTGCAGCAAAACAGAATATCCGTTCCGAATGGATATCTCTCCCCGCAAATCTCCGCCTCGCCGAGTCTCTGCATCGGTTCCGCAAAATATCTTCCCTCATAAAACTCGGTGTCGTTCGGCAGACTGCTTTTAGGAACAACCCCGAGAATCTTTCCGCCGCTCATCACGGCGGCGCAGTTGTAAAGCCTGTTTTCAACGGCGAGCGGAAGACCCACCGCAACAACCATATCCTTGCCTTTTGTCTCCCTGCAAATCCGCATTAGCGAGAGCTTTGCATTTTCGAGTAAAAGCTCCTGCAAAAATAAATCCTCACAGCTGTACGCCGTTATTGACAGCTCGGGGAACAGAAGCAGTGACACATTGCTTCTGTGAGCTTGCTCAATAGCCTCGATGATTCTGTCGGCATTAAAATTGCAATCTGCCACCCTGACCTCAGGGCTTTTCGCCGCAACCTTCAAAAAACCATTCTGCATCGGAATCTCCTATATCCTCTCATGAGTGTTTTGTGTTGTTTATGTCTTTAGTATACTATATCTTTTCATATTTATAAATATCATTTAGCTGCTTCTGTGTTTTGATTGCTGCCTTTTCGGCGTAAATTTAAGCCGATAATCAAATTAAGCTGCCCGCCGCCTTATGGTGCAAAAAAAGCGCAGACCTTTGCCGATAATCACAAAAGCCCGCACTTCAATTTCTCTGCTATATATTACTTCTTGTATTTTTCGCTGCCCGTATTATGCTTGGCTCTGCTGCCGTCACTTCCGAACGCTTTTTTTGCGCCCGTGCCGCCGTAGGTCTTCTTTTCCGCGCCGCCGTGCGAAGCCGAGCTACCGTAGGTCTTCTTTTCCGCGCCGCTGTGCGAAGCCGCGCCGCCGTAGGTCTTCTTTTCCGTGCCGCCGTGCGAAGCCGCGCCGCCGTAGGTCTTCTTTTCCGCTCCGCTGTGCCGCGATTCTACCGATTTCGGCGATGCGCCGCCCGATTTATAGCCTCTCTTTGCGCCAGCGGATTTGTTCGCAATGCTCCGTTTAAAGCGCGGATCATTCGGGCTTGTCGGCGCACCGTCAACAAGACAGTTCTTTCCCTTACCGATAAGCTCCGATCTTCCCGCCTCTCTCAGTGCGGCACGCACAACCGCGGCGTTTTCCTTTCGAAAATATTGCAGCAGGGCGCGCTGCTTGGCTTTTGCCGAGCTCTTGCGCGACACGAATATCTTTTCGAGCGTATACGGGTTCAGCTCGGTATAGAACATTGCAGTTGAAATTGTGCCCGGCGTCGGATAAAAATCCTGTACCTGTTCGGGACGCATGTTTTCTTTTTTGAGATATAGTGCAAGCTCTATTGCGTCGTTCAGCGTGCTGCCCGGATGTGAGGAAATCATATAGGGAACGAGATACTGCTCCTTATTTGCTGCCCGTGTCAGCTCATTGAACCGCTTGGCGAACTTTTTATACGCCTCAAAGTGCGGTTTTCCCATCGCGTCAAGCACGCCGTTGCAGCAGTGCTCCGGCGCAACCTTCAGCTGACCGCTTATATGGTTCATCACAAGCTCCTTAAAAAAAGTCTCATCGGGGTCTGCAATCATATAATCAAATCTCACGCCGGAGCGTATAAATACCTTTTTTATGCCCTTAACCTCACGAACGCGGCGCAAAAGCTCCACATACTCGCTGTGGTCCGGCTTACAGGCACTGCACACTGTCGGCGCAAGGCATTTTTTACCGCCCTTGCACAGACCGTTTTTAAGCTGACCCTCACAGGACGGCTTGCGGAAATTCGCGGTCGGACCGCCTACATCGTGTATATATCCCTTAAAGTCGGGCATGGCGGCTATTTTTTCCGCTTCCCTTACCACCGACTCGATACTTCTTGTTGTGACTGCTCTGCCCTGATGATAGGCGAGAGAGCAAAAATTACACGCCCCGAAGCAGCCCCTGTTGTGGATGATTGAAAATTTGACTTCCTCAATTCCCGGAACTCCGCCCGCAGCCTCATAACTCGGATGATAGTTTCGCTCGTAGGGAAGCTCATATACGGCATCAAATTCCTCCGTGCAGAGCGGTGCCATCGGCGGATTGGCTACGACAATTTTGCCGCCATGCCGCTGAATCACCGTTTTTCCGCTCACTGCGTCATGCTCATCCTGCTGTATTCTCGTCGATATTGCGTATTGCTTTTTTCCGCTGTCTGTCGCCTCTCTCACAACCTCAAAGCTCGGGCATTCGGCGCAGGGGCGCGGCGCATAATCTTTGGTTTCAACCGCAAATACCGTGCCCGATATATCCTGCATCTTTTTTATGTCCTCGCCTCGGTCAAGACGCTGTGCTATTTCCACCGCCTGCTTTTCGCCCATTCCATACATGAGCAAATCCGCTGTGCTGTCAAGAAGTATTGACGGGCGGACAGCGTCATCCCAATAGTCGTAGTGTGCAAAGCGGCGCAGACTTGCCTCCAGCCCGCCGATTGCTATCGGCATATCATCTCCGTATACCTCACGGATTCCCTTGCAGTACACAATTACCGCGCGGTCGGGGCGGGCGCCTGCTTTTCCGCCCGCAGTGTATGCGTCCTGAGAACGTGGTTTTTTGGCGGCAGTGTAGTGAGCCACCATCGAGTCGATATTTCCGCTGTTGACAAAAAAGCCCAGACGCGGACGGCCGAACTCTGTATATTCATTGGGCTTTGGCTGAGACAGAATGCCCACCTTAAATCCTTTGTTTTCAAGCACGCGCGAGATAATTGCCGTGCCGAAGCTCGGGTGGTCGACATATGCGTCGCCCGTAACCAGCACAATATCGCACTGCTCCCAGCCCCTCTCCTGCATTTCCTTTTTGTTCATCGGTAAAAATGACATATATTTCCTCTGTTCTGCGATTTGAGGTCGCGGTAAAAAGCTATTGCTTTATGAGCTTTACAATGCCCGCGATTTAATTCGCGGCATGGCACAGCTCGCGCTGAACCGCCCTGTCAATAATGCGGCGGCGGTATTTTGTGCAATTTGATTATACCACACGCACTGTGGATAAATCCGATTTATTTTCAGTTTAAAAGACCGCAGATACCTTGAAGGCATCTGCGGTCTTTTAACATTCAGACAAGTTCGATGATAGCCATTTCAGCGGCGTCACCGCGGCGGGGTCCGATTTTTGTGATTCGGGTATAGCCGCCGTTGCGATCACTGTACTTAGGTGCAATTTCGACAAAAAGCTTGTGCGAAACCTCTTCCTTAGTTACATAGGAAAAGACCTGTCTCTTTGCATGCAGTGTATCGTTTTTGCCGAGCGTTATAATCTTTTCGGCAACCGAACGAACTTCTTTTGCTCTTGTTACAGTAGTTTCGATCTTACCGTTCTCCAGCAAAAAAGTTACCATAGCGCGAAGCATAGCTTTGCGCTGGTCGCTTGTTCTGCCGAGCTTTCTCATGCCAGCCATAGCAATTCACTCCTTAAACGTTAGTCTTCCGAGGAGCTGAGGTCAAAGCCCAGCGATTTGAGCTTTCCGATTACCTCTTCCAACGATTTGATTCCGAGGTTGCGCACCTTCATCATGTCGTCCTCGGACTTGTTAATCAAGTCTTCGACCGTGTTGATACCCGCTCTCTTGAGGCAGTTAAAGCTGCGCACAGAGAGATCAAGCTCTTCAATGGTCATTTCAAGTACCTTTTCCTTGCTCTGAACGTCTTTTTCTACAAGGATTTCTGTCTCCATAATATCCTCTGAGAGGTTCATAAACAGGTTGAGGTGCTCACACAGAACCTTAGCGCCGAGCGAAACAGCCTCTTGTGCAGAGATGGTTTTGTCGGTTTTAACTTCAAGCGTGAGCTTATCATAGTCCGTAATCTGACCAACACGTGTGTTTTCGACCGTGTAGTTGGCCTTTAGGACCGGGGTATAGATGCTGTCCACAGGGATAACTCCGATCGAGCCTGCAACATTTTGCTTGTTGCGCTCGGACGAAATATATCCGCGTCCCTTGTCAAAGGTCAATTCCATTACAAACTTTGCGCCCTTGCCAAGAGTTGCGATGTGCCAGTCGGGTTCAAGAACCTCAAACTCCGAGTCAGCTTTTATGCTTCCTGCGGTGACCTCGCATTCACCCTCTGCCTCGATGTAAACAGTTTTGGGACCGTCACAATGAAGCTTTGCGGTGATTCCCTTAACATTCAAGACGATTTCCGTAACATCTTCCTTGACGCCTTCTATCGTCGAGAATTCGTGCTGAACGCCGTCAATTTTGATTGATCGAGCTGCAACACCTGGGAGAGAGGATAGTAGAACTCTTCTAAGACCATTGCCGAGCGTTGTGCCGAAGCCGCGCTCGAGAGGCTCAACGACAAATTTACCGTATGAGCCGTCATTGGTCATTTCGACAGTTTCTATCTTGGGCTTTTCTATTTCAATCATTGTAAAACCCTCCTAATAGACGACAATGTCGCCGTTTGTTCGCTTTCCCAATAACCATACTTCTTTTACGAAGAATTCTATTATTTAGAATAGAGCTCGACGATGAAGTGTTCTTCGATCTCAAAGTCGATTTCCGAACGCTCGGGCAGGTGTGTTACAGTGGCGGTCATCTCGTTCACGTCCATCCAAACGGGCTTCGGGCGGGCGCTGTTTGCTTCGATTGCAAGCTTAATTTTGTCACATTCTGTAGACTTGACCGAAACCTTGTCTCCGGCCTTTACGAGGAAAGAGCAGATGTTAACTGTCTCTCCATTGACCTTAAAGTGACGGTGAAGTACAAGCTGACGTGCCTCTTTGCGCGAATTTGCGAATCCGGCACGATAGACAATGTTGTCCAATCTGCTTTCAAGGATTCTAAGCAGATTCTCGCCGGTGACACCGTTTTGGCGCTCTGCCATATCGAAATATTTTGCGAATTGGCTTTCGAGCACCCCATAATATCTTTTTGCTTTTTGCTTGGTGCGCAGCTGAATGCCGTACTCCGACGTTTTCTTGCGTCCCTGTCCCTGACCATGCTGTCCGGGTGCATAGCTTCTGCGTGCAAAAGCGCACTTGTCCGAGTAGCAGCGCTCGCCCTTCAGAAAGAGTTTTTCACCCTCCCTGCGGCAGTTTCTGCATACGGCACCGGTATATCTTGCCATAAGGTTATATCCTCCTGTAAATTATACGCGACGTCTTTTAGGCGGGCGGCATCCGTTGTGGGGAATGGGGGTAACATCCTTGATCAAGTTTACCTCCAAGCCGGTGGCCTGCAAGGCGCGAATCGCAGCCTCACGTCCCGAGCCGGGTCCTTTTACGAATACCTCCACGGTTTTCATGCCATGCTCCATCGCTGCCTTTGCGGCAACCTCAGCAGCCATCTGAGCTGCAAACGGTGTGGATTTACGCGAGCCCTTAAAGCCCAATCCGCCGGCGCTTGCCCATGATATGGCATTACCGCTAACGTCGGTAATTGTGACAATAGTGTTGTTGAATGTGGCCTGAATGTGTGCAGCACCGCGTTCAATGTTCTTCTTTTCGCGGCGTTTATGTGTGCCCGCCGCAGCTTTTCCTTTGGTTTGTTTAACTGCCATTGTTCTCGAACTGCCTCCTTTTATTTCTTCTTGTTGGCTATCGTTCTCTTCGGTCCCTTACGTGTACGAGCATTGGTTTTTGACCTCTGTCCGCGAACGGGGAGACCTTTACGGTGACGTACACCGCGATAGCAGCCTATTTCGACCAAACGTTTGATATCAAGCGAAACGTTACGGCGGAGGTCACCCTCTACTGTAAGGTTTTTATCGATATAATCGCGAAGCAACTGCAGATCATTGTCGTTGATATCCTTTACACGGACGTCAGGATTAACTCCTGTATCAGCGAGGATTTTCTGTGCAGTGCTAAGGCCGATACCAAAGATATAGGTAAGTCCTATTTCGATCCGCTTTTCTCTCGGCAGATCGACACCAGCAATACGCGCCATTTATATTTCCTCCGGTTGTTCGTTGTGAGCGTCTCTTAACCTTGACGCTGCTTGTGCTTGGGATTCTGGCAGATAATCATAACTTTGCCGTGACGTTTGATTACCTTGCACTTTTCGCAGATTGGTTTAACGGAAGGTCTGACCTTCATGATAATTACCTCCTGAGGTTTTTATCTGCGCTACTTCGAGCGCCATGTGATGCGGCCCTTTGTAAGGTCATACGGCGACATTTCCACCGTCACCTTGTCCCCGGCCAGTATGCGGATGAAATTCATGCGCAGCTTGCCGGAAATGTGGGCATTAATTCTGTGTCCGTTGGGCAGTTCAACAAGGAATGTTGCGTTCGGCAATACTTCCTTAACGACGCCCTCTAATTCCAAAACATCGTCTTTTGACAAGTCCTAACCCTCCCTTGACGGTATGTCGCTGTAAAATCGCGATTTTATATCGGCATACAGCAGTTTGTCGCTTGACAGTACATGTTGGGTAAATATGGTACTCGTGGCACCCAGGTGCCTAAGTTTTTTGCGCTTTGGCTTGTCTATTTTTCTTAAATCTCCGTCTGCAATCATAGCAAAATCACTATCAAGTTCAAGAACCGCAAAAAAGCGTCCCTTGTCCCGTCCTGCCTTTGATACGACTGCGGAGCCCTTTACAATATCCATTATATCCGTTTCCTCCTATTCGGCGGTGAGGATAATCGGACCGTTGTCCGTTATGGCTATTGAATATTCAAAGTGTGCCGATAGCCCTCCGTCCTTGGTAACGACCGTCCAGTCATTGTCAAGAACCTCGACCTTAAAGGTACCCTCGTTTACCATCGGTTCTATCGCTATCGTCATGCCGGGAACAAGCCTTATGCCATGTCCCGCCTTGCCGTAGTTCGGAACCTCCGGTGCTTCATGCAGCTCGTGTCCTACGCCGTGCCCGACAAAATCGCGCACTACGGAAAAGCCGTTTTGTTCAACATAAGACTGCACTGCGTTGCTTATGTCTCCGATTCGGTTTCCCTTTACCGCAACGGCAACAGCCCGCTTGAGGCTTTCGAGTGTGACATCCATCAGCTTTTGAGCTTTCGGAGACACCTGTCCGACCGCAAAGGTTGCCGCGTTGTCGCCGTGGAATCCTTTGTAACACGCACCTACATCAATGCTCACTATATCGCCCTCGCACACAACGGTTTGTCCGTCCGGAATACCGTGTATAACCTGATTGTTAATCGAGATACACGCGGTTTTCGGAAATCCCTCGTAATGCAGAAAAGACGGGATTGCATCCTGTGACAGGATATATTTTCGCACCTCATCGTCTATGTGTGCGGTGGTCACACCCGGTTTAAGTGCTTGTTTTGCAATCCTAAGCGCTCCGGCAGAAATACGACCCGCTTCTTTCATCGTTTCGAGTTCCTTAGCCGTTTTGAGAACTATCATTTTTTTCACTCCTCTATAGCGGCCAGAGTGGCGCGGGTTGTATCCGCAATCTCCTCCTGGCCATCGACTATACGGAGCTTGCCCTTTGCTCTGTAGTAATCCTTAAGCTGTTCGGTGGTTTCATGATAAACCTTTAAACGTGTGTTGACTGTCGATTCTTCGTCGTCGGCTCTGATAATCAAAGCCTCCCCGCATTTGTCACAAATGTTTTCCCGTGAGGGAACCTTGTATTGAATGTGGTACGACGAGCCGCACTTAGGACAGGTTCTGCGACCTGTTATACGTGCGACAATCTTGTTGTCGGGAACCTCGATGCTGACAACTCTGTCAACCTTAACGCCCATCTCATCAAGCGCGTCTGCTTGCGCAACGGTACGAGGGACGCCGTCCAGAATAAATCCGTCGGCGCAGTCCTCTTTGCCGAGACGCTCTTTTATGATGCCGATTATGACCTCGTCGGGAACCAGCCTGCCGCAGTCCATAAAACCTTTTGCCTGAACTCCGAGCTCGGTCTCGTTCCTTACAGCTTCCTTTAGAATATTTCCGGTGCTTATAATGGGGATTGACAGGCGTTCCGATATAATCTCAGCCTGCGTTCCCTTACCCGCGCCGGGTGCTCCTAACAGTATCAGCTTCAAACTCACTCACCTCTTATTCAAGGAATCCCTTGTGGTGGCGCATGAGCATATAGGACTCAAGAGTATTGGAAATTTCGAGTGCAACGCCGACCAAAATCAAAACCGAGGTGCCGCCCAGTGCTATCTGGATATGCGTCAGCTTGGTGACTATAATCGGGAGTGTCGCAACCAAAACCAGGAATATGCCGCCAATAAGGGTTATTTTTGTAACTACCCTTGCAATGAAATCGGACGTGGGCTTGCCCGGACGAATTCCGGGAATTGTGCCCGAGTTTTTGCGAAGGTCGTTAGCAATCGAGACAGGATTGTACTGAACCGCAACATAGAAAAAGTTGAAGCCCATAATCAACACTGCATAGACTACCGCATAGCCCCAGTTGTTGGTGCTGAACCAACCGAGGAAGGTTCCCCAAAAGCCCGTGGTAATACCGAAGAAATCCTTGATAGTGCCCGGAACCGAGAGGAAAGCCGATGCGAAAATAACAGGAAGAACACCTGTCATATTGACCTTTATCGGGATGTTTGTCGACTGACCGCCATACATTTTGCGTCCGACAACGCGCTTTGCGTATTGAACCGGAATGCGGCGCTCAGCTGCCGTCACAACGATGACCAAAACGAACATCGCCGCGAACATCAGCAGAATCAGCGGAAGCAGCACATAGTTTGCGGGACGTGCCGGTAAAAGCGCACCGCCCTGCTCCAGCGTGCCTGCCGCCTGCTTAAAGTAAGAGATAAGCTGCGGAAACACTGTTGCGAGGTTCGACAGGATGCCTGCAAAAATGATGAGCGAGATACCGTTTCCGATACCCTTTACATCAATCTGCTCACCGAGCCACATAAGCAGGACTGCGCCCGCCGTAAATGAGGCGATGATGACAATTGCCGAGAATATCCCCGGGAAGCCCTCTGTGTAAATAAGCGCGCCCTGACGTTTGACAAGCAGATAGTAAACGTAGGACAGCACAAGCGATATTGCGATTGAGGAATATCTTGTGAGCAGGTTAGCCTTGCGGCGGCCCTCCTCACCCTCTTTTGACCAACGCTCGAGAGCGGGTATTACCACCTGAAGGAGCTGGATGATAATTGATGCGTTGATGTAGGGCGTGACGCCCAGCGCAAACAGTGTTGCGTTTGAGAAGCTGCCGCCTGTCATCATGTTGAAGAAACCGAAAATGGTTCCCTCTGTATTCATTGTGGCCTGCAGTGTCGCTCCGTTGATAAACGGAACAACTATTGCCGCGCCAAAACGAAATATTACCAGGATGAACAGAGTGAATATAATCTTCTTGCGAAGATCGTCGATTTTCCAAGCGTTTTTAAATGTTTGGAACATCGTTACATCACCTCGGCCTTCCCGCCGGCCGTTTCAATTTTGCTCTTGGCTGTTTCGGAAAAAGCAGTCAGCTGAACTGTGAGCTTTTTTGTCAGCTCGCCGTTGCCGAGAACTTTAATGCCGTCCAAGTGCTTTTTGACCAATCCGGATTCTACAACGGTCTTTGCATCAACTACTGTGCCGTCTTCAAATTTGTTGAGGTCTGAAACATTGATCGTTGCGTATTTAGTTGCAAAAATATTGTGGAAGCCGCGTTTTGGAATGCGGCGAACGAGAGGCAGCTGGCCGCCCTCGAAGTACGCCGGCTTATGACCGGAACGTGCGAGCTGACCTTTGTGGCCTTTTCCGGCTGTTTTTCCATTGCCGGAGCCTGCGCCGCGTCCTTTGCGTTTTGCTTCGCTTGTTGAACCCTCTGCGGGTTGTAATTCGTGGAGCTTCATGTGGAATGCACCTCCTTGCTTTATGCTTCGGTTACTTCTACCAAGTGTATTATCTTGGTGATTTTTCCGCGTGTCGCAGCATTATCGGGCTGAACGGTTACATCGCCGATTTTGCGAAGCCCGAGGGACTTTGCAGTAGCTATCTGCTGGTCGAGACGACCCGCAAAGCTCTTTATCAGACGAATTGTAATACCCTCTGCCTTTTTCTTCTGCGGTGCTGCTTTCTTCACAGGTGTAGACACCTTTGCTTCCACAGCCTTCACTTCTGTTGCTTTAGCCGCAGCCTCAGCCTTTTTCGGTGCAGCCTTCTTAGCGGGAGCTTTCGCTTCCCCCGTGACGGCCGCTGCCTTTTTTGCGGGAGCCTTTGTATCGGCAGCCGCTTTGGTTGTTGCAGCTTTAGCTGTTGCAGTTTTTTTCGCTGTTGTGGAGGCTGTCTTTTTGGCAGCCGGTTTCTTCTCTGCTACTGCCTCTTGTGCGACAGCTGTTTTCTCTGTTGCCATGTGGACTATTCCTCCTTAACCCAAGATTTCTTTTGGGGTTTTGCCGCGAACAGCCGCCACCTCTTCGACATTGCGAAGTGATTTAAGTCCGTTGATTGTCGCGGTAACAACATTGTTCGGATTGTTCGAACGGAGCGACTTTGTACGAATGTCGCTGATTCCCGCCGCTTCCATAACGGCACGAACGGGTCCGCCCGCGATAACTCCCGTACCGGGTCCTGCCGGCTTCAGAAGAACGCGGCCTGCGCCGAAGGTTCCGATTACTTCATGGGGAATTGTTGTTCCCTTAAGTGATACTCTTGTAATATTTTTCTTTGCGTCCTCAAGTCCCTTGCGGATTGCTTCGGGAACTTCGCCCGCTTTTCCGAGTCCAAAGCCTACGATGCCATTGCCGTCTCCGACAACAACGAGAGCCGAGAACTTGAAAATACGACCGCCCTTGACGGTTTTGGATACGCGGTTAATAGTAACAACCTTTTCTTTAAGGTCGAGTGTTGATGCGTCCAGTCTTTCCAAAATTTTTCTCCTCCCTTAAAACTTCAGGCCGCCATCACGAGCACCCTCGGCGAGAGCCTTTACGCGTCCGTGATAGATGAAACCGCCGCGGTCAAAGACCACTTTGGTTATGCCAAGCTTAACTGCTCTTTCGGCAATAGCCTTGCCGACCTTTGATGCCTCTTCAGCGTTGCCGCTTGAAGCTCCGAAGCCCTTGTCAAGAGACGAGGCCGAGCAAAGTGTAACACCTGCAACATCGTCGATAACCTGAGCGTAGATGTGCTTTGCGGAGCGGAAAACATTAAGGCGCGGACATTCGTTAGTGCCGCTGATTTTGCCGCGGACACGTTTGTGTCTTTGCAGACGTTGCTTATTGCTGTCGCGTTTTGTAACCATAATTCTTCAGCACTCCTTTCCTTATTTACCTTTGCCTGCTTTGCCTTCTTTGCGAGCAACGAACTCGCCGGCATAGCGGATGCCCTTGCCCTTATAAGGCTCGGGAGGACGTTTTTCACGGATATTGGCCGCAAACTGACCGACCTTTTGCTTGTCAATACCATGGACGATAATCTTGTTTGGAGCCGGAACCTCGATTGTAATGTCCTCGTTATCACTCAATATTACCTGATGTGAAAATCCGAGGTTCATGACAAGATCCTTACCCTGCTTTGCGGCACGGTAACCGACACCCTGGATCTCAAGCTCCTTTTGGAATCCGGCGGTTACGCCGTCAACCATGTTGCTGATAAGGGTTCGCGTCAAGCCGTGCAGCGAACGGTATTCCTTATCATCCGAGGGACGTGCTACGGTAATTTCACCGTTTTCCATGCTCAATTTCATGCTCGGGCGAAAGCTCTGTGTCAGAGTGCCCTTCGGTCCCTTGACCGTAACTGTGTTTCCCTCGATTTTTACGTCGACTCCGGCGGGAACGGATATCGCTTTTCTACCAATTCTCGACATTCTCTTTTACCCTCCCTACCACACAAAGGCGAGTACTTCACCGCCGACATTGATTGCGCGAGCCTGTTTGTCAGTCATCACGCCTCTCGGTGTCGAAACGATTGCAATACCCAGTCCCTTGAGGACCTTGGGCATTTTCTCGCAGTTTGTGTAGATGCGAAGACCGGGTTTGCTGACTCTGCGCAATCCTTGAATTGCGGGAGTTTTGTCTTCGCCGTATTTAAGTGTTAATTTTATTACGCCTTGTTTGTCGTCGTCCGTTACCTGCATTCCCTTGACATAGCCCTCTTCTACAAGAATCTTGGCAATAGCCTTCTTCATGTTTGAGGACGGGATGTCAACAGTATCGTGCTTTGCACTGCTGGCATTACGGACACGAGTCAACAAATCGGCAATCGGGTCTGTGATATGCATACTGTTAACCTCCTTTTTTACCAGCTAGCTTTTCTTACGCCTGGGATCTGACCTTTATAAGCCAGCTCTCTGAAACAGATACGGCAAACTCCGTATTTACGGAGATATGCGTGCGGACGTCCGCAGATTTTGCATCTGTTATATGCGCGTGTCGAAAACTTTGCAGGTGCCTGCTGTCTGTTTTTTAATGATGTCTTAGCCATATTTTGTCCCCCCGTTATTCTGCGAACGGAGCGCCAAGAGCTCTGAGGAGTTCCTTCGCTTCTTCGTCAGTTTTTGCGGTTGTTACGAAGGCAATATCCATGCCGCGCACCGCGTCGATTTTATCATATTCGATTTCGGGGAAAATGAGCTGCTCTTTAAGACCTACCGAATAGTTTCCGCGACCGTCAAAGCTGTTTCCGTTAATTCCGCGGAAATCGCGGACGCGCGGGAAAGCCACGTTGAAAAGTCTGTCAACGAATTCGTACATCGTGCTGCCGCGAAGTGTTACCTTTGCGCCGATTGGCATACCCTCACGAAGTTTAAAGTTAGCAACTGATTTCTTTGCATTGCAGACTACGGGAGCCTGACCTGTGATTTTCTTCAAATCACTGATGATAGCATCCATAACCTTTGGGTTATCCCTTGCTTCGCCGCATCCGACATTGATTACAACCTTGTCGAGCTTCGGGATTTGCATTACGCTCTTGTAGGAAAATTTCTTCATAAGAGCGGGCGCAACCTCATTGAGGTATAATTCTTTAATTCTTGCTGCCATTAATCTCTTACTCCTTCCCTACTAAAACTCTGCGCCGCAGTGCTTGCAAACGCGAACTTTTTTGCCGTCTTTGTTGACAGCATGTCCGACTCTCGTCGGCTTGTCGCATTTGGGGCACACGGGCATTACCTTGCAAGAATAAAGTGGTGCTTCTGCCTTTACCAGGCCGCCTGCCTCACCCTGCTTGCGGGGCTTAACGTGCTTTGTAACGAGGTTTTGACCCTCGATAATAACTTTGCTTTCGTCTCTTGAAACCTGCAATACTTTGCCCTTGTTGCCGCGGTCACGACCTGTCATGATCATAACAGCATCGCCGGTTTTGACGTGAATCTTATTCATATCAATTCCCCCTTACAGCACTTCGGGTGCAAGCGAGAGAATCTTGAGATATTCCTTCTCACGAAGCTCTCTTGCAACCGGTCCGAAGATACGAGTACCAACGGGATTTTTGTCTTCTTTCACGATAACCGCCGCGTTTTCATCAAAGCGGATGTAGCTGCCGTCATCACGGCGCGCACCCTTTTTGCTGCGAACAACGACAGCCTTTACCACGTCGCCTTTTTTGACCGAACCGCCCGGAGCGGCCTTTTTGACTGACGCAACTATCACATCGCCTATGTTGGCGTACCTCTTACGGGAGCCGCCCAACACTCGAATGCACATGATTTCCTTTGCACCGGTGTTATCGGCAACCTTGAGGTAAGTCTGCATTTGTACCACAGTACTTTCCTCCTTCTCGGCTTATTTCGCCTTATCCATAATTTGTACGAGACGCCATCTCTTGTCCTTTGACAGCGGACGGGTCTCCATAATCATTACACGGTCACCGATGCCACACTCATTGTTTTCGTCATGTGCTTTGAACTTGACGGTGCGCTTAATAATTTTTTTGTAGAGAGGGTGCTGTACGCTGTCCTCAATGGCTACGACTATGGTCTTGTCCATTTTGTCGCTTACAACTTTTCCTACACGGGTTTTTCTTAAATTGCGTTCGCTCATTTAAACTTATCCTCCCTCTCTTATTCGTTTGTTGAAAGTTCCATTGCGCGTATCACTGTTTTAACGCGGGCAATGTCTCTTTTAACATCTTTGATTCTGCCTGGATTTTCGAGTTGATTGATGGCGTGCTGGAAGCGAAGATTGAAAAGTTCGCCCTTAAGGTCAACAAGCTTTTCCTGCAACTCTTTAGCTGACATTTTGTTGAAGTCTGCTGCTTTCATTACTGCTCACCATCCTCTTTCTTGACAAATTTGCACTTGATGGGGAGCTTGTGCGCAGCAAGACGCATGGCCTCGCGTGCTGTAGCCTCATCAATACCGCTGATCTCGAACAACACACGGTCCGGCTTTACAACGGCTACCCAATATTCGGGACTGCCCTTACCGGAACCCATGCGGGTCTCGGCAGGTTTTTGTGTGACCGGCTTGTCGGGGAAGATTTTAATCCATACCTGACCGCCGCGCTTGATATAGCGGGTCATTGCGATACGGGCGGCTTCAATCTGATTTGATTTTATCCAGCCCGGCTCAACTGCCTGCAAACCGAACTCGCCGTAAGTCACCTTGTTGCCGCGGGTCGCTCTGCCCTTCATGCGGCCTCTGTGGACGCGGCGATACTTAACTCTTTTAGGTAAAAGCATTACTTATTGCCTCCTTCCTTAGAGGTCTTCTTTACTGAACTGAGGATCTCACCCTTGTATATCCATGTCTTGATACCGATAAGTCCGTAGGTTGTATGTGCCTCTGCGAAACCGTAATCAATATCTGCACGAAGTGTCTGGAGGGGTATTGTTCCCTCGTGATAGCTCTCCGAACGGGCGATATCGGCGCCGTTCAAACGGCCGCTGACCTGAACCTTGATGCCCTTTGTGCCCAGACGCATTGCACGCTGAATGCACTGCTTCATCGCACGGCGGAAAGCTGTGCGGCGTTCAAGCTGAGCCGCGATATTCTCTGCGACAAGCTGAGCGTCCACATCGGCACTTTTGATAGCCTCGATGCCGACTTTGACTGTTTTTCCCGTCTGTTTTCCGAGAAGTGTTTCGAGCTTTACAATTTCGTCTCCGCCGCGGCCGATTACCATGCCGGGCTTTGCGCAAAAGATTGTAAGGCGGACATTGCCCGTCGTGCGCTCGATTGTGATTTTTGAAATCCCTGCGGCGTAAAGAGTTTTCTTTACGTACTCGCGGAGCTTATAGTCTTCCAGAATCAGGTCGCCCATTTCGCTTTTCCTGACGAACCAGTTGGAATCCCATTTGTTGATTACGCCCACGCGTAACCCGTGCGGGTTAACTTTCTGTCCCATTGTTTCCTCCCCCTTTAAGCTTCACGCTCTTTGAGAACTACGGTTATATGCGAAGATCTCTTGAGCACACGAAACGCTCTGCCCTGAGCTCTCGGACGTATACGTTTGAGAGTCGGACCCGGCGTCACGAAACATTCGGCCACATAAAGGGAGTTCTTATCCATACTGAAATTGTTTTCAGCATTTGCCGCTGCCGATTTTACGAGCTTAAGAAGGGGCTCGCAGGCAGATTTCGGAGTATACTTCAATATTGCTAAAGCCTTCTCAAGGTTCTGATCGCGAATCATATCGAGAACAATCTGAACCTTGCGGGGCGCTATGCGGCAATATCTCAAAAATGCCTTAGCTTCCATTTATAAATTTCCCCTTTTCCTTACTTCGTTGTCTTTGAACCGGCATGACCGCGGAACAGTCTTGTTGGAGCGAACTCGCCAAGCTTGTGTCCAACCATATCTTCGGTTACATATACAGGCACGTGTTTACGACCATCATGTACCGCAAAGGTATGTCCGACGAAATCCGGAAATATCGTCGAGGAGCGGCTCCATGTTTTCAAAACGCGTTTTTCTCCCGCCGCGTTCATTGCCTTGACTCTCTTTATAAGAACAGGCTGAACGAAGGGTCCTTTTTTTACGCTTCTTCCCATTTTTAAGCTCCTTTCTTAACCGTTGCGACGTTTGACAATGAACTTGTCAGAACGATGATGTTTCTTGCGAGTCTTATAGCCGAGTGTCGGCTTGCCCCACGGAGTGACAGGACCCGGGCGTCCGACAGGAGCCTTGCCCTCGCCGCCGCCGTGCGGATGGTCGCACGGGTTCATTACAGAACCGCGCACTCCCGGACGAACACCCATGTGGCGCTTGCGTCCCGCCTTGCCGAGATTCACGTTGGCAAAATCGGTGTTTCCGACCTGGCCTATTGAAGCGTAGCAGTTTGCGAGAACGTTGCGAAGTTCGCCGCTGGGCAGACGAACAAGTGCATATGCACCCTCTTTAGCCATCAGCTGTGCGAGATTTCCGGCCGAGCGAACAAGCTGTGCGCCCTTTCCGGGGTAAATCTCGATGTTGTGGATAAATGTACCTACAGGTATATTTGAGAAAGGAAGCGCATTGCCCGGCTTGATGTCCGCGCCGGCTCCCGCAACAACAGTGTCTCCGACCTTGAGGTCCACCGGAGCAATGATGTAGCGCTTCTCACCGTCTTCATACTTTACAAGTGCGATATGAGCTGTTCTGTTGGGATCATACTCGAGCGAAACAACCTGTGCGGGCATGTCTCTCTTATCGCGCTTGAAGTCTATTACACGGTATTTCTGACGGTTTCCGCCGCCCTGATGGCGAACGGTAATGCGGCCTGTGTTATTTCGGCCGCTGTGTTTCTTTTTCGGTTCGAGCAAGCTTTTTTCCGGCTCTACCTTCGACAATACCGAATAATCGGTAACGGTCATGCCGCGGCGACCCGGTGTTGTCGGCTTGAACTTTTTAATTGCCATCTTTCCTTATTCTCCTTATGAGCTTTGCGGGAGCACTGTTTCATCTCCCATACTTTGCCCGCGCCTAAAGCCGGGGCTTCAATTTGAAAGCAATTCTGCGGCGTCACTTTGAATTCCGCGCCCGCAGTGTCCGGGCGGCAGTGTCAAGGGAAGTTCGCCCTCAAACGAGTGACGGTGCGCAATACGGCATGTCATTTGTTAAAATGACCCGCACGTTTAGGTCATGCTCTCAAAGAACGCAATACCCTTGCTTTCGGGCTTGAGGGTAACGATAGCTTTTTTCCACTTGGCCGTGTAACCGCTGTGCGCGCCCTGACGGCGAAGCTGTCCGGGTACGTTCATGGTATTTACTTTGCAGACCTTTACATCGAAAAGCTTCTCGACTGCTTGCGCGATTTCGATTTTTCCGGCATCGTTAGCAACCTTGAAGGTATACTTTTTCAAGCCGGTAGCCGCCATGCTTTTTTCTGTGATGACGGGAGCGAGGATTATATCCTGTGCTGCTTTCATTATGCGTAAACCTCCTCAATCATCTTGACCGCGTCAAGAGCGATGATGCACTTGCCGCAGTTGAGGATATCGTACACGTTAATCGTGTTGAAGAGTGCTGTTTTGCATCCCTCGATATTGGAAGCGCTCTTGACGACAAACTCGTTTTTCTCGGGCATTACGATCATTGCTTTGCGGTCGGCGCCGAGTGCGGTGAGCATCGAGACCATCTGTCTTGTCTTGAACCCGTCCATCGCAATCTTGTCGACAATGATGAGCTCGCCCGACGCAACCTTTGCGGAGAGAGCGGAAAGCATGGCGAGACGCCTTACCTTCTTGTTCATCGAAATCCTGTAATCGCGCGGCTTGGGTCCGAGTGCAATTCCGCCGTGTGTCCACTGCGGCGCTCTCGTCGAGCCCTGACGTGCGCGGCCTGTGCCCTTCTGACGATAGGGCTTTCTGCCTCCGCCGCGAACTTCGCTGCGTGTCTTTGTGCTCTGTGTGCCCTGACGCTGGTTTGCGAGATAGTTGACCACCGCAGCGTGCATGACAATTTTGTTGGGCGTAATACCGAATACAGCGTCCGAAAGCTCTACAGTGGATACCTCTTTGCCCGCCATATCGTATACTTTTAGCTTAGCCATGATATATCCTCCTTTAAGCTTTCTTGACGGCATCGGTGATGCAGACGATTGCGCCCTTAGGTCCCGGAACGGCACCCTTGATTGCAATTAAATTGTTCTCTGCGTCAACCTTGACGACCGTCAGGTTTTGTACTGTGACCTTCTCACATCCGAGGTGACCGGGGAGCTTCTTGCCCTTCATAACTCTTGATGGGCTTGATGCGGCGCCGTTCGAGCCAGCGTGACGGTGAACAGGACCTGTACCGTGAGTGTCTTTCAGGCTGTGGAGATTCCAGCGTTTGATGACGCCCGCTGTTCCCTTGCCCTTGCTTGTTCCGGATACGTCGATTGTGTCGCCGCATTCGAAGGTGTCAGCCTTTACGATATCACCGACGCTGAAAGCGCCCGTGTCGCTGAGTCTGAACTCGCGAAGAAATTTCTTGTAAGCTACATCAGCTTTCTTGAAATGTCCCTGCATTGGTTTGTTTGTGCCCTTAATCGTTGCGTCTCCGAAACCGAGCTGAACTGCTGTGTATCCGTCATTCTCAGCTGTCTTCTTCTGAACGACAACGCATGGTCCTGCTTCAACGATTGTCACCGGCACGATTTTTGAGTTTTCGTCAAAAATCTGAGTCATGCCGATTTTCTTTCCGATGATTCCTTTTTGCACTTGGGGTATCCTCCTTGTAGGTTATTGGTTGATTCCTTTTGAACCAACTTGACCCGTAGCAACGTGTGAAGATCAGAGCTTCATCTCAATCTCAACGCCGGCGGGGAGCTGCAGACTTGTCAGGGCATCAACTGTCTTGTTAGACGGCTTAAGGATGTCGATAAGTCTTTTGTGGGTTCTCATCTCGAACTGCTCACGGCTGTCCTTGTACTTGTGAACGGCGCGAAGCACTGTGACAATTTCCTTGTCGGTGGGAAGTGGAATCGGTCCGCTGACGCGTGCGCCCGTGCGCTTTGCCGTCTCAACGATTGTCTCCGCTGCCTTGTCGACCTGCTCATGGTCATAGCCCTTGATTCGAATCCTGATTTTGGTTTTGACTGCCATTTGTACGCCTCCTGTGTTTTGTTTTGGCGAACGATTTACAACACTGTGCCGCGCGTATCGCGCTCTCTCATTTTAAAATCCGGCAAAACCTTCCCTATTGAAAGTTTTATCCGGCGTTGAATCGTGTCAGGCACGGTTCGGCTGTTTTAAAACGCGACAGCGGATGAATTGCTTCATCATGTCCATACAGCTGCAATATTGTATTTTCGCCCGGTTCTTAAGACTCGGACATACTCGGCGGAAAAACCCGTAAAAATCACGGCAACCTCCCGCTTCAACGCATATCGTCGCAGTCACTTATGTATTATACAAAAAAAGTCCCGCAATTGCAAGACTTTTTTTACCGAATTATAATTTTTTTCAGCGGCTGCATATTTAACGGGATTTCTTCGCAATGACGAGTTGATTTGCAAAGCTTTTAAATGCAATCCGGCGCAGGGGAAAAAGTCGGACCGAACTCGCGGTTCCTTGTTCGGCATTGACTATTCGTTCGCTTCAATGTACTTCACAAGATCTCCGACGAGCTTGATGTTCTCAATTTCTTCATCGGGGATTTCGAGATCGAATTCTTCCTCAAGAGACATGATAAGATCCACGACATCAAGTGAATCTGCACCCAAGTCGTCGACAATGCTCGATTCCATTGTGATCTTGTCTTCTTCGATGTCCAGCTGCTCACACAGCATATCTCTGATTTTTTCGAATACCATTATAAACACTCCTTGTTAGTTGGCGGAAATTTAGTACTGCAATATTATATACAGGTTTTCTTAATTATTGTCAACACTTTTTTGGCGTCACCTTCAAAGTAAATTCGACTTATTTTCACTTCCATGTATATATATTGACAAAAGCGCGGATTTTTATCGGAAAACATTTTAAATTTGACAGGTCGTATTCATGATTTCCGCATCCGTTTACAATAGTATAAGCATTTATACCTTTGTAATGTCAATAGCCTATTCCAAATAAATTGAAAATATTCCGTTTTTATGCTACAGTTTTCAAGCGGGCAGTTTCGGCGCCCATTATTTAAGTATATTATCCATTTAAACGGATACCCGCAATGTGCAGTCTGAACAGCGCTTTTCAAAACAATGAAATCGGAGATAAATAAACATATGTATAAGCTCTGCGCTTTTGACCTTGACGGAACTCTTGTGAATACCATCAACGACATTTCCGACTCGTTGAACCACTGCCTTGAACAGCTCGGCTTCCCCACCCACCCCGAAAGTGCATATCCGCGCATGGTCGGCGACGGGATGCGTATGATCTGCCTCAGAGCCCTGCCCGAGGAGCACAAGGACTCGGTGGACGAGCTTGTCGGCCTTTACAAGGATAGATATCTCAATCACTGCTGTGACCGCAGCGAGCCTTACGGCGGGGTCTGCGAGCTCTTGTCGCGGCTTTCCGAAAGCGGCGTGAAATGCGCCGTTGTCTCAAATAAGCCGCACGAGCAGACTCGGCGCGTTGCGGACAGGTATTTTTCGGGCATGGATTTTTCACTCGTATTGGGTCAGTCGGACAATATTCCGCGCAAGCCCGCCCCCGACATGCTGCTGTATGCCGCAGAGCGGTGCGGCGTCACCGCCGAGGAGACAATTTATGTCGGAGACTCGGACGTTGATGTGGTTTTCGCCCATTCCGCCGGCATTAAGTGCATCGGAGTCGAATGGGGCTTCCGAGGAAAAGAAGAGTTGAAAAGAGCGGGCGCAGATTACATAACCGGCTCGTGCGACGAGATTTTCGAGCTGGTGAGCGGGAAATAATCTAATGCATATGGCATGGCATTATCCGACTTTTTCACAGATGTATGCCCACCGAAGTCCGAAGCGCGTGCCTGTATTTATCTCGGTGACCTTATACAGTTTATCACCGATACGGAAGGTCACCGGACTTTTTCTGCCGACAAACTCAATTGCCATGTTTTTGTCCCCGAAATATTTTACAAGCTCCGCGCACAGCGCCCCGGTGTTCTCAGGCCTGTCACAGAGTGTCATCCTATATTTTTACCGAACACTGTATCTGCTCCCCTCCCCCGCACCGTGCGGGATTTGACGATTCATAAAAAGGTCCGCGCTGCTCATAATTCGATGAGCAGCGCGGACCTTTTAGTTATTCGGAATCAGCGAGCTTTCGCAATTATTGCATTAAGCCTTTGCAAGTCTCGCACGAAGAGCACTGAGCTCCTCATTGAGCTTTGCGGGGAGCTTGTCGCCGAATTTCTTGTAGAATTCCTCAATGCCGTCCGCTTCCGCAGTCCAGAGATCCTTGTCAACCGAAAGGAGGTCACGAACTACGTCGACGTTGATGTCAAGTCCTTCAATTTCGATATCCTCAGGCTTGGGCTCGTAGCCGATTGCTGTCTCAACAGCCTCGACCTCGCCCTTGCAGCGCTTGAGCATCCACATGAGAACACGCATGTTGTCCCCGAAGCCCGGCCAGATAAAGTTGCCGTTATCGTCTGTGCGGAACCAGTTTACATTGAATATCTTAGGTGCTTTGTCGCCGAGCTTTTCGCCCATCTCGAGCCAGTGAGCAAAATAGTCGCCCATGTGATATCCGCAGAACGGCAGCATTGCCATCGGGTCGCGGCGAACAACGCCCACGGCACCGGTTGCGGCGGCTGTTGTCTCCGAGGCCATGATTGAGCCGACGAACACGCCGTGTGCCCAGTCAAACGACTGATAGACCAGCGGAGCTGTCTTTGCGCGGCGTCCGCCGAAGAGAATGCAGGATACCGGCACTCCGTTTGCGTTTTCAAACTCGGAGCTGATGCACGGGCAGTTTACCGCAGGAGCCGTGAAGCGGCTGTTCGGATGAGCGCCCTTGCCCTTTTCGGCATCGCCGTTCCAGACCTCGCCCTTCCAGTTCAGGCTGTTTTTGGGCGGGTTTTTGTCAAGGCCTTCCCACCAAACCGTGTTGTCGTCCAGATTGTGAACAACGTTGGTGAAGATGGCGTTTTTCTTTGTTGATTCAAGCGCATTGAAGTTGGAATGCGCGTTTGTGCCGGGAGCAACGCCGAAAAATCCGTTCTCGGGATTTATCGCATAAAGTCTGCCGTCAGCTCCGATACGCAGCCAGGCGATATCGTCGCCCACACACCAGACCTTGTATCCCTTCTTTGCATAAACCTCGGGGGGAATGAGCATTGCGAGGTTTGTCTTGCCGCATGCGCTCGGGAAAGCGGCTGTGATATAGTTGACCTCTCCGTTCGGGTCCTCAATTCCGAGAATGAGCATATGCTCCGCCATCCAGCCCTCGCGGCGTCCCTGATTGGAGGCAATGCGAAGCGCGAAGCACTTTTTGCCGAGAAGGACGTTGCCGCCGTAGCCTGAGTTGACAGACCATATTGCGTTGTCCTCTGGGAAGTGGCAGATATATCTCTTCTCCTCGTCGAGCTCGGCCTTTGAGTGCACTCCGCGAACCCAGTCATTGCTGTCTCCGAGCGCGTCAAGAACCTTCTGTCCGACTCTCGTCATGATGTCCATTGAAAGAACAACATAAATCGAGTCCGTGACCTCAACGCCGACCTTTGAGAGCTTTGAGCCGACAGGTCCCATCGAATAAGGGATAACATACATTGTGCGGCCATTCATTGCCCCGTCAAATATGGGCTTGAGCATATCGTATGCCTTTTGTGTTTCCATCCAGTTGTTTGTAGGTCCCGCGTTCTCTTCTTTCTCGGTGCAGATAAAGGTGCGTCCCTCGACACGCGCGACGTCGTTGACGGCGCTGCGGTGCAGATAGCATCCCGGAAGCTTTTCCTGGTTGAGCTTAATCATCTCGCCTGAGGCCTCACCCTTTGCGCGAAGTGAATTAAGCTGTTCGTCACTTCCGTCAATCCACATAACGGATTCGGGCTTTAAAAGTGCTTTGCACTCGTCAACCCATGCGAGCAGTTTTTTGTTGGTTGTCATATAGTTTCTCCTTTTTGAAAATCTTTGAATTATACAAAGTCCAAATTTTCACCAAATACATTATAGCAAAAATTATCCAGACTTTTCAATTGCTAAAATGTTAATTTACAAAATTCACGCGTTAATTTTTTGTCAAAGTTTTTGTGCATAATGCCCTATTTTTGAAAACGCAAGCATCAATTCAAACAATAAGCTCGGATTTATATCTGCTTATCAGCTCGTCAAGACTTAAGGCGGCATTCGCGGGGCTTGTTGAGGGCATGGCGATAATCTCCCGCCCGGTCTTATCCTCACAATATCTTTTGTACAGCCCTGCCGCCGTCAATCCGTTTGCAATTATTTTTTCGATTCTGCAACTGTTTAAAATTCTGCCTATATCGTTCGGCTCGACATTTTTTATGCTCGCATCTGACGAGCCCGATATTTCGCAGCTTCCGACGACATCCCACAGTGCGATATTGCACTCGAGCAGAAATTTTATTTTCTGCTCGGTCGTCGTCGGAGCTTCGCGGGAGAAAACCCCCGCGAGCATTTTCCAAAACCTATTGCGCGGATGCCCGTAATAAAATCCGCTCTCACGCGATTTTACCGATGGAAAGCTTCCGAGAATCAGCACTCTCGATCTCTCATCGCATATCGGCTCAAGCGTGTGGGTCAGCCTATCATACTTATTCTCTGACATTGTCATATTATTCCGGTAAACATTTATTTTGACGGCGCGCTTAGTTTGTTTTCATGGTAAATCGCACAGGCGGTCCGCCCTCAATTTCATCGTGTCGAATTGCTCTTACATTTCGAGTGTCGCATATGCATTCTGTGTCAGCGGCGCGGTTTCCCCCGGTTCATATTCAAAAAAGCCCGCACCTGCAATCATGGCGGCATTATCGCCGCACAGCTTGTTGTCGGGATAATACAGCTTCACTCCGCGCTCGTCGCACATGCGCTGCGCCGTCTCGCGCAAAAGCCCGTTGATTGACACGCCGCCGCAGATTGCCGCGGGCAGATTTCTCTCGGCTGCAGCCCCGACCAGTCTCTCACTCAGCATTCCGATGACTCGATGCTCAAATGACGCCGCAAGGTCGGGCTTGTTCAGCTCTATCCCCTTCATTCCGGCTGTATTCACAATATTTATGACCGCGGTTTTCAGCCCGGAGAAGCTCACGTCATATTTTCCCTCGGTGTGGGGCACGGGCAGCTTGTATGCATTCGGGTCACCGCCCTTTGCGAGTCTTGAAATTTCGGGTCCGCCCGGATATGGCAGACCCAGCGTGCGCGCAACCTTGTCAAACGCCTCACCGGCGGCATCGTCAACCGCATGACCTATAATTTTGAATTTTCTGTATCCGCCGACCTCGACAAGCTGACTGTGACCGCCCGAAACCACAAGAGCGACAAACGGAGGCTCAAGCTCGGTGTGGGTGAGGTACAGCGACGCGATGTGTCCGTGAAGATGATGCACGGCGATGAGCGGCTTTTTCGCAGCGTAGCTCAAGCCCTTAGCAAAGCTGAGCCCTGCAAGCAGCGCACCGATAAGACCCGGCGCATAGGTCGCGGCTATGGCGTCGACGTCACACAGCTCAACCCCCGCATCCGCGAGAGCCTTTTCGCACACGGGCACGATATTTTCGATGTGTCTGCGCGAGGCAATTTCGGGCACAACCCCGCCGTAAAGCCTGTGCTCCGCGATTTGTGTGGATATCGCGGACGATAAAATTTCGCGCCCGTCACGGACAACCGCAGCTGCGGTCTCGTCACACGAGCTCTCTATACCAAGAATAAGCATGTCTCTCCCCGTCAATCAACAAAAATTTCCTTTGCCTTTGCGGCAATGCGCTCACCGAATATCTCAAACATCGCCTTGCTGCTCTCGAAATTCTCCTTGAGCGCAACCGCGCCGAGATGAATAAAAGGCTGACCGCTTGCGGAGCCGCCCGAATAAACCAGCATTCCCTTGACGAGCATACGGCTGATAATATTCTGAATTGCGATATCCGCTCCGCCCTGGGCATAGTCCGCCGTCGCAAACGCAGCGCCTATCTTTCCGCCGAGCTTGCAGTTGTGTGACTCATCGAACCACCTGTCAAGCTGCCAGCAGGTATTGGCGTAATATGTAGGTGTTCCGAGCACGACTGCTCGGCTCTCATTCAGGAATTCATAGTCGATGTTGTCAAAATCGAATATTCCGACTTCAATGTTGCCCTGCTTTTGCATTCCGCCCGCAATCACCTGTGCCATTTCGCGGGTCTTTCCGCTTTTGCTGTAATAGAGAATTGTGATTTTCATAAGTAGTCCTTCCTGTCAAATGGTTTTTATTCGATGCTGCCGTTTGGCGGCATTGTATTTTTAGGGCCGTGTCCGCCGCTTATATTTGCAAATCATATTGCGGCTGTCTTTTTCGGCTGTTTATCGTGCGCTGAAATAAATCAGCATATTAATTGCGTCGTCATCGGGATTTCGATAGAAGTCTCTGCGCAAACCCGCCCGCTCAAATCCGCACTTTTCATACAGCTTTACCGCCGGCTCGTTTTTGCTGCGAACCTCAAGCGACAGCACTGCGCAGCCGAGACTTTTGCAAAGCCCTATCGCGTGGTGTACCAGCGAGTGTGCCGCGCCCTCTCGGCGATGGGTCGGCTCAATGCAGATTTCGTTGATGTGCGCATCGTCGGACACGATGTGCATGTCGCAAAATCCGATTACCTCGCCCGCGGATTCACAGCAGAACAGGTGTGCGTGAGTCGAGACGAGCTCCTCATGAAACTGCGCCTCGCTCCACGAATTATCCGAAAATTCCTTTTCGATTAAGGCTATTTTTTGTATATCCGTTTTTGTCGCATTCCGAACCTCAAATATCATTTTGCATCATACCAGCTTTCCCCTGAATTAACCTGCGCGACAAGCGGCGCTTTAAGCTCCGCCGCCGCCTCCATCTCCTCGTGCAGCAGCGCCGCCGCCCTGTCCTTGTCCGCGTATGAGCTCTCGACAATCAGCTCATCGTGAACCTGCAAAACGAGCTGAGCATCGAGATTTTCTTTTTTAAGCCTGTCCCGCACGCGTATCATGGCAAGCTTGATGATGTCGGCTGCCGTGCCCTGTATCGGGGTGTTCATCGCGAGCCTCTTTCCCAACGCCTGAAGCATCTTGTTCGAGCTTGCAAGCTCGGGCAGAGCGCGACGCCTGCCGTAAAGGGTGGTGACATATCCGTCACTCTGTGCGCGCTTGACCGTATCCGCAAGATATGCGGCAATTCCGGAATAGGTCGCAAGATAGCTGTCGATGTACTCCTTTGCCTCTCGCATCGAGACACCGACATCCTGCGCGAGGGAAAACGCGCCGATGCCATACACTATTCCGAAATTGACCGCCTTGGCGCGTCGGCGCAGTTCGGGTGTGACCATGGTTCTCGGAATCTTGAATATCTCACTCGCGGTCTCTGTGTGTATATCCCGTCCGTCGGTGAACGCCTCAATCATTTTCGTGTCGCCGCTCATGCTCGCAAGCACGCGCAGCTCAATCTGGGAATAGTCCGCGTCAAGCAGCACCCTCCCCTTTTCGGAAATGAAATATTTTCGGAATCGGCTTCCGAGCTCGGTTCTGACAGGTATATTCTGCAAGTTAGGCTCTCGCGAGCTTATGCGCCCGGTTCTGGTTTCGGTCTGTTTGAACTCGGTGTGTATTCTTCCCGTCACATCCACTGCCTTCATCAGCCCCTCAACGTAGGTTGAGTTCAGCTTCTGATAGGTTCTGTAGCTGAGAATATGCTCGATTATCGGATGGACTCCGACAAGCCTTTCGAGTGTCTCGGCATTTGTCGAGAATCCGCTCTTGGTCTTTTTTCCGACAGGCAGCTTGAGCGTCTCAAACAGCGCCTCGCCGAGCTGCTTCGGGGAATTGACGTTGATTTTTCTGCCGATCATCTCCCATATTATCTCCTGCTCCCGCTCGATAACCTCGCACAGCTCAATTCCGAAGCCCTTTATTCCCCCGACATCGAGCATGAAGCCGATATGCTCCATTTCCGCGAGCACTCCCGCAAGCGGAAGCTCGATTTCGTCATGCAGTTTTTTCATTCCCTGCTCTTCAAGCAGGCCCTCGAGCTTTTTGCAAAGCGGCTCTGTCACGCCGAGATTGTCCGCCCCGCACTCAAATATCGGAACCGCGCCGTATTCGTTTTTCAGATTTTCAAGAATATAGTTTGCGGAGGCGGGGCTTAAAAGATAAGCCGCCAGCTTGAGGTCAAACACTATGTTTTTTGCCTTGACGCCGAGATCAATCGCCCTGTGAAACAGTGTTTTTGCGTCATAGCAGTATTTTTTGACATCCGACGCGAGCAGCGTGCCGAGCGATTTTGCATCGGTGACATATGCGTGGTCGCCTGCCGAGCAATATACCTCTTCATCGAGCACGGTCACAAAAAGCTCTTTGCTTTTCGAGATAATCTCCTCATCGAGCGGCAAAAGCTCAATCTGCTTCGTTGCTTTTTCCTTGATTTCCGCTCGTTCTCCGCCGCCGCTCTCGCTTAAAGAGCGCGCCGCATCAAGCTCGAGCCTGTTTGCTATCGAGTGCATCTCGAGCTCGCCCAAAAGCCGCGCCGCGCCCTGAGGGTCGCCCGCGCGCCTGATATATGTTTTGCAGTCCGTATCAATCGGAACCTCGCAGTTTATCTCGGCGAGCGCCCTGCTCATATAGGCCGTCTCTTTATCCCTGACGAGCTTTGCGCGCACACCATCCTTTATTTCCGCACTGTCGATATTCTCATATACGCCGTCAAGGGTTCCGAATTTTTGAATGAGACTCAGCGCTGTCTTTTCACCGACTCCCGCGACTCCGGGAATGTTATCCGAGCTGTCGCCCATAAGGGCTTTCACCTCAATGAGCCGACGGGGCGTCACGCCGTACTTTTCAAAAACCTCGGCTTCACCCGTCTCATTGGTTTCTCCTCTGCCCATCTGAGTGGTGGTGAGCAGTACGCTCACCCCGCCGCCCACGAGCTGTAAGCTGTCGCGATCTCCCGTCGCAATGTAACAGGTATCTCCGCTTTTCCTGCACGCGTCCGCGAAGGTGCCGAGAATATCATCCGCCTCAAAGCCCTCGCAGGTCACTGTCGTGTACCCCAGCATCGCGAGCAGCTCCTTTAGCGGCTGCATCTGTCCCGCAAGCTCCTCCGGCATACCCTTGCGGTTTGCTTTATAGCCGTCGTACATTTTGTGGCGGAATGTCTTGGCGCGCAGATCAAATGCCACCGCGACCGCATCGGGACTGTACTGCTCGATGAGTTTCAAAAAGATACTCATAAAGCCGTATATCGCGTTCGTGTATCTTCCATCCTTTGTGGTCAGCAGTTTTATAGCATAAAAAGCGCGGTTCAGCACGCTGTTTCCGTCAATGCAAAGCAGTTTCATATTTTTCCTCCGAATTATAGGCCGATTTAAATTAGTATATCACAAATCCGCGCTTTTATGGTACAATATCCACACAAAGCATACCCGCTTACAGCCGGAACGTATGCTGCGGTCGGCGCCCTGTCTGCCCGCGATATCGGACCGCACATATTCTCTGTGCGGCATTGTTATTGCGTGCGGGGCTCGGCTTTCACGACTACAAACCAAACCGAAATGGAATCAATCAATGAACAACAAGCAGTTTCAAATACGTCGGGCAGCCTCACTCGCCCCGATGGCGGGCGCGACGGACAGCGCCTTTCGCCTTTTGTGCCATGAGCACGGCGCGAGTTTTACGGTGAGCGAGATGGTCAGCGCAAAGGCCCTTGTCATGGGAGACAAAAAGACCCCGCTTTTAATGGCACACAAAGCGGAGGAACGGCCTTTCGGAGTACAGCTTTTCGGATATGAGCCGCAGACAATGGCAGAGGCGGCGATTATAGTAGAGCGCGATTTCGCGCCCGACTTCATAGATATAAATATGGGCTGCCCCACCCCGAAAATCATATCAAACGGTTCGGGCAGCGCACTCATGAACACACCTCTTGTCGCAGCCGCGATTGTGAGGGCTGTCAATGACGCGGTCGGCATTCCGGTCACGGCGAAAATTCGCGCCGGATTTGCCGAAATTACCGCTCCTTCGCTTGCTCCTCTGCTTGAGCAGGCGGGCGCGGCGGCAATAACAGTTCATGGCAGAACACGCAGCCGCATGTACAAGCCGCCGGTGGATCTCGATGTGATAAGGTCTGTAAAGCAGTCCGTGTCAATTCCCGTAATCGGAAACGGCGACATCTTCACACCGCAGGACGCCGTCCGAATGCTCGAGCGGACAGGCTGCGACGCAGTTGCGGTCGGCAGACAGGCTCTCGGCAACCCGTTTTTCTTCGAGCAGGTAAACGCGATGATTTCGGGAGAGTCTCTGCCCGAAGCGCCGAGCGTCCGAACACGCATGGAGACTCTTCGCCGCCAAATTGTAATGATGTGCGAGTACAAGGGTGAATTTGTGGCGCTGCGCGAGGCGCGCAAGCACGCCGGCTGGTATACCAGAGGACTGCGCGGCGCGGCGAAAATCCGATATCGGGCAATGGAGCTGTGCACCATGAACGATCTCGACAGCTTTATCCGCCTTGTGCTTGACATCAACCGCGATTAAAGCCGCAGGCAAGCGGCTGACGTTGGGACACTCATTACTTTTCTGCGGACAAAAAGCGCCGGGGCTCTCAGCGCTTTTTGTTTTGATTTATCCGTCTGGTCTTGTCTTTATCCTTGACGCATTTCGCTATATCAAACACGCCGACGGCAATCATAATTGCCCCCGCTCCGCTTAAAGCGGTGGTTAGCAGCTCAATGCCTATTTTGTTAAAGCTCGCCGCAATCAAAAGACAGAGTCCCATCAAAATCATAAGTACATTTATCAATATTGACTTTTTCATAAATTTTCTCCTTTTAAAAGTTCATCAAGAGTCATCGTGTAGCCGGGTATAAATTCCTCCATAAAATACTGAACCTCAGGCAGAATATCCTCATTTATCGCCTTTAGGGTGCTCTGCTTTGCCGAGCGGAATTCCGTGTTGCCGTTTTGCTCCTCCTCTATGCACTTGAGAAGCGCCGAAATCTTGTCCGCCGCCTTGACAATCCGCTTTTCTCTCTCGGACAGAAGCTCTCCGCTGAGCATCGGCGAAATGCATTTTTTCAGCTCGGGCGGCAGCATATCCGAAAGCCTCTTTTCCGCATCCGCCTCGACCTTTTTGTACGCGCTTTTTATGCTCTCATTCGTGTATTTGACAGGTGTAGGCATATCCCCCGTCAATATTTCGCCCGCATCGTGATACATGGCGCACACGGCTATGCGCTCGGGATTGACATCTGCACCGAATTTTTCGTTTGCGGCGACTCCGATAATGTGAGCTG
Organism: Oscillospiraceae bacterium; assembly: GCA_036644375.1. Classification (GTDB taxonomy): domain Bacteria; phylum Bacillota; class Clostridia; order Oscillospirales; family Ruminococcaceae; genus CALWZE01. Next base: position 49,669 of record JAVXQD010000002.1, read on the forward strand.
TTATCGACACGCTGAGGCAGTGCTCGGACAGGGTCTCGTATCTTGTGTTTCGCATAAGTCCCCAGCGGTTGATATAGTTCATTCTCGACAGCATCGCCGCGAATCCGTTCGACATTTTGTCCGCCCCCCTCGTCTTTGTTTGACTGATATTATACCAAATTCGAGTGTATGCCGCAATGATTTGCATTCCGCGCACACCCGTTTTTATTGAATATTTCGCACCCGCATGATAATATATTACTCGATTCGTTCAACTATCAAAGTCTATGGAAGTATTTTAATCAAATGAATAAATACAAAAATCCCGACGGCGGAGCTCCGTCAGATGAGGCTCTGTCAAGATTAGCCCGACGCGGCAAAGCAAAAATCGCAATCATATCGATTTTCTGTGTCGCCGTTATCGGGTTTAGTTCGTTTTTGGCAATCGACCGTTTTTTTATACCGCTCTCCAAATACCGCGCCGCCGTGAAGCAGCTCGAATCGGGTGAGACCTTGTCCGCGAGCGAGACATTTTCGGCTCTCGACGGGTTTTTAAAAAGCGAGGACTATCTCGACGAATCTTATTCCATACTCGCTTCCGGAGCTGTTGACGCCGAGGATTTTGCACTTGCCGAAGAATATTATTCAAAGACAGTCAACCGTGAGGCTCCTGCGGCAATGGAATTCCATCAAAAGGCAGAAGGGCTTGCGGACAGGTATTTCGACCTTGGATTTTACGAAAAAGCACACGACTGCTACATGACAATCGGGCTGACCGAGGGCGCTCAGCGCTGTGTCGAGAGCTTGTATAACAGCCTCGTTGCGCTGAGCGGAGAAAATGTCTGCGGAGTTCCGTCCGGCTTTGACGCCCCCATGCTCAAAGGGTATAAGGACTCGGATAAATATGCTCTCGCGTATCGCCTTGAAGTCAGCCGGTGGGATACGGATGAGGAAATTGCGAAAAACATCTCGCTCTGCTACGAGCTGGGTGATTTTAAGGACACCGCCAAAAGCGGCTTTCTCTCACAGCGGCTCTACGGACACAAATATTCGAATTCTGACGGCTACTATTTTATGATGAACGAGTATTACGACTGGAAATACAATATTCCGTCATACAGATTTGCGGGATATTACGGTCTCTACTCGAAATTTTCGGGCGGAACCTTCTATATCGGCTCGGATGAAAAAGAAAGCTGGACAAAGCAATTTCGTTTCGAATTTTCCGACATGGACAAAACCCTGAAAGTATACAGCTTCAGAACGGGCGGCACCTACACTCTCACAAAAGAGTATTGAGCACATACCGCCCGATTAAGTGTCGGGAATTCCGCTTTTCACCGTGAAGCAGTGAGCGGAAATGCTCACTTTTCCGTGTCGGATTCCCCGTCATACAGTCTGCCGCTCACCTCCGGCTCAAAAACCGATTTAATGAGATAAGCGGGAAATGCGCTGTCGAGACTTCCGGTAATTGAGTTTAAAAGCTTTGTGTCTGCCGACGACGCAAAGATGGACTTCACCCCGGCAATCACGCATTCTCTTCCCGGATTTTCCTTCCACTTGACGGTTATTTCACTATCGCTGTCAAAATATATTTTTATGATGCGCTCGTTAGGTATTTCGAGAAATGCAATCAGCAGCTTTAAAACCGGAATTCCGTCCTCATTTCGCACGAAATCCCCGCTCACCCCAACCTCGTATTTTTCGCCGTGAAAATCAAGCGTTACATACTCCGCCCGCTCAAATCCGACGGGGAAGCTGTGACTCTCGTCCTCCTCAAACAATTCGACCCACAATTTATCCTCTTTTTTGCTCAGCGAGAGCATCTGCACACCCTTTGTGTAGTTGTTTTGTATTGCCTGCGTCATAAGCGGCAGCAGACCGACCGACATGCCCTCCGCTCTGTCGAGTGCAAAGCTTTTTCCGACATATGCCGCAACGAGCTCATTCGTGTCCTCGGTCAGCCCGCTCCTGCGCCAAAATGACATTTTCGGCTGCGGCTTGCTTGCGAGTTCAGACTCAAGAGCGCGGAGTTTTCTGGTCGCAAAAAAGCTTTCGTGCTTCGGCGTATCGGGCATAAGCTCGCCGAAATATTTCTCGGTCAGTGTAAAATATGCGTTTTTCTGGAACATATCGCTGTTGCCCGCAGTGGCGGCGACGATGATGCCGCTGTCGGGAAAGACAAGCACATTCTGCCCGAACATACCATTCAGAACAAACCAGTTGCGCTCCTTGCGAACCCACATCTGGTATCCGTAATCGTAATCTCCGAGACTTTCCGGGACGGAAATCTGTGCTTTCACCGCCTGCTCGCACCATTCAGCCGGAACGAGCTGTTCTCCGTTCCAGCTTCCCTTTTGCAGATACAGCTGCCCGATTTTCGCCATATCCTCGGGACGCATATAGAGACCCATTCCGCCCTTCTCGATGCCCATCGGGCATTTTTCCCAATAAAAGTCGGCAATTCCCATCTTTGAAAGCACTCGCTCACCCAGAAACTCACTCAAACCCTGTCCGCTTATCTGCTTGACGATTGCGCTGAGAATATAGGTGTTCATGCTGTTGTATGAAAACTGCGTTCCCGACTCAAACCGCGACCCCGACTCGAAAAACGAGCGGACCCAATCAAGCTCTGTCACCGTACCGACCTCATTGAACACAACTCCGGATGACATGGTCAAAAGCTGGCGCACTGTTATAAGCCGTGTGCGCGGCATCCCGAGCATCATTGAGCTGCGCGCGAAAAACTTGGACGCCTTGTCGTCGAGCGAGAGCTTGCCCTCGCCCACAAGAATTCCGATTGCAAGTCCTGTGACGCTTTTGCAGTAGGAGTGTGAAATGTGCCACACGTCTGAGCGGTAAGGAAACGGAGAGGTCTGTGAGATGATTTTCCCGTTTCGCATGATGGTGAGCGTGTGTATGCGGCTTTTCGGGCAGCGCAGCAGCTCATTCAAATATTCGCCGATATACCCGCTGTCAATGCCCTGCGACTCGGGCGTAGCTCTGTCGAGTGGCTGTGACGAATGTCCGCCGCCCGCAACCGCTGTTTTTTGAGGATTGGCCGCTATTATCGGTGTCGTGCTTACCGACCTGTCCATAATTGATTTTACCAGCTTCAGCGCGTTTGACTGCATAATCAAATCCATATGTCTTCCTCCTCCGAGCGTATCGGGCTTTAAGCTTTGTTTACAGATAATATTATCACATTATTATCTGAAATAAAACACACTCCTGTTAAGGCAGCCTCGGTTTGAAAAATATTGCACAAAAAATCCACTTTGAAATGGCTTGCGAAATCATTTTCAAAGTGGATTTTCTTGTTTTTAAGGGTTCCTGCCGAGCATTTCACTGTTTGAAAATGCTGCTGCATCAGTCACCTGTTGATTATATCCGAAAGCTGTCAGTCCTTGACCTTGATATAGACAACCCGAGCTGTTCCGGGCTTGTTGTTCTCGCTTCGCACCTCAAACTCGCTCAGCGATTTTATAAAAGGCGTGAGCTTGGAAAATCCGAAATTGCGAACGTCAAAATCCGGCGAGCGCTTAATGAGTATCGTACCGATTGTTCCGAGATGTGCCCAGCCGTCGTCGTCGGAGTTTTCCTCGACAATAAGCCGTATCTGCTCCAGAACCCGCTGCATCTCATTGTTGTCGCTCTTCTTTTCGGAATTATCCTTCTTTTCCGTCAGCACCTTCTGTGACAAAAGCTCAAGATAGGTGAACTTGTTGCAGGCGGCGATAAACGGCTTCGGGGTTTTTTTCTCGCCCATGCCGACAACATACATGCCCGCCTCACGCAGACGTACCGCAAGACGGGTAAAATCGCTGTCGCTCGAGACAATGCAAAAGCCCTCGATGCTGCCTGTATACAGAATATCCATCGCGTCTATAATCATTGCCGAATCGGTCGCATTCTTGCCCGTGGTATAGGCATACTGCTGTATCGGCGTGACCGAATTATCGAGCAGCGCCGATTTCCACGAGCCCATTTTAGGGCTTGTCCAGTCGCCGTATATGCGCTTATATGTGGCTATTCCGTCGTTGCTCAGTTCATCAAGAATAAATTTAATATATTTATCGGATACATTATCCGCATCAATCAGCACCGCAAATCGTTTTTCGTTATCCATATCTGCCTCTTTTCGGTAGTTTATTATTTTATTGTATCACATGTGTGATTAAAATTGTATTATGAGGGAAAATAAAACTGTAATCCGCATAATTTATTCCGTTTTGCGGCATTAATCGGTTGTTTTGCTATTTTAATCATAATGCACCGCAAAAAAGCGGTTTGCAAATTTAATTTTTCCCTATTTTGTGCTACAATATTAATCTGCGGATTAATTCAAGGAGAATACCATGAAAAAGCTTACACAGCTCGGAGCCAAAACCTACTGCATCGAAGGCTCCACCAATATAGGAATATATCTGTTGAATGATGTCGACGTCTGCCTTATCGACAGCGGCCCGAACGAGTCGTTCGCTCGGGAAATTTTAGATATCATCAATTCAAACGGCTGGAATATAAGCGCTGTAATGTGCACCCATTCCCATGCTGACCATATCGGCGGAAACGGATTTTTGCAGCGCAAAACCGGCTGTAAAATCTATGCAAGTCCGTTAGAGCTCCCTCTTGCCGCGCACTCTTTAATTGAATCGGCGGTCTTTTTCGGCGCTTATCCGAATGAGCTTCTGCGAAGTGATTTCTTCATGGCACAGCCGAGCAGCATTGAGCTTTTCGGCTCTGAGGGCTGTCCCGAGGAGCTTGAAATCATTCCTCTCGGCGGACATTTTCTCGATATGGTGGGGATTCGCACTCCTGACGGCGTGCTGTTTCTGGCAGACAGTCTCGCGGGCGAAAAGGCGCTGGACGAATTTCATATAACATTTATGTTCGATGTCAAGAGCTGTCTTGAAACTATCGAATTTCTCTCGACGCGGCAAGACAGGTGGTTTGTGCCCTCTCACTCGCCCGCAATGCGTGATATCGGAGCGCTCTGCCAAAAAAACGCACTGATGATTCACGAGATAAAAAGCAATATCCTCTCACTGCTCGTATCCCCGCTCTGCCTTGACGATTTGCTCGAAATGCTGTTTACCCGCTACAGCACTCCCGTCAATCTCATTCAATATACGCTCGTCAGCTCGACGGTTCGCTCATTTTTGTCATATCTGTCCGATCTCGGTCTGGTCGCTCCGGTTGCCGAGGGTAAAAAGCTGAAATGGGTTTTGACACAGTCGAATGCCCACCGTCAGAAGCAGAACTGAACCGGGGCTGTATCTGTCTTTTTGTGCGGCGCACATAATTTCGGATGTCTGCCCTGTGCCCGATTGTTTGCCGACTTAATGTCAGCCGCATTTATTCGGCTGACATCCCTCGTTTTCAATATTATCTTTTCCCTCAACTCTCGACAAACTTTTTGCATTAACGTATAATATATACATCTTTAATCCATGCGGCGGATACCGAACAGCCTGCCGACCCTGACGGTATGGCAGCCATCCTGCGACAAGTGAACACAGCGCTGTCTGCCGACTAATGACGAGAAGGAAGAATCAAGAGAAAATGGAAAACAAAAAGTTTTATATCACCACACCGATATACTATCCGTCGGGCAAGCTGCACATAGGTCATAGCTACACCACCGTTGCGGCAGATGTTGTCTCGCGCTTCAAGCGCATGCAGGGCTATGACGTGATGTTTCTCACCGGAACCGATGAGCACGGTCAGAAAATAGAGGACAAGGCAAGAGAGGCCGGTATCTCTCCAAAACAATATGTCGATGAGATAGTTGTCGGCATTAAAGACCTCTGGAAGCTGATGAATATCAGCTATGACCGATTTGTGCGAACAACCGACGACTATCACGAGGCCTCCGTTCAGAAAATTTTTAAGCGCCTTTATGACAGCGGCGACATCTACAAGGGACAGTACAAGGGACTTTACTGCAAGCCCTGCGAGTCGTTTTGGACTGAAAATCAGCTCGTCGACGGCAAATGCCCCGACTGCGGCAGACCTGTCACCGAGGCCAGTGAGGACGCCTATTTCTTCAAGCTGTCAAACTATGCCGACCGCATTCTCAAGCTCTACGAGGACAATCCCGACTGGCTGCAGCCCGCATCGCGCCTGAATGAAATGAAAGCGTTCATCAATCAGGGTCTTGAGGATCTGTGTGTCTCACGCACCTCATTCACCTGGGGAATTCCTGTTGATTTTGATCCGGGTCACATCGTTTATGTGTGGGTTGACGCCCTTTCGAACTATATAACGGCGCTCGGCTATGAAAATGACAGATATGATGATTTTGACAGATACTGGCCCGCTGACGTTCATCTTATGGCAAAGGAAATCGTTCGCTTTCACTCGATTATCTGGCCGGCACTGCTGATGGCACTGGACCTGCCTCTTCCGAAAAAGGTATTCGGGCACGGCTGGCTTCTGCTTGAGGGCGGTAAGATGAGCAAGAGCAAGGGAAACGTCGTCGATCCTGTCGTTTTGTGCAAGCGCTATGGCGTCGACGCAATCCGCTACTATCTCATGCGCGAGATTCCTTTCGGTCACGACGGTATTTTCAGCAATGAGAATCTCATTTCCCGCATTAACTCCGATCTTGCAAACGACCTCGGAAATCTGCTTTCACGCACGGTTTCCATGGTGGAAAAATATTTCGGCGGCACTCTGCCGTCCGAGCACATGAGCGGGGATTTTGACGATGAGCTCATTGCCGCAATTAACGGTCTGTATGCAAATGTCGTGAGCAACATCGACAAGCTGCTGCTGCCCAACGCGCTTACCGACATCATGAAGGTCGTTTCCCGCGCAAACAAGTATATTGACGAAACCGCACCTTGGGTGCTTGCAAAGGATGACGCAAACAAGCCTCGGCTTGCCGCTGTAATGTATAATCTGTGTGAGGCGCTTCGCGTGGTGTCAATTTTGCTTGAGCCGTTTATGCCCTCTACCGCACCTGAAATAAGGGCGCAGATTGGCGCTTCGTCCGATATCTGCACAATCGAATGCTGCAAATTCGGGCTTCTGCCCGCGTCGCTCACGGTCGCCAAGGCAAAGGTTCTCTTCCCCCGAATCGACATGGAAAAGGAGCTTGCAGAGCTTGCCGAAAAGCATGTTGAGTCGAATAAAAACGCCGATATCGAGCATATGCCCGAAATCACTTATGACGATTTTATGAAGAGCGAAATCAGGGTATGCCGCGTGCTTGAGTGTGAAAAGGTCCCGAAAGCGGACAAGCTTTTGAAATTCATTCTCTTTGACGGTGAGCGCGAGCGCACCGTGCTTTCCGGGATTGCCGAGTGGTACAAGCCTGAGGAGCTCATCGGCAAAAAGGTACCCGTGGTCTGCAATCTCGGCGCGCGGAAAATTCGCGGGATATTGAGCGAGGGCATGATTTTGTCGTCCGACTGCGGAGAGGCTGCAAAGGTCACGTTTATAGATGACAGCGTGCCCGAGGGCTCGCGTGTAAGATAGACGCAGCGGCGGTTTTGACATCCTTGCAGGCAATCGCCGCAAAGCGATTGTAATGCCGCGCATTTATGCTCGGCGCTTTGTCAGATGAATTATCGGGCTTAAAGCTCAATGCGTTCAATCTGATTCACGCTCAGAGTATCTGTATTAAAACCGGGCGCATGGAATTTATTCCGTGCGCCTTACGATTAGAGGGTCATTATGCTTAATCACATTTTCGACACCCACGCTCACTATGATGACGAGCGGTTTGAGGGTTTGCTAAACGAGGTGTTTGAGTGCCAGCGCGCAAACGGAGTCGATTTTATAATCAACAACGGCTCCGACGAGCAAAGCTCTCTTGCTTCAATCGCGCTTGCCGAAAAATACAGCTTTTTATATGCCGCAGTCGGCATTCACCCGCAATCTGCGGGAGCGTTAACCGGCGGTTGGCTCAATCGAATCGAAGAGATGACGAAAAATCCCAAGGTCGTTGCAATCGGAGAAATAGGGCTTGATTATCACTTTCCCGAGCCTGCGCACGATTTGCAGGCAGAGATTTTCAGGGCACAGCTCGGGCTTGCGGTTAAGCTCGGTATGCCGATTGAGGTACATGACCGCGACGCCCACCAAGACACATTTGACATATTGTGCGAATATCACCCATCAGGCTGTCTGCACCGCTACTCCGGCTCGCCCGAAATGGCGAGTGAAATTGTGCAAAAGCTCGGCATGTCTCTCGGCATAGGCGGCGCGCTGACCTATAAAAACAGCAAAAAAGAGGTTGAGACCGTGAGGACAATACCCTTGGAATTCCTCATACTCGAAACCGATTGTCCCTATCTTGCTCCCGCGGGCAGGCGCGGCAGAACCTCAACCTCCGATATGATTTCCGCTGTCGCGGAGAAAATCGCGCAGATCAAGGGCGATGTCAGTGCCCAGGAGGTTTTGGACATAACCTGTGCCAACGCCAAAAAACTCTTCGGAATCAAATAATGCTTTGCGCGGGAGTTCAATTTGAATTTCACCCGAAAACACCTCTTAAAAAAGGCATCGTTCTGCCTTTTTTAAGAGGTGTTTTTTAATGCGGTTCTCTGCGCATTTTACCGCCACAGATATTTTTGCCGCAGCGCATATACAACTATTTTCGAAAATTTCGGTTGCGCGCGGCACAATTTTTTAAGCACAGTGAGAACAGTCTGATTTTCGTGTTTTACAGTCTCAGAGCCATCATATTCGCAAGACTCGCAAGCATGACCGCCCCCGTGAAAATGAGCAGGGGCTGCCTGTATTTAGAGTCGCTGTTTATGACTGTCCTTGTCAGAAGCATATAAATCACTGCATAAAACGCAAAATACAAAAAGCAATAGGTGCGGTCTCCCGACGCCCAGATTGTCGGTGACAGCGACATCACCATCCGTGAGCCGAAGCCCGCGGTCAGCGTCAATATCGCGGCTGACTTTTCCAATGGCCCGTCAAAAGCAAAGCAAATCGCAACAACTATTGACGCGGTAAGACCGACCATTATTATTTCGGGAATCCATGAGCTGACACTCTCGCCGCGGATTGCCGTGCCGTATTTGCCGATTGACTCGACAATTACGCACAGACCGTTAAACGGTCTTGAGGGATTGTTTCCGAAAAAGCCGAGCAAAACCGCGACTGCGAGCGGCACCGATGCAAAAGCCCTCGGCGCCGTCTTTTTTGTTTTGATAATCACCGCGACGAGAATCACTGCGGCGAATAGCAAAAAGGTAAGGTTCGGCTTCATTGCAAAGTCGCGTATAGTGGATGAAAATCCCATCTCGAGCTTGCGCCAAAGCGGAATAGAGGCAAACTCCGGAAACCAGCCGTTCGTCTCATTTATCATGCGCTCGGCAGCGCCCGGGCAGGTGTACGCATATAAGATATCGCATATCACAAGAGCCGAAGATATAAACAGATATACAATATTTTTGTTCTTTTTTGCAATATTATAGATTAGAAGGCACACGTTTACGACAAGCAGCGCGACCGCGACCGGCTCCATGTTGGCCGCAAATACTGTTGCGAGCGCACAGAGAGGATATTGCCACCAATGCACCTTTTGTCCTCGCGTTATCCGCACCGGCGGCATTATCGAGCACAGCCCGAGGGTGAGCGCCCAGATATAAAGTACCGTTGAGATAACCCAGCCGGCGGTGATAAGATGATACATCGGGTACATGGCGACGAGACCGCAGATTGTCCATGCTGCCTTGCTCGGCTCACACCTCGCAGGATAAATTTTAAAAAGACAAACCGCCGCGCCCACAAGCATGAGAGAATCCAAAAGTCTCCACAGGAACGGAAAGTGTATGATGTATACAGCGATTCCCTCGAACAACTGACGCGACGACCAGCTGTAGTAGTTGGTCACCGAATATTCCCACAATGTCTTTTCGGACAGCGCAGCGGCATAAATCGAGTCATCCGCAATTCCCATCGTCATATTAAAATGCATTGCAAAAAAAACCGCGAACAGCACCGCGAACGGCAGCAGGCTGCTTTTTGAGATTTTTTCGGCACATGACCGGAGAGCGCAAAATCCGCGTGCATTACCGTGTGCCTTCAGGCTCCCGATACTGCGCGGTGCCTCTGAGAGTTTTTCGGGCATCCGGTCAGATGCCGATTCCGTACGAGCGCCGATTTCTTTTTCACTTATTTTTTTCAAACTGATTGCACCTCGAAATATTATCCCAGTTTACAGAGCTCAACAGCAATCTTCGAAGCGGCACGCGCATTATTATAGGCGAGCTCCAGGTTGCTTGCAAAGGACACGCCGTCGGTCAAGTCCTTGATGTGAGAGAGCAGGAACGGAGTTGTGTCCTTGCCGCGTATTCCCTGTTTTTTGGCAAGCTCAAGCGCTTTTACTATGACCTTTTCCATCTCGTCATAGTCGAGTGCAAACTCCTCGGGAATGGGATTTCCGACGACCGCGCCGCCCTTTAAACCCAAATCCCATTTGGTATATACAATTTTTGCGACCTCGGACTCGTCGGCACAGCTGTAATCCAGCTTGAATCCGCTTGACCTGCAATAAAAAGCAGGCAGCTCGCCTGTGCGCAAGCCCAGCACGGGCACACCGAAGGTTTCGAGATATTCAAGTGTAAGCCCTAAATCAAGCAGCGATTTTGCGCCCGCGCACACCACACATACGGGCGTGTTCGCAAGCTCCTGCAAATCCGCGGAAATATCCATTGTTGTTTCCCCGCCTCGGTGAACTCCGCCTATCCCGCCTGTCGCAAAGACCTTTATGCCCGCCATGTGAGCGAGCATCATCGTCGTCGCAACGGTCGTGGCTCCGTTTTTTCCTGTGGCGACATAGGTCGAGACATCGCGGCGGCTTACCTTGCCGATATCCTTCGGGTTGCACATCATATTAAGCTCATCGTGCGTGAGACCGACCTTCAGCCTCCCATTGATAATTGCGGTTGTCGCGGGTATGGCTCCGAGTTCGCGCACGATTTTTTCGACATTTGCGGCAAACTCCATGTTCTGCGGAAATGGCATACCGTGACTCAGTATTGTCGATTCAAGTGCAACCACGGGCTTGTTCTGCTCAAGTGCATTTTTGATTTCGGGCGATATGTCCAGATATTTTTCAAAGCTCATTTCAGTGTTCTCTCCTTGATTGTTTTTTCAATTAAATCAACGTTCATCAGCGGGCTTATCGTCTCATATGCAAGAATTGCGAGAATGCCCGCCGCGAGCGCATAATCTATCGTCTTTTCGATATCGAAGCCGTTGACCCAGCTGTAGGTAAGCGCGCCCATGAACGCGTCTCCCGCACCGGTCGCATTTACCATTTCATCAAGCGGCTCAAGCCTTCTTTGGGTCGTGTTTCCCGCCGCATCCTTGTAATAGCAGCCGTTTTTGCCTCTGCTGACAAACACCCGCTGCACACCCTTATTCAAAAGTTCGGTGCATGCGCGGTCAATTGATTTCTCATCGGTAATCTTTATTCCCGACAATATTTCAAGCTCCAGCTCGTTTGGCTTTACCGTGTGGAAAAGGCCGATAAAATCAGCAATTGTGGACGCGTAATAGGTTGATACGGGGTCAACGAACACCGCTACGCCCTTTGCCGTGTCCTCAACAAGATATTTCAGCGTTTCGGTTTTTATGCAGGGGTCAGTAACCACGACCGACGCGCCCCGAATCATCTCCCGATTGCCATCCAGCGCCTGCTTTGTGATATTCTGCGCAATCGACATATCGGAAAGCGCGATAAACATATCTCCCGTGTTGTCGAGCAACGACATGTATGTCGATGACGCCGACTTTTCGACATGAATGCAGTGACTCATATCTATTCCCGCTCTTGTGCTGTCCCGTATGATTTTCTCGCCGTATACATCATCCCCGATTGCCGATATCAGCTTTGTGTGCGCGCCCAGTCTCGCAATATTTTCAAGTATATTTCGGGTCACACCGCCTGCCGAGGTATTCATCCTCCCGGGGTTTGAGTCGCGCATAACCAGTGCATTTCTGCTGCGCCCGTGAACGTCGACATTGGCTGCACCGACGCCCACAACATATTTTTGCTCATCGGTCATAATTTCACCGCCTTTTTCATCTCTAATTCTACCGCGCCGCGAAAAAAAGGTCAAGCGCGCTGAATATTTGCTTTGCTTTTTGTTCAAACTATTTTCAACGATAACAAGTGCGCAGCAACGCGCTCAAAGGGCTGCTGCATGGGGTCGCCCGGAAAGGATTCGGAAAAAAGCTATGAACAGAAAAAAACATTTTGCATTCAGCGGTTTTGTAAAGAAAAATGGATTCTATATTGCGATGGTTATGTTCGTTGCGGCGGGAGCTATCGCGTCCTATGCGGCGGTGATGAGTATAATTGATCTCCCCGCCGCACCCGAGGAGCAGGCAAAGCTCATTCAAAACGAGCCTCAGCAGCCGGTTGTCGTCGCGCCCGTGCCCGAGCCGGAACCTGAACCGGAAAAGGAGCCCGAAGCCGAGGAGACACTTGTGTCGGTGCCCGAGCCCCTTATGCCCGTTTACACCCGCCCCATTCAAGGCGAGGTGACAAATGCGTTCAGCGGCAGCGAGCTTGTGAAAAGCGCAACCATGAATGACTGGCGCACTCACAACGGCGTTGATTACTCCGCCGCTGTCGGAGACAAGGTAACCGCCATATATTCGGGGGAGGTCACGCGCGCCGAAAAGGATGCACTTTGGGGAAATATCATCGAGCTTAAGCTCGAGACGGGATATCATGTCCTGTACGCCAATCTCGCCGCCTTTGACACCGTAAAGGTGGGTCAGCGCATTTCGCAGGGAGATACCTTGGGAGCGGTAGGCAGCACGGCGCTCGTCGAGAGCGGAGAGCTTCCGCATCTGCATCTTGAGGTAAAGAGCGGTTCGAAGTTTGTCGACCCCGAATCGCTGTTTTAGCCGACAGAATCCACTGTAACGAATAATAGAGCAAAGCCGCTTCGAAAAGATATTGATATGGGTCTTGACGCCCAAATCAATTTTCGGAACGGCTTTTGATTTGTGATTCGATTACACAGCGAATTGACAATGTATATCCGAATAGTATAATTAAAAGTATCTGAGTTTGAAGAATGGAAAACAGCATATGTCAAAAAAAGAAACCGCCACCATTAAAGGTATGAGCTGCGCTTCCTGCTCTGCCTCGGTAGAAAAAGCCGTCAGCCGCCTGCCTTTTGTTGAAAGGGCGGCGGTTAATCTCGCCACCGAAAAGCTGAGCGTCATTTTCGACGAAAAGCAGGGCTCGCTCGAGGATGTCGCAAACGCTGTGCGCCGCGCCGGTTTCTCTCTCGTGGAGGACACCGAGGACGCGGATGAAAAGCGGTTTGCGGAACAGAGCCGCGCTTTGCGTTCGCAGAGAAATCGGCTTATTGTCGCGCTCTCGTTCACAATACCTCTGTTTTATATCGCAATGGCGCATATGATAAGCTTTGTGACGCTCCCATACCCCGCTTTTCTAATGCCCATGACTCACCCGCTGACCTTTGCACTGGTTCAACTCGCGCTGACGATTCCGGTTATGATTTGCGGAGGCAGGTTTTACACAAACGGATTCAAAGCGCTGTTCAAGGGGCATCCGAATATGGACAGTCTCGTGGCGGTCGGAACCTCAGCCGCCTTTATATACAGCCTGTATTCGCTAATGCGCATTATACAGGGCGATGCACATGCGAGTATGGACATGTATTTTGAATCCGGCGCTATGATTATAACACTGATTATGGTCGGAAAATATCTCGAGGCACGCGCAAAGCAAAAAACCGGAAATGCAATCGCAAGTCTTTACTCTCTCAGCTCTCCGACCGCGACCGTTGAGAAGGACGGGCGCTCCGAGCTTGTGGACATTGATTTTTTGAAAATCGGGGATATCGTAATTGTCAAGCCCGGTGAGAAAATTCCCGCTGACGGGGTTGTTGTCGAGGGTGCAAGCTCGGTCGACGAATCCATGCTCACGGGCGAGAGCATGCCGATTGACAAAAAGGCGGGCGACAGTGTCACCGGTGCGACCGTAAACAAAAACGGGGCTCTGCGCGTCCGTGTCGGCAGACTCGGCAGGGACAGCACTCTCTCGCAGATTATACATCTCGTAGAGGAGGCGCAGGGGCAAAAAGCGCCTATTGCGAAGCTTGCGGATGTTGTTTCCGGATACTTCGTGCCCATATCGATGTCGATTGCACTTGTCGCGGCAGTTATCTGGGCAGTCGCAGGTCGGGATCTGTCCTTTGTTCTCAAAATCTTTGTATCTGTTCTGGTGATTGCCTGTCCGTGTGCTCTGGGTCTTGCGACACCGACCGCCATTATGGTCGGCACCGGTAAGGGCGCCTCAAAGGGCATACTTTTCAAAAACGGAGAGGCCATTGAAACGGCCAAAGCAGTGACCGTGGTTCTGCTCGACAAAACGGGAACCATCACAAAGGGGGAACCCGCAGTCACGGATATAGCGGCCAAAAACGGATTTTCCGAGTCCGAGCTTATCGCGCTTGCCGCAGCGGCGGAACATCTGTCCGAGCATCCGCTCGGCGAGGCTATCGTGCGCTGTGCGGACGAAAAAGGCCTGAAGCTCGGCAAAAGTGAGGGGTACACGGCTTTATCGGGTCTCGGAATCGAGGTCACCGTTGACGGCAGGAGGATAAACGGCGGAAATCTCGCATATATGCACAAGCTGAATGTAGACGTCCATTCCGCTGAAAGCGAGGCTCAGGCGCTTGCCAACGAAGCGAAAACTCCGCTCTACTTCGCGGCGGACGGCATCTTTGCCGGGATAGTCGCTGTAGCCGATGTGGTAAAGAACGACAGCCGCGAGGCAATCGCGCGGCTGCATCATTTGGGAATCCGCACGGTGATGATAACCGGAGACAACAAGGCGACCGCAAACGCAATTGCAGCGTCGGTGGGCATAGACGAGGTGGTAGCCGAGGTTATGCCCGAGGACAAGGCTGAGGTTGTGAAGCGATACCGCGAGAGAGGCGACTGCGTCGCAATGGTCGGCGATGGCATAAATGACGCGCCCGCTCTTGCGTTCTCCAATGTCGGAATCGCAATCGGCAGCGGAACAGATGTTGCAATCGAGTCCGCTGATATTGTCCTTATGGGCAGCTCGCTTTTGGGTGTTGCGTCCGCAATAAAGCTATCCCGCGCCGTTATCCGAAATATAAAGCAAAATCTCTTTTGGGCATTTTGTTACAATTCGGTCGGAATACCGATTGCGGCGGGTCTGCTATTCGCGTTTGGCGGTCCGCTGCTCAACCCAGTTATTGCCGCGGCGGCAATGTCACTGTCATCTGTAAGCGTTGTTTCCAATGCTTTAAGACTGAATTTAATTAAACTTGACTGAAATCGGAGGAAATTTACATGAAAACACAAATCGATATCAACGGGATGTCCTGCGGACATTGCAAAATGCGCATTGAGAACGCTCTCTCAAATCTTGCCGGTGTCGAGAAATTCGACGTATCCATTGAGGATAAGCACGCTGTTGTGGAATACAATGACAGCGTCGTGTCGCTCGATGCAATCGAGGAGGCAATTGAAGCGCTCGGTTTTGACGTCGCGTATTAAAATCCCTGTCGTGCGGGGGCAATCGATGCTGCTGTAATGTGTTCTCGTCATGATCGGATGTATAAAAAAGAAAAGATACCGTCTGCGCTCCTTAAAGGGGAGCAGATGGTATCTTTTTCTTTGAAAATAACCGCCTTTATGAGGGAATACTAAATCAATAGAGAATAAAGGCGGTGATAAATTTATGGATAACCCTATTTCCAACAACAAGGTGGCGCAAATTGTTGAAGAGGCGGCAAAGGTCGATGCCGATTTTGACCCGAACGGAAGCTATACCGGAAACCCTGTGAATGAGAGAGAAACTCCGACTCAGGACGCAGACGATCTTTAAGACCGATCGCTAAACTCGCTTAAACGGGAGTTTAGCGAAGCATTGTATTGTTCGTGAGCTTTCGAAAATCACAAGCCAACACGATAGTCTGTCAACCTGCCGCGGCAGCTGCGGCCGCGGCGGCTGCGGCTTGCTCCTCGGGGGTGGGCACAAACTCGTGGCTGCAATATTTCGGAACATTGTCCTTTTTGTAATATCCGGTTTTGGTCGCCGGGCATGCGCCGGACGCGAGATATCCGGTTGACGGACAGTACTGCGCGACAACAACATCGTCAACAACGGGGAAGTTCTTAGGCTCCTTGTTCTCGCTGATGCGGCTCATAACCAGATTAAATGCAATTTGAGTCGGGTGCGGGCGGAGATTCGGGAGATTGTCCTTTTGATCATAGCCCTCCCAAACTGCCATTACATAATACGGGTTCATGCCGATTGCCCAAAAGTCGTTATCCTCAGATGATGTTCCTGTCTTTCCGGCAAGGTCGAATTTGTTGTTTTTAAGTGTGCCGAGAGCCCTTGTATTGCAATAGCGCATGGCCGTACCTGTGCCGTAGCCCTCTTTGACGACTCCCTGCAAAAGACGATTCATAATCATGGCTGTATCGTCGGAAAGCGCCTTGATTGTCTGGATGTTCTTCTCCTTATCAAGCACCACATTTCCGCGTGAATCAGCAACTTTTCTGTAGCAGTGCGGTGTTCTGTATGTGCCGTCATTGGCAAACACCTGATACGCTCCCGCCATTTCATACGGGCTGACACCGTAGCTCAGACCGCCCAGCGCGAGAGACATCGTGCGGTCGGTAACTCCGCCCGGCACATCCACAAGGGAGGTAATTCCGAGACTTGTCGACAGAAAATCAAATGCGTAGTCCGGCCCGATAAGCTTAATTGCAGAGGCTGCCGTCGTGTTGAGTGACTTTGCAAGACCCTCATAGACGGTCACAGCAGATCCGTATTGTCTGCTGTAGTTTCGCGGCCAAGGCTGACCGTCAACCACATCCACCGGCGCATCCGCAAACAGTGTTGAAAATGTTATTTTATCAAGCTCAAGCGCCGGAGCATATGCCGCAATCGGCTTCATTGACGAACCGGTTTGACGAACCGAATCAACAGCGCGATTAAGGCAGAGGCTTCCCTCCTTTGTCCTTATACCACCGGAAACCCCCTTGAGCTCTCCCGTGTTGACATCGAGAACAACCATAGCGGACTGAACCTGATTTTTTGCCAGTACCTCTATTTTCTTTCCGTCCGCATCAAGGACAAACTCATCATTTTCGTCCTTTTGATATTCATATTCCATCTTTGGCCAAAAGCGCTCGTCCGAGTCATTCTCCCAATATTTCGGGTTCATGGTGACGTCCTCGACAGTATCCTGAACAAGCGGGTCCATAGTCATGTATACTGTCAGTCCGCCCTTGTTGTAGAACAGATCATATGCCTCAGCTTCGGTGAGTCCGTTGATTTCCTGAAGATCCCTCATTACCTCGCGGACAACCGTGTCCGTGAAATAGCTGTATATATGGCTTTCTGCAGTATTTCCGCCCGGCTCGGTAAACTCAAATGTCGCGCTCTCGGCGAGCGCCTTGTTATAGTCCTCATCGCTGATTTCTCCGCGCTCGTGCATCGTCCACAAAACCACGTCCTCACGCTCACGCTTGTTCTCCTCCGGGTTAAGGAACGGGTCATACGCCGTTGGGAATTTCGTGATACAGACAATAGCCGCACTCTCGGCGGTTGTGAGATCCTTTGTCGTCTTGTTGAAATAATGGTTTGCCGCAGACTCGATTCCGCCTATCTGACCGCCGAGACGGAATGTGTTGAGATAAGCCTCGAGAATCTGCTCCTTTGAATATTTTCGCTCAAGCATAAATGCGCGGTAAATCTCGCGCAGCTTTCTCAGCGCGCCGTCAATGCCGCCCGCACTTTTATCCTCGGTTATATTCTTTATAAGCTGCTGGGTTATTGTCGAGCCGCCCTGTGTGTTTTCAGACATTTTAAAGACGTATTCATTGATAAACGCAAACATCGTGCGCTTGATATCGACTCCGTTATGCTGCCAGAATCTCTGGTCCTCGGAGGATACAGTAACGTCAATAAGCTCCTGCGGAAATTCCTTGTAATCGACCCACACACGGTTTTCATCGCCGAATATGCGCTCGTACTCGTACCATTCCTCGGTCTCGGTGTCCTGCGCCATGAGGCGCGTTGCATAGCTCAGCTTTATCGAATTGAGATCGAGTATTTCATCGTCGTTCACCGTAACTTTCGCAAGGTACATGGCGGCGGCAACCGAAACCACACATACGCTGATGATGCCTATGCAGAATAAAAACAGAACGACCTTTCCGAACCTGCGCCAGCCGGTATGCGGTTTTTTATATTCGCTCTCAACCTTCGATTTGTTCGTTTTCTCATCTTTTTTTGAGGGCTTGCCGCCCTTCGTCGATTTTGATTTAGCGGAATTCCCGCTTTTTTCGCCATTTGACGATTTCGCCTTTGCGGAATCCCCGCTTTTACCGCTTTTTGCCTCATCCGACGCGGCGGAATCAAAAACCTCAACACCGCTTTTTTTGTCCTTAAGACTGACAAAGCCCGTGTCTGATTTTTCATAATCTCCAAGATTTATATAATCCGGATCATATCGGTTGGCACTGCGTTTTTTTGCGTCTGCCGTATCCTCAAGAGCACCGCTCTCGTCAAGCTTCGCAAAAAAATCATCAATATGCTTGTCCGAGCCAACGCCGGACTGATCCGATTTTTCTGTTGATTTGTTTTTATTTTCATCCATATTAGAAGAAGCTCTCCTTTCGTCCCCGCTGTTACTTTTGCCTTCATGTCATAAACTATATGATTATACCATATTCCATTTAAACTGTTAAGTGGTTATTTTTGATTCAGCCTGTTGCATGCCGCCGGAATATATTATGTGATTTTGTCGGGTGATTCATGCTATTATATATAAAAAAGCCGAGGCTTACAATATGATTAATTATCAACAGGAGCTTGAAAAAAAGCTCTGCTCTATCGGCGGAGCAGCGCCGCGCCTTCTGCTGCATTGCTGCTGTGCCGTATGCTCGTCCTATGTGCTGGAATATCTGTCGCGCTATTTTGACATCACGATTCTGTTTTACAACCCGAACATCTTCCCCGCCGCGGAATACGAGCATCGAAAAGCGGAGCTTGTTCGGCTGATAAACACGGTTGAATATCCCGCTCCGATAGAGATTGCGGACTGCGACTACAGCCATTCCGAATATCTTGAATTCATAAAAGGACTTGAATCCGAGCCGGAGGGAGGGGCGAGATGCCGAAAATGCTTTGAGCTGAGGCTTCGCAAATCTGCGGAAATTGCAAAATCAAAAGGAATACCGCTTATCTGCACAACACTGACAATAAGTCCGCACAAAAACGCCTCGGTGATAAACGAGCTCGGCGAATGCATCTGTGCGGAATACGGGCTTGAGTGGCTGCCGAATGATTTCAAAAAGAAAAACGGATATCTCCGCGCAAACAGGCTTGCCGCCGAGCTGGAGATTTACAGGCAAAACTACTGCGGGTGTGAATTTGCAGCGCCGAATCGGTGACTCTCGCCCAGACTGACTTTCGATTTTGAACGGGGATTCGCATATGCTCTGCTTTTTATCCGCACATGCTTTAAAGCACGTCTTATCGGAAAAAGCCCTCACAGCTTTTTTAATATGTAGCTCCAGGGTGCCATAACAACCGTTTTTCCGTTCGGAGCGGCAACCGAGGCAATTTCCTCGCTTCGGTTTACGGCGACAAAGACCTCGCCGTTTCCCCTGCTCTTTCTCAAATACGCAACCACGCCGCCGTCGTTCTTTATCGGGTGAAGCTCACCGTCCGCAAATATTGCGCGATTTTCGCGTCGGAACGCGGATATTTTTTCAAGACAGCCGCGCACATTCAAATCCATGCTGTCCCATCGCATAAAGCCGCGGCAAAACGGATCTCCGAAGCCCTGCATTCCGATTTCGTCGCCGTAATATACACAGGGTATGCCCGGAAGTGTAAATTGAAGTACAAAGCAAAGCTTGAGCATCTCTACTCCGCGCAGATATTCGTCGGTGCCGAGCCTTCGGTTCGCAAGCCACTCCTTTGTGTGAGTCATGCTCTCGTCCCCGCAGCTCAGCGCATTGATTGCCCGCTCGGTGTCGTGCGTGGACAGCATATTCATCATCTGGTCGAGCATCTCTTTGGGATAGTTCTCGCATATTTCCGTGACGCTGCTCATAAAGCCCATCGCGTCAGCTGTTTTGACAAAGTTCAGAATCGCTGTTCTGAACGGGTAGTTCATCGTCGAATCAAGCTCTGTGCCCCACAGAAACCGTCTGCGTCTGCCATAGCTTATCTTGTTGCTCGCGTCCTCCCAGACCTCGCCTATGAGAATTTTATCGCTTCCGTTTCGCTTGACTCCGCTCCGTATTTTTTCGATAAATCCGTCCGGCAGCTCATCTGCGACGTCGAGCCTGAACCCGTCCGCACCAAGCTTAATCCAATAATCAATAACCCCGCCCTTTCCGCAGATAAAATCGGAGAAATTCTCATCCTCCTCATTCACCTCGGGCAGGGTTTTAAAGCCCCACCAGCTCGCGTACTCGTCCGGGAATCTGCTGAACTTATACCAGCTCGCGTATTTGCTGTCCCTGCTCTGATATGCGCCGACACTGTCGTATCTGCCGAGCTTGTTGAAATACACGCTGTCCGCCCCTGTATGGCTGAACACGCCGTCAAGCACAATCTTTATTCCACGCCTGTGCGCGGATGAGCAGAGTTTTTTAAAATCCTTTTCGGTGCCCAGCACAGGGTCTGCCTTTTTGTAATCCGCAGTGTCATAGCGGTGGTTTGAATGCGCCTCTCCTATTGGATTCAAATATATGCAGTCAATGCCCAGCTGCTTCAAATAGTCCAGCTTTTCCTCGATACCTCGCAGATTTCCTCCGAAATAGTCGTGGTTTTTGACCTCTCCGGTCTCGTCGGGAAGATAGCTCGGCAAATCGCTGAGGTCAGTGTGAAAGGTTCTGTCACCGTACGGTGAGCTTAAAACGCCGCACTTTCCTATATTGAACCGATCGGGGAAAATCTGGTACATCGCGCCGCCGCAAAATCGGCTCGCGGGGCGGTATTCCGCGTCGAAAACCGTCTGCTGAAACAGTGACGGGTGCGAGCGCATCTCGGTCAATACCCCCTCGCCGAAATCCCCTCGGACGACCTGCGTGTGATTGGGGAGCACAAACATATAGAAGTACAGACCCGCCTCGGCGAACAGATAGTCCGCCTCAAATATCTCCCCGTTCCTGTTCATGGAGATAAGCACAGGGCGAATCGATCCGTCCTTGAAAACAGCAAGCGTCGCCGTCTGCGCATCGGATTTAAAAATCCGAAAGGTTACCTTCGTTCCCGATTTCACCGCGCCGAACGGTGTTTTATGTTCGGCGCGGCGGCTGTTGTATATGCTCATTTGTAAAAACCGCCTGTTGATTTTATCTTACGTGCTTCAGATCCCATATCTTGCGCGCATATTCGGTAACCGCGCGGTCAGCCGAGAACACACCCGATTCCGCAATGTTCATAAGCGACATTCTGTTCCATTTTGCGGGGTTCTTGTAAGCCGCGTCAATTCTCTCCTGTGTCTCGCGATAGCTCTCAAAGTCGGCAAGCACGAGATACGGGTCCTGATTCATGAGATTGTTCGCAAGGTCTGTATAGCTGTTTCCGTCAAAGCCGCGGCTGATAAAATCGAGCACGCGCTTTACGTTTTGATCCGAACCGTAATATTTAATCGGCGAGTATCCTGATGCTTTTTTGGCGATAACCTCTTCCTTGGTCATTCCGAACAGGAAGAAATTGTCCGCTCCGCACGCCTCGCGTATCTCGACATTTGCCCCGTCAAGCGTTCCCAGTGTCAGCGCGCCGTTCAGCATCAGCTTCATATTTCCCGTGCCTGACGCCTCCGTGCCCGCAAGCGATATCTGCTCGCTCACCTCTGCCGCCGGCATAAGCAGCTCGGAAACCGTGACCCTGTAATCCTCAAGATAGACAATGCGCAGCTTGTCGCGCAGCTGCTCGTCATGCTCTAACAGCTCCTGCATACCGCAGATAAGACGTATCATCTGCTTTGCGATATAATACCCGGGCGCGGCCTTCGCGCCGAAAATGTATGTGCGCGGAACAAAATCCATATTTGGATTTTCCTTGAGCATGAGGTACTGGTGAATTATATGCATGGCGTTCAGGTGCTGGCGCTTGTACTCGTGCATTCTCTTTGCCTGAACATCAAAAACAGAATCGGGATTTATCGGATAATCCAACGATTTGTTCGCATATTCGGCAAGGCGCTTTTTGTTTTCAAGCTTTATCTGTGCAAGCCTGTTCAGCACCTTCTTATCGTCGGCAAACTTTTTGAATTTAGACAGCTCGGACGCGTCGGTTTTAAATCCGTCTCCGATAGTGTCGCTCAGAAGCTCGGTCAGCCCCTCGTTGCTCTGAAGCAACCAGCGGCGATATGCTATTCCATTTGTAACGTTTTTGAATTTCTGCGGCGCGAAAAGATAAAAATCGTGAAACACCTCGTCCTTGATTATCTCGCTGTGCAGCTTTGAGACTCCGTTTACGCTGTGCGCCATAAAGCAGCACAGATTCGCCATGCGAACATATCCATCGCCGAGCACCGCCATGTAGGAGATTTTTCCGATATCTCCGGGGAACCGCTTATCGAGCTCCTCGCGCTCCACCCTGTCGATTTCCTCTATTATCTGATATATTCTCGGAAGTGTCGATTTGAACATGTCTATGTTCCACTTTTCAAGCGCCTCGCTCATAACCGTGTGGTTGGTATATGCAAAGGTTCCGCGCGCGATGCGTGCCGCATCGTCCCAGCTGTAGCCGCACTCATCGAGCATCACGCGTATGAGCTCGGGTATTGCAAGCGTGGGGTGGGTGTCGTTGAGCTGAATCGCAACCTTTTCGGGCAGATTTTCAAGCGAGCCGTATTGTGCCAAATGCTTTTTGATGATATCGTTGATTGAAGCGCAGCAGAAAAAATACTGCTGACGCAGACGCAGCACCTTGCCCTCATAATGATTGTCATTCGGATAAAGCACCTTGCTTATAAGCTCGGATGTGCTGTTTGCGCGAAGCGCGGACGCATAGTCGCCGTTGTTGAAGCTCTCCATGTCAATTCCGACCGCCTCGGCTCTCCACAGTCTCAGTCTGCTGACCGAGCTTGAGTTGTAGCCCGAGATATACATATCATAGGGAACGGCATTCACCGCATTGTAGTTGTGGTGCTCGACATAGTGGTAGTTGTTCTGCCAGTATTCCTTTATCTCCCCGTCAAAACGAACCTCAATTGCCTCGTCCTTTTTTTCATCCAGCCATACCTGACCGCCCGGAAGCCAGTTGTCTACAAGCTCCTGCTGCCAGCCGTCGGTTATCTTCTGCTTGAAAATTCCATATTCGTACATAATCGAGTAGCCGGTTGCTGTGTATTCCTCGGTCGCAAGTCCGTCCATATAGCACGCGGCAAGCCTGCCCAGTCCCCCGTTGCCGAGTCCCGCGTCGGGTTCAAGGTCATAGAGCTTCTCAATCGAGATGCCCGCCTCGGCGAGCACCGCCTCGACCTCTTTGTTTATTCCCAAATTGTAGAGGTTATTTTTGAGCGAACGCCCGACAAGGAATTCCATTGACATATAATAGACCTGCTTTGCGCCCTCACCGTATGTTTTGGCATCATGGTGGCGCAGCTTGTCCTCAAGCATTCCCTTGACGACTGTCGCCGTCGCTTTATATATCTGCTCATTTGTAGCCGTTGCAAGTGTTTGTGTATACATGCGCTCAAGCCGGTTTGCAAGCTCCTGCCCAAACGAATCTTTTGTAGTATTGATACGCTTCAAAGAACCATCACTTCCCTTTTCTCAGTTATTATATTCATTATACCGATAAACACCCGCAGTATCAAATAAAATTTGTATTTTCGGCTTTTTTTCAGAATTCTTTTGTCAATAATGTTTTTTTGTATTATAATGTAAAAGTCAGTTCATACTCAACGTTTGCGAATCGAACGGAGACCGAATTTTTTCGGCGATTGGCAGGTACAGCTATAAAATTCGGCAGCCATGCCGTTTTTAATTATAAATACACGGAAAGAGGTATTTGTTATGTCACTCAACAAATTACTCCTTACAATTGCGGGACTCAGCATTTTGATTAATACGGACGAGGATGAGGCGTATACACGTGAGCTTGCCGAGGAACTCGATCGGGATATCAACACAATTCTCTCCGCCAACATGGGCGCCTCGGTCACCAATTCGGCGCTTTTGTGTGCCATTGACTATCTTGACATTGCGAAAAAATCCGGAAAAAACGCAACCAATATGCGCAATCAGGTCAAGGACTACATGGACGAAGCAGCCAAGGCAAAATTCAAGTTCGATGAGGAGCATCGGCGCGCAAATGAGCTCACCGTTGAAATACAGTCACTTCGCTCGCATCTCACACGGCTCGCCACCGAGGGCGACAGCTCGGGCGTTGTCGAGAACATAAAGTCCGAGCTCACCGCGGCTACTGCCGAGCTTTCGGTGCTGCGCGAAAAATCCGCCGCACTCGCCGACGCCAACAGAACTCTGAATGAAAAATCAGGAGCCATGAGCGATTTCATCGCCGGGCAGGACCGCGAGCTTGCCCGCATGTCGTCAATAGTCGGCGAGCTGAACGCCACCGTCTCCAAAAAAGATGAGCTGCTCTCCTCACTGGCGTCACGTATAGAATCTGTCAGCAACGAAAATCGAGCGCTCAAAAGCGAATCGGCACGCATCAATTCACAGCTGGCCGAATTGGAGCAGTCAATAAATCTCGAGCGCAGCCGCTCTCAAAATCTCTACACCGAACTTGAGGCCGCCAAGCTTGACGCCGCATTTGCAATAGAAGAAGCGAAGAAGCTCAAGCAATCATTTTTTGTGCCCTCTGACGTATTCGCGGCTCCGCTGTCCGACGAGCTTGAGTCTTCGGGCTCGGCAAAGGAGCTGTCAGGTGAGCCGTCCGATGATTCCGTGGACATCCCTCGGGACTCGCTTCACGGCGAATCTTCGGGCGTCCGATCCTTTATCCCCGCCGAATATGTCGACGCTCCCGATTCCGAAAGCAATCACACCTCTTCCGAATCCCTTCCCGAGGCAGAGAACCTGTCCGAATCCTATTCCGAACCCGATGACGGCTCGTTTGTTTTCAACAGCTTTCATGTGATTGACGATGAGCCGGAAGCTCACGCGGCTTTGAATGAGATAAAGCCGACACCTGCTTCGGAGGAGACGCTTTTGAGTTACGAGCCTATCGTTGAGGATTTGGACGAGGACAGCGGTGCAGAGGAATCCCCCGATATGCCTGACCTCAGCTGGACTCTGGAGCTTTGATATGAGTGTCATTTTAAAGGTAAAGCGCATTGGCAAAACCGCGCGTCTTCCCTACCGCGCCTCGCGCGGAGCCGCGGCGTACGATTTATGCGCCTGCACGGACACACCGATATCTGTACCCGTCGGGGAATTTCGCAATATTCCGACCGGTATCGCAATCGAGCTTCCTGATGAAAACCATGTGGCGCTTATCTTTTCCCGCAGCGGTCACGGAGCAAAGCTCGGGCTGAGTCTCGTGAATTCGGTCGGGGTAATCGACAGCGACTATCGCGGTGAGATATCGGTCGGAATTATCAATCACGGAAGTGAGACCTTCACCGTATCCGATGGCGACCGCATTGCGCAGATGATGCTCACGACCTGCATACCGCTTGACATAGTTGAATCCGACAGTCTCTCGGATACCGAGCGTGGAGCAGGCGGATTTGGCTCTACGGGCGCAAAATAGCAGCTCTGTCGCCGCACGGCTTTGTGCCGCACATAACAAAGAGGGAATTGAACAATTTATGAAAAAGAATTTTATGTTTTTCTTCTACCTGATTTCGGGCATTATACTCGGCAGTCTCTTGGCTGCTGTCAGCAAAAACGTCTCCTGGCTCACCTGGCTGGCATTCGGCACCACAATCGGATTCGGCGCAAACACGCCCGCCGTTCTTGATTTGTCCGTGCTCACCGTCTGGTTTGGATTTTCATTCACGCTGACGGTCGCACATGTCGTCACAATCGGCTCGGCGATGGCAATATACCATGCGCGCAGGAGATGAGTGAGTCTGTGAAAATTATACTCGCCTCCCAAAGCCCGCGCAGACGCGAGCTTTTTTCTCTGATAACCCGCGATTTCGAGTGTGCCGTCGCGCCTGTTGACGAGCGCTCGGTCAGTTCGGCCGATGCCGAGGATTTGTGCGTCGCTCTGGCGAGGCTCAAATGCGCCGCGGTTGCCGCAAATATGCCTCAAAATGCAGTTGTCGGCTGTGACACCGCGGTTCAGATTGAAAGCCGCATTCTCGGCAAACCGCGTTCAAAGGACGAGGCACGAGAGATGATTTCGCTGCTTTCAGGCAAAACACACAGCGTTTACACCGGAGTGTGTATTGGGCATCTGCAAAATTTTAATTCCTTTTTCTGCCGAACCGATGTCAGCCTTTTCCGCATACCGACCGAGGCTATTGAGGAGTATATCTCCACACCCGAGCCATATGACAAGGCCGGAGCCTATGGCATTCAGGGCTGGATGGCAAAATACATCGACAGACTCGATGGAGACTATTTCAATGTCATGGGACTTCCGTTATCCCGTGTTTATGCTGCATTAAAGGGCGAAAAATTTGTGTAATATGCGACTTGCATATAGCAGTTTCAGACCCTGTACATTATTGTAATGTTAACGTCTCTCTGATATAATAATGAATGAGGTATAAAAAATGGGGACAATTTCGATGATTACATCCGGCAAGGACGGTGTGGGCAAGTCCACAATAAGCATTTTTCTTGCTGATGCGATTGAAGCTCTCGGTAAACGGGTGCTGATAATTGAGCTGGACACCGGGCTTCGCAGCCTCGATATTATGTCGGGGGCTTATGGAAGCACTGTATTTGATATTTTCGATGTTCTGAGCGGACGCTGCACTCCCGGGCAGGCAATAGTGCATGCCCCCTCGCCGCGCAAGGAAATTTATCTGCTTTCCGCCCCATATAAAAACGAACGTGTTCAGGGTGAGCAGTTTGTAAAGCTCGTGTCTTCACTGAGCGAGCAATTCGACCATGTCATCATTGACGCTGCCAATCACGCCGGCTCAATAGTCGCCGCAAGCGCCGTGTCGATGAATGCGATAGTGGTTGCAACCCCCGATCCGCTCTCTGTTCGGGACGCGCGCATTATGACCGACCGTCTGCGCGACCTTTCCGTACCAAACATCAGACTATTGATAAATCGAGTCGTTCCGTCAAGAATACATATGGGTCTTGTGCCAAACCTCGATTACTGCATTGACAGTGTCGGCGCGCGTCTTATCGGTGTCATAACCGAGGAGGACGATATTGCAATTTCCGCCGCGGGCGGCAGGCCGATAGGTAAAAAAAATCCATGCCGTGTAATTTTCGACAATATCGCACAGCGCATATACGGCAATGACGTTCCGCTGGCCATCGAATAACATCACAAAAAAGGAGCATTCAAATGAATATAGCACTGATTGCGCACGATTCCAAAAAGGAACTTATGGTTCAGTTTTGTATTGCATACTGCGGAGTTTTGTCCCACCACAACCTGTGTGCAACCGGCACGACAGGCAAGCTTATCGCCGAGGCGACCGGACTTTCAATCCAGAAATTTTTATCCGGTCCTCAGGGCGGAGATCAGCAGATCAGCGCCCGCATTGCCTGCAATGAGATCGACCTTTTGCTTTTGTTCCGCGACCCCATCGGTGCAAAGCCCCACGAGCCAAACGAGATGAATCTGCTCCGTCTTTGCGACGTGCACAGCATACCCATGGCTACAAACATCGCAACTGCCGAGGTTCTGATTCACGGACTTGAGCGCGGCGATCTCGACTGGCGCAACATTGTCAATCCAAAGCAGTGAGCGGGCTGCCGTTCGGCTCCTGCGCGTGCTTCGGCTTTTGACAACTGCGTGACATCTCTCTGAATCCAAGACCCCCTGAGCTTCCGAAAAAGCGGACTTGCGGCGGGTCTTTTTGTTTATAATAATTTTCAGCTTTTGAAAATGCACCGAAAATCAGTGCATTCGGGAATAATACATTATTTAATCAAACCAAATACCCTGCTTTAATTCAAATTTAATCCTTCTGCCTTAACATGATAAAATCAGCAGACACCGTCTTATTAGAGAAAGGCTATGTAAATGAAATTCATCGGAAATATTTTGTGGTTTGTGCTATGCGGGCTGATTCTTTTTCTCGGCTGGTCAATTGTCGGGCTTTTGTGGTGCGTGACAATCGTGGGTATACCGATAGGCATTCAGTGCTTTAAATTTGCCGGTCTTATGGTCGCCCCGTTCGGCAAGGAGATTATCTATGGCACACACGCAACCTCCGTACTGCTGAATATCCTTTGGATTGTGTTCGGGGGCATAGAGCTTGCGGTCACCTCCGTAATTATCGGATTGGTTTTATGCGTGACAATTGTCGGTATCCCATTTGGCTTGCAGTGCTTTAAGCTCGGCGGTCTTGCCCTGCTCCCATTCGGTGCAAAGGTCGTTTGAAATACATAAGTCCGCAAAAATAGGGCAGTGCAAATGCACTGCCCTATTTTTTTACGGTTTCCCACTCGGACTCATTAAAGCCCACGAGAATTTTCCCGTTATCCGCTATCAGTATAGGTCTCTTTATCAGCATTCCGTCACTCGCAAGCAAACGCAGCTGTTCGTTCTCGGCCATATACGGCAGCTGGTCTTTAAGCTCGAGAGCCCTGTACAAAAGACCGTTTTTATTGAAGAACTTATCTAAGGTCAGCCCGCTTTTTTTGTACCACTCGCGAAGCTCTCGTTCATTCGGACGATTTTTTTTGATATCTCTTTCCTCGAATTCAAGCTCATTGTCCAAAAGCCACTTCTTTGCCATTTTGCAGGTTGAACAATTTTCATAACAAATCAGTTCCAAACAAAAGACCCCCCTTTTATTGATTTTAGCATATGTTTGACATGCGGTAAAGTTACAATAGCTTAACAGCTGCCTTAATGCCCTAAGCCGCTTTGCATTTGTTTTGTCACATTTTCACGATTATCGCCTCACACTGACATTCTAATTACAATTTCGCATGAAAGTTATGCACATTACACAAATTGTAACAATTTGTGTTGGACTAAGTTTGCTATTTATACTAAATTTCTATTGAAATTTGCGTTGTAAATTGCTATTATAAAGCTATACCGAAGTACACAATATAAGGGGTGCTGCAATTGAACACGAAAAAAAAGGATAATCTGCCGCTTTTTCTTTTTCATCAGGGAACAAATTTTGACGCCTATCGTTTTTTGGGTGCGCATTATGAAAAACACAATGGCGCGGACGGGTATGTGTTTCGCACGTGGGCGCCCAATGCAAGCTCGGTTTCGGTTGTGGGCTCGTTCAACGAGTGGGATATTGAAGCGAATCCTATGAGCAAAATCAGCGGAGGGGTTTACGAGTGCTTTATCGAGGGCGTAAAGAGGTATGATGCGTATAAGTTTTGCATCACAGCCGAGGACGGGCGTGTGCTGTACAAGGCAGACCCGTATGCCTTTCACGCCGAGACCCGACCCGCCAACGCCTCAAAAACCTATGAGCTTGACGGTTACAAATGGTCTGACAGCTCGTGGGTAAAATGCCGCGACAGCTCTGACCCGTATCATGAGCCGATGAATGTGTACGAGCTTCATGCGGGCTCATGGCAGAAAAATGAGGATGGCTCGCTTTTGGATTACCGAACGCTTGCCGACCGTCTCGCCGTATATCTTCCCGAAATGGGCTACACTCATGTCGAGCTTATGCCGATTTCGGAATACCCGTTTGACGGATCATGGGGCTATCAGGTTTCGGGCTATTATGCACCGACCTCACGCTATGGTACTCCGCATGACTTCATGTATTTTGTCGATACTCTGCACAGAGCAAAAATCAGTGTGATTCTCGACTGGGTTCCCGCTCACTTTCCGAAGGACGAATTCGGGCTTTACGAATTTGACGGCGGATATTGCTATGAGGACAAGAACCCTCTGCGCATGGAGCACAAGGAGTGGGGCACAAGAGTCTTTGACTACGGGCGCCCCGAGGTACAGTCTTTCTTGATAAGCAACGCGCTCTTCTGGTTTGACATGTATCATGTTGATGGAATAAGGGTAGACGCCGTTGCATCAATGCTTTATCTTGACTATGACCGCAAGGACGGAGAGTGGTGTCCGAACTCGGACGGCGGTCACGAGAACTACGAGGCTATTGCGTTTTTCAAAAAGATGAACACTCAGGTGTTCTCACGTCATCCCAACGCGCTGATGATTGCCGAGGAATCAACGGCGTGGCCGCTTGTCACAAAGCCGACAGATACCGGAGGTCTCGGCTTCAACTTCAAGTGGAATATGGGCTGGATGAACGACGCGCTCGATTACATGTCGATGAATCCGTTTTTCCGCAAGGACAATCACGCCAAAATTACTTTTTCGCTGTTTTATGCTTTTTCCGAAAACTATATTCTGCCGCTCTCTCATGACGAGGTAGTGCACGGCAAAAACTCAATGATAAACAAAATGCCCGGCGACTACGACGAAAAGTTCGCAAGCCTGCGTGCATTTTATGCATACATGTACTCGCATCCCGGCAAAAAGCTCATTTTCATGGGTCAGGAATTTGCGCAGTTTAACGAATGGAACTACGAGCAGCAGCTCGACTGGATGCTGCTTGATTTTGAAAAGCACCGCCTGTTCAGAAACTACATAAAAGAGCTGAATCTCATGTACAAGGCATCCTCGCCGCTGTGGGAGATTGAGGACAGCTGGGACGGCTTTAAATGGATAAGCATGGACGATTCCTCGCAGAACATCATCTCATTCCTTCGCGCCGATAAGCACGGAAACAAAATTGTCACTGTGTGCAACTTTGCGCCTGTAGCTCGCGCAGACTACCGAATCGGAGTTCCCGAAAAGGGCAATTACAAAACTATTCTGAACACCGAATGGCAGCGCTTCGGCGGGAATATACCCGACGAACAGACCGCTTTTAAGAGCGAAAAGCTTGAATGTCACGGCTTTGATCAATCTCTGAATCTTTACCTGCCGGCGTTGTCAACCATGTATTTCACTGTTCCGAAGCCCCGCGCCAAGGCGGCTGCTGCCGACACCCGCAAATCCGCGACCAGTGCTTTAAAGTCCTCGCCCTCCTCGAAAAAGTCCTCCGAAGCCGGTGCTGCAAAAACAAAATCCTCAGCAAAATCGGAGGTTAAGTCAACAGTCACCAAAAAGACTACTAAGGTATCTAAGGAGACAGAAAAATGAAAGAATGTATCGCTATGCTGCTTGCCGGAGGTCAGGGAAGCCGACTTTACGCCCTGACGAAAAACATCGCAAAGCCCGCTGTTCCCTATGGCGGAAAATACCGAATTATTGATTTTCCGCTGAGCAACTGCATTAATTCGGGCATTGACACTGTCGGCGTGCTGACTCAATATCAGCCGCTCGAGCTGAACGACTATATCGGCGACGGCCGACCGTGGGATCTTGACCGCTTAGGGGGCGGAGTTCATGTCCTTCCTCCCTATCAAAAGCAAAACGGGAGCGACTGGTATCTCGGAACCGCAAATGCAATATATCAGAACATCAACTTCATTGAGCGCTATGACCCCGAATACGTCCTCATACTTTCGGGTGACCACATTTATAAAATGGATTATGCACTCATGCTCGAGCAGCATAAGCAGACCGGTGCGGCGTGCACCATAGCGGTTTTGGAGGTTCCTATTGACGAGGCATCACGCTTTGGAATTATGAATGCAAACGAGGACGGCTCGGTTTATGAGTTTGAGGAAAAACCGCAAAATCCGAAAAGCAATCTCGCATCAATGGGCATCTACATATTCACATGGAAAAAGCTTCGCGAATATCTCGAAAGCGACAGCAAGCGTCCCGACACCTCAAACGATTTCGGAAAAGACATCATTCCGACAATGCTCGCCTGCAATGAAAAACTGTTCACCTACCGCTTTGACGGATATTGGAAGGATGTCGGCACAATTGACAGCCTCTGGGAGGCGAACATGGATCTCATCAACCCCAAGGTGCCATTTGACCTGTGGGAGCAGCACTGGAAAATCTATTCGCGCAACCCCATAAAGCCGCCGCAATATATCGACGAAAAGGGTATTGTGCAAAACTCTATTGTGACCGAGGGATGCCGAATAATGGGGACCATAGACTTCTCGGTTTTGTTTGACAGCGTGATTGTCGAGGAGGGTGCTACCGTCCGTGACAGCATAGTCATGCCCGGTTCAATAATAAAATCCGGCGCACTTGTCGAATATGCGATAATAGCCGAGAATGTCGTGATTGAGAACGGCGTGACAATCGGCGAACGCCCCGAAAATGTCGAGGACAAGGATAAATGGGGCATTGCCGTAATCGCCGGCAACTCTGTTATCGGAAAAAATGCCGTTATAAAAGCCAAATCCATGGTTTACGGCGATGTCAAGGAGGGTGAAGTGGTATGCTGACCAATAAAGCGCTCGGAATTATCTTTGCGAATATGCACGACGATATGGTGGGGGAAATGACCGAAATCCGCTCGATGGCATCCCTTCCATTCGGCGGGCGCTATCGCCTTATCGACTTCTATCTGTCCTCGCTTGTCAATGCCGGTGTCACAAAGGTGGGCGTCATTGCAAAGCACAACTATCAATCACTGCTTGATCATCTCGGGAGCGGACGTTCGTGGGATCTTGCCCGCAAGCGCTCGGGTCTTTCGATTTTTCCGCCGAACAGCCTGTCTCAGGAGGGCACATATCACGGGCGCGTCCAGGCGCTGCACAATGTCATTCGCTATATAAAATACTCATCGGAAAAGTATGTCGTGCTCATGGACTGCGACAATGTGTGCAATATTGATTTCACCGACGTGCTCAACAGACACGCCGAGAGCGGCGCTGATGTGACAATTGTCAGCCGCGGCGTTGTTTCCGGTGAGGACATGGAGCGAAACAGCGTTCTTCTTCACTCGGACGATACCGGGCGTGTGCGCGAAATGTTATTTGACAGATATGAGGGCGGATGCACAATAAGCATGGATATATTTGTTATCTCAAGGGATAAGCTGGTCGAGCTGGTCGAAACGGCAATAAGCCGCATGCAGACGATGTTCGAGCGGGATGTGCTTTTAAAGGGTATCGACACTCTCAATATCCGCGAATACAAATTCGGCGGATTTGTTCGCCGCGTCTATAGCACAAAGAGCTACTACGAGGCAAATATGGCGCTTCTTGAGCCAAAAAACATGGATGCCCTTTTCACACCCGAGAGGCCCGTGTACACAAAGGTACGCGACGAGGCGCCTGTCCGTTACGGCATTGATGCAAAGGTCACAAATTCACTGATAGCGGACGGCTGCGTGATACTCGGCGAGGTGGAGAACTGCATGATTTTCCGCGGAGTCACCGTTGGCAAGCACACTAAGGTAAAGAACTCGATTATCATGCAGGACACAATAATCAGCGAGCGGAGCGAGCTCAGCTTTGTTATAACAGACAAGGATGTTGTCATTAACCCCGACCGCTCACTAATGGGTCATGAGAACTATCCGCTGTACATTAAAAAATTCAGCAATATTTAATTATTACTTATAATTAAACGAAACGGAGGAGAAGTTATGAATGTTTTGTTTGCAACCAGCGAATGCTATCCGTACGCTGCATCGGGCGGTCTCGGAGATGTTTCGGGCGCTCTGCCAAAAGCGCTTAGCCGCTGCGGAGTCGATTGCCGCGTTGTTTTGCCTCTTTACGGAGACATAAAGCCCGAGCAGAGGGCAAAGATGACCTTTATCTGTGATTTTATCGTGCCTGTTGCATGGCGTCATCAGTACTGCGGTCTGTTTGAGCTCAGCGAAAACGGAGTTACCTATTATTTCATTGACAACGAGTACTATTTCAAGCGCGCCGGTCTGTATGGATATTACGATGACGCGGAGAGGTTTGCATTTTTTTCCCGCGCAGTGCTGGAAATGCTGAGACACTGTGACTTCTCACCAGACATCATTCATTCAAATGACTGGCAGACCGCACTCACCAATGTTTATCTCAATAAATTTTATCGCGAGGAAGAAAAGTTCTCGTCGATTAAAACTCTGTTTACGATACATAATATACAATATCAGGGCAAATACGGCGTCGAGCTCTTGTCTGATGTTGTCGGAATTGCTCCGTCAGAAGCCGCAGTTCTTGAATTCGGCGGCTGCGTCAATTTCATGAAGGGCGCCATTGAGGTGTCCGATAAGGTCAACACGGTCAGCCCGACCTATGCGAAGGAAATCCTCGATCCGTGGTTTGCACATGGGCTTGACCCTCTGCTTCGCGCAAAGCAGTTTAAGCTGTGCGGTATTCTCAACGGAATAGACACCGAGGTTTACGACCCTCATACCGACCCGTATATAGCCGCAAATTTCTCTGCACGGTATCCGCAAAAAAAAGCTCTGTGCAAAAAAGAGCTGCTTGAAAAGTTCTCTCTTGAGGATAACGGCGCTCCGGTCATGGCAATTGTTTCGCGCCTTGTCGCGCACAAGGGCATCGACCTTGTCAAGCACGTTTTGGAATATATCCTCTTGAGCGGCATACAGGTTGTGGTTCTCGGCTCGGGCGAATATATGTATGAAAACTGTTTCTCCGACTTTGCGCGCAGATATCCTCAAAGCTGCGGAGTAAAAATCGGCTTTATACCCGAGCTTGCCCGAAAAATCTATGCAGGCGCCGATATGTTTCTTATGCCAAGCAAATCAGAGCCGTGCGGTCTATCCCAAATGCTTGCGCTGCGCTATGGAACAGTGCCCGTAGTTCGCATTACGGGCGGACTTGCCGACAGCATTACCGACAGCGGAGACGGCGAGGGCAACGGCTTTACATTCCGCAGCTATAATGCCCACGACATGCTTGACGCATGTCTGCGCGCAAAGGCTGTATACGAAAATCACGACGAGTGGAATGTTTTGGTCAAGCGCGCACTGAAATGCGACTTTGGCTGGGAGCGCGCCGCGGAGAGCTATCTCGGACTTTATAATGAAATGGTAACACTTTGGTAATAACTTTTGAGTTTTTTCATGTATAATTAAATGAAGTCATTTCTAACACTATCTGTACGAGTGTCTGTAATGACATCCGAATTTCATTTATGCATTAAGGGGAGGTCTATATGGCAATCAAAATCATTGCAGACAGTTGCTGCGACACGACAGAGGAACTTAGAAAAGAGCTTGACATCGATCTTGTTCCGCTGACAATTATGCCCGCGCCCGGTGTTGAGTTTTTGGACGATCTCAACATTAATATCGGCTCTCTTTTGTCAGAAATGGCTAAGACAAAGGAACCCACACGAACTGCATGTCCGTCCGTCGATGAATATGCCCGCCGCATGGAGGCATATGACGAGAGTGTGGTCATTACACTTTCGGATAAGCTCAGCGGCTCGCACAACTCCGCACGGCTTGCACGTGAAATGGTGCTTGAAAAGCACCCCGACAAAAAGATTTTTGTCATTGACTCAAAATCGGCGTCTGCCGGCGAGCTTCTGATTGCGCTCTTCGTCAACAAGCTTAATAAAGAGAACACGAGTTTTGAAAATGTTGTCACAAGGGTCAACGAATATATCGGGCAAATGAACACGCTGTTTGTGCTGCAGGACCTTTCAAACATGGTCAAAAACGGTCGTGTCAGCAAGGTCAAGGGCATTATGGCGTCGGTTATGTCGCTTCATCCCGTACTTTCGGACGACGGAAACGGAGAGGTCAAAAACCTCAAAACTGTTCGCGGACTGCAAAACGCTCTCGACCAAATGGTTTCGTGCATTGTTGATTTGACAAAAAATCTCCCGCCCTGCTCCACGGTTCTTACCCTGACCTATTGCAACTGCCGCGGGCGTGCGGAAACCCTGAAATTGGATATGATGGCAAAATGCAAGGCAATAAAAGAAATTATCATGGCACCGACGGCCGGTATTTCAACTGTTTACGCAAGCGACGGCGGAGTTGTAATTGCTTTTTAAGTGACTTTATTACTGAAAAGATTCTTTTATTTGCGTATAATCCATTTTACGGAGAACTTACAAACAAAGGCTTAGACTTTATATCAAAGAGAACAAGGAGTTGATGTATATGGGAATTATGGACGGTAAGGTTGTTATTATCACAGGCGGAGGCAAGGGTGGCGGTATCGGATATGGCATTTCCACCGCATTTGCCAAGGAGGGTGCCAACCTTGTTATCACAGGGCGAAACACCGCAAAGATGGATTCGGCAAAGGAAGAGCTCGAGCGTCTTTACGGAATTCAGGTTCTGCCTGTTCAGGCTGACGGCGGAATTGAGGAACAGGTCAAAAATGTCATTGACAAAGCAGTCGAGAAGTTCGGCAAAATCAATGTGCTGATAAACAATGCGCAGAACTCAGCCTCCGGTGTAATGCTTGTCGATCACACAAAGGAAGACTTTGACCGCGCCATATATTCGGGTCTGTACGCGGTATTCTTCTATATGAAGCACGCGTTTCCATATCTCAAGGAGACTCACGGCTCGGTGATTAACTTTGCTTCGGGAGCAGGTCTGTTCGGCAAGCCCGGACAGAGCTCTTATGCCGCTGCAAAGGAGGGCATTCGCGGTCTGTCGCGCGTAGCCGCAACCGAGTGGGGTGAATTCGATGTAAACGTCAACATAGTATGCCCGCTCGTCATGACCGATGCGCTCGTTAAATGGAAGGAAGCATATCCTGAGGTTTATGAGCAGACCATAAAGGGTATTCCGATGCGCCGTTTCGGAGATCCCGAAAAGGATATCGGCCGCACCTGCGTATTCCTTGCAAGTGACGACGCAAAATATATTTCGGGTGAAACCATCACCATGCAGGGCGGCAGCGGAATAAGACCCTGATTTATTCATTAAAAACTCATCTGTTGTATAAGCTTTTTCAACTTTAAAAATGTACCGTAAATTCACTCGGAAAGCCTTTTAATCGTTGTTGAGCTGCACCTCGTCAAGAGGACTGTGAAATAGTATCAAAAAAGCATCCGTAGGCCAAAGCCTTCGGATGCTTTTTGTTTTCTCCGTATTTTAAGGGCAAGCCGTATGACGGGCATCGCCGCGGCTGACTAACGGATATCAAAACACTTTTATTCCTGTTTTTCGGATGCCTCTTTTTGATTTTTTCGATATGCCAAATAGCTCTCGAGAATTATTGACGCCGCCGCCGCATCGAGCACTTCCTTGCGCTTTTTGCCGCGTGTATCCGTCTCATTCATATAATAAATTGCCGATTTTGTGCTGTTGCGCTCGTCCCACAGCTCAATGGGGATGTCGGGCATAATGTTTTGCAGCAGAGTCGCAACCTTGCGGCATTTCTGTGCGCGCTCACCCTCCGAGCCGTTCATGTTGCGCGGAAGACCCACAACCACCATTGCCGCCTCGTATTCACGAGCGGCATACACTATTTTTTCAACCGTTTTCGGCAAGCTCTTTTCGGTAATTATGCCGAGCGGAGTCGCCAGAAATTCGGTGCGGTCGCACATTGCAAGCCCTGTGCGCGTATCTCCGAAATCCACTGCCATTATCTTCATAATTCTTATTCCCTGTTTGGCTTCATTGTCGGGAACAGCAGCACGTCGCGTATCGACGGCGAGCCGGTCAGAAGCATAACAAGCCTGTCAATGCCTATTCCGAGACCGCCTGTTGGGGGCAGTCCATATTCAAGAGCCGTCAAAAAGTCCTCATCCACGTCGCATGCCTCGTCGTCACCCGCGGCTTTCAGCTCTGCCTGGTGCATAAATCTCTCGCGCTGATCCACCGGATCGTTAAGCTCCGAGAACGCATTGCCGTACTCGCGGCCGCCGATAAAAAGCTCAAAGCGCTGGGTGTACTGCCTGTCGGTCGGCTCACGCTTTGCAAGCGGTGAGATATCGACAGGGTGACCTATCAAAAACGTCGGCTGCACGAGCTTGTCCTCGCTGTATTTTTCAAAAAACAGGTTTAGAATATCGCCCTTGAGGTGTCTCGCCTCAAATTCTATTCCGTGCTCCTTTGCAGCCTCTCGCGCCTGCTCCACTGTCTCAATCAGGTCGAAATCCACTCCTGAATCGCGCTTTACCGCATCCTTCATCGTTATGCGCGCAAACGGCTTTGACAGGTCGTATTCCACCCCGTCAAGCACGGCGACGGCACTCTCGCCCAGAATGCTCTTCGCAACCGTTCTGAACATATCCTCGACCAGATTCATTATGTCCTCATAGTCGGCATATGCCTGATACAGCTCAAGAAGCGTAAATTCCGGGTTATGGCGCACCGATACGCCCTCGTTGCGAAATACCCTGCCTATCTCGTACACTCTCTCAAAGCCGCCCACAATCAGGCGTTTCAGGTGCAGCTCAAGAGCTATGCGGAGATACATGTCAATGTTAAGCGCATTGTGGTGCGTGGTGAACGGGCGCGCCGCCGCGCCGCCCGCAATTGTGTGCAAAACAGGCGTCTCGACCTCAATAAAGCCGCGCGAATCAAGATAGGTGCGAATTTCCTTTATGATTTTCGAGCGCTTCATAAAGGTATCCTTAACCTCGGGGTTGACAATCAGGTCAATGTAGCGCTGGCGATAGCGCATTTCCATGTCTTTAAGGCCGTGATATTTTTCCGGAAGAGGGCGGAGAGCTTTTGACAAAAGAGTTATCTTCTGTGCATGAACCGACACCTCGCCGCGTCTTGTGCGAAAAGCATATCCGTTAATTCCGACAATATCACCGATATCCCATGTTTTAAAGTCTGCGAATATGTCCTCTCCGACATCGTCTCTGCGGATATATACTTGAATTTTTCCGTCGCGGTCGGTCACATCTATGAAGTTTGCCTTGCCCATATCCCGCCAGCTTGTAATTCTGCCTGCTATCGCGACAGGTTTTTGGTCGTATTCCTTCTCGTCAAATCCGTCCACGATGTCAATCGAATGGTCGCTGACATCGAATTTGGTAACCGCAAACGGGTCTCTGTTTTCGTCTTTCAGTTTTTGCAGCTTTTCCTTGCGAATTTGAATCTGTTCGCTCTCGTTAATCTCGGGCTGCACTTGTTCGCTTTGAATTTCATTGCTCATTCTCTTCCCTCACCTTTTCTGTCTGTTTAGCGTATTTCTGAATACAAAACAATTCTTCGCACAAGAAGTGCGAAGAATTGGAGATTAAAACAAAATTCTGCCTCAGCTGAAATTCTGCTTGCCTATCTCGAGAACCTCATAGCGTATAACAGCGCCTGTCGGAGTCGTGACACTGACAATGTCGCCTATCTTTGCATTAATCAACGCATTGCCGACCGGCGATTCATCGCTGATTTTATTTGCCATTGGATTTGCCTCACCCGAGCTGACAAGTGAATAGTCCTCGATTTCATCGAAATCAAGATCCTTAACCTTGACAATACAGCCGATGCCGACCTTGTCGGTTGACAGCTCATCCTCATCTATTACCTTAGCGTTTTGAAGCATTTTTTCAATCTCGGAGATTCTGCTCTCCATCATCGCCTGAGAATTCTTTGCCTCGTCATATTCGCTGTTTTCAGAAAGATCGCCGTGCGAACGCGCCTCATTGAGAACCTCGGCAATTTCTTTTCGCTTAACCGTTTTAAGATGTTCAAGCTCCTGCTCGTATTCCTTGAGCTTGTTTTTGCTCATCAAAGCTTCCTTACTCATTGTTCGTATGCTCACTTTCTTCCTGACAATCTTCAAGGTTACATTATAATGAATTAGATATGCACTGTCAAGTATATGCCGCAATGTCTCGATTTTTACTTTATAACCGAAACAAAGAGGGCCGCGGCAGACAATTCTGTATCACATGTCCGCCCCTACCCTCTTAAATTTATTCCCAAACAGTATTCAATTATGCATTGTTTGGTTTTGAAGCTCTGATAATTTCCGCTGCCTTTTTATACTGCGGGTCATTCTGCTCGTTCGGCTGAACAACGCGTATGAATGAATCGGGAACACTGACATCGTAATCCGGTTTCAGCCCGTCTATGTTGAAACTCAGACCGCTTGAGGTGCTGAGCGTTGCAACGGTGATATCGACGCCGCTTCCGTCCGTCAGCTTGACAAGCTGCTGTAGTGTCCCGTGACCTGCTGTTGTTTTTCCCACTATCGCACAGTTGTCGGCCTCGCTCATGACCGCCGCAAAAAGCTCTGCAAAGCCGTACGTGTATTCGTTGACAATAACCGCCATCGGCAGCTTGACCGACTCGTCATCTGATGTGTACAGAACCTTGCTCTGGCTATCCTTATACGTTCCCTTTACGAGTGTCCCGGTAGGCATCAGCCTGTCGAGCATTCCCGCAATGATCGAAATATCATAGCCCCCGAATAAATCTCGCACATCAAACACTATTCCGCGGACATTTTCCGCGCCGAGCGCCGCGTCAATCGCACCCTTAAACTGATTCTGCGTCAGCTTGGTAATCCGATCAATTCTGATGTAATAAATATCATCAATCTGTGAGTGAATAACCGATGTTGTCTCGACCGCATTCGGAATTATTTCTACGGTATTTTCCTCGCCCGCGCGGTTGTAGGCAACAGCTATCTTGTCGCCCTCATTGCGATTTAACAGCATTGAAACCGCCTCATCATAGCCAACCGCAAGCACATCCTTATCATCCACCTTAGTGATGATATCCCCAACCTTAATATCCATCTTGTCGGCGGCCGATTCGGAAACGACATTGTTGACAACCGCATAGCCGTTGGTGTTCTTTTCAAGACTCAGTCCGGTGCTGACCGCAGTTCCCTGCATCTCGCTTGCGCGAGCCGCGATTTCCTCAGAGGTCAGATAGCTTGAATCGGGATCGTCAAGACCCATGAGAATTCCCTGTGAAAGCGAGTCGGAAATTCTCTTGTCATCAATCGCGCCATAATAGTTCTGGCGCACAATCTTATCGATTTCGGATAGCTTGTCATACATCTGCGCGCGCTCCTGAGCGCTGCTTACCTTGCTGTCAAACATCTTCATCGCAAAAATCATAGTCGCCGTAAAGGTGATGGTAACCGCCACTAAAACCAGCGAGGTCGTAATTCCAATCGATATTTTTTTGTTCATTTACAGATATCTCTCCTGTCATCGGAAGACATAATCGGCTTCCCGCTGCCGTGACTTACAGGTAATTAAGCGGGTTGACCTGAGATCCGTTAAGCCTGATTTCAAAATGCAGATGCGGACCTGTGGAGTTGCCGGTGCTTCCGACATATCCTATCGTCTGACCTTGAGTTACATATTGGCCGTATGACACCGCAATGCTGCTCATATGTCCGTAAACTGTCCAGTTGTTGCCTCCGTGGTCAATCATGACATGATATCCGTATCCGGTTGAGCCGTAATATGCGCGGATAACCGTGCCTGAGTTGGACGCAACAATAGGCGCGCCGTAAATTCCGCCGCCCGCGATATCAATTCCGCCGTGGAAGTTTGGTTTGCCATACAGCGTTCTCCAGCCGAAGCCCGAGGAGACATATCTGAATCCGGGCACGGGCCACATCCACGCGCCGCCGACGAAATCCGGGTTGCCGGTGCCCATGAGCGCATTCAGCTCCGCGTCGGTTTTCTTAAAGTCGGCGAGAATGGTCTCATAGTCATCCTCGGTAACTTCCTTAAGTGCCTCAGCGGTATTGAGCGTGTTGTTCGCCTCCTGATAAAGCGCCGCAAGCTCGGAATATTTGCTGTCGAGTGTCGACTTGTCCTCCTCAAGCGAGGTAAGCTCATCCTCAATAACCGTCTTTGCCTCTTTTATCTCACCCTGCTCTTTTACAAGCTTGTCAATAAGCTCGGTATCGTGCTCCGATACCTTTCTCATGACCTCCGAGCGGACGAGAAACTCCGAAAAGGTCGATGCACCCAAAACAGTTGAAAGCGCGCTGTTGCTGTCGTTTGACATGTACATCGCGCGAAGGCGCTTTTTAAAAAGCTCATATGTCTCCTGCTGTGCTTTTTCCTTTAGGTCAAGCTCCTCCTGCTTCAGCGATAGCTCGCTCTCTTTGAGCTCGATTGTCTCTTTTATTGCCTCTATCTGATCTTGAACGAGGCTTTTGCGGCTTGAGTATGTTTCGGTCTTTGCCTGAGCTTTTTTTACGTCATCCTTGATTGATGCAAGCTTTCGGTTAATTTCTATAAGCTGCGCCTGAAGATCGTTCCTCTTTTGTGTTGTCTCTTCAATTGTGCTTGCCGCCGAAACGGGTGGATTCACCGGAACACACGCAAACACAAGCGCCATTATCATAATGCACGAAATAATTTTTTTGACCTTAATATTCATATAGTTTTTTTCCTGCCCTTCTCCGCATACGAATTGTTCCTCAAATACTGTACCCGCCGCCGCAAAAATGGGGGAAAATTACACCTTGAGATGCTTTCTCATTGCCGCCGAGCTTGCGAGTGAGCCTATTAGCATTCCGCTTATCAAGAACGCTCCTGCAAGCCAATACCACACGTCCCAGAACGGGATAAGGCTGTTTGACATTGTGTTGATCCATGGGACTACCGAATTCACAAGCATTCCGGACAGACTCTGGTATACCAGCATCAAAACCCCGAAGGCGAGAATCGCCGATATGAACCCGATTGAAAGTCCCTCAACCACGAACGGGAGACGGATAAAACCATTTGTCGCCCCCACGTATTTCATGATGTTTATCTCTCTGCGCCGTGCGAACACGGTCAGCTTAATTGTGTTGCTGATAACCACCAGAGATGCTATAAGCAGTATTCCGATAATTATCCCGCCGAGAATCGACATTGTGCGCTCAACTCCGGTGAGCGTTTCGGCAAGACTTGTCGGCGCAACAACGGATTCAACAAATTTCATTTTCTGAATCTTGCCCTGAATCTCAACCATTTTAGTCTGGTCGTTCAGCGTTATTCGAAAGGATGCCGGTATTGGGTTATCGTCCTCAAGACCCTCAAGCAGATAGCCGCCGCCATCCATCATTCCCTTTGCCTCCTCAAGTCCGTCGGCTTTGGAAACAAATTTTATGTTATTTACGCCTTCAATTGCCTTGATGTCTTTTTCAAGCGCGGTGATATCTCCCTGAGTTGCCTCGTCGAGCACATAAACCGCGACCTCAGTCTGATTTTCCATCGTCTGAAACAGATCCCGAACATTTGCCGACAGCAGCCCGACTCCGCCGAGAATTATGAGGCATGCCGTGAGAATTCCGACCGACGCGAGTGACATGACACGATTCAGCCACGCGCCGTTAATGCCCTGCTTAACCAGGTATCCGAAGCTTCCTCCCGTCATTTTCTCACCGCCTTTCTGGTATCAGAGACAATTTTTCCGTGTTCGAGCTTTATTGTCCTGCGGTGAAAATTGCTGACCATTGCCTGCTCATGCGTGACGACAACCACTGTTGTTCCGAGCTTGTTAATCTCGGCAAGCAGCTCCATTATCTCAAAGCTCAGCTCGGGGTCGATGTTGCCTGTCGGCTCGTCCGCAATGATGATGGAGGGGTTGTGAACCAGTGCCCGAGCAAGCGCGACACGCTGCTGCTCTCCGCCCGAAAGCTCGGTTGGATACACCTTGGCCTTGTCGGTGAGACCGACAAGATGCAATATGTATGGTACGCGCTTTCTTATTTCTTTTTTGGGGATATTTGTCAC
This sequence comes from Oscillospiraceae bacterium, assembly GCA_036644375.1. Taxonomy (GTDB): domain Bacteria; phylum Bacillota; class Clostridia; order Oscillospirales; family Ruminococcaceae; genus CALWZE01. The sequence goes on from JAVXQD010000002.1 coordinate 93,296, forward strand.
ATGCATTGCAAACGCCACATTTTCATATGCCGTCATTGTGGGAATAAGGCGGAAATCCTGAAACACCACACCGAGATTGCGCCTCAAAAACGGAATATCCCGATTGCGGATTTCGTTGAGGTCATAGTCGGCGACCCTAATCTCCCCGCTCGTCGCGCTCTCCTCCCGCAAAACAAGCTTGAGCAGAGTGCTCTTTCCCGCTCCCGAATGTCCGAGGATAAAAACAAATTCGCCTTTCCCTATAAACAAATCAACATCATCAAGCGCAACGGTGCCGTTTGGATACACCTTGGTGACACCTTTGAATTCTATCATAAATTACATTTACTCCTTGCTGAAGTATGTCGGGCGTATCTGCCCTATAGTTTGAAGTGGCAGACGGCCGCCCGACTGTTGCTGGAAATTTAATACTTTGTCGGATTTGAATCGAGATATTTTCTGACCATAAGCGCAACCTTGAACACTATGGCGTGATCGAATTCACGCAGATCAAGACCCGTCAGCTTTTTGATTTTTTCAAGCCTGTACACAAGGGTATTGCGGTGTACAAACAGACCGCGCGAGGTTTCCGAGACATTGAGATTATTTTCAAAAAAGCGCTGAATGGTAAACAGTGTCTCCTGGTCAAGTGAATCTATCGAGCCCTTTTTGAATACCTCCTTGAGGAACATCTCGCAGAGTGTCGTGGGAAGCTGATAAATAAGGCGTGCAATGCCGAGATTGTCATAGGTTATAATCGCGTGCTCGGTGTCAAATACCTTGCCGACCTCAAGAGCGACCTGCGCCTCTTTAAAAGAGGAAGCAAGCTCCTTTATGCCCGAAACTGCCGTGCCGATGCCGACGACAGCCTTGATGTAGTGCTCACCCTCAAGAATATCCACAATCGAGCCTGCGAGCTTCTCGACATCGCGCATATCAATTCCCTGATGAATTTCCTTGACGATGACGGTATCTGCCTCACTGATATTAAATACAAAGTCCTTTTGCTTGTCGGGGAAAAGCTCCGACACTATGTCAAGCGCCGATATCTCGCTTCCCGAAACAATGCGGACGAGCAGCACTATCCTGCTGATATCCGATGAAAAATGCAGCTCGCGCGCCTTAGCATAGACGTCACCCGGAAGAATATTGTCAAGCACAACATTCTTTATGAAATTGACACGGTCGTATTTCTCGTCGAAATACTGCTTTACATTTTGCAGCGCAACCGCCGCCATAGCTGCGTATCGCATCGCCGACTCATCTGTGCCGCCGACAAAAACTGCGTATTCGGATTTTTTGTTCTGCCCGCAGTAGTGGTATGTGTAGCCGTCAATTTTCACGACCTCGTCCACCGGAGTGTCGTTCATAACCCCGGCCCGCACACTGCCGATTTGTGTGAGGTCGCTGCATGCAATAACCGCGGAATTTTCATCAACTACGCCGACAACCCTATCGACCGCATCCTTCATTTGGTATACGATTCCCTGAAAAAGCCTGTTTGACATCTTTGCTTCCCCTTTTTTTTAATTATTTTAAATTTAAATTTTGTTCCGTCATTTTAACTAATTGACAAATAAATAGATTTAAGAACGTATATATATCTATATTACACAAACAAAAAGTCTTTTGCAACATATTTATACAAATATGTTTGCTTTTCTATGTGAATTTTGCACCATTTAATTAAAATGCTAATTTTTTCCTTAAAATACGGGCATTTTCGCTTTGTTAAAATTGACATATATTGCAAAAAGCGGGATTTCAGCACAACAATGCTTAAAACCCCGCTTTCGCTCGAAATTGTTTGTTTTATCTGATTTCAGATGAAATTTTTAAATCAGTGCGCTTAAATCCGAGAAATTTTGTATTGTCATTCGCTCGGGGCGAATTGACGGGTCAAGCCCGAGACTCTCAATCGAGCGTATAACCGATGCCTTTTCCACCGCAAGCACCGATGAAATTGAATTGGCGGCTGTTTTGCGGCGCTGTGAGAATGCTGCCTTGATAACCGCAAACATGCGCGCCTCGTCAGCCGGCTTGACGTCGGACGCGCGAACCTCAAGCCTTATCACGCTGCTTGTCACGTTAGGGGGAGGATAAAAGCTGCCCGCAGCTACGTCAAACAGCATTTGCGGCTCACTGTAATAGCGTATCGCAAGCGTGACAGCACCGCATTCGCGGCTTGCCTCTGAGGCACAAAACCGCTGAGCCGCCTCCTTTTGCACCATGGCGACAATAAATTCAATCGGCAGCCGCTGTTCAAGAAGCATCATAATAATCGGGCTGGTGATATAATACGGCAAATTGCCGACCACTCCGACGCGCATACCTTGGAAATGCTCTACTATTACCTTTTTCAAGTCAATCTTCAAAATATCGCAGTTTATGACCTCGACATTGTCAAATTCTCTGAGATTCTCCTCAAGCACGGGTATCAAATCGCTGTCGATTTCTATCGCAACGACCTTTTTTGCGCGAATTGCAAGCTCTTTTGTCAGCGCACCCATGCCGGGGCCTATCTCTATTATGCCGAGCTCATCGCCGCAGACGCTCTGCTCCGCTATTTTTTCACAAATTCCGACATTGACAAGAAAGTTCTGTCCGAACAGTTTTTTTGGCGAAAGACCGTTTTTCGCAAGCGTTGAGCCTGCCGAATTTTTTGTGTCAGCCATTGTAATCCTTGTTTGAATCAAATGACATAAAGGGCAGCGGCGCTATCTCGCGAAGCGTGTGCTCAAAAACCTTGCCGCCGGGACCGACCATGTACAGCGGAAGCTCAAGCGAGTCGCAAAACTCGGTCATCACCTGCCTGCAAATCATACACGGAGCGCAGTCAAAATCATCTCCCGTGGCAACTGCAATGGCGGTAAATTTGCGGCATCCGGACGCGACCATTGACAAAAGCGCCGTTCTCTCGGCACAAACTGTCGCTCCATAGCTGGCATTCTCGATATTGCAGCCCCTGTATACCGTCCCGTCGGCACCCAGCACCGCTGCTCCGACCATATATTTTGAATACGGGCAATACGCCTTTTGTCTCGCTTCCTGCGCTGCCTCTACCAGCATTTTCATTGTCTGTGTGCTCATATTCATGCTCCGTTCATAAGTTATTGTAAATATGTGATATATAAATATTGTATCATATTTTTTCGGTTTTAGCACTATTTTATACGCCGCAAGGCTCATCGCAAGCCGAGGTGCTTCGACGAAGGTATATGTGCCTTTTCGGAATGTCGCCTGTCGCCGCAAGCCATGCGCGTCATACCCCTGCATACAGTATTTGCACGGAAAATACAATTTTCTTGAATTCTTTATATAAATGTAATATTATGTAGTATAGTTCGCGTAGTATTATGCATTCACGAAATTTAAAGGAGGCAGCAATTATGCCGATACGCAGAGACAAAATAAATTATTACCTCGATATCGCCGATACCGTCAGCAAGCGCGGAACCTGCTTGCGCCGCAATTTCGGCGCGATTATCGTTAAAAATGACGAGATTGTATCCACCGGCTACACAGGTGCACCGAGAGGTCGCAAGAACTGCTCGGATCTCGGATATTGCCGCCGTCAGCAACTCAATATTCCGCGCGGGGAGCGCTACGAAATCTGCCGTTCGGTTCACGCCGAGGCAAACGCAATAATCAGCGCAGCGCGCAAGGACTGCATCGGTGCCACACTCTATCTTGTCGGATACGAGATGGACAGCGGCGAGTACGTTGAAAATGCAAATTCCTGTGCCATGTGCAAACGCCTCATCATCAATGCAGGTCTTCAAACCGTCATTATCCGCAATACAAAATCCGAATATACGGTAATTGACGTCGATGCGGAGTGGGTGTCAAACGACGAGTCACTCGGTGAGCTTACAGGATATTAAGAAACGGAGCACGCTATGATTTTATGTGTGGATATCGGAAACAGCAATATCGTATACGGCTGCTTTGACAAGCAGGATAAGCTGCTCTTTTTCTCCAGAGCCGCAACCGACCACCGCCGAACCGGAGACCAGTATGCGGTTGAGCTCAAAGACATAATCTGTCTTCACGGCATAGATATCGAGGAAATCACAGGGGCCATTGTCAGCTCCGTTGTGCCGATAGTTACCGCGAATCTCGTTTTTGCGGTAAAGGCAGTCACTTCGCTTGAGCCGCTTGTGCTATCCTATAACTCAAGCCACGGAATGACGATAAAACTCGACAACCCGCGCGAAATCGGCGGTGACCTTTTGGCGACCGCCGTCGGAGCCAAGGCGAAATACCCAATGCCCGCAATCATAATTGATATGGGCACCGCGACAAAAATCACAGTTCTCGACAGCGGGGGCTGCTTTCTCGGCGGGGCGATTACTCCCGGGCTTCGCATCTCATATGATGCGCTTGTTCAAAAGACCTCGCTGCTGCCGGGTGTGTCATTTTTCGCCCCGCCTCAGGTCATAGGCACAAATACTCCCGACTGCATGATGTCGGGCGCGGTCTTTGCGACCGCCTCGATGCTTGATGGAATGTGCGACAAAATCTCAAAACAGCTCGGCGAGACACCAACCGTAGTAATTACGGGCGGACTTGCCTTTGCAATTGCCCCTCATTGCAGCACCGAAATGATTCACGACGATGTGCTGCTGCTTGACGGACTCAGAATCGTGTTTCAAATGAGCGCGAAATAGCGCTTGTTCGCAAAATAGAAAGGATTTTTTTAAATGAAAGAGATAAATAATCACAAGTTCAGTACCAACAGGCTGGTGCGCATTGCTATTTTGACAGCTATCCTGTTATTTTTGACCTTCACCTCCTTTGGATATTTAAAGGTCGGCGTTCTGGAAATAACAATTATGCATCTTCCGGTTATCGTCGGCGCAATCCTCATGGGTCAGGGAGTCGGGGCTTTTTTGGGTCTTGTCTTCGGACTCTCCAGCTTTGCACAATGCTTTATGGGCTCTCCGCTCGGAACTTTTTTGGTTCAGCTCAGTCCCTTGAAAACCTTTATTGTCTGCGTTGTACCGCGTGTACTTATGGGATTTTTGGTCGGGGTCATCTTCAGCGCGCTCTATAAGTCAGTCAAGGCACGCAAGCTCTCATATGTCGCGGCAAGCTTTTCGGGCGCAGTGCTCAACACGGTTTTCTTTATGGGTGCGCTGTTTCTGCTGTTCGGCGGCGATGCCGGATTTTTGTCGTTTCTCGGAACAGACAAGGTGACACTGATGTTTATCGCTTCGATGGTCGGAATAAACGGAGTTCTGGAATCGGTAATATGCCTGCCGTTCGGCTTTGCGGTCGAGCGCATTGTTTACGCCGTAAACAAGAATTCATCCGCCCAAAAATCAGACGATTCAACCGGGGAGGCTTAATGGCAATAAATTATATTCTGTTTGACATGGACGGTCTGCTCACGGATTCCGAAAGACTGTCCTTTGAAACACTTCATGAAATTATAAATGAGTACGGATTCGAGCTCGACAGAAAGCAGTACTGCAACATTATCGGAAAAAACAACGATGCCTGTAAAAGGCTGCTTCAGGAGATGTTCTTGGGACTCAATGGCACCGAGGTCATTGCGGAGTACGGAGTGCGCTTTTCCAAGGCAGTAAATGACGGAAAGCTATATCTCAAGAAGGGCGTGCATGAGATACTTGACCTGTGTGACAGGCTGGGTATAAAGAAAGCCGTGGCAAGCTCCAATAACGGAAAATATGTGCGGTTCTCTCTCGGCTCATGCGGTATACTCGACCGAATGGATCTGTTGGTTTATGACGAAATGGTCGCTAACGCAAAGCCGGCTCCCGATCTTTTTTTGAAAGCCGCCGAGCTTTTGAACGCACCGCATGATGAATGTCTGGTTCTTGAGGATTCATATGCGGGAGTCATGGCCGCACACGCCGCCGGAATCCCCGTAATTGTCGTGCCGGACTTGATTGCACCCAATGAGGAGATTCTGTCAATGTGTGTGCGCAGCGCGGACAGCCTTTTAGATGTCATTGACTACATCAATTCAACCGGAAAAGTGTCCTAAATTCAAAAAAGTGTCTCATAACGAAATCAAAGAACCCGCTCAAAAGACGGCTGCAGCCGTTGCATTTGAGCGGGTTTTTGTAAATATAGGGGGAAGAGAGCCTGCTGCGGCGGCTTCTTTTTGTTATCATGGCATAAGTCGTTATAGCCCCAAGATAGCCTTTGCTATTGTAAAATAGACAAGCAGCGAAATCGCATCTACTATTGTCGTTATAAACGGCGCTGACATTACCGCGGGGTCAAAGCCCATCTTTTTGGAAATCATCGGCAGAGTGCAGCCGACTATTTTAGCGACAAAAACCGTCAGAATCAAGGTCAGGTTCACTGCGAGCGACACCATCAGCCCAACCCTGTCAAAAAGCATCAGCTTGACGAAGTTCGCAGCGGCGAGCGTAATTCCGCAGACAACCGCAACACGTGCCTCTTTCCAGATGATTTTGAGCCAGTCCGAAAATTCGACTTCGCCGAGCGAGAGTCCGCGTATGACTGTCACCGACGACTGAGAGCCGCTGTTTCCGCCCGTATCCATGAGCATCGGTATGTATGCCACAAGCGCCACCTGCGCCGCGAGAGCCACCTCAAACGAGCTGATTATCATTCCCGTGAAGGTTGCCGACACCATCAGCAGAAGCAGCCATGGTATGCGGGCCTTCCACAGCTCGAACGTCGTCATCTTGAGATACGGCTTATCCGTAGGCACGATAGCATTCATCTTCTCGATATCCTCGGTAAACTCCTCCTGCATGACGTCAATGGCGTCGTCTACCGTGATGATTCCGACAAGCCTGCCCTCGCTGTCCACGACGGGAAGCGCGATGAAATCGTATTTGCTGAACATCTGCGCGACGACCTCCTGGTCATCACAGGTATTGACCGAAATTATGTTCTCCTCCATTATATCGTCAATAACATCCTCATACTGCGCGAGCAGCAGATCCTTTACCGATACAAGCCCAAGCAGCTTCCTGTTCTTGTCAGTGACATAGCAGGTATATATCGTTTCCTTGTCAACCCCGGTTTTGCGTATTCTCGCGAAGGACTGCTCTACGGTCATTGTCTTTTTCAGATCGACGTACTCTATTGTCATGATGCTGCCCGCCGAATCCTCCGGATAATTGAGCAGCTGATTGATGCTTTTTCTCGTATCCGCGTCGACGCTTTGCAGAATTCGCTTTACGACATTTGCGGGCATCTCCTCTATTATGTCAACGGTATCGTCAAGAAACAAATCATCGAGCACCTCACGAAGCTCCTTGTCGTTAAAGCCCTTGATCAGAATCTCCTGAGTGTCGACATCCATCTCGACAAACGTGTCCGAGGCTATGTCCTTCGGCAAAATTCTAAACAGCACCAACAATTCCTCGCGAGTTATCTCCTCATCCTCAAGCAGTGTCTCAATCTCTGCGGCAATGTCGGCGCAGTTCTCCTGCGAAAGCAGCTCGTGAAGTTCTTTTTTCTTCTTTGCCTTCAAAAGCTCAAGAATTTTCGCGCCCATGTTTTCTTCCATCGTTCGCACCCCCGTTTCATTTATTCCGCTGAATAATACAAATAAAATCCGAGCTGTCACAGAACGACGGTTCGGATTTACAAAGCACCCTAATACACAGCAGTAAGCTGCGCCACCGTTCAAGCTTTAGCTTCGCAGGGCAATGAAGTTGCGTTAGGTTATGCCTTGTTTTTCGACATACCCTGCTAACCTGCTGATGGAGTCTCCTCCATTTTGCGGCAGCAACCCGTATCCCTGTGGTAACCTTGCCTACCGGGTATATTCAGTTTTTTATACTTTCAGTTTATTCGTATACTCACTCTTTGTCAACACCTTTTGCAAATAAATCTTTCAGTCCGGCAAGGATAATAAATACGGCAAATGCCGTTCTGAGCGCAGTCTCCTCAACTGCCTGTGCCGCAAAAAATCCCGCGACTGCGGCCGCCGCACCCACTGCCGAGCAGCTGAGCGCAAGTCTTACATCAATAAGCTTATTTTTGATATGCAGCACCACCGCAATGATTATTATAGGAATGAAAAACAGCAGATTAATTCCCTGGGCGCTCCTTTGCGCTATATCGGTGCAGAGCGCAAGATACACCACAAGGATAAATCCGCCTCCCAGCCCCATCGACGCGAGCACTCCCGATGCCGCGCCGACAATTGTCGCTGCCCACCAGCTCATATTAGCAACATCACCGCCCCCGAGATAATCAGCACCGCCCCGAATACCCGATGAAGAATATCGGCTTTGATGTTTTTCAAAAACGCCGAGCCGAGCAGTGCTCCGACGATTCCTCCCGGCACAAACATAAGTCCCCTGCCCCACTCAATCTGACCGTACACCGCATAGAGAACAAAGCTGACTGCGCTCATTACCAGAATCATCAGCGTCGCGCTCGCGTGGGCTTTTTTTTCGTCTTTGAGCATGGGGCGCAAAAACATAACCGCCGCCACACCGCCGCCGCTTCCGAAAAGCCCGTTCAAAAAACCGCTTATGAGTCCCGCAAGCGCTATCTTGGTGCTGCTGTTTCTTTTCACGGCACCATCACCCTCCCCTTTTAAACAAAACCGCTATGTGAATAGTTTTCACACAGCGGCAGTGATTATGTGTCCGAAAAAAGGGATATTGCGTTGTTTTATTATATTTTTATGCAATCAATTGTCTTATGACATAGCCCGCAAGCAGATATCCGGCAACAGGCGGCACGAAGCTTATGCTGGCGGGAGTTCTGCCCTTGTCGGCCGGCTGAATCGGCGCAGCTCTTGAAAAAAGCGCTGTCACCCCGCTTATTCCGCGATTGCGGAGCTCGCGCCTCATGACACGGGACAACCCGCAGCCGTTACCTGAGGAGGTCTCGATATCCCCGATTACAAAGTCGGAGGCGTCAATTCGATTGCCTGTACCCATGCTCGTTATAATATTAAATCCGAGTTTTTTTGCCTGTTCGATAAGTGCGAGCTTTGAGGTGACGCAGTCGATGGCATCGATGATATAATCCGGCTTGAAATCAAAAATCAAGCTGAGATTATCCGCGTCAAGACGTTCCTTTACGGCGGTAACCTCACATTCGGGGTTTATGGACGCCGCGCGCTCTGACGCGACGGCACATTTGTCACGCCCGACGGTGCTGCGAGTCGCCAAAAGCTGACGGTTCAGATTTGTCACGTCAAATACATCGCAGTCGAGTGCGAGAATGTGACCGACACCGCTTCGCACAATTGCCTCAAATGCAGCGCCCCCGACTCCACCGAGACCCGCGATGGCAACTCGGGAATTCTTGAGCTTATCCGACGCCTGTACGCCCACAAGCCGGTCCTGCCGCGCAAGCCAGTTATCCATGATGTTTACCTCAATAAAAAGGCAGATATATCAAATATCTGCCCGCAAATTATTTAATCAAATGCCCCGCCCTGCCGTCTGCATCCGGTTCAGAACCCGTCACGAAAGACGGCGGGTCAATGCCGCTCTGCTGCTGCACGCTCCTTTAAGCGCCATAAGGCGGGAAAGTATGCACTTCACAGCCGAAGTCGGCATCCCTATTCTAATGCTTGTAGGATTAAAAATGGATACAACAAATCGCACAAGGCAGGGCATTTATCAAGAGGACAGCGACTGAATGAAATCAGTCCTCATCGTCCTCGTCAAACTCATACAAATCGGAAAGACGATCCATGAAAATATCGCTGACCTTTTCAAATTCGTCGTCATCCTCGATTATCTCAAGAATCTCCTCGCCGTTTTCCTCGGAGACAATCTTCATGATAACCAAATTGCCGTCGTCCTCAAGAATATCGTTTGTGTCGTCAAGCGTTGTGACAAGTGCGACATATTCGCTGCCGTCAAGCTCAAGTGTATCCACAAGCTCGAACGAATGCTCCACTCCCTCTTCATCGGTAAGGACGATGATGTCGGCAAGGCTGTCTGTCTCTTCTTCCTCTTCGGGGAGGTTCACTTTATTCTCATCCATTATTTTTCTCCTTATATTGGCTGGTTGCCTTAGTGTAATTTTACATCCTTTCGCATATATAAGTCAAACAATATGTTGCCTTATTTTTTATTTTACATTAATATAATATGCAGCACATTAAAAAATAATCATTTAAGAGGTCTGAGCAATGAAAAAAATTATAACTGCTCTTGTTTCGATAGTTCTTGCACTGTCACTATTCAGCGGCTGTACAAAAAAAGATGCCGCGTCCACTCCCGACACAGGCGGCGACAAGCCCGCGGTCGAGCCGCAGCCCGAGATTCCTCAGGCCTCCGAATTTCCGCAGCTGAGCGAGCCGAAGGACGGCGACCAAATTGCTGTTTTCGAGACAAGCGAGGGAACCTTCAGCGCCGTGCTGTATCCGCAGTATGCCCCGCTTGCAGTCGAGAACTTTGTGCAGCTCGCAAGCAAGGAATACTATAAGGACATGCTGTTTCATCGCGTGGTTGAGGGATTTGTCATACAGACAGGAGACCCAACCGGCACGGGCACCGGAGGAAAAAGCGCGAGCGGAGCACCGTTTGTAAATGAGCACACCCGTGAGCTTCACCATTTTTACGGCGCGCTCGGCATGGCAAATGCAGGCACAGACACAAACGAAAGTCAGTTTTACGTCGTGTGCGGAGCTCCCGTTTCAAAGGAATATATCACACAGATGGAGGGCATCACCGACGGAAGCTTTCCGACCGAGGTTATCGAGGGCTATAAAAAGCTCGGCGGCCAGCCTCCTCTTGACTATAACTATACGGTGTTCGGGCAGGTGTACGAGGGAATGAAGGTCGTTGAAAAAATTGCCAAAGCCAAGGTCGACTCCGACAGCCGCCCCACAAACGACATCAAGCTTATCAGTGTTAAAATCGACACCTTTAAAGCTCCAAAGAAGTGATTTTACATCTTAGCTTTGCCGCCAACAGAAAAAATCCGCAGTAAAAGGGCGTGTTGCAAAACTTTCATTTTGCAACACGCCCTTGTTTAGCATTCAATTAAGTAGCAGATTATTGCTCTTCTTTCATTTTGGCAAAGCAGTCGCTGCAATAAACAGGACGGTCTTCGCGGGGTTTGAAAGGAACCTTTGCTTCGCATCCGCATGAAGCACATGTAGCTGTGAACATCTCGCGCTGCGAACGTCCTGCGTTCTTGCGGGCATCACGGCAGTTCTTGCATCTCTGGGGCTCATTTTCAAATCCGCGTGTAGCATAAAATTCCTGCTCGCCCGCTGTGAAAATAAACTCGCTACCACATTCTTTGCATATCAGGGTCTTGTCTTCGTACATTCTTGTTCTCCTCTTGTTTGGGTGAAAAAATTGTGTGTTTGCCCTTGGACGGAACCGAACCATCATCTTGGAAATCCAACGCTCTGCCAAATTGAGCTACAAAGGCATATTGCAAAAAGGCTTTGTAAAAAAGTCCTACTGCTTCGATTTAAGCTTTTTACGTGCTCTCTGCAATGCGTTGTCCACTGATTTCGGCGTGGTATCCAACTTTTTTGCCACCGCAAGATAATCATATCCTTTAAGATATAACCCGAGAACATCTCTTTCCAGATTGGAAAGCTCGCTGTTGATTTTATTAATTACTGCATCGTATTCCTCTGAGGCAATCGCTCTATCCTCAGGGGAACAGAGATTTGCAAAAGCACCGCCGCATTCGTCCCCGCTCAGTGAAAGATAGCCTCTGAGCGGCAGATGCTTTTTGCGGTTTGCTTGTTTTATAGCGGTTTTGATATTGTTGTCAATACAGGTAATAGCATAGGTTGAAAACTGTGTACCCTTTGAATCATCATAGGTTTCAAACGCCTTGAACAGCCCGACAAGTCCCTCTTGGACAAGGTCGTCCTGCTCAAGCCCGGAAACTGTAATGCGCGAAATAGTTTTTTGAATATACGGCATATACGCCGTCATTAAGCAATCCGGAGCTTTTTCGGGCGATTTGCTGTCGTTTTCGCTCGGTGTATGTGACACTTAATCGCACCCTGTTTCTGAATCACTAAATGTATACTACTACAGTATAGACCTACTGATTCCCAATGTCAACTGTTACTATTTTACAAATCTCTTGTTACATTTTTTATATACTTTTCACCAAAAATTCTGGTAAGGCAGAGTAAAACTCGAACCGGTATATCGCTTCGCAGGCATACGTAAACCCAAATAACCGGCAGCTTCCAGACAAACCCCGCAAGGAGTCCCATCGGCACCCCTATCAGCCATGTGCAGCACGCGTCAACCGCAAATGCGAATTTGGTATCTCCGCCGCCCCGCAAAACCCCCGAAATGCACACGATTTCCAGCGAAGTCAATGCAAGGAGAAATGCCATGACGCCCATAATTTCAACTGCGAGAGCCTTTACCTCGGGTGTGACATTATATAGCATAACGGCGTAATTGCGAATGACAAATATCACCCCGCATGCCGCCACTCCGACCGCCATTGCCATGAACACGATTGTCTTGCCCTGCTTTTTGGCGTCACCTATCCGCCCTTCGCCCACTGTCTTTCCCATGGTAACAGCCGCCGCATTGCCAAGCCCGAACATAAACACCATCGCAAGCTGCTGCATTACGCTTGCAATGCTGTTGGCGGCGACGAAGGTCGAGCCTATACGCCCGATTATGGCTGCCTGCGTAACTGCGCCGAGACTCCATATAAGCTCACTTCCGACAACGGGGATGCTGTGCCGAAAATAGTCGGGTATCAGCTCTTTTTCTTTTCTGAACAGATAGCGCAGCTTAAAGAGTATTTTTTTCTCGATAAAGCTCGAATATATCAATACTATTACAAATTCCGAAAAACGCGCGATAACGGTGCCGTAAGCTGCTCCGACCACTCCAAGCTCCGGCATTCCGAATTTGCCGAAAATAAATGCATAGTTGAAAAATACATTGACAAAGAACGAAACCGAGTAGACAATTGTCGGCAGATTGACATTTTCCACCGCGCGAAGCGACATCATATAGCAACCGGCTATTCCATTGAATATGAATGAAAACGCAAAAACCCTCAAATAGCCTGCGCCGAGACGGATAACCTCCGGCTCGTGCGAAAAAAGGGTCATTATCTGAGTCGGAAAGAAATAGCAAACACCCGAAAACAGCACAGCCGTTATTGCGATGTATCTGATTGAGATACCCATAACCCTGCGCACAACGTCGACATTTCCCTTGCCCCAATACTGTGCAATCAGCACGGAGCCGCCCGAGGCGAGCCCGAAATTGAATACCATAAATATGAAGTACGGCTGCCCTGCAAGGTTGGCGGCCGAAAGCGCCGTGTCGCCGAGCGAGCCGACCATAATTGTATCCATCATTTGCACACCGAATCCGATTGCGTTTTGCAATGCTATCGGAAGTGCTATCGCCGCCAGATTTTTATAGAAATTCCTGTCTTTCACCAACAAACTCATTAACCGTTATTATCTCCATATTCATAATTCAATTTTTGTGTATTGTTAATAATAACAGTAATATTATTCTAAGTCAAATTACAGTATTGTAATTTTAGTATTGCATAAATAAATTATATTTAGTATAATATGTAAGCGTTAAATGTGCCGGTGTGATGGAATTGGCAGACGTGCGGGACTCAAAATCCCGTGGTAGCGATACCGTATCGGTTCGACCCCGATCACCGGCACCAAACTTTGGAAAGCTCGCAAGCCCTTGTAATAGAGGCGTTTGCGGGCTTTTCTGTTTTCTCGTGGGATGTTCCGAAAATTGGAGGTCCATGCTGAAATTGAGGCATGGCCTCCTGATTTCTTGCTGTTTTGTAGAGCCTTTTGGATATTGGCATGGCGATGAATAACAGTGTTCGCCGAAACCCCGTTCGCTTTCATTTCATAAGTGTAGTAATCCTGAATGTCCTTTGGCGTCACCTTACAAAGCCGCAATCCCGGACGATGAAAAGCAAGAAAAAAGAGCTTATGACCCATATGTGTCGCGTATGTAATACAGCGATAAAGCGCCCCAAATTCCGAATAAAACAAATGCCAGCCATACCGACGCCTGCAGCACTCCGGTTCCGAACAGCAATGGTATTGCGTGAAACAGAGTAAAAATGCTGAGATACCTCAGATCGGGAAACAGCGTTACCGACAAAATCGGGAGCACGCAAAACACCATTGTGGATACCGAAATGGATGCGATTATTTTCCCCGTAAAAGACGATAGAGCGGTTATACACATCGCCGTGCACACGCAGACAAACACCCTTAGCAATAAAGATAGGAGTGCAAAAAACGCTATGCTGAAAATTCTTGGAGCGCCGCTGAAAAAAAACAGACTGTTCGCTTGAAAAAAGAATCCCGGTAAACCGAATTCACGTATTACATACGCCCATCTCGGAGCAAGCGACACAACTGCAACAAATGCGCCAATCCCTATACTTAAACCGATTTTACATCTTGCTGTATAGCCTCTTCCGAGACGAGTGCTCTTTATGAGCCGGAGCATCCCCGTTGCTTTTTCCTTTGCGATGATGTCCGCACAGCACAGAACCAACACAATCGCAGCGGCAATTGTCTCTGTGCTGTCGTATTGAAGCTCCATATCGAAAAAATCGACATACCCTGTATCATACAGCAGCTTGCTTCCGGGGGTTGAGAGTGTGTGACGGATATTCCGTGTGATTATCCTGTCAATTATCTCTTTTTCAAATTCCAATTTCCCATAGGCCGAACGCTGAAAAATCAGGTCATCCAGAGTAATCAGCCCGCTATTATACGCTTGCGACAGCTCTATTATGGGAATAAACTCCTCATATTTATTCTGTAGCCATTCATATTTCTCCATGGTATAGGTTCCTTCGAGCTGTTCCATATATGTTCTGTAGCTTGTTTCATGCGGTGTTTCATAGAATGAATAACCGGAAAACATAAATACCTGAAAGCAGACATACAACAACAAAACAATCGCTGTACCACCTGACAAAAGCGTTTTGCGAATTTCAAACGCCAAAACTTTTTTGTGCTTTTTTTCGTTTTGCTTCTTATTTTGGATGCCGAGTTTTATTTTTAATTCTTTTCTGTTCCGTATTGCCTTTGTCTTAGAAAAGAAAATGATAAAAGCAATTGAAAGCAAAACAACGAAAATACAAATTGAATAAAACTCAAAACTTGTTCGGGAAACAGGCTGTCCGTTTATGTTGATATTGAAATAAGTGCCCATCAGCTCGTGGGTATTCAAAAGACTGATGCAATTAAAATACTTGATAGCCGCAAGTGTGCTTGTTGCGGGAATTGCTGTGCGAACGATAAGATTTACGCCGAGTACGGCAACAGCAGCAAGGTACCCCACCCAGTTTGTCTTGAAAAGCATGGAAACGAGTAAAACGATGATAGAAATCACAAGAATCGCAACCCATTTAGCTGCCAAAAACAGCAGCACATATTGCAGCACATTCAGTTGCAGGGTGCTGTGCATTAAAAGCGGCAGCGACTGAATACTTCTGCTTAAATCGCCAAAGCCGAAAGCAAAATAGCTGATTAGCAAATTGCTTCCGTATAAAAGCAAGACCGAAAGCAAGGTGCTGAAATACAGTGACGAAAGCTTTGCCGCCGCCGTCGGAAATCTGCCGTTTCTTGTTGTTGCGATTAAAGCTAACAGACCGTTTTCCTTTTCCTCCTGAATCGTTGCAGAGGATAAAAAGAATACCAATACGATAAGAAGAATATCCGTGATGCGATAATCAATTGCTTTTTCGATTCCGCCTGAAGGATAAAAGTTGATTTCCACGCCTTCAAGCTGCTTAAAATCGTTTACAGCCTTTGCTATGTTCAATTGGTCGAATCCCTGTACAGAGCTGCTGTAAAGCGAAATTCCCGAAAGATGGTCGGCCTTTATCTGGGTATCTGCGATAAATTTTCGATAATTTAAAACTTCATCAAGCTCACTCTTCAGACCTGTCCAAAAAGCAAATTCCTTGGCGGTGGTTTTACAAAGCACTGTTTCTTTCCAATCGCCGGCAATATATAAATCATAATAATCCCGGAACACATCGGCGTATTTTTCTCTTTGTGATATGTTTTTATAGCCCTGCATGTATTCTTGCCTTAAGATGCTTTCTATTCTTTGAAATGCCGCAAACATATCATACTGTTCATACACCCAATCGGATTTTTCCGCCATCGACATATTATTAAAAGCAGCTTCGACTTTTTTATATGCTCCGGCATTTTCGAATTTACCATTCAACCCATTAAAAAGGAAAAAGAGCAGGACGTTGAGAATCAAAACCGTCACAACGCCCAACTTGAATTTAGAAGATTGCCTAACCTTTTTCAGCTCGGCAAGAACCAGTTTTTTAAAGCTTCTCTTCCTCTTCATAGAGCTGCATGTACACCTCCTCCAAGCCGTTGCAATGTTTATATCGAGAAAGAAGCTCTTGCGGTGAACCGCTGTCCACAACATTTCCTCGCCGCAGAAAAATAATATTATCGGCAACCGTTTCGACGTCAGAAACAACATGGGTTGCAATTATAACAATTTTATTCTCTTTTGCCGTGGCAGCGAGCGCTTCTCTGAGCCGCACACGTTCCTTAGGATCCAGCCCTGCGGTCGGCTCGTCGAAAATAAGCAATTTGGGGTCGCCGAGCAGCGCTTGAGCAGCCAGCAGTCGCTGCTTCATTCCTCCGGAATAAGCAGCGATTTTTTTATTTAATTCGTCCGATAGATTTACAAGATCTGCAGTTCGTTCGATTTCCGAATTGATTCTGTTATCGGGCACCGATTTTAAGGCGCAGAAATACTCCAAAAGCTCTCTTCCCGTAAAGCCGTCGTACATTCCCTGCTGCTGCGGCATATAACCCAAAATGTCAAAAAATGAGTTTCCCATTTTTTCAATAAGCTTATTGTCCCACAGCACAACCCCGGAAGTCGGTTCAAGACCCTGTGTGACTATTTTCATAAGGGTTGATTTGCCCGACCCGTTTGGGCCGAGCAGCGCATGAAGTCCATTCCCCAGTTCGAGAGAAACCCCATTCAACGCATACACATCTTCCTTAGCGGCATATCGTTTTGTCAGATTTTTTATGCGAAGCACTTTTTCACCCCTTATCTTTACGGGTTTCTTGTATCTATAATGGGGATATACTGCGGGTTCGAGTTCCAGTAATCCTCAATTTTAATCAATAAGCCGACATAGTCTTTCATCGTTTCTTCGACAGTGCCTCCATCGGGGCCCATTCTCTGCACGGTAAGCATCTCGGACGCGCCGAGAACATAATAATATTCTGAATTGGCTGCCATAATTCTTGCGAATTCCATGCCGAATGGACCGTCGTACGACAAGCCGAACTCTTTGAGTTCCGCTGTTGTGAGGTCAATCGAAATGCATCTGAACGGTCCGCCGCCGCCATTATAAAACGAAAGCATCAATCGTCCGTCATGAATCTCATTATCAAAAGCCAGTCCTGCACCGATGCCGTCATAATAGGACGATAAATCAGCCAAAACTCTTTCTTCGCCGGTCAGCAAATCAAACGCCTTTAACACATTTTCGGTATCTTCGGCATAATAGATAATGTTTTCGGAAGCTATGCGTTCCGTTTTTCGCATATCATAAACAAAAGCATGCTCACCGAATTCCTTTTTTTCAATATCATAAAGAGCCGTCTGCCACAATCCCTCTGTGGGGCTTGCCGCCTGAATCAATAGAAAGTTTTTATAGGTGCCGACAATAAAGGCAAACGACTGCTTTGATATTTCGGCAACCTTTTCCACCGACATTTTGTTAAAATCGGCAGCGTACAGCGCAACCGCCGCATTGGTTTCCTGCATAGAGTTGTAATCGTCTGCGAGATAGTAAAGCACGCCGCCTTTTGAAGCAACGGCACTGCCGCCGCGCACCTCGGTCATTTCGGAAACAACAAGCTCTTTGCGGTTCGTTCCGGTCAAGTCGGCTTGGACAAATTTCGGCGGGGTGTTTGTGGCCGTTTGCCAAGAATAATAGATATATAAATATTCACCGTCTGTCATGGTGAAACACCCGTTGTTTTGCCCGAGCCACCCGGGGTTTGCTTCATCAAAGGTTACGTCCAATTGATTTGATAAGTAAATACGCTTTGCCGTAGAAAAATCAATATACTCAAGATGTGAAGCTTCGCCGCTATCATCACGCTCTGCAATATAAATGCCATCTTCTGTGGCGGCATACCCTCCCAAGCCATTGTGGCGAGTTATAAGCTTTAAATCGCCCGTAGGCTGCGGAGTATCTTCGGCATTTTCCTGAACTGCATCAGGCTCGTCGGGGCTTATCGGTGACTCGTTTTTGTTGCAGCCCGTTAAGAGCAGAATAGACAGCAAAATGAAAGCTGCGGTGATAGCATATGTTTTTTTCATTTTTATTTCCTTTCTATAGCGATACGGATGCATTTAATCATCCCGTATCGCAAACAAACCTGTTTATCAAATATCGTCAGTAAAGCGCAGTTCCGGTACTGCTTGCATAAGTACTGAGCATAATAAGCTGTTCTCCTGCGAAATAAAATCAACCCCATTAAATGGAAATAATATAATTCCAATGAGGTCATAACGCATTGGCAATATTTTTTACAATGATAACCTCCTCCTATTACGGCTCGAACACTCTAAAAAGCAAACCAATATATAACCGTTTTTCTAAGCGAATAATAGCACTTTGTGTACATATTTGTCAATGCTATATATTGATTTTATGGAAATTGTAGTATAAAATAAAGACACGATAACTTGGGGGAATAAACATAAACGACAAAACTGAAAATACCGGTCATTCGTTTGACGCATATTTTAAACGAGCCTTAAGTCCCGCCGTTGTTCTCGAGCTGATAAGCAAGCAGCCGAAATACGTTTATGAAATCTCTTCGGAAATGAATGAACGCAGCAATGGCAGATTTAAAGTTTCTGTTTTATATCCTGTTCTATACCGATTAGAAGAGCAGGGTTATGTTAAGGTTGCCCGAACGGAAATTGTCAACAACCGAGCTCGCAGTTATTACCGGATAACAGACGAGGGCTTAGATTACTTGAACAAAACCAAAGCAGAGTTTTGCTCAATGGTCGAGGTTGTAAAAGAACTGTTAGACGAGGATATTTAAAAATGAAATTTAAGAAAACTTCGGCGACAGATACATACTTAAACGCCATAAAAAAGAATTTAACCTGTTCTCGCATGACCCGAAAAAAGCTTTTATCAGGGCTGCGTCAAGAAATTTTTGAGCGGAACGCCGAAAATGACCCGAGCAGCATATTGGGCTCTCCCGAAAGCGTTGCAGCCGAGCTGCAAAAAAGCGTGGCGGATTCTGAGGTTCGATACATAAAAAATCGAAATAGAGCTTTGTTCATCGCCGGTGCGGTCATTGCCGTGGCTGCTTTGGTTGTGCTTGCAATCTATCTTATAATTGTCATCAGAGCGCAGCCTGTAAGAGTAGTGGAATACATTCATGATGTAAAGGATTACTCGATCGATTAACGCAGAACAGGTTTTATAAAACATTCAATTTTTTCGGAGGATAAGCATTTTGAAATCTGCCGACGTATTAAGCGTGAATGAGTATTTGAAACGTGTAAAAAGGCTCTTAATATGCCCCGATAAAACTAAAAAACAACTTTTATCGGGGCTGCGCCAAGAGCTTCTTGAACAATGCGATAAAGACAACTCGCATGTGCCGGTCGGTTTTGCCTCTCCACAAGAAACGGCCGCTGAATTGCAGGAAAATGTTTCCGAAAGCGAAATAGCAATGTTAAAAAAGCGAAGAAAGAAGCTGTTCGTTTTTACAGCCCTTTTAGCCGGTATTTTGTTTATTTTTATGCTTGTCTATCTCGTTATCCTCATGAATGACCACGAAGTCGTTGTAACCGAACGCATACACGGGTATGTTACCACAACAGCCGGTGAACACGGGGGGCGGCAGACTGTTACAGATTATTTGATTTCGTCTTTCGGCAATTACCAAATGACTGCAAAATAGCTCAATATGCAAATTGTGTTTTTTTGAGCATACCATAATGTCATTTAAAAATGGCATTTGTCGCACGAACAACGTAAAACGGAGCACGAACAACAAAAAAGATGCCCAAGGCATCTTTTGATGTAAGTTTATACTGTGTGTATTTTTGCGCCATTTGATTCAGCATACTCTTTCATGCCCTCGCTATTCCATAATAGGGCAGGTTTTGTGCAGACACTTTTAATAGGTAAAAGAAGCTTCACGGAAAAAGTCCCATTACCGGGTCTGAAACAATATATACCTTGGTATTTATCAATTAATTGCTTGATGCGTTTAATCCCAATACCATGATCCAACCCCGATTTTGTTGTGGGAAGATTGTCATCAACCGGGAGGGATGCATTTTCACAATAGATTAATCCAAAATGGTCGTGCGCCATAATTTCCAAATGGATATATCGCTTTGGTATTTGCACCTTAAGATTTGCCTCAATGGCATTATCAAGTACGTTTCCTATTATTGAACAAAGCTCTGCATCACTGATACATGCAAACTCCGGAATAGATATATCCAAATCGACTGCGATACTGACTTTCGTTGCATATGATAATTTGGAATTAAGAACAGCATCAACTATAGCATTCCCGGTGACAACAATATGAGAATCGCAGATGATGTCTGTGTTCAAATCGGAAATATAATCAATCACATTTTGAGCTCCCGATTCTTTGGCAAGACTTATTATGGAGGTCAAATGATTATGTATATCATGTTTCCAAATACGAAGCTTTTCAGATGATTCGAAGATTTGTTTGTATTGTGCATCTTCTAATTCTGCTTTTTGAAGCTCAAGTTCCTTTTCCCTCAACATATCACGCTGTAAGGACAGCGATCGAAATAAACAGAAAATAATTAAATTCACAACACATATAAGAATGCAGTTCCATATAATTTGTTTTCCGCCAATTCCGCCGGTATAAAAATCCTTGATTAAAAACGACATAGCGAGGCAACTGATTATCGGACAAAGGCAAAGCAATATGGTCTGTGAATTAGTAAGACCGGCAGAGAAAAATTTATGTTTTGAAATAATTATAATTATACATACGATTATAAATCGTGAAAAAATCATATTGAATAATCTCAAAGATCCGGGAGCGATAAAATCACTTGGAGTTGTGTTGCCGACAAGAGCGCTTACCAGAGCATTTTGGCATATATCAACTCCAAAAAATACCAGCTGGCAAAATAGCGTCCAAAAAACTTTTTGGGGAATAGTGCCCTTAACAAAAAACAGCAGGTAGAAAAACAGGGTCAAGGTCAAAATAAAGAAAGAACCTAACATGTCGCAGTATGCACCGGATATCGAACAAATACCGGCTAAAAAAATAACAGAAACAATATAAATCCAAATTGTTTTCTTTTTTAAAGGCAAATATGAGGTCAGAAAGAAAACTATCAATACACAATCAAGAATAGTTACAGCCAATTCCCATATTTTCCACCACATGCATATTATCCTTTCACATACGACATGAGAGTATCTTTGACTTCTTGAATATATGACCTGCCGATTGGAACAACATAATCGTTTGTCATACCTAATTCTAAGGCATCAAATCGAACAATATGTGCCATGTTGATATAAAATCCACGATGGCACCTTAAAAAAGGCGGGACAGGTAATTTGTTTTGCAGCTCCGCAAAAGATATCGGAAACTCCTGTAAGCCACCGCCGGTTACAACGGTACATGAATGTCCGCGTGCTTCTACATAGATGATATCATCGGAAGCTATGAGAAATTTGTTTTGCTTATTCCAAAAGACGATTTTTGAAGGTTTTGTACAATTCAGGTTACGCACGACTTTGTTGAGCAAGGCGGAAATTTGCTGCTGAGCGGTTGGTTTAACTAAATAGGCAACCGCTTGTGCTTCATAACCGTCTATGGCGTATTCGGGATGGCTTGTTACATAAGCAATTGCAGGCTTTGATGATACGTCTCTTAGTAAACGCGCAAATGTAATGCCGTCCATTCCGGGCATTTCCACATCCAGTAAAACCAAATCCGCATCCGCTGCTTTAGAAAGAAATTCATTATTATTTGTAACGCTTTCAGAAATATCTATCTCCACCTTGGCGTCCAAATGTGCAGCCCAACAATTGATTTGATTTTTTATTGTATTCGAGGCATGTGGGTTATCATCGGCAATAAAAATTTTCAAAAAGATTTCTGACATTGCTATTGTAACATCCTTTCTCTAAGATGTTTTTGTTATTCGTATTTCGT
The DNA here is from genome assembly GCA_036644375.1 of Oscillospiraceae bacterium. Classification (GTDB taxonomy): domain Bacteria; phylum Bacillota; class Clostridia; order Oscillospirales; family Ruminococcaceae; genus CALWZE01. The sequence continues at coordinate 115,476 of JAVXQD010000002.1, forward strand.
TTTCTGTTGTTATTCTTTTTGATAAGGATAAAATCATGTTTCATCACCCATCTAAAAATAGCATCTTGATTTCTTATTGACAATGGATATGTAATAATCACTCAGATTTCTGTTCCCAAATGAGCCGGTTTAAAAATAACAGCGAATTTAAACCAGCCATCTGAATAATCCATAAAATAGTCGCATTGATGTTTTTTAAAAATAGCATAGATATTTTGAAGCCCATAACCATGCAGCAAATCATTGTTTTCAAAAATAATCTTATTATCTTTTATTTTAACAGTTTCCTTGCAGGTGTTCTTAACCGAAAGTATGGTCTGTTCACCCTTACCGGACAAATTGACCAGGACACGTTTTTGTTCTGACTTTGCGCTTGCATTTATGGCATTTTCCAGAATGTTTGACACAAGCACAACGAATTCTTCTATTGAGATTGGGACATCAATCTTTTTGACAAGGCAAAATTCCATAACCACGCCTTTATCGCGAGCTTGATAATATTTGTTGTTTAAGATAATATTCAAAACCGCGTTGCCCGTTTCAATAATCGTCCCATGACTTTCTGAAACGCCATTTAATTTACTCAGATACTCATTCAAGCCGTCCAAATCCTTGTTACTTGAAAATCCATTGATTGCCAAAAGATGATTTTTAAATTCGTGCGAAAAACGCCTTTGTAATTTGTACATAGCTTCAATTTCTTCTAAATGAGACTTGGTATTTTGAATTTTGAGCTTTAACAGTTGGTTTTCTGTTTTTACGATATTATCCTTATCTATTTTTTCAAGTACAAAAACAATCGACAAATTTGCCATTAGCAATAATAGTGCGTCAAACACGAAAATCAAGGACGGATTATCTGACTGAACCTCTGTAACCAACAGCAGTACTATTGTAAAAACTGTGCTCAGCGTAAACAGCAAGAAGGCAAGCAGCTGCTTTAATGTTACGCTTACACCTGTTCGCTTATATATAAAATATTTCTTTATAAGATACGAAACCGCGAAAGTGACGGAATAGTTTATAAAAGCTCCAAAAATAAAAAAAGAAGGTGACTCAAAAACTTGAATGTTCGTTTTTTCAAAAATCCTCATCAGCAATATCTGCATCGTGAAGCTTATGCCCAATAAAATAGCATTGGCAAGTACCGCCGCAAACAGTTTCATATAATATTTCCCATTGTATATTATCAGAAAGTACACAAACAGGTTTAATATTGAAACTGCAATTTTAAGTATTGGGTTCAGCTGCGCAAAGTTATAGACAATAAACGAGATTATAAGCCAAAAAGCACCGGCCGACATAAAGGTTATTTTGTTCTTTTTTCTATCAAGAAAAGCGTCAGATATCTGAACAAAACATATGAGCTCTGCAACAATAACTACCGCAGAAATAATATATTCCAATCCATTAAAATAGCCCATAAAAATCACCTTCTATCCTACTGATGTTTGTATTTTAACACCTAAATGAAATTAGTCTGCATTTATGTAAAAAATACCGAAATATTTGTTCCAAAACGATTCAAACGCTGTAAAACACAAAGCTTTTGTATACTTCGTTATAGTTTGCTTGGCTGACGCTCAGAACTTCTCCATTTGTTAACTTCACTCCGGTTCGAGCAATGGATTCGATATACTGAACGTTGACAAGGAAGCTCTTATGTATCCTCAAAAAACCCTTAAAACCAATTTCATTTTCCAAATCGCATATTTTGTTGTAATAAGAAAGTTCAGGGCGCTTATCATTAACGAAGTGGATGCACAAGAGCCTCTTACGACTTTCAATATACAAGATATCCTCAAGAAGAATTGATTCTGTCACCATTCCGGTTTTAACTTTTATGGTTCTTTTTCTCTCGTCCATTTTAGTTACAACGTCGTCGATACACGATGTAATTAAAAAATCGAAATTATCCTTCAAAATATACCGAAAGGCAGATACCTGGTATCCCTTTGGCGCATATTCAATATAAGACGATACAAAAATAATTATCGGATTTATTTTTCTTTTTGCGATTTCGGCACCAACCTCTATGCCATTGATGTCCATTTCAATATCTAAAAATATCACATCGAAAAAAGACAAATCGTTTTCAAGAAAGGCAGCTGCACTATCAAACAATTTTATCTCAACATCAATTTCTTTTTGCTTACATACAGTTTCAACCTTACTCTTCGCTTTATCTGAAAAAGCGATGTCGTCATCACAAAATGCTATTTTTATAATTTTACCCATAAGGTTATCCTTTCAAAAGCCCTGAACAATTTGCTTTTAAAGCTTAACGCACGACAAGAAAAAGCAAACAAATCACAATGCTGTTCAGAGCTAACTATACCACGACGCAGTCAGTCCATTCAAATGAATTCAGAGTATTACTTAAATGACCGAATTTTCACCCTCTTTTGGACCCAATCGGCGGCAGACCATTACCTGATTGAGAGCCGAAAACGGGCACTCCGGAAAGGAAAGCTGCGGAGAGCGCGATAAAACAGGGCGGAATCCTATTGGATGCCGCCCTATATAGCACGAACAATTTCGGAATTAAATGTGTCAATATCTGAGATATATTCCCATTTCGGAATTTTTATTGATAAAGTGTATGTTTTGTACTATAATGGGAATAATACCTGAGGAGGTGTTTCCTATGGTTGAAAGAAAAGAATATATGCAGCAGCTACTTGCATGGAAAGACGAACAGGTGATCAAGGTTGTCACCGGCATTCGGCGTTGCGGAAAATCCACTTTGTTAAAGCAGTATCAGACTTATCTCAAAGAAAAGGGTGTTTTGGAAGAACAAATTGTTGCCGTTAATTTTGAAGAATTGGAATATGAGGAATTACTCGACTACAAAAAGCTGTATGCCTATATCAAGGAACGGCTTTGCTCGGACAAAACAACCTATATATTTCTTGACGAAATACAAAAGGTGCCCTCCTTTGAGAAGGTTGTTGACAGCCTCTATGTAAAAGACCATACGGATGTCTATATCACAGGCTCCAATGCCTATATGCTTTCGGGAGATTTGGCAACGCTTCTCACGGGAAGGTATATTGAAGTTTCTATGCTGCCGCTTTCTTTCCGAGAATACTGCGATATAACAGGCGCCACATCCGAATCAGCCTTTGCGGAATATATGCAAAACGGCGGAATGCCGTATATTGCGCTTATGGATAGGACCCAGGAAAAAGCGGATGCCTATTTAGAGGGTATTTACAACACCGTAATTGTAAGGGATATCGAAGACCGCCAAACCCGAAAGGAAAACAATCCTGACAAACGCAAAATCACGGACATAACTTTACTCAAAACAATCGCACGATATCTGGCAAGTGTAGTGGGCAGTCCGGTTTCTGTTCGCAGCGTTACGGATTATCTTACCTCAAATGGACGAAAAGTTTCGCCCAATACAGTTGATGATTATATGGAAGCCCTTGCGGAATCCTTTATTTTCTATCCGGTGGAACGCTTTGATATTGTAGGCAAACAGCTTTTGAAAGCGAATAAGAAATGGTATATGGTTGATTTGGGCTTGCGCAATCATATTCTGCCACGAAAGAGCTATGACTTGGGCTTCTCTATCGAAAATGTAGTTTACTTTGAACTTCTGCGCCGTGGATATAAGGTAAATATCGGCAAATACGGTGCAGGCGAAGTGGATTTCGTTGCTCAAAAACAGGGAACTCTCGTTTATTATCAGGTTACTGCAGATATGACAGCACAGGAGACCTTTGCACGCGAAATGAAACCGCTGAAAAATATTCGCGATAATTATGAGAAAATTGTGCTGACTCTCGATCGTTTTTCACTTGGAAATTTCGACGGAATACAGGTGCTGAATGTTGTGGACTGGTTAAACGGATGTTGAGCGAACAAGCACAAGGGACGGCTATCTGTGTTGACAATTATCCCGCTTGCGGTTATGTTGTTTTGCAATAGATTTAAACGACGGTATGAGTTCTGAACATTTTTCAAGGCTTTGTGATTACAGATTTTCGATTGCGGATTTTTCAACCTTAAGTGCCTTTTTGTATCTTTCCATAAACACCTTAAAGCCCTCAACCTCATCTGCAATAGGCAAAACTACTGTCTTTTCGCTGTTTGCAAAAACCTTTGCTTCCAAAAATTCGGCAAGTGACTGCGTTCCCTTGTTTGCAGCATATGCAGAAAGAATCGCCATCCCCCAAGGACCGCCATCCCCCGCTGTTTTCATAACAGCAACGGGAGTGTTTATCGCACTCGCCATAATACGCTGACCTGTTTCCTTTGCTTTGAAAAGTCCGCCGTGACCGTTCATATTTTCAAGCCTTACATTCTCTTTAAGAAACAGAATATCAAGCCCTGTTTTAAGTGCACCCAAAGCCGTTGAAATATTGGTACGCATAAAGTTTGCAAGATTGAATTTGCTGTTTGCGGTTCTTACAAACAGCGGTCTGCCCTCGGTAAAGCCGGTTACGTGTTCTCCCGAGAAATAATTTATAGCCGTGAGCTCGCCGCAATCTGCATCTCCCTCGAGTGCCTTTGCGTAAAGCATATCAAGCATTGCACCGCGCTTTACTTCAATGCCTATCATCTGTGCCGTTTCCTTAAATATGTTTGCCCACGCGTCAATATCGCTTGAACAGTTGTTGCAGTGCACCATTGCGACAAGGTCACCGCACGGCGTCGTAACAAGGTCGATTTCAGGATAAACATTTGACAGCTTGTTTTCGAGCACGACCATTGCAAAAATGCTTGTTCCCGCACTTACGTTACCTGTTCTTTTCGCGATTGAATTCGTGGCAACCATTCCTGTTCCTGCGTCGCCCTCGGCAGGACACAACGGTATTCCCGGCTTCAGGCTGCCGCTTTTGTCGATAAGCTTCGCACCCTCTTCAGTGAGCACACCTGCTTGTTCACCAGCGGATTTCACGCTCGGCAGAATGTCACGGATTTTCCAGATGTAGCCATTTTCATCGACGAGCTTTTGAAACTTATCCAGCATTTCGTTGTCGTAATCACCGGTTTCGATGTCAATGGGGAACATTCCGCTCGCCTCGCCGATTCCCACCGTGTGTTCGCCTGTAAGCTTCCAATGCACATAAGCCGCCAAAGTCATAAGCTTGTCGATTTTCGCAACGTGCCCCTCGTTGGACAGCATTGCCTGATAAAGATGTGCTATGCTCCAACGCTGCGGAATATTGTAATTGAACAGCTCGGTGAGCTTTTCGCTCGCTCCGCCCGTAGTGGTATTACGCCAGGTTCTGAAAGGAACGAGCAAATTGTCGTCCTTGTCGAGTGCTATGTAGCCGTGCATCATTGCCGAAAATCCCATTGTTCCGACGCTTGACAGCGTGGCTGAATAGCGCGTTTTCACGTCGTCGGCAAGGCTGCGAAGGCAATCCTCGATACCGTTCCATACGCTTTCAAGGCTGTAGGTCCAATATCCGTTTTCAAGCTTGTTTTCCCAATCGTGCGAGCCTGAGGCTATCGGTGCGTAAGTGCCGTCAATCAGCACCGCCTTTATTCGAGTTGAACCTAACTCAATGCCTAAATATGTTTTTTTATCTTCAATGCTATAATTTGTTTTATTTGAGTTTTGCATTAACTAATCACCTTATTATTTTTCATTTTCAGGAACAGATTATTTCTTAAATATTATGCTTTCGTCATAAACCTCTTTTATTTAAATAAAAAGTTTGACCACTCTATAAAAATATTAGCTACCTTAGACTCTATGTCAAATGTTGGGGAGCCCCCCAAAAACGAAATATGCAGGCGGTGGCGTTAAGCTGTCTCCTGTTTTTGTATGCGAGAATGTTGATGAGAGAACATATGAAGAATTCTGTTGCGGGAACATCGGCAAGATCTGCAACTTCCTTTCTACTAACCAAAAACCACCTATCCTTTCTGGACTTTTCGTATTTATTACTTTAGGTACAATATCTCTTAGTTAGCGCGCCTTAGTAACGCGCGTTACTCGCTGTGAAAAACATACACTATATTAGTTACGCGTGTCAATATGTCGATTTGCTGTATTTCCATTTACAATTTTGTGAATTTCACCTTATATTAGTTTTTACGCTTAGTAGAGTTATTTGGGTATTGAATCAAAAAAGCACATTCTATTAATGTAAGAACGCACTTATTATTTAATATACATATTATAGCAGCTTACACTGATTTTATGTCCTACATCTTTTATTGCATTGTCTTATCGAGCAGCGGCTTCTCTGCTTTGAGCAAAAACTGTGCCGACTGCAAATCAAATGTCCTCGCTTCAATCTTGTCGCTTGTCGGGATAACAAACATTCGGTGATGGGCCGTTTTTAGCGATTCGTTCTCCGACGTTGTGAGGATCACGAACCGCTGTTCACCGTCGAATTCGCCCCACAACAGCCTCGCCATATAAATGGGCTACTTCGGAAGTGTGAATAGAAGCTTATCCTTCTTCGGGTTGTCTTCGGTCTTTTTCCACTCATAAAATCCGCTCGCGGGAATCACGCATCGGCACTGTTCAAAGCTCTCTGAATATTCTCTTTTCTATGACCGTCTCGTTGCGTGCGTTGATGATGGCGTCCTTGAGCACAAGGGACGGCTCTCTGTGTTGACAATTATCCCGCTTGCGGTTATGTTGTTTTGCAATAGATTTAAACGACGGTATGAGTTCTGAACATT
>JAVXQD010000003.1:0-3832 GCA_036644375.1 Oscillospiraceae bacterium
GGTCGTTGGTTCGAGTCCAACAGTGGGCGCCACACACAAAACCCCGCAAACCCCCTAATTTAGGGCGTTTGCGGGGTTTTACTTTGCCTTGAAACTGCGCTGTACCACAATTCTAAATTTAATTCTTTGCTAAGCTCACGATATCAAGGAAAATGCGGCTAATATCTTGCTTAATCGGCTTAGGATCATAATGCTGCCTTATATGAGATTTTTTCAACACTGTGATTATTTTGCCGAATTTGTATGCTACCATTACATTAGGGTAGGAGCATAGCCATTTAAGTTTTATTTAGTAGAAATATTAACTTTTTAAATTCAAACTAAAATCCGGTGAATTTGTTGTGGCCTTTTCGGTTGTTGGATTTTTGCATTAACCTACTTAATTTTTGTACCGATTACAGTTTCGTACATAGCGATTAAATTTTCGACAGGAACATTCGATACTACATTATGTATGGTGTTGAATATAAATCCACCGCCTTTATTAAATATCTCAACACGCTTTGCAACCTCTTCCCGAACCTGATCAGGAGTTCCGAACGGAAGAGTTTTCTGTGTGTCTACGCCGCCGCCATAAAAGGTGAATTTGTCTCCATATTCATCTTTTAAGCGCTGAGCACTCATTCCTTTTGCCTCCATGGCATTGAGTTGTACAGGATTCAGACAATCAACTCCCATCTCCGCAAGATCGTCAAGCAGGCTGTTTATGCACCCACAAGTGTGATAAAAAGTTTTCCATCCGGTGTGCGTATGTACCCAATTATTTATTTTTGTGTAATGCGGCTTATAGAGCTTGCGAAAAGAATCAATTCCGGTAAAGGATCCCTGTTGAGTTCCGAAGTCTGTACCGGAGATCCAACATATACTAATACGCTCACCGACAGCCTGCTTGTATATCTCAAGATTTTTTAACATTATGTCGGTTTGATACTCAAAGATTTCGCTGATATAATCCGGAAACATTGCGTGTGCGGTCAGCCAGCCCTCAATCGTGCGAATTCCCTTTGGATTTCTGATTGTTGGTCCCGGTATAGTCGCGACATCACCCAGACCTGCGCCGCCAAGCACACCCATAATTGCATAATTGGTTTCACTGTAAAGTCTTTTTGATTCTTCTTCCCAATAACGGGCATCTTCATCTGTTGCAACAGCAAAATCTTCCTTGTAGTCGGATATAGGAGTTAAATCCGCTTCATCTATATCCCAATCGAAAGCTTCGGTGGTATGGGCTACATTGTCAAAAAATGATCCGTTTTTCGGCATACAGCAGCTGTATGGTGCTGTGCGGTCACCACAGCAGTAGAACATTTTGTCTCCCTTTTCATTGACATCATATTCAAATCCGCCGCCCATATAAGTAGGGGTTTTGTCATCCATATCCCATGGCTTCCAATTATCATTTTTGTAGCCCATCATGTTACCCGTGTTCCAAAGACCCACTACATCGCTATGCACAGCTTTGCGCAAATCCTCCTCGACTTCGCCGAGCATTTGAAAAGGTTCTATAACCTTGAGCCTGTGGTCATCGAGCCCAAGAGCCTTGCGAAGGCGATACATGGTGCTGACGTTCATGCCGGTTTGACCGCAACCACCCAAATCAATTGGGCAACGATCCGGCTGCTGATGATTGATTGCTGCGATTACTCGCTCCCTTGATGTCATAATTAAGCTCCTTAAATTTACAAAATCATTATTGGCAGTATTGGCGGTCGTATTTGGTAGGTTCCTTTGCTGCTTCGTAGAACGCAATTATATTTTCAAGACTTGTATCAGATTGGATATGATGCGCAGGTGACAAAATATATCCACCCTGAGCACCCAAAAATTTTTTATAATCCCTTACCGTTGAAACAATTTCGTCCTTAGTGCCGAAGGGCATGAGATTTTGAACGTCTATTGCGCCAAATAGCGTAAGCCGTTTGCCATATCTTTTTTTTATTTCATAAGGACTCATTGCAAGAGGCTGAATTGGGTTAATTACGTCCAGACCGATATCAGCCAATTCGTCAAGAGCATCGCTGCAATTTCCGCATGAATGATAAGCTATAGAAATGTCTTTTTTTGCTTTTTTAAATTCGGAAAAAATATACTCATAACGATTTTTGAGATATTTGCGCCACATTGGAAGAGAAATCATCATATTGCGCTGGGTTGCAATGTCATCTCCCAACCAAATCATGTCCGCGCCGCTCTCAATCATATGTAGGCCTGCTTTTAGCGGAAATTGCATGATTTTGTCAAAAAGCTCGTTGGTGTAATCCTCATCGGCAGCCATGTCATAAAGCATATCTTCCATGCCATGCAGATACCATGCGGTCTCGAAAATTGAGCATTGGCAAGACCCTATGATGAATTTTTCCTTGCCATATTTTTGAACGGCTTCTTGTATATCTTTGTAAAGCTCAGGATTATCCGGATCCGGAATTCTGTAGGAGCGCATTTTATCTCCGTCAGTATCATTGCGGAGAGCTCCGCCGACAATTTCCGTATATGCGCCGGTATTGTTTTCAACATTTCTCCACTCAACGCCAAATGGACAAGTGTAGGTAGGAGTATCATACATGTAATAACTATTTTCGATTCCGACAGTTGTTTTTATAAGATCGTTTCCCATTACATAGCCAAGATATTCTTCGTCTTTTTTGAAGGCCTTGCGTAAAATCTTGACAGCCTCAGGGGTATATGTTGCGGATATTGGAGGCCTGTCCGGCTCTTCATGTGCAAGTGCAGTAAAAGTGCGTTCTCTTGAATTCATACTATTTCCCTAATCTGTGTGTGTTTTAGTGAGTTACTGAAAGAGCTGATATTATATGCTATGAGAAGAATCGAATCTCAAGTTGCCACTTATAAATTTCATATGGCTCGACTTGCGAGATGCAATTTAGCTCATTTGCTTTTTCCAGGGTGTCATACGCCCCGGTGCATGGTTCAGGAGCGACGCATTTCATATTTGCGCCGTCCTCATCTGTCCACACACCGATATACGGAACTCTGTCTGCAGGTGCCTTGATCTCTACGGTTATTCCGGAGGGATATATCAGGCGCGATGTGTTTTCGCTAAGCTTGGCAGTGACATAATACTTGTTGCAACATTTGTTTTGTGAGCTTAAAATTCGCATATCATGGCCTTCGTTGGATATTGGCCAGGTGTGAATCTCTCCGTAATCACCAAGAAATCGTTGCCCTTTATGTACGTTCATAATAGCTGAGCAACAGGAAATCTCAAGCTGCATTTCATCCTCAATTACGAATAGCGGATGTGCTGCCCAGATAAATTTTATTGGAGAATCAGATAAGTTTTTCACACAATAATTAAGCTTTATTGCATCATCGGAAATCGAAATACTTTTTTGCAAGCGATAAGGAAGGCAAATCCCGTCGATGATAAAGTTCAGTTGCAGTCCATTAAAACTGCTCTCCCAAATGCGCGACCAGACTTCACCGTGATCAGGTAAAAGTCTGCCGCGCCATGGGTCATCAGGATATTTGCCTGCGCTGATGTTGGGAAACATTTCATCAAATCCCGAAAGCTCACCATTTTCAAAATTATCTCCATATTTTGAAAGTCTGTACTTATCCGATAAAATATTTTGACAGAGCATTTCTTTACCAAAATACTTGATACTTTGAATTTTCGATCCGAAATCAGTTAGCTTTAGAGACAGATTGCCATCTGAAAGTTCATGTGCCTTAATTCCTTTGAATGAAGTTTCAGAATAATGCATTAATATTTACCATATGCCTTTGCGGTGTCTACAAAAGCTTTTATGTTTTCTACGGGTGTGCCATATTCAAAGAAATCTGCATTTTGTATTATATTACAACCGCTTTG
>JAVXQD010000003.1:3883-70540 GCA_036644375.1 Oscillospiraceae bacterium
AGTGCGAATAGTTGCGTCTATTACATCGGCGACTGTACCATTTTGGATTATATTTACCTGATCAACGCCGCATATCATAATATATTTGCCATTAATGACGTTACTTGCCTTTTGTAAATCCGTGTCACCGAGAGGCTTTGGGGAAAAAGGTTCAATTATGCGTGAGCCCAAATCCTTATAGGATTCAATCAAGGGCATAATTGAGCCGCAGTTGTGGTAGATACAGGGTTTGCCGGTCTGCTGACATAAATCTATATATGACTTTTCATAGGGGAGCGCATATTTGTCATAATTTGATTTGCCCATGAACCCTCCGGGAACATTGCCACCGACAAAATAGGCATCAAGCTCAGTATCCTGATAGGCAGCTACGTAATCCTTAAAACGGTCAAGACTAAACGACATAAGCTTTTCAAAAAACTCGGAATCCGACAGGAACAGGGAGTACAGCTCTTCAAGTTCGATAAGGTGTGAGGCATTGTTGAATGGCCCGTATGGAATCCATGCGCCAAGTATTCCATCATCACCGACATATTTTTTCATGCGCTGTACACGGGATTTTATTGAAGCAGGGAATTTGGGATTCATTTTGGGCTCATGTTTAATGACAATATCCAGGTCCTCTTCTGTAATTACAGGCTTTTTGGTGCAAGCGAACATCAGAGTTTGGTCGTATAGCTTAAATATAGAAAATTCCTGAGTGAGCACCCCATCCGGAGTGGTAATGGTTGAAGCCAATAGAGTGGTTGAACCCTTAGAGCTCTCAATGGTATTTATCTTCCAACTATCTGTTTGTTGAGATATATTAACACCGCCGAACAACACATGAGGTGGAAGCTCTTCATCAAATAAAATCCTAAGAAAAACGTCAGCACCCATTTCTCGCTGAAAATCTACAGATGCCTTTTGAAGTCCATCATAATCATATGCCGATATTTGAGGGTATAGCTGATTTAAAAGGTGTCCCTGATCTTGGATGAAAAGAGACACAGGCATTCTGTCGACTGGTATGCCGCTAAATACATTAAGGTAACGTTCTCTGCCTGTCATAATTGATACCTCCGATTAACGTTTATTATTATGTTTAAACAAAGCATAGCAAACTGTATTATAGGCGACAATACGAAATATTGACCTGAATTTACAACAAGTTCACCTTTTAGGAAACCATAAAAACCATGCGTTCTAAAGGTTAATAAATCCAAACTAATGGTCAATATTTAATATTTTATTTGCAGTGATGTGCAAGTATACTTGCACTATATCAAAATGGCATTGGGAACACTCAAGGCTGTCACAAATAATCAGTGGAGGCGAAGTTATGCCGTCCTATTTGGAATTCAGAAACATCAATATGGAATTTCCCGGAGTGAAGGCTCTGGATTCAATTAGCTTCTCGGTTAACAAAGGTGAGATTGTTGCTTTCTTGGGAGAAAACGGGGCGGGAAAATCTACGCTTCTCAAAATTTTAAATGGAGACTATCAGCCTACAAGCGGTGAGATTTTCATTGAAGGTAAAAAAGCAGCGTATTCTAACCCCAACGAAGCGATTAAGGCAGGAATCAGCGTTATTTATCAGGAACGCCAGCTTGCACCGTTTTTATCTGTTGCCGAGAATATCTTTTTAGGTCGGGTTCCGACAAAAAAAGGTTTTATCAATTACAAGGAGTTAAACGCAAAGGCTCAAAGGATAATCGACGAATTTGGACTTCCTATTTCGCCGGCTGTACCATTGAAAAAAATATCGGTTGCATATCAGCAAATGGTGGAAATCATGAAGGCGTATGCACGTAAGGCTGAGGTTTATTGTTTTGATGAACCAACTGCCCCGCTTACCGACTCGGAAATTAAGGTTCTTTTCAATATCATCAGAAAACTAAAAGCAGATGGCAAAGCAATTATATACGTGTCCCATCGAATGAGCGAAATTTTTGAGCTGACTGACCGAGTGGTTGTTTTCAAGGATGGTCAGATAATGGCAGTTAAAGAAACTGAAAAGACAAACGAATCTGAGCTTATCAATTTGATGGTCGGACGAGACATCGGAGATGTTTTTAATAACCTTGAACGAAACACCGAATTCGGCGATGTGGTTCTTGAGCTTAACAATATCAGCAATGAAAAGCTAAACAATATTTCATTTTCAATTCGAGCGGGAGAAATTGTGGGACTTTCCGGACTGGCGGGTGCGGGTAGATCAGAGGTCGCGCGAGCGGTTTTCGGGGCTGATAAAATCACAGGCGGAGAGATGAAGCTGTTCGGCAAACCGTATTTGCCACGCTCGCCTAAGGATGCAATGAAAGCGGGAATTGGGCTGACTCCTGAGGACAGAAAGCTTGAAGGTCTGTTTTTGATTCAAAATGTACGCGAAAATGTCAGCCTTGCAGTGCTTGACAAGCTGACGAAATATGGATTTATAAATTTCCCAAATGAGCGGAAGCTTGTAAATGAGTCTGTAAAAGAGTTCAATATCAAAACTCCGTCAACAGAGCAACGGGTACTAAATCTATCAGGCGGAAATCAGCAAAAAGTAATCCTATCAAGATGGATGGCGATGAATCCCAAAATCATCATTCTTGACGAGCCGACGAAGGGTATTGATGTTGGAGCTAAAAGTGAGATATATAGTATGATTTGCAAGGTTGCAAAACAGGGTATTGCAGTCATATTTATCAGTTCTGAGCTTCCGGAGGTGATAGGCCTTTCGGACAGGATTATCGTACTTAAGGATGGCAGACTTACGGCCGAAATTAGCCATAAAGATGCGACAGAAAGCGAAATACTGTCGTGGGCAATGCTTGAAAAAGAAGAAGACGGAGGTAACTGATTCATGGAGAAATCACAGAATCAGAATAAACAGGGAAAGCTTGTACGCGGGTTAAGGCATTTTTTGAAGTCTGACAGCATCGGATTGTTTGTCGCACTGATAATAGTTGTCGCGCTCTTCTCATTAATAAATCCAAACTACTTTACCATGCGCAATCTGCGCAACGTATTTACGGCGGCGTCGCTAACCGGGCTTATATGCGTGGGAGAAGCCATGCTGCTGATTGGCGGCCTTATGGATTTATCTCCGGGCTCAACGGCGGCATTCGCCGGAGTAATTGCAGCAATTATGCTTCGCTCGGGATATTCTATAGGTATAGTAATAGTAGCAGTCGTTTGTATTGGCGTTGTAATAGGTGCATTTAATGCATTCTTTGTCACACAACTTAACATAAGTCCATTTATAGTTACATTGGCGGCGCAGTCAATTGTACGCGGATTTTGCTATATAATTTCCGGTGGGGAGAGCATTCTAATAACAGACAAGTTTCTGTTAGGTATGGGTACGAAAAATGTTCTCGGAATACCATTTCCGATATTCTTTATGGTGATGATTTTCGTTATCTTCTACATCGTGTTAACCCGCACCCGCTTCGGGCGCAATATATACACAGTAGGCGGCAATCCGGTTGCTGCCCGCCTTGCGGGAATATCCACCAAGGGCACGACGTTTGCTCTGTTTATCAACATGAGCGTTCTGGCATCTATTGGAGGAATAATTCTCGCAGCTAGGATGAACACAGGACAGCCGCAGGCTTGTGTGGGACTTGAATTTGACGGAATTACAGCTGCAATACTGGGCGGAGTTGCAATGAGCGGTGGGCATGGCTCATTGCTTGGCGCTTTTGTTGGACTACTTATTCTTCAAGGATTTAACACCGGACTTACAATAGTTAATGTTCAGTCATTCTGGCAATATGTCGCAAAAGGAGCATTACTTCTCATTGCACTTTCATTTGACTATCTGCGCTCTAAAAAGCGTGGTTAATAACAGATTGCAAAGACGTATAGTCTTTTACAATAAAAAAATGGAGGAAATAAAAATGAAAAAGTTTTTAGCATTGGTACTTGCAGTTCTTATGACAGCTGGGATGCTGTCCGGCTGTGCAAGCACACCGGCAGAAAAGCCTGTCGATGGCGAGAAGCCTGCCGAAGCACCTAAGGAAGACATTGTAATAGCGGGAATCTACAAATCAGGAGACCAACAGTGGTTTATCGGCGAGGGTGAAGCGGCAAAAGCAAAGTGCATTGAAATGGGAGCAAGTGATTTCATGTACATTGACGTAAAGCTTGATCCGGATCTTTATCTACAGGCAATTGATAATGCAATAACGCAGGGAGTTGCGGGAATTCTGACATGCCCGCCTGACCAGAAGCTTTCACAGGTGGTTGTACAAAAGTGTAAAGACGCGGGAATTCCTGTTGTTGCGTGTGATGACGCTTTAATGGACGAGAGCGGAACCTTCATTGCGCCGTATGTCGGTATCGACGCATTGGCAATTGGTAAGGCGTGCGGCGAATGGGCTGCAAAATATGCGACAGACAATGAAATGACAGGTGAGGATACGGGTGTTCTGCTTCTTGCTGCCGACACAGTTTCCTCCTGTGTGCCCCGCACAGATGGAGCTAAGGAAGCATGGATGGCTAAATTCCCGGATTGGCCTGAAAATCGCATGTGGCGTGTAGACTATACAGGACCGCAAGACGAGGCATTTGATCAAGCGGCTGCAACATTTACAGCACATCCGGAAATCAAAAAATGGGTAGTAATGGCAATTAATGATGAGGGAGCGGCGGGTGCTACGAGAGCTTTGGAGCAAGCCGGAATGGACAAGGACGCGGTTGTTATTGGCATCGGCGGATATCTTGCAAAGCTTGAATTCAAAAAAGAGGGTGGCTCGGCATTTAAGGCAACAGCATTTATCAATTATGTTGATATCGGTTCGTATTCGGCAGAAAACCTTATGAACTCAATTGTCAACGGCAAAGAACTGCCGATGGACACACGTACACCGGCGGTTATGATTACGGCGGACGATTATGTTGAAATAATGAAAGATCAAGCAGAGTAATCTAAATAAAATTTGTCTAAAAATGGAATGCCAAAAGGTGTTCCATTTTTGGGCATTTAATAAGATATATATATTAAGATATGCAATATTGTACAAACATGAAGAAGGAAATTTAGAAGTATCAATCTGTCGCTTTGTGTTAAAATCTAAATAGTTGCAAGGTATGGTAAATCGATTGTAAATGCGTTTAAAGGAAAAGACTATGTTTAAATTTAAAACAATTAACTCGCAGATCACATGCAGCTTTTCGATTTTGCTTACAGCAATTATTTTTTGCATCATAATTGCTGTTGCGGGTGTTTTTTCAAATCGATTTACCGAGCAAAAAACCGAGATAATGAGAAGTACACTTGAGACCGTATCCGGATCGATAGAAAGCAGGGTGAATGACCTGCGCAAGCTGGCACAAGGACTTCGCAGGGATACGTTTGTAAAGGAATCACTGGAAGAAGGAAATCTGAACGATGAAACTGCGACAACGCTCAATGAACTATACATGTACGGATTAAAATCGGTGGTGCTTATTACAGCGAACAAAAATGTAATTAATTTTCCGTTTGTGCTCGAGGCTGATATTTCTGCTATGCAAGCTGCTACGGGATTCAATCGCTTCATAACATCCAAAAGAGAGGAGATTTTTTCATTTCCACATGCGTTTCCTTTTAAGAACAAGGAGAACAATCCAAATTACAACACACAGCTGAGTTACTTTCATGTACTGCGCGATCGCCCGGACATGGAGGCTTATGGATATGTTCAGCTTAACATAAGTAAGGACATGCTTTTTGAGGATAGATCTGCACTTATAGATGCCCAGTTTGACTATTTTTACATAATTGATGGGTCGGGAAATGTAATTTACAGCAGCAAAAGCTATGATAAGAATGAGATGACGCTTAAATTTGCAGTCGATTTCAGTAAAAATAAATATGGTTCGATGGAAACAAAATATGATGAGTATGCATATTTTCACTATTCCATGCCGACATATCCCGATTGGCATATGGTTGGTGTAGCATCAATTAAATCAATAACCTCAAGTGCGAGACTGCTCAATATTATGGTGGGAACATTCGGAGTTGTCGGTGTTTTAATGGTAATTGTACTTTCTCTTTCTATTTCGAAGCGAATAACAAGCCCAATTAAAAAAATGGGAACGGCAATGCAAATATTCGAATCCGGCACTATGCCTAATAAGCTTGAGATAAAAGCGTCAGGTGAGGTTGAGCAGCTAATACACGGTTTCAACAATATGATTGACAGTATTGAAACGAATATCGAAACAATATATATTGAACAGGAAGAAAAGAAAATCGCAGAGGTAACTGCGCTGCGATATCAGATTCAATCACTGCAACAGCAGATAAGTCCTCATTTTTTATACAACACTATAAATGTTATCAGCTATCTTGCAATGGAAAACAGAACCGATGAGATAAGAAAATTTGTGCAGTCGCTTAATCAGCTTTTACGTGCAACACTCAGCAATTTACACGATGAGGTGATGATGCAGCAGGAGATATCCTTTCTAAAAGCATATGCACATTTAATGGAATATCGCTATAAAGATATGTTTGAGCTTGAGCTGGAGATTGATTCCGACACACTCGAATGTATGCTGCCGAAATTAATTTTACAGCCGCTGGTTGAAAATTCATTGTTGCATGGCATATTTCCAAGTGGAAGGAAATGCACGATATCAGTTAGGTCATGTTGTATAGCAGACAGGCTGTTTGTTTCGGTAGCCGACAACGGAATCGGGATTCCCGAGGAAAAGATGGCAGAGCTGTTTGAAAGCAAAAAAGGATTTAATAATATAGGACTGACAAATATAAATGACAGGCTTAAGCTATGCTATGGAATAAGCTCGAAATTGGGGGTTTACAGCGAGAGGGGAAAAGGAACTATAGTTGGATTTTCGATACCGATAAAGCATGAGGAGGATTGTCTTGAATAAACTCAGAGCATTAATAGTCGATGACGAATTTACAGCGCGTGAAATGCTTAAAAATCAGGTTGAGTGGGAGAAACTCGGGTATGAACCACCTGTACTTGCGTCAAATGGTGCAGTTGCGTTGCAGTTGTGCAGCGCAACTGCGTTTGACATAGTTTTTACAGATATTGAAATGCCGATTATGGATGGAATTGACTTTATATCTGTTTTGAGAAAAACAAAACCGAATCAGCGGATTGTTGTTATATCATGTCATGAAAAATTCGATTACGCACAAAAAGCGCTTAGATTTGGCGTAGATGATTATATAATAAAGGATCTGATTACCGAAAATGAGCTTAAGGCGATTTTATGTTCAGTTTCTCCGCAAAAGGCCAAACAAAGCAATACCGAACAAGCGGAAAGTAGATTAAGTGAAATTTTAAAGAAGGCTTCCGAAGGAATTCCCACGGAAAACACAGCGTTGCCTTCAAAATATTCCGCCGTATTTGCCATTGCCATAGACGAGTATGATAAGCTTGTTTTCGAGCGCGGTGAACAAGAGCTTGTCGGTACACTGGAAGCATTTGCGAGAAGTGTAAATTGCTCTGCTATGTGTTTCGTACAAAAGGACATTATCTATTTGCTCAGCGAGGCGCCGGAAACAGTATCTGTGCTTTACTACATAAACGATACAGTTTCAAAAGCTAATGCCATTCGTGTCGCTGCGCGGAGAATGAAGCTTGGCATGATAACGATAGGGGCTTCTGACCCGATTAGCTCTGTTGTCAATCTTGTGTCAGCCTGTAAGGAAGCGAGAGAGGCTGTTAACATGCGGGTCATTGAGGGATTTGATAAAACCATAATGTTCAACAGCATTTCCATTAAAAAGAACATGCTGAACTTTGAACGAATTGACTATCTGCTCAAGCGCATCGAAGAACTCAGCAACAATGATAACGCAACATGCTTGAAGTTCGTCGGCAAATTATATTCGTCTGAGCTTTCAAGCGGATTTGCGGATGTAAACTACTATAAATATATAAATATAAAAATGTGGTCTATGCTAATAACACTGTCACAGTCAAAGGGATTTTCACAAAGTGAGATACTAAATGAAATGCACTTGAACCTTGATGAGATAAATCGCATGGAGAGCAGTGAAATTATGGCACAGTTTTTCAAGACAGTACTTATGAAGCTTGTTTCATCCGATGAACCGGAGGGTGGGGAGAGTATTATTTCAGCGGCGTTAAGTCTGATAGAGAAGGAGTATACAAGTGATATTTCACTTAGCTATCTTGCCGAAAAGCTGCACACGCACAAAAGCTATCTCTGCCGCATTTTTAAAGAAAAAATGGGCGAAAACCTCATGCCATACATAGAGAACAAACGGATTGAGCGTGCAAAATATCTATTGTATAACTCGCAGATGAAGCTCAGCGAGATATCAGAAAGCTTGGGTTTTACATCCCCGCAGTATTTCTCTTTTGTATTCAAAAAAGCCGCAGGTCTGTCTCCGACCGAATTTAAGAAAACCATGGTCAACGCGGAACCGCTTCATACAGAATAGAGGAATTATTTAATATTATAGTTTGGCTCCGCGCAAAGAGAGATGGGCGGTATTTTAAATATAAATGTCAAAATTTAAGCAAGCATGAAATAATTTTCCGGTACTATAAATTGATAGTCGCTTATTGTGGATTGCAATCATAAGGCAATCGATTTTTTTGCTATCTCCTTGTTTTTTCGAATTCCGACCTCAGCTTCTCTAATGCCTTTTTTTCCAATCTGGATACGTATGAGCGTGAAATGCCCATCGTGTCGGCGACATGCTGCTGTGTCATGGGCAGCCTGCCGTTACAGCCATACCGCATATCAATAATGGCTTTTTCCCGAGCGGAAAGGTATTTGTTCACTGCAATACCGACTTTCTCAAGTTCCTGCTTCAGCTCCGCTTCCTCGGCAAGGTCATGATCGTCGCTTAGAATATCCATTATGGTGAGCGCGCCGCCGCTTTCTGTTTGCTCAATAGGGTCTGAAATATATATCGTATTGCGGGTCTTCTTTGCGCAGCGAAACTGCATCAATATCTCATTTTGAATACAACGCGCCGCGTATGTTGCAAATTTTGTTCCTTTTTTGTAGTTAAAAGAGTCAACGGCTTTTATAAGACCGATTGTGCCGATAGAGATCAAGTCCTCCTGATCTGCGGGCGATGTATAATACTTTTTAATCACATGAACCACAAGTCGGAGATTGTGTGTGATGATTTTGCTGCGTGCCGAATCGTTACCGGTTGACATCTGTTCAAAGCAATCGCGCTCCTCGCTTGATGTTAATGGTTTTGGAAAGCTGCCGGAGGAAATCTGCAAGGTGAAAAACAGAAAGTTTTGAATAATTGCAATAATGGTGTCCAAAAGCATAAATTTCAACTCCCTTCCGTAATATTATGTTGCCCTTTTGCGAAAGTTGCCGAATCGGCGCTTTTTTGTTGTCCGTCCGTCTATTAGGGCCTATGCTGCCGGTATTAGAACACTTTCAGCCTGAATTCATATTATGGCTAAGGCGTATTGATGGGAGTGAGACTAATGGACTATTTAGCCGGACTTGATTATCCTGTTCAGGCTCTTGTGGCTACGATTTTCACATGGGCGGTAACAGCGCTCGGTGCGGCGGTGGTCTTTGCATTTAAGAATATAAATAAAAGCTTTATGGATGCTATGCTTGGATTTGCCGGAGGAGTTATGCTTGCGGCCTCTTTTTTTTCACTGCTGTCACCGGCTGAGACTATGGCAGAAAATTTGGGACTTGTGCCATGGCTGACTCTCTCTATCGGCTTTTTCGGCGGCGGAATGCTGCTGTTTGCGGGCGATAAGGTTTACGGGGTAATTGAAGCAAAAAAATCAAAAGCAGCATCGGCGGGTAACAGTGGGATTAAGAGATGCCTAATGCTGATTATTTCAATAACCCTGCACAATATTCCCGAGGGCTTGGCGGTGGGCGTGGCCTTCGGTTCACTTGCATATGGGTTGGACGGTGCAACCCCCACAGCGGCATATCTGCTTGCGCTTGGAATAGGGCTTCAAAATTTTCCTGAGGGCACAGCGGTAAGCGTTCCTCTTCGAAGAGAGGGGATGTCATGCCCAAAAGCCTTTTTCTTCGGCCAGCTGAGCGCAGTTGTTGAACCCATTGCGGGATTCTTAGGCGCACTGCTTGTACTCAAGGTTCGGGTTCTTCTGCCATACTTGCTGGCGTTTGCTGCGGGCGCGATGATATATGTTGTTGTAGAAGAGCTTATTCCGGAGAGTCAATCAAATCCAAAAAAGGATGTCATGGCAATATTTGCACTAACTGGCTTTGCGGTGATGATGGTTATGGATATCGCTTTAGGCTGAAAACACGCATACCAAAGGCACAGTCAGTATTCTGTAACACCCGAAAGAAAAACAGAGGTCATAGCTTTTAAAAGACAAATATTTTTTGGATTTGAAAGAAATGAAAAATGTTGTATAATGGAATTAAAATATGCACAGTGGGGTATATAAATGGAATATTTGATTGGAATAGATGTCGGAACTTCGGGCACAAAAACAGTACTATTTGACAAGAACGGATCAGCTGTTGCCTCAAATACGGTGGAATACCCCATGCTTCAGCCGCAAAACGGTTGGGCAGAGCAGAGACCCGATGATTGGTGGAATGCCGTATGCCGGACAACGTCCGAGGTCGTCAGGGGCAGCGGTGTGAATCCGTCAGACATCAGGGGCGTTGGCATATCCGGCCAGATGCACGGGCTTGTAATGCTTGATGAGAACGGAGAGGTAATACGCAATTCAATCATATGGTGCGACGGACGCACGGCAGAGGAGTGTGCGGAAATTACCGAAACGGTCGGCAGGGACAGGCTGCTTGCAATAACAGCCAACCCGGCTCTGACGGGATTCACTGCAGGCAAAATTCTGTGGGTCAGGAAGCATGAACCGCAAAATTACGTAAGATGCCGCCATATCCTTTTGCCCAAGGATTATATACGCTATAAATTAACGGGAGAATTTGCGACCGAGGTTTCGGACGCGTCCGGCATGAATCTGCTTGATGTGCCGAATCGATGCTGGTCCGATGAAATACTGAATGCACTTGACATTGATAAAAAGCTGCTTGGAAAAATGTATGAATCGTGCGAAATTACAGGATATGTAACGCAGAGCGCCTCTGGGCTCTGTGCGCTCGCAGCGGGAACACCGGTTGTGGGAGGGGCAGGAGACAATGCTGCGGCAGCAATAGGAACAGGTGTTGTGAGCAGCGGAAAGGCGTTTACCACTCTCGGAACATCAGGAGTCGTATTTGCACATTCCGACAAAGTGACGATTGATCCCAAAGGCCGTGTTCACACTTTTTGCAGTGCAGTGCCGAAGGCATGGACAGTTATGAGCTGTACTCTGGCGGCGGGGCTATCCTTGAGATGGTTTCGCGATACCTTTTGCGAAAAGGAAATTACAGACGGTGCAAAGGAAGATGTTGACCCGTATGTGCTGATGGACAAGCTTGCAGCGGAGTCGCCTATTGGCGCGAATCGGCTTCTGTTTTTGCCGTATTTAATGGGTGAGCGCTCACCTATCCTCGATGAAAAAGCCCGCGGAGCATTTATCGGACTGAGTGCCATGCACCAAAAGGGAGACCTTATTCGCTCGGTCATGGAGGGAGTTGCATTTTCACAGAGAAGCTGTCTTGATGTTTTTGAAGAGATGGACATTGCCCCAAATGAAATGATGGCGTGTGGAGGCGGAGCCCGCAGTGCATTTTGGAGAAAAATTCTCGCGGATGTATATGGCTGCACAGTGAAAACAGTGTCATCCACAAAGGAAGGTCCTGCACTCGGCGTCGCTATTCTCGCAGGAGTGGGAACGGGTGTATATTCCTCCGTACAGCAGGCATGTGAATTGATTGTGAGGGCCGATTCCAATGAAATCCCTGACAAGCAAAATACTGAAAAATACGAGGAATACTATGAAATATACAAAGAGTTGTATCCGTCGTTAAAACTACAGTATGCTAAGCTTGCAAAGATATAGCATTTTAAGGAGCAGTTATTATGATTACAATAACAAAAGAATCCTTCGGAAAATTAAAAACCGGTGAAGAAGTGAGTTTGTTTCGGATGACGAACTGCTGCGGATCATATATTGAAGTTTTGGATTATGGCTGCACGCTTAAATCAATTTGCGTTCCGAATCGTTTATTAAGTCCGGTAGATGTCTGCCTTTCGTATGATAGCATAGCCGAATATGAGGAGCAGGACGGATACTTAGGCGCAGTTGTCGGCAGGCATGCAAATCGCATAGGCAATGGCGAATTTGAGCTGAACGGCAAAAAATACAGCGTGGCATGCAATAACGGCCCGAATCATCTTCACGGCGGAATAAGGGGTTTTGACAAATATATCTGGCAAGCACACACGGATGAAACCGGGGTTTCATTTTCGCGCCTGTCTCCCGACGGTGAAGAGGGGTATCCCGGAAATCTGAATGTTTGCGTTAGATACGGGTGGAGCGAAAATAACGAGCTTTCAATTCATTACACAGCCGATACGGACGCGGATACTGTAATTAATCTGACCAATCACTGCTATTTTAACCTTAACGGCGGAGGTACGGCACTTGAGCATGTGCTGTGGGTGAATTCGCACAGCTTTTGTGAAAATGACAGCAATTGCCTGCCCACAGGCAGAGTTGTCGACACCGCAGATTGTCCGGCGATGGACTTTACGTTGCCAAAGAGTGCCGGACGTGACATAAATATGGATGATATAAACCTTAAAAATGCGGGCGGATATGACCATAATTATATATTAAGCGAACGAGGAGAGAATTTTGCAGCGGCAATGCTCACATGTCCGCAAAGCGGAATTGATATGACGGTTTCAACTACGCTGCCCGGAATTCAGGTATACAGTGCAAACTTTTTGACCGAGCGCAGGGGAAAAAACGGCATTTGTTATTCAGAGCGCGATGCTGTTTGTCTTGAGACTCAATTCTTTCCGAACGGTCTTGCCTGCGGCTTTGAGCCGGCTCCCGTACTCAAAAAAGGTGATAGCTTTGATGAGACAACCCGATATAGCTTTTCTTTAGTATAATGCTGTAAACCGACAGAAATAACGAGCTTTTGATTCGGCCTTACGGTAATCGGACTGTGCGCTGCATTGCCGGTTGACGCAGACAGTTGAAAAAGCAAGTATAATAAAACAAGACAAAATCGCCCTTGAAGTCTGTGACTTCAAGGGCGATTTTGTTGTTTACATGCGAATTACAAATAAATCCGCACTTGCATTTAAAAGCTATAACTGCGTCAAACGCACTTAAGCAGCAGGCTTCTCGGCCGGCTTCTCAGCAGGTGTTTCGGCAGGTGTTTCTGCGGGCTTTTCAGCTGTGTCAGCAGGTGTTTCTGCCGGTGTCTCGGCAGGTGCTTCAGCAGGCTTCTCGGCCGGTGTCTCAGCAGGTGCTTCGGCAACAGGTGTCTCTGCCGGTGTTTCTGCCGGTGTTTCGGCAGGCTTATTGCCGCAAGCGACAAGTGCAAAGCAAAGTACAAGTGCAAGGATAAGTGCAAGAATCTTTTTCATGTTAATTCCCTTTCTATGTCTTCTATATACTGCGTATTATTTTATACGCTTGAGTGATTTTACAACAATAAGGCAGAAATAACAATAGATATTTCATGAATAAAAAAAAATAACCATATGCATAATAATTTTAAACTAATAGGAAAAGGATATAGTTTTATTTAACTGAGTAACAGCGTAACAAGATAATTATAATAACAAATTATACAGAAATAATTGTCATATTGGCAATATCAGTGTATAATCTAATAAATAGCATGGCTGAACACTAATCAAGGAGGTTAAATAACAGATTATCGTCAGCCGGCAAAATAGAAAAAATGCTTATAGGGGAGAATTAAAAAATGGGTAATTCACAGGTAACAATCAACAAAAAAGTGCCATGGCTGTTTTTCACGGCATATTTTACCAATCAAATCGGCTCGGCGCTTACAATGCTGTTCCTCACGGTATTTATTACCGAATATATGGGCATTTCGCCGGCGATTATGGCAATATCTTTAACGGCTGCACGCTTTGCCGATCTTGCGGTATCGTTGTTTGCGGGTGCAATTGTTCAAAAGACCAATATGAAATTCGGTCAATTTCGTTCATGGCTGCTGATAATCATGCCGGTTGTCCAAGTAGCTTCATTTATGATTTTCATCAATCCACCGCTCAGTGTTGCGGGCAAAGCTGTTCTTATCGGTGTTGCGTATTTCTTCACGAGCGCGCCGATGAATATATTTGTGGTTGTGCACAACTCGCTGATGGCGAAAATTTCCGGGCCGAATATGGCAAATCGCATGGCAATTACACCGAAGCTTGTTCAGGGAATGCAACTCGGAAATATCGTAGCCTCGATGATTACGCTGCCGCTCGTTCAGCTTTTCGGCGGAGCAGAGATGACTAAGGGATTCCCTGTTGTTGCGGCGATTTTCGGAATTATAGCAATCAGCGGTCAAATCCTTATGTTTATCGGAACGAAAGATTACGACAAATACAATCCGAATCTCAAAAAAGTTGAGGGCGGAACTCAGTCCATGAAGCTGACAACCATGTACGGAGAATCGTTGAAAAACGGTCAGCTTTGGGTTTTGCTCCTGACCGACATTATGCGTCAGACAAGTGTGTTTGTACTGTCCGGTATGCTGGGATATGTCTTTACCTTTGCTGTCGGAGACTTTAAAATGACAAGCACGGGGCTGCTGATTAACAGCCTTGCCGCATGCGGAGGAGCTTTCTTTGTCGGGCCGTATGTTGCGCGAAGAATCGGAAAGAAGAATTCAAGCATTTTGTCGGCGGTAATTGCAAGTGCCGCATATTTTGTGATGGCCTTCTTTGCAAAAGACAATTGGATTATTTACATAAGCTGTACCGCTATCGCCGCGTTGGGGCTCTCGGTAGTCAGTGCAGTTGGAATTAACCTTTATCTTGATGCGGGTGAGTATCAATTCTTTAAAACCGGCAAAGACAACAGACCGTTTGTAATGTCGCTCCAAACCGTTCCGATGAAGGTGGGAATGACACTGAGCGGCTCAATAGTTGCTGCAATTTTGTACTACGCGGGATATCAGCAGCATGCCGGTGCGGCTGCAACGATGTCTGAACCGATAAAAATGGTGTTTATGACAGGACTGATTGCCGGCGTTTTGTATGGACTTTCCGCACTTCTTGTGTCGACATTTAAAATTAATGAAGAGAAATCCAAGGAATATGCGGCAGCAAATGACAAAACAATGAAAGAGCGTATGCAAAAATCGGCAGCGCAGTCAAAAAATTGATTTTATAAAAACGGAGGTATGTAAATTATGGCAGATAGAATTTATAATGGAATGACGCCGCTGATTGCCGACATGATCTCGGCGACAGTAAGTCCCGAAGTCGGAAAGATGATTGCAAATGCTCCACTGGGAGAAAAACCGTTTGATCCCGAGCTTCCGATTACACCGAGAGAAAACATGGAGCTCTTGCTCCAGCACAAAAAACCCAGATATCTTCCTATAGGTGGAGATACATATCCCATCATTCCGGACATTGTGTGTGAGCGCTCTTACAATAACGTGACCGGTCCGGACTGGTTTGGCGCACTCTGGACTTTTGAGCCAAACATCGGTGCGACTATTGTCAAGCCCGGTACAGAAATGATGGATTCACTTGAGGGCTGGCAGGATAAATTTAAATTCCCGGATCTTGACGCACTTGATTGGGAAGAGAGCGCCAAAGGGCTTTCAAAATCCTACGACCCGAACCGCATGTCTGACTGGTGGGTTTCAATCGGGCTATTTGAGCGTCTGCACTCGACACTCGGAATGCAGAATGCACTCGAGTCATTGATTGTCGATGAGGATTTGGTTGCGGAATTTTTCGATGCGATTACCGATTACAAGATTAAGCTTATAAAAAAGCTTACATCCCATTACAAGGTTGACATGATCTGCTTCCACGACGACTGGGGCTTCAACAAGGACGGCTTTATTCCACCCGAAATATTCAAACGCCTTATCGTTCCGAACATGAAAAAGATAGTTGATGCGGTTCATGACGGAGGGGCTTATTTCAATATGCACTCCGATGGAAAGATCGAGCGCTATATTCCCTTTATGGTGGAGCTTGGCATGGATATGTGGAACCCCGCACAGACAGTCAACGACCTCGAAATGATAAAGCGCGAGTACGGCTCGAAGCTTGTCATTAATGGAGGAATGGATGAGGGCTGGGTGAACGGCAATGATATTCCCGAAGAAAAGCTTCGTGAGTTTGCTCGTCATAAAGTTGATACTCTTGGAGCGGGCGGCGGCTTTATTGCAAGTGCGAGCACCTTCAATATGCGCAATAAGGGCATCATAACAGATGAGCTTAAAAAATACGGCAAGCATTTTTACGAGTAATAGCCTGCAATTTTATATTTAAAGCAGGGCTGTTGCATAAGGCTTGTTTACCGTAAGGTTACACTGAAAACCCGCTCTGATAACGGTTTTAACCGTTATCAGAGCGGGTTTTTGGCGTTTTATTGTGTGTTTAATACATCCGAAAATTCGGCGTCTGAACACAGCTACACAGTTTATTCAGAATGGATTAATGGCAGAACAGCTCAACATTGTCGTTGAGATCCACGGTAATAACTGTGCCGGGGGTCAGGTCCTCGGATATAATTTTTCGTCCGATAAGGGTTTCTACCTTTTGCTGGAGATATCTCTTTAACGGACGGGCTCCGTAAACAGGATTATAACCGTTTTCGATGATAAAGTTCTTTGCCTTTTCGGTCACCTCACACGATATCTGTTTGTCGGCAAGCCTGCGATTTAACTCGGCAAGCTGCAATACAACAATTTTGCTGATATTATCCTTTGTAAGAGGCTTGTAAAACACTATCTCATCAATCCTGTTTAAAAATTCCGGTCTGAATGAGGTTTTCAAAAGCTGCATGACGCTGTCTCGCGCTTCCTGCGTAATATTGCCCTTTTGATCTATGCCCTCAAGCAGATATGATGAGCCGATATTGGAGGTCAGAATTATTATTGTATTTTTAAAGTCGACGGTTCTGCCCTGCGAATCGGTTATTCTGCCATCGTCAAGCACCTGAAGAAGAATATTAAACACATCGGGATGTGCTTTTTCTATTTCATCGAACAGCACGACGGAGTACGGTTTTCTGCGCACGGCTTCGGTAAGCTGCCCGCCCTCTTCGTAGCCTACATATCCTGGAGGTGCTCCGATAAGGCGTGACACCGAGTACTTTTCCATGTATTCGCTCATGTCAATGCGGACAATATTATGCTCGTCATCAAACATGCTCTGCGCCAGCGCTTTGGCAAGCTCGGTTTTGCCGACACCGGTCGGCCCCAGGAACAGGAACGAGCCAATCGGACGATTTGGATCCTTTATTCCGGCACGTGAGCGGATTATGGCATCACAGACGCAGTCCACCGCTTCATCCTGTCCGACGACGCGCTTGTGCAAAATATCATCAAGATGCAAAAGCTTTTCGCGCTCGCCCTCTATAAGCCGCGAAACAGGTATTCCCGTCCAGCGCTCGACAATGCGGGCGATTTCCTCGTCGGTGACTTTATCTCTCAAAAGGGTATTTTTGCCGTTCATTTCATTAGCGGCCTTTTCGCTTTCTTCAAGCTCCTTTTGTATCCTCGGAAGCTCTCCGTATTTGAGCTCTGCCGCCTTGTTGAGGTCGTATTCGCGCTCTGCTTTTTCAATCTGAGCATTGACGCTTTCAAGCTGCTCACGGAGCTTTTGCACCTTTTGAATCGAGCCTTTTTCATTGTCCCACTGCGCCTTCATGGATTTGAACTGCTCGCGCATTTCGGCAAGTTCTTTTTGTGTTTCCGCAAGACGCTCAAGAGCAAGCTTATCTTTTTCCTTTTTTAGAGCGGCCTCCTCAATTTCGAGCTGAATTATCTTGCGCTGAATCACATCAAGCTCGGTCGGCATCGAGTCAATTTCGGTGCGTATCATCGCGCACGCCTCATCGACAAGGTCAATAGCCTTATCGGGCAAAAACCTGTCGGTGATATAGCGGTTTGAAAGAGTTGCAGCCGCAATAATTGCACTGTCGGTGATTTTAACTCCATGGAATACCGAATAGCGCTCTTTCAGTCCGCGCAAAATTGCAATTGAGTCCTCGACCGACGGCTCCTTTACCAAAACGGGCTGGAATCGGCGCTCAAGGGCGGGATCCTTTTCAATATATTGGCGATATTCGTTAAGTGTGGTTGCACCGATGCAGTGCAGCTCTCCGCGCGCCAGCATCGGCTTTAACAGATTGCCCGCATCCATTGCCCCCTCGGTTTTGCCCGCTCCGACGATGGTGTGCAGCTCGTCTATAAACATGATGATTTTGCCGTCACTCTTCTTGACCTCGGCGAGAACTGCCTTGAGGCGCTCTTCAAATTCGCCTCTGAATTTTGCGCCTGCGATAAGCGCGCCCATATCAAGGGAGAAAATAGTTTTATCTTTGAGACTGTTCGGAACATCCCCGCGCACAATGCGCTGTGCAAGTCCCTCTGCAATTGCGGTTTTGCCGACGCCGGGCTCTCCTATCAGCACAGGGTTGTTTTTTGTCTTTCGGGAAAGTATGCGAATGACATTTCGAATTTCCTCGTCGCGCCCGATAATCGGATCGAGCTTTTGCAGCCGTGCGCGCTCGACAAGGTCATCTCCGTATTTTTTGAGAGCATCGTATGTGCCCTCGGGTGTGTCGGTTGTGACGCGCTGATTACCGCGCACTGTTGCGAGTGCGGCGAGCACATTGTCCTTGTTTATGTTGAATTTTCCGAAAAGCTCTGAAATAGCCTTGCAGGGCATAGAAAGCATCGCAAGGAACAAATGCTCAACCGACACATAATCGTCATGCATGCGCTCGGCAGTTTTTTCCGCTTCGACCAGCATTCTGTCGACATCGGCGGAAACATAAATCTTATCCGCCTCGCGAGCGGCTCCGGAAACGCGCGGAAGTTCACCGAGCATTCTGCGAACCTCTGTTTCAACTGCGTCATCATTGACACCTATCTTGACAAGCAGCTGCGGAATAAGACCGTTTTCCTGTGTCAAAAGTGCAAGCAGCAGATGCTGCTGTTCAAGCATTTGATTTCCGAATTCAATTGCTGTATTTTGAGCGTCCTGTATTGCTTCAAGTGATTTTTGCGTATATTTTTGTGAATTCATTATTATTTCCTCCTAATGTGCCGGAATTGATGAGCTGCAAGTGCCGATTGCATCCCTTGGCACTTTGTGCTCTTAACCTATCTTAACCTTAAAATATGGATATATTAAATACAAAATATGAATAAAATATGAAATGTTAGCACTCTAACTGTTAGAGTGCTAACAAAATCAATTATGCAAACAATGCCGTCTTTTGAGAATGCTGAAATACAAATTAAATGAAACCGGCATTGCTTGTTTAAAAATCAAAAAAAGTCTCCGATACCGAATATTATGATAAATTCTGAATTTAGGGCTTGAATTTTCAGCGCAGGAGATGTATAGTTGTATTAGCACTCAAATGCATAGAGTGCCAGATACAATATTTTCGGAGGATAAAGCAATGGCAAAGAAGCAATTTAAAACCGAATCCAAGCGCATAATGGATTTAATGATTAACTCGATATATACCAATAAGGAGATATTTTTGCGCGAGCTCATCTCAAATGCGAGTGACGCAATAGATAAGCTCTATTTTCGTTCTCTGACCGATGGCAGTGTCGGGATGTCGCGCAGTGATTTCAAGATTCAGCTTTCGTTTGACAAGGAAGCGCGCACGCTTGTGATATGCGACAACGGAATCGGAATGACAAAGGACGAGCTGGACAACAATCTCGGAATTATCGCCCGAAGCGGATCTCTTGATTTTGCAAAAAGTCTGGAGGACAACAAAGCCGATATAGATATAATAGGCCAATTCGGTGTCGGCTTTTATTCGGCATTTATGGCGGCGGATAAGGTTACGGTGCTGACAAAGGCTTTCGGCAGCGACGAGGCATTCAAGTGGGAGTCGAGCGGAGCCGACGGATATACAATAACCGATGCCAAAAAGGATTCTCACGGTACCGAGATTACTCTTCACATCAAGCCGGACACCGAGGATGACAAGTATGATGAGTTCCTTGACCAGTATCGTCTGCAGGATTTGGTAAAGAAGTATTCGGATTATATCCGCTATCCGATTATAATGGATATGGAGCAGAGCCGAAAAAAAGAGGACTCGGATGAATACGAGACCTATACCGAGACAAAGACGCTTAACAGCATGGTTCCTATCTGGAAAAAGAATAAATCGGAAATTAAACCCGAGGACTATGAGGCATTTTACAAGGAGAAGTTTTACGACTATGAAAAGCCTCTTCGCGTAATCCACCAAAAAGCCGAAGGCACGTCGAGCTTTCAGGCGCTGCTGTTTGTGCCGGGAAAGGCAGACTATAATTACTATTCAAAGGATTTTGAAAAGGGTCTTGAGCTTTATTCGAGCGGCGTGAAAATCATGGATCGCTGTTCCGATCTGCTGCCTGAATATTTCGGATTCGTCAAGGGCATTGTGGATTCAGAGGATTTATCTCTCAATATTTCCCGTGAGATGCTGCAGCACGACAGACAGCTCAAGCTTATTGCAAATGTGCTTGAAAAGCGCATAAAAAAAGAGCTTACGGAGATGCTTGAAAAAGAGAGAGAGAGCTACGAGAAATTCTGGGGGATTTTCGGGCTGACAATCAAGTTCGGAATCTATCGCTCATATGGAATGAACCGCGAGCAGCTTGAGGGTCTGCTGTTGTTCCGCAGGGCTTCCGACAGCAAGCTTGTCACACTGAGAGAATATCGTGACGCGATGCCCGCCGAGCAGAAATACATCTATTATGCTGCAGGTGAGAACGCCGACAAGCTGTCTCTTTTACCGCAGTGTGAGCTTGTGCGCGACAAGGGCTTTGATATTTTGTTCCTGACTGACGATGTCGATGAATTCCTTATGCAGATACTTGCAAAATACGATGAAAAGGAATTCCGCTCAATATCAAGCGGTGACCTTGAGCTTGAGACGGCAGAGGAAAAGAGCGGAAATGAGGAAAAGGCAAGGGAGAGCAAGGATTTGTTTTCCTTAATCAAGGAATCGCTCGGCGACAAGGTTGCTGATGTTGTTCTTTCCACAAGGCTCAAGAGCCATCCGGTCTGCTTGTCAAGCAAGGGCGCTGTTTCAATAGAAATGGAAAAGGTTCTCAACAGTATGCCCAATCAGGACAAAATAAAGGCTGAGCGTGTGCTTGAAATAAACGGTGAGCATCCGATTTTCGATACGCTTAAAAAGCTTTATGAAACAGATAAGGACAAGATAAAACAATACAGTGAAATTTTGTATAATCAGGCATTGCTTATAGAGGGCTTGTCAATTGATGACCCCGTGAGCTTTTCAAATGCAATATGTGAGCTGATGAAATAAGCGGCATTCAATGAAGTGCATAATTATGTTTGCGGTATAAACAAGGCGCAGAATCAAATCCGATTCTGCGCCTTTGATTTGGCGTATAACAACCGGATTGAGTGTGGATATCCGCAATGACGGTTTGATTATTTTTTCACACGAGTGTATAATAATGCTTACTGAACAGTGCGATTCAACGATGTTTTAAGCCTGCCGAGTTTCAATATCGGTCGGGGCAGGCATTTGAGTATGGCATAAATTACATTTATATACAGACGGAGATTACATGATGAAAAGCTTATTGCTGGGCAACGATGCGGTTGCCAGAGGACTTTATGAGGCGGGAGTGCGGGTCATATCAGCGTATCCCGGCACGCCGAGCACCGAAATAACCGAGGCCGCGTCAAAGTACAGCGAGATGTACAGCGAATGGGCGCCAAATGAAAAGGTGGCGTGTGAGGTTGCGTTTGGTGCGGCGAGTGCAGGTGCGCGCAGCTTTTGCGCGATGAAGCATGTCGGGCTGAATGTCGCCGCAGATCCGCTGTATACCGCATCGTATATCGGTGTGAACGGGGGCTTTGTTATTGCTGTTGCCGATGATCCGGGTATGCACTCGTCACAGAACGAGCAGGACAGCCGCCATCACGCAATTGCGTCAAAGGTGCCGATGCTTGAGCCGTCCGACTCATCCGAATGTCTGCAATACACAAAGCTTGCCTTTGAGCTTTCGGAAAAATTCGATACGCCGGTCATTATCCGTCTCTCGACGCGAATCTCACATCTGCGCTCAATTGCGGAAACCTCGGAGCGCATCGATATACCTCTTCGCGATTACGAGAAGAACGTGGGCAAGAATGTCATGATGCCCGCGATGGCGCGCGCAAGACATGTTTTTGTCGAGGAGCGGATGGACAGGCTGCGCAGCTATTGTGAAAACTCGGGAATAAACACAGTCGAATACAATGACAGGGCAATAGGCGTCATTGCGGCAGGCACCGCGTATACATATGCAAAAGAGGCGCTCGGAGACAATGCGAGCTACTTAAAACTCGGAATGGTAAATCCGCTTCCAGCTGAATTGATATCGGATTTTGCAGACAATGTGGAAACTCTTTATGTAATTGAGGAGTTGGACCCGATAATTGAGGATTTTTGCAAGGCTAATGGAATTGACGTTGTCGGCAAGGAAATTTTCCCGATGTGCGGGGAGTTTTCACAGGCTATTGTGCGCAGCGCAATACTTGATGAGGCGCTGCCATTTGAGAGCTTTGACGCAGCTCCGATTCCTCCCCGTCCTCCCGTGCTGTGTGCGGGCTGCCCTCACCGCGGAATGTTTTATGCGCTCAAACCGTTTGAGCTTTATGTGAGCGGTGATATAGGCTGCTATACGCTCGGGGCGCAAGCGCCTCTGTCAGCAGTGGATTCATGTGTGTGCATGGGGGCGTCCATAAGCGGCTTGCACGGCTTCAATATCGCGCGCGGCGAGGCTCAGGCAGCAAGGTCGGTCGCGGTTATCGGGGACAGTACCTTCTGTCACTCGGGCATTACGGGCCTTATTGATATTGTGTATAACAAGGGCATTTCGACTGTTATTGTGCTCGACAATTCAATCACGGGCATGACCGGTCATCAGAACAATCCTGCAAACGGCTTTACAATTTCGGGAGATCCCACCACTGCAATTGACCTTGAGGCGCTTGCTCATGCAATAGGGGTAAATCGTGTGCGAACGGTTGACCCGTTCAATATCGCGGCGGTTCGTGAGGCTGTCACCGAGGAGCTTGCGGCAAAGGAGCCGTCGCTTATAATTGCGCGGCGTCCGTGCGCTCTGCTCAAGACCGTGAAGCGCGAGTCGGTGTATAAAATCAATATAGACAACTGCAAGGGCTGTCGGCAGTGTCTGCGTGCGGGGTGTCCGGCACTCTCGTTCAAAGCGGCAAAAGACGGACAAAAAAGCGTCGCATATATCGACGGCACTATGTGCGCGGGCTGCGGTGTGTGCGCCGATGCGTGTAAATTTGAAGCTATAGTAAGGGAGGATGTTTGAGATGAACAGTGAGACAAAAAACATTCTCATCGTCGGAGTTGGAGGACAGGGAACACTGCTTGCAAGCAAGCTTATGGGCAAGGTCTTTGTTGAAAAGGGCTTTGATGTAAAGGTGAGTGAGGTGCATGGCATGTCACAGCGCGGAGGCTCGGTTGTGACATATGTGCGGTATGGCAAAAAAGTGTGGTCAGGTCTGATTGAAAAGGGAGAGGCGGATATTATCCTGTCGTTTGAGGAGCTCGAAACTGCCCGCTGGCTTCCGTTTTTGAAAAAGGGCGGAATGATTATCACGAGTACTCAGAAGATTGACCCCATGCCTGTGATATTGGGCAATGCCGAATACCCCACGGGTGTCATCGAGAAAATAAGAGACAAAGTAGAAACGGTTATCGCAGTCAACGCGCTCGAATTGGCAGAGCGGGCAGGGAGCCCGAAGGCAACAAACGTGGTGCTTTTGGGAGTAACGGCAAAATACCTCGATATTGACAAGTCGCTGTGGCTTGAGGCTCTGCGGACAACCGTGCCGCCGAAGACAGTTGAGATAAATGAAAGGGCATTTTGTCTCGGCTATAGTACTAATCCATGATAAAGACTTCAAAATTACCAATCCTCACATACGTGAGCTGCGGTAATAACCATTTCGGAAATTAAATTTCAGCTCTTTAATCAGCAGTTTGGAGATAAAAAATGCCATATTTTAAGCCGGATATCGAATGCGCGCCGCGCGACTATCTCCGTGCCGTTCAGTCGGCGCGGCTCATCAAAATGGTGGTGTGTGCTTATAATAACATCCCGTTTTACAAACAGAAATTTGACGAAATCGGATTGCTGCCCGGTGACATACATGGCATAGAGGATATCGCAAAGCTTCCTTTCACAGTAAAAACAGATATCAGGGACAACTATCCGTATGGACTGTTTGCCGTACCTGCGCGGGAGCTTGTGCGCATACATGCCTCATCCGGAACTACCGGAAAGCAGACGGTTGTCGGCTATACAAAGCATGACATAGAGGTCTGGTCGGAGTGTACGGCGCGAGCCCTTGCCTCGGCGGGAGTGACAAGAGATGATTTTGTTCACGTATCCTATGGCTACGGTCTGTTTACAGGTGGGCTCGGTATGCATTACGGTGTTGAGAGACTCGGGGCAACTGCAATTCCCGTTTCGTCGGGGAATACAAAGCGACAGGTTCAGGTCATTCAGGATTTCGGATCGGATTTTATCTGCTGCACACCCTCTTATGCGATGTTTATAGGGGAAACAATGCTTGAAATGGGTCTTGATCCGAAAAGCTTGAAGCTTCGAGGCGGAATTTTCGGAGCGGAACCGTGGACCGAGAACATGCGGCGCGAGATTGAGAAGCTGCTTGACATCAAGGCATATGACATATACGGACTTTCTGAAATTGCGGGACCCGGTGTTGCATATGACTGCGAGTGTCAGGACGGTTTGCATATATGTGAGGATTATTTTTACCCGGAGATCATTGATCCCGAAACGCTTAAACCGTTGCCGGACGGTGAATTCGGAGAACTTGTGTTCACCTGTATCGGCAAGGAGGCGCTTCCGCTTGTGCGCTATCGCACGCGTGACATCTGCTCACTCAGCCACAAGGGCTGCTCATGCGGAAGAACACTTGTGAAAATGACAAAGCCGCGCGGCAGAAGCGATGACATGCTTATTATTCGCGGCGTAAATGTATTTCCGTCTCAGGTTGAGCATGTGCTGCTTGAGCTCGGCATGAATCCGAACTATCAAATCATCGTAGACCGCAAAAACAATACCGACACTATGGAGGTTCAAGTTGAGATGAGCTCGGCGATTTTCTCGGATACGGTGAAGAACATCTCAGCGAATGAAAAGCGGATTGAGGAAGCGATGATAAGCACACTTAACATACATCCAAAGGTGCGCCTTATGGAGCCGGGCTCACTCCCGCGCTCGGACGGAAAGGCAAAACGGGTTATTGACAGACGTGAAGTTTAGGCAGTGCATATTTAAGAAACACTCAAAAGGCCACAATCAAACAGAGGCATCGAATGTTAGGGAGGCAGCAAAAATGACGGTACAACAGCTTTCTATTTTTGTCGAAAACAGGTCGGGTCGAATGGCGGAGATAACCGAAAAAATCGCTGATGCAGGTATTGACATCCGCGCGCTTTCCATTGCGGATACAACCGATTTCGGAATTCTGCGTCTTATTGTGGATAAGCCCGAGGCCGCGGAGCAGACCTTGAAGGATAAGGGACTGACCCTTTCTTTGACAGAGGTTATCGCGGTTCAAATAGATGATAAGCCGGGCGGGTTTGCTCGAGCGATACGCATTTTGACTGACGCAGGAATTGACGTGGAGTACATGTATGCGTTTGTTTGCCGACGCGAGGGACATGCATGTGTAATAATTCGCGTTGAGGATAACGGCAGGGCAATTGAGGTGCTCAAAAACAGCGGAGTCGAAATGCTGACCCAGCAGGAAATATTCAACATGTAAGGTCATTTGCACTAATTTTTAAATATTCTTTCAATCAAGGCTAATATACTATTGAACCAAAAGTGACAGGCTGTTGAAAAATCGGCGCTGTCACTTTTGCGTTTGAGAGATGCTGTGCTGAGGCGGGATCGAATCCTTTGGAAAAATATAGATAAAGGGGTTACAGGCCGCGCATAATATGCGATAATAGTGCAGATGGGCCGATAACTAAAGCTCAATCGGGATTAACCTATGCGAGCTGCTATTGCAACAAATCGGCAGCAAAACAGCGGAATTTTGTTTGGTATGGTTTTAATTAAGGAAAAGGGGCGAAAATAACAGTGGAACCGGAACCGCGAAGAACGAAACTAAATATTATGTAAAAGCGCAAAGTCGTGACTTTTTTAAGAGGAAGCCGCACTTTGTGCAACAGACATGCCAAAGGAGGCGCACGACTATGATAAAAATTTTTAAGACTTTTGAGGGAACTACATTGACAATCGAGCAGGCGGAAAAGGACTGTTGGATTTCGATGGTTAAGCCGAGCGATACCGAGCAAAATGAAATTTGTGAAAAATACGGAATAGACATCGACGACTTGCGCGCTGCAATGGACGATGAGGAGCGGTCACGCATTGAGGTCGAGGAAAATTACACGATGATTCTTGTGGATATACCCACAGTGGAGGCGCGCAATGGCAAGGATTGGTATGTCACGATTCCTCTCGGTGTGATTTTAACCAAAGAAGCAGTGATAACCGTATGTCTTGAAGAAACACCGGTGCTTGACTTTTTCAAGAATAAAAAGACGAAAACATTTAACACGCACATGAAAACCCGATTTGTGCTGCAAATTTTGTATCGCAATGCGACTCTTTATCTTCATTATCTTCGTTCCATTAACAAACAGAGCGAGGTAGTGGAGCGAAAACTGCACGATTCAACACAAAATCGTGAGCTGATAGAGCTGCTTGAGCTTGAAAAAAGCCTTGTGTATTTTACAACGGCGCTGCGCTCAAATGAGGCCGTGCTTGAAAAGCTGCTCAAGACAGAGAGCATAAAAAAATATCCCGAGGATACAGACCTCCTTGAGGATGTCATCGTTGAAAACAAACAGGCGATGGAGATGTCTAACATATACAGCGGAATTTTAAGCGGAATGATGGACGCGTTTGCGTCGGTAATTTCAAATAACCTGAATATTGTGATGAAATTTCTCGCGGTGGTTACAATTGTATTGTCAGTGCCGACAATGATATTTTCGGCATATGGAATGAACGTATCCGAGGCGGGAATGCCACTTGCCGGCAGCGTATATGCGTTTGCGATAATAATCCTCATCTCTGCCCTGCTGAGTGTTGCCGTGGCAATATTTTTTGCAAAAAAGAAAATGTTTTAAGACAGCGATAAGCTGTCGGATAAATGAGAGAGATTTACAAATCCGCTCCCAAATGCTATAATTTCCGCGTACAATAATTGCAAAAAACGACAAAAAAGAATCGGATTTCAAATACTGATATTTTTGGACAATCTCATTGCTGCAAATAAAATCACAAGATTTATCAATGCAGTGGTTGGCGGAGGAGACAGTGTTACAGCGGCCAACAAGTACGGCAAGACCGACCTTATTAACTACATCTGCACCGGCGGCGGGGCAATGATTCAGTTCTTGACCGGAAAAGAACTGCCTGTTGTTAAGGCGCTGCGCAGCGGTGCAACAATTTAAGGAGAAAAATTACATGAACTATGCGGAAGAATCACTTAAGCTGCACGCCAGACTGAAGGGCAAGCTCGAGGTTGTGTCAAAGGTGCCGGTTAATACTAAAGAGGACCTGTCGCTTGCGTATACACCGGGCGTAGCCCGACCCTGCCTTGAAATTCAAAAGGACATCAACAAAAGCTATGAGCTAACCGGACGCTGGAACACGGTTGCGGTGGTGACCGACGGAACCGCGGTTTTGGGACTCGGGGATATCGGACCCGAGGCGGGAATGCCCGTCATGGAGGGCAAGTGTGTTCTTTTTAAGGAATTCGGAGGGGTGGATGCAATTCCCCTGTGCATTCGCTCAAAAGAGGTTGATGACATAGTAAATACGGTGCGGCTCCTTGCCGGAAGCTTTGGCGGAATTAATCTTGAGGATATATCGGCTCCGCGCTGCTTTGAGATTGAGCGCAGACTTAAAAAATGCTGTGATATCCCGATATTTCACGATGACCAGCACGGAACTGCCGTTGTCACATTGGCGGCTCTGTTTAATGCCCTAAAGGTTGTCGGGAAAAAAATTGATGAAATAAGCGTCGTGACAAGCGGAGCGGGGGCGGCAGGAGTTGCGATAATAAAATTGTTGATGGCAATGGGACTGAAAAACGTTGTCATGTGTGACCGAAAAGGCGCAATATACGAGGGACGCGAGGGACTCAACGCCGAAAAGGCGGAAATTGCGGCAGTTACCAACAGACAATTAAAAAAAGGCTCACTCGCGGAAATGATAAAGGGCGCGGATGTATTCATAGGAGTTTCCGCACCGGGCACAGTTACCGCCGATATGGTGAGGTCAATGGCAAAGGATGCGATTTTATTTCCGATGGCAAATCCGACTCCCGAAATTATGCCCGATGAGGCAATTGCGGCGGGTGCAAAGGTTGTCGGAACAGGGCGCAGTGACTTTCCGAATCAGATTAATAACGTCCTTGCATTTCCGGGAATTTTCCGAGGCACACTTGACGTCCGCGCGAGCGACATTAACGACGCGATGAAGATTGCGGCTGCAAAGGCTATAGCGTCGCTTGTCTCCGATGCGGAGCTTTCGGCTGACTATATTATGCCGGCGGCATTTGACCCGCGGGTCAGGGACACGGTTGCATCTGCGGTTGCCGAGGCGGCGCGCGCGAGCGGCGTGGCGCGGCTGTAAAATATCGTGCGGCGCTTATCCGCGTCTTGCGGCTTATGATTTAAATCATATCGCATATTCAAAAGCAGCAGATGCCGCTGCGGAAGAATGTCGTATGAAAAGTGCATTTTCAGCGTGAGATAAGCGGATGTAATTTTGCGGAATTATTAAAGACGGCGGTGGAATTTTTCGACAGATTCTGCCGCCGTTTTAATAGGAGCGCTGTTTATGAGGGTTGAAGTCGGGTTCGGATAGGGCAGTCAGAGCGCGGAGCTTCCCGACGAATGCAGATTGACAACGCTTTTGCCATACTGTGTGAAAATCGGCATGACAGGTGAGAGCGAGGTTGTTCTCGCGCCGAATAATCCGATAGGAGCTCCGCCGATAGATGAGCTTTTTTCAAATTTCAAACAGCTTTAATTTTTAGCGATTTTTTTCAGAGACAAAAGCAGAAGAACTATGCCTGTTCCCGTCAATATGTGACCGATGCCCGAAATTCCCGAAATTGCAGCATTTGCTCCGACCGAAAGCGCGGTTCCGAGAACCTGCAGGGTTCCTCTGGTGAGCATCATAAGCGCGGTCAATGGCACACCGATATTGTAAAATACCATGAATGCCTTGAATTGCTTTTGCTCCCTGAGCGGGGAATGCGCCGCAAACAGCGCAACCATGAGAAATACAATCATGCCGAGAAGAAACAGGTGTGTATGTACTTTCCCGAGTGCTGTCACACCCGTAAAGCCGTTAAATTTGGTGAATTCGCGGAAATAAACACCTCCGACCATAGCTGAGACTGCATATGCAAATGCAATATTTATGAATTTTTTCATTTTTTCAACTCCTTTTTCATGTCACAATATCCGATTAAGATAGTCCAGACATACGCGCAGGTTTTGGGTATCATAAGCATTCCGATAAGCGGGAACATATCTGCCCACAGCACTACGGGAAGATAAAATGCAAAGCTGAGTACGATTGTCAGCCACATGAACCTGTATGCGCGATCATTGGCGGACTTTGCAGAGCGATAAAATAACACAATAACGATAATTCCCATAGCGGCAAACGGCAGATTGCGAAGTACAGCCCAAAACAGCGGCGCGTCGGCGCTGAACCACGCGTTTTGCGGGAACATGCAGAGAATGATTCTCAGTGCGGCCAGACCGTACATTGAATAGGTGAGAATGGGTTTGCCCGTTACGTGATAGCGGCTGCGCCATACATAGTACAGCAAAACATAAAACACGGTCATAGTCACTGATGTTATCAGCTTACCTGCCCCGAGAGCAGCGGTGAAGTTTTCAAGTCCTGTCGTACACAGCGCATAGGCGCGCGGCACAAGATGAAACGCGTCGCCCGCACCGAGAGTGACGGCCATTATGCCGAATAGCAGATATTGTTTGTTGCCGCGGCTGTTTTTAATCATTGAGATACCTATAATGGTAACAGTGGTTAAATATACGGCATCAAACAGGGTTTCCATGATTGCCTGCATAGTGATTCTCCTTTTTGAACATTGTTCATTTTAATTGAATAAAATACGCGTTATGCCAATTGGTCGGTCTTAGCTTTAAGCGGCACCAATGCGCGCGTGCATAGGGGCGGATAATCGGCATAATACGGGTTTCATTGACGGTAAAGCAGCTTATCCAAAACCAAAACAAGATAGTCGCAGCTGCTCTCTGCTTCGGAAAGCAGTGAGAGCAGGTTGGAAAATGTGAAATCCACCAACATCTGAGGGGAAAAGGTCTCGGTCCACACAGCCGAATTCACGCGCGCATCACTTAAAAGACTTTTCAGCAGCGCGGCTTTTATGTGAGCTAAATATTGCTCCATGACAATTCTGCCGTGATTTTTTCCGCTATTGCTTATCAATGTGCGGTGCGCCTCAAAGAGATTGCGATACTCCTTTTGCGACGCATAAATGCGCGAGTACATGGCTGAAACCGTTGAGGTAAAGCCCGTATTTAACTCGAGCCGACAAAGCTCGGGGTGAAAAATCCTTCCCCACATATCTTCAATTACAGCGATGATAAGCTCTTCCTTATTCGGGAAATAATTGTACACGGAGCCGATTGATACCCCGCACACACGGGCTATATCGCGCATATTGACATCGGCATTGTTGCTTTCGAGCAAAAGTGCTGCGGTAGCTTCAAGAAGCTTTTCACGTGAAATATCGGTTTTATTCATCATTAATCTCCAAACTGAACTGTGTTCATTTTAAACCGAAGAAACACACCTGTCAATAGCGGATTTGGCTCGGACGCGAATAAAATTCAGAGCTTTGCATTTTGAGCAATCAAAAATGCAGCCGCATAGCGGCTGCAACAGCTTTTGGGACTATATGGTTTTATTTTAAAAATCTGCGTCGCAGCAATGAACGATATTAAATTGCATAGCACGCAGTTAAATTCAGAAACCATTTTGCGCTACATATTGCCGAATGGCGAATTGGACTCGGCGGTGTTTCCGCTGCTTTTTTCGACAGCCTTAACCCTCGCTGAAATGTAGCTGCAGACCTCCTCTTTGGGGACGCCGAGAGCGATCGAAAACTCGCCGTACAGCAAATCCTCCGCACGCTTCATAAAGGTTGAGTCCACCAGTCCGAATTTGCGCTTTTGTTCCTCGACATATTGCTTTTTCGCATAAATGGACATAATAAGCTCGATAAGGTTTGCACAATGGTGGGAATCAAAAGCCTTTTGGTAATGCTCCGTAAGCTGCTGGACGCTCTGGTTGTGATAGGCCTCGGCTTTTATGGTTGGGATTAAATCAATCAGGCGCTCGGCCTCCTCTTTTGGAATAACCGAACGGACACAGACCTTTGTATTGTCAATGGGTGAGTAGATTACTTCGTTATGATAAATCGGCTGAAGAACATAATATATCTTTGTTTTATCCACAAAGCTCATATCAAGAGTTGAAATGTCGGTAATGCGGCAAACACCCGTACTTCCGTAGACAATTAAGTCTCCAATGTTAAACATAATATAATTACCTCCGATGAATTATCTGTTTTTGTTCCATGGCCTTGTTCCGTTATAGTATTTAAGTGCAATGCGCTTTTGAACTTCCTCGTCCAAAGAGCGCAGGCGAATATACGAGGACTCTGTCGTTCCTTTTTTGTGAAAATAATGACATCCGTCTCCGGTGCAGCCGCTGACATTCAGCCATTTGCACTTTCCGTTTTCGCCGAGTCCGTCACAGTCGGGGAACTCAAGCAA
This sequence comes from Oscillospiraceae bacterium, assembly GCA_036644375.1. GTDB lineage: Bacteria > Bacillota > Clostridia > Oscillospirales > Ruminococcaceae > CALWZE01. The sequence goes on from JAVXQD010000003.1 coordinate 35,872, forward strand.
TTCTCTATTTGAATACCGGGAGAGCGCAGCCATACAAAGTCGCCTCATTTCATAGTGTTTTGAGAAATTCTCCCATGTGAAAACGGCAGTCCGCACATGCGGGTAACCGCATATTACACTCGAATAATTAAACGCATAGCCTTGGCAACCGGGTTTGCGCTTGTCAAAACTACACGTCGTATAAATCAGCTAATCATTTTTAAAAAGGCACAGCAGGTTGAAATTTGATTTCAAATCAGATAAAAAGCCATTAAAAAATGAATGGAAGCAGGAATAGATTTAAATGATTTAACACCACTAACCTATAATACTGTATTATAGTATACCACAAGTTGGGGCGAAGTAGGCACAATTCCCGATTATTTTGCGTACAAAAATCCGCAGCGCCGAAAATCGCCATAATTACCGATGAGGTATTTAAATAAAAACAGAGAAAAAAATCAATGATTCTCTCTCTGTTTCCGCTTGTATTATAGCACAAAATCGGTGAAAATTAAAGTCTTGTAAATCAATTTGAATGTGGTTATGCTAATAGATGAGGTGATATAAATGGCGGATATTTTTTCTCTTGAGCCGATAAAGATGCAGACGCTTATATCGGTGCGGGAGCTGCGGGAATGCAGTGACCTGACTGCCCGATTCGGTCTCTGTCTGAGTGAGGAACAAATTCAAAATGTCGTAGCGCATCGCTTTGAGGCGTTGAAAAATACAGGGAGAATAGAGTTCGGAGAGGGCATTCTGAAAAAGCTTGTTTATGCTTTTTGTGATTCACCGTATATTACGCAGAAAAACTTTGCGGAAACGTTGATTGATTTGCAGGACGCCTTTTACTATTTTAAAAACCAATCAGAAAATTCGATTACCGATGATGAGCTGATTGATTATATGGAGCTGGCATTTAACGAAAACGCGCAGGGCTCAACGGAGTATTTGCTGGGCACTTCACTTGAGGATCTGTGCAGAGACACGGATGCAGGGCGTTAAAACGGTGTGCTCTGTGAAATTCGGTTGTGGGAGGGCTTATGGATGATTTCGGCTTAATTCCTTTTTCGGAATCCGAGCTTATGAATGAAAATATCAGCGAGGATGAGCTGTCCCGCTTACAGCTTAAAATATGGAGGCTTCTGGCGCGAAGGACAGGTCTGTACACAATGGGGGACAGCAGCTCGGTTCAGGTAGAAACAGCGCAGGAGCTGTTGGCCTCCATATGCTTTTTACTTCGGCTTTTTATAAGGGAGAGCAAGAGCTCTCTCAGAGCTCTTGCGGATGACGATGCAGAGAGTGTATTCTCTCGGGCAATAGAGATGGCAGAGAAAAAAATCGAGCATGGCAAGCAGCTTTACATGGAGGCGAGCTCAGGGGTTCCCGAACTCAAAAGCCTCTCGCTTTCCGATACGCTGCAAAGCATAGGTAATTTTTTCAACAAATATGATTACAGGTATTTTGCGCATTTGATACCGTGTGATATCGACTATCAGCTCTGTCATGCCGTGCCGGAAACCCTGCAGGGAATTGAATATGTCAATGAGTACCTGTGCCGCCTTATCATTGAGAATGACATAATTCGTCATTTTAAAAAGGATACCGTCGTTGCGCTGCTTAAAGCATATTGTGAGGATTATAACGGTCTGCTGATTAATCTGTGTGAGCCTGTATTGACAAATGCAATCGGCTTGGCGATGATTCATGAGGATGTTTTTTGTCTCAATATAAAAAAAGACGAACAGGCAAGACTGTGCGATTTACTTCAGACGATGTCGGGCGAGCAGCTGTCGGCTCGGCTTGAAAATGCCTCCGAAAGGCTTGCGGACAGGCTTGAGGCAGATGACGCCGCCTCCGAGTATATAAAGCAGGCAGTGACGGCGCTGTATCCGCGCATAGAGGCAGCGGTGACGTCGGGAGGTCTGAACGGAATTTTCCTGTCTTGGTAATGTCGTAAAGGGCAGCCGAGACAAAGAAGCTGAGCATTTTGCGCGGCTCGGATTTAGCTCGGATTTATTCGAAATTGGAATTTATCTTGAAGCAATCAGCTCTCCGTCCTAATTTTGTTGATTTTACACTGAAATTGAAATATAATAAAATGTATATACCAATCAGGAGGAAAAGATGAAACATACGAGCATTGCAGAGGTAACCAGCAACGAGCGAAATAAGATACAGGGCTTTGTTGAGAATATTCGCAATAAGCGCAGCATGGCGTTCATTGTTGTGAGAGATACAACCGGAAGACTTCAGCTAACGATTGAAAAGGAAACACACCCCGACCTTGTACCTGTTATTGACGCGTTGACACTTGAATCGGTCATTACGGCTGAGGGTGTTGTGAACGATTCGGAATATGTAAAGCTCAACGGCAAGGAAATGCTTCCGGATACTATAGTTGTGGAATCGGCGGCCGAGCCGCTTCCGCTCCAAAAGGACGCGCACATCGACACGCGCATGGACTACAGGTGGATTGATTTGCGCACCGACCGCAACCAATTGATGTTTAAGGTTCAGACCTATATGGTCAAGTGCTTCCGAGACTTTTTAATAGACAGGGAATTTGTCGAAATCCATTCGCCCAAGCTTATCGCAGCCGCAAGCGAGAGCGGCTCGGACGTGTTTGAGGTCAAGTATTTTGACCGAAATGCATATCTTTGCCAAAGCCCGCAGTTCTATAAACAGATGGCAATGGCGAGCGGGCTTGAGCGCATATTTGAGTGCGGTCCGGTTTTCCGTGCGGAAAAATCCTTCACCAACAAGCACACCACCGAATTTACGGGTTTTGACCTCGAATTCAGCGGAGTCGAGACCTTTCGGGATGTCATGGATATGGAGGAGCGGATGCTCACCGATATGCTTGTGAAAATGAAAGAGAAATACGGCGATGCCATCAAAGAGAATTTCGGCATAGATGTGGTTGTGCCGTCAAATCCGTTCCCGATTATCAAGCTTGCCGATTTGTACGGGGAGCTCAAGGAAAGATACGGCTATGAAGCGCCTGAATCCGAAAAGGGAGATCTGACAACAGATGCCGAGAGACTCTGCGAAAAGCTCTCGATGGATATGTTCGGGCATGAATTCCTCTTTGTGACCGACTATGGCGCGGAAAAGCGCGCATTCTACCATATGCGTGATGAGAATGGCATTCCGATGGGCTACGACCTCATATGGCGCGGCGTCGAAATCACAACGGGTGCGAAGCGCGAGCATCGCTATGAGGTGCTGAAAAAGCAGGCAGAGGAAAAAGGACTTGCCGACGATGTTAAGTTTTATCTCGATTTTTTCCGCTATGGCTGCCCGCCTCACGGCGGATTCGGTCTCGGTGTTGACCGCATGACAATGCTCATGCTCGGTCTTGTTATAAAGGAGTCGATGTTCCTGTTCCGCGGTCCGAACAGACTGACTCCCTGATTGCCGAAATTGCCTTTGCAGGGTGAGGCATTGAGTGGCGGGGCGACCATATTAAATCCGTTAAAACGAGGTGTGCGGCTACTCCATTTATTAGCCGTACTCACGTTAAAAAATGAGGATATATCTTTCCGCACTATCCGCATATGACCGTGTATGAAAACATGGCGTTTGCACTGAAGCTGCGCAAGGAAAAAAAGGACGTAATTGACCGCAAGGTTCGCGAGGCGGCGGAGATACTCGAAATCACCTAATAAAACCGTATAGAAACCCTGCCCTCGGGCGGGGTTTCTGCTTTAAAATGATAAAAAGGAAATAGGGTTAAAACGCCCGGTAACGGCGAATTTACATAAAATAAAGGAGTTTTAAAAAATGACCGACAGTGAGCTTTTAAAAAAAGTTGACCACACTATGCTCAAGCCGACAGCAACCTGGGAGCAGATTAAAAAAATATGCGATGAATCCATCGAATATGAAACTGCGAGTGTGTGCATTCCGCCGACATATATAGAAAGAGTAAAGCGCGAATACGCCGACAGAGTCAGAATCTGTACCGTAATCGGCTTTCCGCTCGGATATAGCACGACGGAATGCAAGGTGTACGAGGCGCGCGATGCGATAAAAAAAGGCGCGTCGGAGGTGGACATGGTAATCAATCAGGGCTGGGTGAAGGACGGCATGTTTGACGAAGTCACGAAGGAGATAGCAGCGGTAAAAAAAGCGGCTGGACAAAATATATTAAAAGTCATAATTGAAATCTGCAACCTGTCCGAGAGTGAAATTGCAAAAGTTGCCGATTGCGTGACGGAGGCAGAAGCCGAATATATCAAAACCTCCACAGGCTTCGGCTCAGGCGGCGCGACCTTTGAGGGAGTGAAGCTTATGTCCGACAGTATCGGTCCTCGTGTTAAGATTAAAGCGGCGGGGGGAATACGCACTCGCGATGACATGGAAAAATTTGTCGAGCTCGGCTGTGAGCGTCTCGGAACAAGCTCTGCAATAGCCATTTTATATCCTGAAAAGCAGTGAGTGCAAAGTTGAGCGGCGGCGGATGCCGCCGCTCGTATATTGCATTTCCGAGCACCGGAGTGGCAAAAATAAATACACCCCAAAAGGATGAGATTTAAGTAATATTTACTGTCTTTATGTAATTATTAACAAATTATTCTTAAATAATGTAATTGAGCAATAAAAAGTAACATATTAATTGTGAAGTATATCAATTGATTAGAATGTTAAAAGCGCTTATGATATAAATATACGGATATTGAATAGTCTCGCTGTCACGGCGTCTCGGTTTTATGCAGCAGCGTCCTGCTCTACGGATTTTCACAGCGCTTTGCAATAAAAACATCAAATAAAAAACAACAAAACATACCGAATTTGATTCTGCTTTGCAAGAAAAACGCAAAGCACTATAATTTTTCGCCGGTTTTGCATAATCACCATAAAATCTATTGAAAGTGAAAAAATACTATTTACTTTTTACTGATATTCTCATATATTCAAATCAAGGAGGTCGCATATGGATAGTACTGACAAAAAGATTCTGAACAGGCTGCGCATCAACGCCCGCGAGAGTGCCAGCGGTCTTGCACAAAAGGTGAATTTGTCTGTGTCTGCTGTTATTGAGCGGATTAAAAAGCTCGAAAACTCGGGAATTATCAAGCAATATACGACCGTACTTGACAATAAGCTTATCGGAAAGGACGTAACGGCGTTTATCAATGTTACGATTGAACACCCGAAATACAACGACGGCTTCACAAAAGCGGTGACATCAAACGGTGCCGTTGTCGAATGCAACTATATTGCAGGTGATTTTGACTTTTTGTTAAAGGTGGAAACGGACAACACAAAATCGCTTGAGCTTATGATAAACGATATTAAGTGCATTCCCGGAGTGGAGAAAACCAAATCGATAATTGTATTGTCCATGCTCAAAAACGTACATTCGGCAGAGGTGTAAAAATTTTTGAAATGTGAGGTAATATCATGATTATCGGAATACCGAAAGAGATTATGCACGATGAGAGGCGCGTGGCGGCAATTCCCGAAACAGTTGCAAAATTTGTGGCGGACGGTCACACGGTAATGGTTGAAAACTCGGCGGGAGAGGGAGCTTTCTTTGAGGATGAGGAATACGCAAAGGCGGGGGCGCAGCTTGTTTCGGATGTGTCCCGAATTTACGAAAAAGCCGACGTTATTTTAAAGGTGAAAGAGCCGCTGTACAACGAGATCAAGAAAAAAGACGAGATTGATATGATGAGGCGCGGACAGTATCTGATAACATTTATACATCCCGCGTCACCCGTGAACCATAAAATGGTCAGAAAAATGGCCGAAAACGGAATAATCGGCTTGACGCTCGACGGTGTGCCCAGAATTTCACGTGCGCAGAATATGGACGCTCTGACCTCCATGAGCACCTGTGCGGGCTATCGCGGAATCATTATGGCAGCGGAGCAGCTTGCGAAATTCATACCGAACATATTTTGTGCTGTCGGAGTAATCAAGCCGGCGAATGTGCTTGTTATAGGCACCGGCGTAGCAGGCTTGCAGGCGGTAGCTACAGCGAAGAGACTCGGAGCCGTGGTATATGCGGCCGACATACGCCCGGCGGCTCGGGAACAGGCACAGAGCCTCGGCGCCAAGATAATTGAGCTTCCGGTGCCGGAGGAGATAGCGGTTGCTCAGGGCGGATATGCAAATGCCCTCACAGACGACTGGATTCAAAAAGAGCGCGAGGCTCTTCGAGAGACAGTGAAAAGCATGGACATAATATTTTTAAGCGCACTGGTGCCGGGAAAGCTCGCGCCTGTTCTAATCACCGACGAGATGGTTGAGTCGATGCCGAACGGCTCGGTAATTGTCGATATCTCAATTGATCAGGGCGGAAACTGTGAAATCACACCTCCGGGCGAGATCGAGATAAAGCACAGGGTCACGCTGATGGGAATAAAGAATATACCGGGTCATCTGCCCACAAGCTCGACCTGGATGTTCGCGAACAACATCTATAATCTCACCAAATTTCTGACGCATGACGGAAGTATAAGGCTTGACATGGACGATGAAATCGTGACCTCTATTCTCGTGACCGACGGTGAGCGCATTGTTCATAAGGGCGCGCTTGAAGCAATGGCAAAGCAGGGGAGCTGATTATGGAGCTGATAATGATCGGAGTTTTCATAGCTTCGTCTCTGCTGGGATATATAGTTATAAAAAAGGTGCCCAGCTTGCTGCACACCCCGCTTATGTCGGGCATGAATGCGCTCTCGGGTATAACGGTTATCGGCGCGCTGACGGCAACGGCGGTTACAAAAAGCCCCATTGCGGCGTCTGCCGCGGGTTTGGCAGTCATACTGGCGATAATCAATGTTGCGGGCGGATTTTCGGTGACTCATCGAATGCTCAGAATGTTCAGTAAAAAGGAGAGCAGGGATGAGTAACACGGTTTACTACATAATATGCTCTGTCCTCGCTCTTGCGGTGCTCGGCGGCATTGCAATGCTGAGCAAGGTAAAAACGGCAGTTGCGGGAAACGCTGTCTGTATGGCGGCGATGCTGTGTGCGGTAGTCGTCACCCTTTATTTCGACGGCGCAATTGCAATGTGGCAGCTGTATCTGCTGCTTGCGGTGGGACTCCTCTTCGGGCTTATCTGGGCGAGCAAGGTGAAAATGATCGAGATGCCCCAGGTGGTCGCATTGCTCAATGGAATCGGCGGGCTTGCGAGCGCGATAGTCGGCGCAGTTGAGCTTGTGAATGAGGACAGCACTGTTTTCGGCAATACTACTGCGGCGATTGCGCTGAGTATCGGTGCAATTACATTTTTCGGAAGTCTCATTGCGGCGGCAAAGCTTGCAAAGGTGATTGACGGAAAGCCCAAGACCCTTAAAAGACACAGGCTTTTGATGAATCTGATGCTGTTTACATCAATTCTGGCTGTTGTCGGAACCGCAATCGGAATTAATAAGGCTGCTGCTCTGGCAGCGATAGCGCTCAGCTCGTCACTGTTCGGAATACTTTTTGCAATGCGTGTCGGTGGAGCGGATATGCCGATCACGATATCGCTTTTGAATTCGCTGAGCGGGGTTGCGGGAGCAATTGCGGGCATGGCGATATACAATATTCTGCTTGTCTCAATCGGGGGAATTGTCGGTGCAAGCGGTCTGCTTCTGACTCAGATTATGTGCAGGGCGATGAATCGCAGCCTGTCCGACATACTGCTCGGCAAAACGAGCGTGCGGGTTAGTGCTTCAGATGCGGGCGTGGCAGTCAGGGAACTCGACAGTCAAGCGCAGCAGTCGGTTGAAGCGCAAACTCACGCAAACGCGGAAAAGATGTTTGAGCCGGGCGAGCTCAAGGACGTGATAATCGTGCCGGGATACGGCATGGCGCTTTCGCAGGCGCAGCATCAGGTAAAAGAGCTTATGACAAAGCTCGAGGCAAATGGCGCGAAGGTTCGTTTTGCCATTCACCCTGTTGCGGGAAGGATGCCGGGACACATGAATGTGCTGCTGTGCGAGGCGGATGTCGATTATGACAGGCTGTATGAGATTGACGTCATTAACGCTGATTTTGAAAATGCCGATTTGGTCGTTGTTGTCGGTGCGAACGATGTGCTCAATCCGGCGGCGAGACTTGCCGAGGGCACACCGATATACGGAATGCCGATTTTGAATGTGGATAAGGCAAAGCGCATAATTTTCTGCAATTTCGACACAAAGCCCGGATATGCGGGCGTGGACAATTCTCTATACTCAAGGGCTCAAGGAGTGACTTTGCTGCTGGGAGACGCAAAGGAGTCAATCCAAAAGATAATCGACAAATTAAGCTGAATAAATTGAAGGAGGAAAGACATTGAAAGACACAACAACCATGGCCTACATCAACATGTTCGCGGTTCTCAAGGATATTGAAAACCTGTGCAAAATTGATGAAAAAGCCCAAAAAATCGCGCAAACCCCAAAACCTGTTTCAATTGCATTTAACGTTTCTGACGGACCCCATGCCACACTTGCGTTCAAGGACGGTAAATGCGAGATGCACGAGGGACTGGATGGCGCAATCAAGCTCAAGCTCAGCTCTCCCGAGCATTTCAACCTGATGATTGACGGCAAAAAGAATCCTCTGCCATATGGTGGATTTACCAAGCTGTCTTTTCTTCTGAAAGATTTTACGGTTCTGACAGAGTCGCTGTCAAGCTATTTGCAGGCTGCGCCCGAGGCGCTCGAGAACCGAGAATTTTTTGAAAAAAGCACGACGATGATGTTTTATCTTGTGGCAAACGCCCTCAGCGCAATAGGGAATTACGACAAGCTCGGCAAAATAAGCGCGTCCAAAATTCCCGACGGAACGATTGCACTTGAAATCGGAAATGGGCCGAGCGCCGAAATCACTGTCAAGGACGGCAGAATGACTACCTATTGCAGAAAAGCCGAAAATCCGCGCTCTTACATGATTTTTAAAAACTATGATGTTGCACGGGGGCTGTTTGAGGGCTCTGTCGATTCGATGAGTGCGCTTGCCGCGGGGGATATTGAGATGAAGGGTTTCATACCCATGATTGACAATCTCAACAAGCTTCTGTCGCGAGTCGCGATATATCTGGGTTAAAGGAGAAGCGACAATGAAAACAAATACATTTACCAAAAGCGACGAGATGCTGGCTCGCGCCTCAAAGGTTATTCCGGCAGGAGTGTACGGACATCTCGGCCCCGCCGAGGGCTGCTTTATTCCTATTTCGGCATATCCGAAATTCTGTGAAAAGGCAAAGGGCAACTATTTCTGGGATTTGGACGGTAACAAATACATAGATCACATGTGCGCATACGGTCCCAACGTTCTCGGATATTGCGACGACGATGTAGACAGGGCTGTCAATGAGCAGATGAAAAACGGCAACTGCACCACAATGCCTCAGGTGAAGATGGTTGAGCTTGCAGAGCTTATGGTGGATACAGTCGCAAGTGCGGACTGGGCGTTTTTTGCAAAGAACGGCGGGGATGTGACCACGCTTGCAATACTGACGGCGCGCGCAGCGACCGGCAAAAAGAAAATTATTTTTGTCGAAAACTACTATCACGGCGTTGCGCAGTGGACACAGCGCGCAGACGCACCGTGGGTTCTGCCGGGCGAGGTAGAGAACAACCTCATGGTGAAGTGGAATGACATAAACGACCTTAAGCGTGTGATAGAGCAGAACAAGGATGATATAGCATGTTTTATCGCGACCCCGTATATGCATGGCAACTTCATAGACAACATTCTGCCCGCCGACGGATATTGGCAGGCGGTTCGCAAGCTATGCACCGACAACGGAATCGTTCTCATCATAGACGATGTCAGATGCGGGTTCAGGCTTGACCTTGCGGGCAGCGACCATCATTACGGCTTCGAGGCAGACCTCATCTGCTTCTGCAAGGCAATTGCAAACGGCTGGAATGTCTCGTGCCTTTGCGGAAAAGATTTTTTGAAAAGCGCAGTTTCGGGCGTCACGTACACCGGAAGCTACTGGATGAGTGCGGTTCCGTTTGCTGCGGGTATCGCATGCATCGGAAAGATGAGAAAACTCGAGGCGGACAAAAAGCATCGTGAGCTGGGTGAGAAAATTTGCGCGGGGCTTGCAAAATCGGCAAAGGAAAACGGCGTCGATTTGCGTATTTCCGGTGAGCCGAGCCTGTTCTATCTGCGCATTGCAAATGATGACACGCTTTTGCTGCATCAGGAATGGATTGCGGGAATCGTCAGGCGCGGAGTGTTTATGACCAATCATCACAATCACTTCACCTGCCTTTCAATGACAGACGATGATATCAAAACGACACACGAGGTCGCGGACGAGTCGTTTAAGCTTCTTGTGAAAAACCATCCCGAAATAAACTGGAATAAGTAACGGAGGAAATGGACTATGGGCTTGATAAAAAAAGAGTGGCTGGAGCTTGAAAAAAAAGCCTCTGAGCTGCGTCAGCTCACTCTGGACACCTGCAACTGGGCGGGAAGCGCACATATGGGCGGAAGCTACAGCGCAACCGATTTTATGATTCTGCTCTACTTTAAATATTTGAAATTCGACCCGAAAAAATATGATGATCCCGAACGTGACCGCTGTGTTGTGAGCAAGGGTCATATCGGAGTTTGTCTCGCGGCGCTGTTTTCAATGATGGGTCTTATCGAGAAGGAAGAGCTGAAAACCTTTAATCTGACCGAGAGCAGGCTCGGTATTCATCTCGATTCCACCAAGGTAAATGGGCTTGACGCATCGACCGGCTCGCTCGGACACGGAAGTGCGCTCGCTCTCGGCATGGCTCTTGCAGGCAGAGTGCTCGGCAAAGAATACAAAACGTGGCTGCTTTTGGGAGACGGTGAATGCGACGAGGGCAGCGTGTGGGAAGCTGCAATGGCAACAGCGAACTTCAAAATGACAAACCTTATAACTGTTGTGGACCGCAATAAGGCGATGATTGACGGAATGACCGAGGACGTCATGAAGCTTGAGCCATTCGCAGACAAATGGCGCGCCTTTGGCTTTGATGTCATTGAGGTGGACGGACATAATATGCAGAAGATGAGCGAGGCGATGGAACACGCTCTTGCCGCAACGGAAAAGCCCGTATGTATAATCCTGGATACCGTAAAGGGCGAGGGTATAAGCTTTATGGCAGGAGATTACAAGTGGCACTACGGCGCAATGGACACCGAAAAGTACGCAAAGGGCAAGCAGGACTTGCTTGAATACGAAGCAAAACGTCTCGAGCGCGTTGAGAAGGAGGCCAAATAATGGGCGGAATGAACTATACTGCGGTTGAAAGCACCAAAATGGCAACCGCTGAAATCTATGGCAAGACTCTTGTTGAGCTCGGGGAAAAGGATAAACGTGTCGTCGCGTTGACGGCAGATCTTGCGAAGAGCACAAAAATCGGAGATTTCCAAAAAAAATTCCCCGAGCGCTTTTTCAATGTCGGCATAGCTGAGCAAAATTTGTTCGGCATAGCGGCGGGCATGGCAAAGAGCGGACTCATCCCGTTTGCCAGCACCTTCTCGGTCTTTGCGAGTATGCGCGCGACCGATCAGCTGCACACGGATATCTGCTATCAGAAAGCAAATGTTAAGATTATCGGCACACACAGCGGAACCTCCTTCGGCCAGGCGGGCTCAACGCACCATGCAATAGAGGATATCGCGATGGTGCGCTCGCTTGTGAATTTGCAGATTATAGTTCCCGCCGACGGATATGAAACAGCGAATGCAATCCGCGCCGCATATGAGATAAACGGGCCCGTGTATATCAGAATCAATCGCGGATTCGATCAGGTCCTGTACAAATCTGCGGATTACGGATTTGAGTTCGGCAAGGGCGTTTTGATGAACGAGGGGGACGACATCACAATTATTGCAAACGGCTCCTGCGTATTTCAGGCGGTTCAGGCGGCAAAAATCCTTGAATCAGATTATAAGATTCATGCGAGAGTTATTAATCTGCACACTGTCAAGCCGATAGACAAAGAGATAATTCTCAAGGCTGTTGACGAGACACGCCGCATCATAACCGTTGAGGATCACACAATAATCGGAGGACTCGGAACTGCTGTCGGCGAGGTTGTGCTTGAGAACGGCAAGGCGTGCGCATTTAAAAAGCTCGGATTAAATGACTGCTTTAGCGCAATCGGATTCCATGAGGATCTTATGAGCATCAATGGCATTGATTCCGAGGGAATAGTAAAAGCGACGCTTGACACGATGAAAAACTCAAAGGTTGTCGAGCTTGCGTGCGACGGCAAGGTGCAAAAGGCGCTCAAATTCGATGACCGTGATTTCGAGGTTGACATTGACTGGACCGATGAGGTGTAAGCTATGGCAAACGAAATTAAGATAAACCAAAACGACCTGTATGCCGCGCGCATATTTTTCAATTCGGCGCTTCCTCTTTTGAAGGTAGTGGTTGAGAGCAAGCCGGCGCTTGCGAAGAAATTTGCGGGAAAAAGCTTTGTGTTTCAGGTTTCGGCGCTGTACAGCGAGGCTCCCGATGGCAAAATGGCGACTCATTTTGTCGTGACAGAGGGCAAATTTGACGTTCATGTTTCGGAAGTTCACCCGAATCCCGACATTGAATTCGTCTTTCCGGATCTCATGAAATTCATACTCTTCTTTTCCGGAAAGGGAATGCCGCTTCCGAAAATGAAGGGAATAATGAGTCATCTCGGAATATTCCTCTCGCTCATGCAGGGGCTTTTAGCCATGGCGGGTCTTTTGCAGGCGGCGGATGCGCCGAAGGACACAGCGGAACAGGAGCTGCTTGTCAAGCTGTATTTTTATCTTCTTCCAAACGGCATTAGTCAGCTGAATAAAGCAGGACATCCGAAAATACACGAATGGGCGCTGAAATCTCCCGATCGCGCATATGCGTTTGCGGTTACCGGCTATCCCGAACTCAACAGCTATATTCGCGTTAAGGAGGGAAATTCAAAGTCGGGTCACGGAGAATACAAGAGGTGCAAGCCATTCCTGACACTTAGATTTGATACCCCGATGCACGCGCTTGACATTCTTATGGGCAAAGGTGATATGATAGACTATATGGCAAACCAATATCTGACGGTTGAGGGTGCGCCTGAATTTGCGAGCATTGTCGGTGAATTTTTGTTCACGGTGGGCGACTACGCAAAGGGACTCTATTTGGATTGGAAATAGGTATTGAAACCGGTTATTAACTCACGGCAAATATACCCTAAAATTATTTTAGGGTATATTTGCCGTTAAATACCGCAATATGAGGAAAAAGCTATGCCACATAAAATCACCGCCGAGTGTATCGGCTGCACGGCTTGTGCAAAGAGCTGTCCCGTTTACGCCATTGTGGGCGAAGCAAAGGTTCAGCATATAATAAACGAAAAGCGCTGTGTTGACTGCGGTGTATGCGCAGAGCTGTGCCCTGCGGGTGCAATACTCGGGCCCGATGGGGCAAGGGTTGAGAGAGCGCCGCGCAAAAACCGAAAAAAGCCGCTGATTGATGAAAAGCTGTGCAGTGCATGTCAGATGTGTGTTCAGATGTGCCGCTTTGATTGTCTTGAAATAAGCAGACCAAAGCAGCGGGGTGATGTTGCGGTGTTTGCCATTCTGGGCAATGAAAAGAAGTGTGTCGGATGTGCCCTGTGTGAGCGGATATGTCCCATTGGAGCAATCACGATGAAGGGCGGTGAGTGAGGATGAAGCTTCCGAAATATGCATATATTGACCTTTCAAATGGAGAAATTTCCGATTATCCCATATCCGAAGAGCTCTTTGCGAGCTGTCTTGGCGGAAAAATCATGGCTGCAAGGCTTTTGTACGACCTCACCGAAGCGGGACTTGACCCGCTTTGCGAACAGAGCGTTATCATAGTAAATACAGGCCCGATGAATGGCACGGGGGCGCCCTCCTCAAGCCGCTTTAATGTCACCTTCAAAAATGTGATGACAGGCGGAATTGCCTCGTCAAATTCGGGCGGTCAGTTTGGCGTTATGCTGAAGCGTGCGGGTTATGACGGTCTTATCATCACGGGCAGAGCAGAGTTCCCCTGCTGCATAGAGGTCACTGACGGTGAAATTGCCATTCGGCAAGCTCCGAAGCTGTGGGGGCTTGATACGGAGCAGGTTCAGGAGAAGTTTCCGAAAGCATACGGGAAGCTTGTGATAGGACCCGCAGGTGAAAATCTTGTAGCCTATGCGTGTGCGGTGTCGGGCGAGCGCGTTGCCGGCAGATGCGGAGCGGGCGCGGTAATGGGCTCAAAAAACCTCAAGGCCATAGTGGCATATGGAACTGAATTTCCGAAAATCGAGTATCCCGAAAGATTTCAAAAGTACCTGAGAAAATGGGTGAAATTCTTAAAGAGGCATCCGATGACAGGCACAATTCTGCCGACTATCGGATCGGCGGGACTTGTGAAAAAGGCAAACGCCTCGCATGCATTGCCGACGCGCAATTTTCAGAGCGGTGACTATGAGCACGCAGACGATATAAGCGGCGAGACGCTTGCCGAGAAATATCTGACACGCAACAGCGGCTGCGTGAGCTGTCCGATTCGCTGTGAGCGGCGTATTATGCACGGTGAACAGGAGATAAAGGGCCCGGAATTTGAGACGGTAGGGCTTCTCGGCTCCAATATCTGCAACAACGACCTCAAGGTAATAAATGAGTTGAATTATATCGCCGACCTGATGGGTCTGGATACCATTTCTCTTGCGGGCACAATTGCGTTTGCAATGGAGCTGAAAGAGCGGGACATGGCGGATTTCGGGCTTGAATTCGGAAAAACCGACAATCTTGTCGATGCTGTTAAAAATATATCTCTGCGAGAGGGAAAGCAGGGAGAGCTTGCTCTCGGAAGCGAAAAGCTTGCGGAAAAATACGGCGGAATGGATTTTGCCATTCAGGTTAAAGGTCTGGAGCTTTCGTCATACGAGCCGAGGCGCTCAACCGGCATGGGGCTGGGATATGCGGTTTCTAACCGAGGCGGCTGTCACCTTAACGGAGGATATCTCGCTCTGCTTGAATCGGTCGGGGTGATAGATATGGATGCTCAGACACCGAAGGGCAAGCCCGAGCTTACCATCATGTTTCAAAATGCGATGGAGGCCACCTCTGCGGCAGGCTTTTGCCTGTTTACGCTGCAGACGATGATTCCGGCATTTCTGTTTCACACGAAACCGAACAGCTCAATCAACAAGGTTGTCGGCGGAACTCTGCTTGCGGCGCGCGGCGCGCTGAAAGCGCTGTGGCATATCACGCCGCATATTCCCATAAACAGCATGTTTCTGCTACCTCATTGTACCGCGGTTAAATATGCTACGGGCATAAGAATGACGACGGGTAAATTCTTCGATATCGGAGAGCGAGGATACAATATCGAGCGGCTTTTCAATGTGCGCGAGGGCTTTACGGCAAAGGATGATATTCTGCCGAAGCGTCTGACCGATGAGCCGCAGGTTCAGGGAAACCCGAAAACTGTGGTTGACATGGAGACAATGCTGCCGAGATATTACAACGTCCGCGGCTGGGATAAAAACGGTATACCGACGGAAAAAAGACTGAAAAAACTGGGACTGGACTGACATTTTCACAAAACAGAAGGCGTTGATAAAAAGCATAAAATAAACTATAATGAAATGACAAAAGCTCCGAGACAAAAAGTCTAAACCGCACGAGGCCTGTCCATGAAATTGCCCATCGGGCAATAGTCATCGCCGTCTGTGCCGGCAGGACTTGAGTCCAACGGGTATCACGGAAAACCGGGGTGCCTTCCGCTATTTGAAAAGGAGAATAATATGAGAAAGCTACTTGCACTTGCACTCGCAATTGCGATGTGCCTGAGCTTTGCTGCCTGCAAAGCCAATCTGCCGTCCGCACCCGCAGAGGGCGGGCAAACCGCAGAGACACCTGCACCCGAAAATCCGGTTATCAGGCTTTCCACCACCACCTCGGTAAACGATTCGGGACTGCTGCCGTATTTGCAGCCGCATTTTGAAAAAGATACGGGGTACAAGCTTGAAATCACCTCAGCCGGCACAGGCGCGGCGATTGAAAAGGGAAGAACGGGAGATGCTGATTGTCTGCTGGTTCACGCGAAGGCATCGGAGGAAGAATTCATAACCGAGGGCTTCGGGGTTGAGCGCATTCCTTTTATGTACAATTATTTTGTGATTATCGGACCAAAGGATGACCCTGCCGGAATAAAAACGGCAAAGTCGGCTACTGAGGCATTTAAGCTCATCGCGCAGTCAGGTTCGGAATTCGTTTCACGCGGTGACGATTCCGGCACACACAAGGCAGAGCTTAAAATCTGGAAGGCAAGTGAAATTGATCCGAGCGCGGAGAGCTGGTATATCTCTACAGGTCAGGGCATGGGAGCCTCAATTGTTGTCGCAAGCGAAAAACAGGCGTATATAATGACCGACAAGGCAACCTATCTTGCGCACGAGCTGAAAGACAGCCTCGATCTGCTGCTTGAGGAAAGTGACGAGCTGAAAAACACCTATTCACTTATAGCTGTAAGCACCGAAAAATGGGCAGACGCAAACATCGACGGTGCAAATGCGTTTATAGAGTGGATGCAGTCTCCAAAGGCGGACGAGCTCATTAAGAGTTACGGCGTTGAGGAATACGGACAGCCACTGTTTTTTGTGATATAATAAAATAAAAATAATAGGGCGGGCTTGTGACACATCGGATTTTTCGAGGTGACCTGCCCGCCCTGCTGTATAGGATAAGGTATGTCGGATTTTTATCAGGCAGTCAGATTGCTTTTCGGCAGTGACTCCGAGCTGCGCGTGATTATCGCCGTGACACTGCAAATGTCGCTTATGAGCACCTGTATTTCGTCACTGATCGGGCTTCCTCTCGGAATACTGCTCGGAAGCTGTGAATTTAAGTGCAAGAGACTCATAAGCAGAATTAACAGCACACTCATGAGTCTTCCGCCTGTGGTCGCGGGCCTTGTCGTTTTTATGCTTCTCTCCCGAAGCGGTCCGCTCGGAAGCTTAAAGCTGCTGTATACCGTAAGCGCAATGATAACGGCACAGGTTCTGCTGATAACACCGATTATCACCGGAATGACAGCTGCTGTTATTTCATCGCGCTCAGGGGAAATTGTTGAAACTTCAATTGGGCTGAATCTGAAAAAAAGCCGCATTTTAGGATGTATGCTATACGAATCGCGCACGCAGCTTATCGCTGTGGTGCTGTCAGGGTTCGGGCGCGCAATTGCCGAGGTTGGCGCAGTTCAGCTTGTCGGCGGAAACGTGCAATATAAGACACGGGTCATGACAACAGCTATCATGCTCGAGACAAACATGGGGCATTTCAGCTTCGCACTTGCTCTCGGCGCGGTGCTGTTGATAATTTCATTTATTGTAAATACCGCGGCGCGCAGCCTTGAAAATGCGGTTGACCGAAGGTCGGGGAGGAAAAGATTTGATTGAACTTACCGACTTAAAAAAAAGCTACGGCGGACGCAGGGTGCTCGATATAGAAAAAATTAGATTCGACGGTGAAATCTGCGCGGTTTTAGGCGCAAACGGATCAGGCAAGTCAACCTTGCTCAAGCTTATTGCACATGTTATAAATCCGGACAGCGGACAGTGCAAAATTGAAATAGGGAGCGAGAAAATAGGATATATGCCTCAAATTCCGTATGGATTTTCGTTTTCGGTTCAAAAAAATGTCGAGCTTGCGATGAGCGGCAGCAAAAACAAATACGAGACTGCGCTTGAGATATTAAAAAAGCTTGACCTGTATGACAGGAGAAACGAGAGGGGAAATACTTTGAGCGGCGGTGAGACACAGAGACTTGCACTCGCGCGCCTGCTCGTTCAAAAAAACTCGGTTCTTTTACTCGACGAGCCGACATCGTCGTGTGATATCTCGGGCATTGATATAATTGAAAAAGCTATTCGTGAGTACAGCTTGCAAAACTGTCCGACGATAATACTCTGCACCCACTCGCCCGCACAGGCACTGAGACTTGCGGACAGAGCGGTGTTTTTGCAAAACGGTAAAATCATAGAGCAGGGAGAGACAAAAAATCTGATAGAAAACCCTGAAACCGACGCTGCGCGGGAATTTTTGCGCCACTGGAGGATATGAGATATGCTTGATGTGCTGCCGCTTGATCGGGCGCTGAATTTGCTCTCAGCCGAATTTTCGAAATTGAGGACAGCAGCTGCTGACGTCGGGCTTAATAATGCCGACGGACGAGTACTCGCCTGCGATGTGCTGTCCGACGAATATGTTCCGGGTTTTACGAGGTCGATGGTAGACGGCTATGCGGTTGTTGCGGCGGACACCTTCGGGTGCTCGGACTCCGTGCCCGCTATGCTGACAATGGCGGGGGAGTCAAAGATGGGCGCAGAGCCCGACTTTTGCATAAAGCGCGGTGAGTGCGCCTATGTACCGACAGGCGGGGCGATACCAAATGGCGCTGACGCAATGGTGATGGTGGAATATTCCGAAAAGTTTTGCGGGCAGACGATTGCAATCTCAAGGCCGAGTGCTCCCGCTAACGGAGTCGTGTTCAAGGGTGATGACGTAAAGCCGGGTGAAATTGTGCTGAAAGAGGGCACGCGTCTTTGCGCAAAGGATATCGGTGCGCTTGCTGCTATCGGAAAAAACAGTGTCAGGGTTTATGAAAAGCCACGCATAGCGGTTTTTTCGACAGGAGACGAGCTTGTGGAGCCGAAAGAAAAGCCGAGCGGAGGAGAGATTCGAGACGTAAACAGGGTTATGCTCTGCGCCGGAATTCGCGAGTCGGGCGGCGAAGCCGTGGATATGGGAATCGTTCCGGATGACCGCAGTATGATTTGCAAGGTGATGAAGACAGCCGCCGAAAAATGCGATATGGTGCTTTTGTCGGGAGGAACCTCGGTCGGAGTGAAGGATACCGCCTGTGACATTATGTCGGAATCGGGGAAGCTTCTTTTGCACGGACTCGCCCTAAAACCGGGAAAGCCAACCGTGTGCGCGAGTGTTTTCGGCAAACCTGTCTTTGCGCTTCCGGGTCATCCGGTAGCGGCATATTTTATTTTTTCACTTGTTGTAAAGCCGCTTATTTCGGGATTTGCAGGCTGTAAAAGCAGTGTCAAAGCAGTAGAGGCAACGCTTAATACCGCGATACCCTCAAACAACGGCCGAGAGGAATGCGTTGCGGTGTCCCTGTGCTCGAAAATTGCGACTCCGATTGTGACAAAAAGCGGACTCATAACTACGCTTTCGGCAGCAGACGGGTATATAAGAATTCCGCGTGACTGCGAGGGAATTAAAAGCGGCGCGACAGTTGAGGTCTATCTGTTCGAAAGGTGATAAAAATGAGCTTTGAATATCTCACAAATCAGCCGCTTGAACAAGCTGTTGAAATGTATATCGACGCGATAAAAAAGTGTTCGGGCGGAATGAAAACCGAGCGTGTTTCGGTGCGGGATGCAATGGGAAGATATACGGCTGATGCGGTTTACGCCGAAATCTGCGCGCCGCACTATAATGCCTGCGCAATGGACGGCATTGCTCTCGACGCATCGCTGACCTTTGGCTCAAGCGAGACGACTCCGTCCCTTTTGAGGGAATGCGATTTTGTGCGGGTGGATACGGGAGACCCTCTCCCCGAAAACAGCAATTGCGTGATTATGATTGAGGATGTGGTGGAGTGCGGAAACGGCGAGATACGCCTTTATTCCGCGGCGGCGCCGTGGCAGCATGTGCGCCGTATAGGTGAGGATATCTGTGCAGGGGAGATGATTCTCCCCTCATACACAGCTATAACTCCGGCGGCGGCGGGTGCGATGCTTGCGGCGGGGGTGCTGAGCGTACAGGCGGTCTGCCCTCCTGTTATCGGGATTATACCCACGGGAGACGAAATCGTGGCTCCGACTGAAAGTCCTAAAAGCGGAGATATAATTGAATTCAACTCGACAATTTTTTCCGGAATGCTTGCGCAATGGGGAGCGGTGCCCAGGACATACCCCATCGCAAAGGACAATCCGGACGATATAATCAGTGTGCTGCAAAAAGCATGCGGCGAGTGTGACGCGGTAATTCTCAATGCGGGAAGTTCGGCGGGACGCGAGGATTACAGCGACTGGGCAATAGGTCAGCTGGGCGAGGTGGTTCTGCACGGAATTGCGATAAAACCGGGCAAGCCCGCAATTTTGGGATTGATAAATGACAAGCCGGTCATTGGAGTTCCCGGATATCCGGTTTCGGGCATTATCGTGCTTGAACAGATTTTTAAGCCGGTTGTCGATTTTCTGTGTGGCAGGTCAGCCTCATCTGCGGCGCCGACTCAGTCGGCGGTATCGTCGCGCGCAATCAATTCCTCACTGAAATACCGTGAATTTATTCGGGCGCGGGTTGGCAGAGTTGAGGACAGGCTGGTCGCCGTTCCGCTCGGACGAGGGGCAGGTGTGATAAGCTCATTTGTGAAAGCGGACGGAATCATAGATATACCGCAAAACTCCGAGGGCTGTGAGGCAGGAGGAGAGGTGTCTGTTACACTGCTCAAGCCGATATCCGAAATTGATAATATGCTGGTCATGACAGGAAGTCATGACCCTCTCATCGACGAGGTGTCGGACATTATGAACCGCGGCAGGGATGGCTTTTCAATTGCGTCGTCGCATGTGGGAAGCATGGGCGGAGTCATGGCTCTGCGCAGAAAAGAAGCGCATATGGGCGGAATTCACCTGCTTGATGAGAATGACGGGACATACAACATTTCTTATTTAAAGAAGTATTTCAAACAGGATGAAATTGCGCTTGTGCGTGGCGTTATGCGGGTGCAGGGGCTTATAGTTCCAAAGGGAAACCCGAAAAAAATCGGATCTGTTGCGGATTTGGCAGATGGGACGCTAAGCTTTATAAACCGTCAAAAGGGGAGCGGCACACGGATTCTGCTTGATTTTCTGCTGAAAAAATCAGGTGTCGAACCGAATCAAATCAGAGATTACGAGAGGGAGGAATACACGCATACGGGCGTTGCGGCAGGTATTGCGGCCGGCGTTGCGGACGCGGGACTTGGAATTTTCTCCGCTTCGAGGATATACGGGCTTGACTTTATTCCGATCTGTGATGAGGAGTATGATTTTGCGGTGCTCAAAAGCTCATTGGAGCTTGCTCAGGTGCAGAGATTTATCAACATTTTAAAGAGCGGTGAATTCAGGAACAGATTGGAAAAAATGGGCGGATATTCCGCACGAAAAAGCGGGGAGATGATTGAATGGAGCTGACACATATCAACGAGAACGGCGAGGCCAATATGGTAGACGTCGGCGCCAAGGAGAAAACAGGCAGAGAAGCGGTGGCGCAGTCCAAAATACGGATGAAACCCGAAACACTTGCCAAAATCCTTGAGGGCAACATAAAAAAAGGCGATGTATTCGCCGCGGCGCGAATTGCGGCAATAATGGCGGCAAAGAGGACAAGCGAGCTGATTCCGCTCTGTCATCCGATTGCGGTCACCTATGCCGATGCAGTTATAGATACACAGGGAAATGATACGGTCACGGTCACTGCGACAGTGAGATGTGTCGGGGAGACGGGCATTGAGATGGAGGCACTGACCGCAGCGAGTATCGGCGCGCTCACTGTGTATGACATGTGCAAGGCGATTGACCGCGGGATGACTGTGCAAAGCACCCGCCTTCTCAAAAAGTCGGGAGGAAAAAGCGGAGTTTATTTACGCGGGCGGGGCGAGGTGTGCGGGACATGTCTCACGCCTCAAAAGGAAATGTCAAAGCAGCTGTCTCTGCTGTCAAAATGCGCACTTGATGAGATTGAAAAAATGAATTATTCAGGTCTGTGCATGGAGAAATTTCATGCCAATCTGATTGTTGACGGATTGGATTTCAAAGCGCTTAAATCGGGAGATATAATTGCGGTCGGCAAATCGCGCATTGAGCTGACCTCGGTCGGAAAACGCTGTTTTGAGGATTGTCCGCTTGTACAGAGCGGTATAGATTGTCCGCTGAAAAACGAATGTGCGTTTGCGGTGGTTATACAAAGCGGAGAAATATTTGACGGATGCCCTGTGCAGAGGGAAGAGTAGATGAGAGATAAATTCGGGCGTGACATTCACTATCTGAGACTCTCGGTCACCGAGAGATGTCAGCTGTTTTGCGAGTATTGCAGGGATATGCAAGCGTGTGAACAACAATATGAGCTGTCGCTCGATGAGATAGAGCTTGCGGTGCAGGCGGCGGCAGAGCTTGGAACAGACAAGGTCAGGCTTACCGGAGGCGAGCCGCTGATGCGCGGGGACATCGTCCGTATTGCGCAGGCGGTTTCCGCAGTGGATGGAATAACCGAAGTCGTTATGACCACAAACGGATTGAAGCTTTGCGGCATGGTAGAGCCTCTTAAAAACGCAGGCATCTCTCGATTTAATATAAGCATAGATTCGCTGAGGGCGGACAGATATCGCGAAATTACCCGCGGAGGCGAGCTGTCACGCGTATTGGATGCAATTGATGAGGTTTGGAACAGCGGTGTCAAGCTCAAGCTTAATGTTGTGCTGATGCGCGGAACCAATGATGATGAGATTGATGATTTCATCGCGCTGACCGAAAATAACGCGCTGAGCGTGAGATTCATCGAGCTTATGCCGATAGGAAAAGCAGGCGAATACGACAAGCGCAGAATCTGTTCTGATGAGATACTCGCGCTCAGACCGCAGCTGACAGCAGTTAAAAATGACGGTGTCGCGGTTGAATATGCTATATCCGGATATGCGGGAACGGTCGGATTTATCAGCCCGCTTTCACATCGATTCTGCAAACAGTGCAACCGTTTTCGAATTACCTCAGACGGTATGCTTCGCACATGTCTCGGAAACGGACGTGAAATTTCGCTGATTGACGCGCTGCACCATGGCAGGGAGGAGCTCAAAAGTGTGATGAGGGCAGAGATTCTTGACAAGCCCGAGGAGCACTGCTTTGAATCCGGCTTGTGCAATGGAAGAACCATGAATAAAATCGGAGGCTGAATATGGCGAAAATTGAGTCGGTTAATATAAGCACACAAAAAGGAACGGTAAAGCAGTCCGTTGAGTCGGTGCTGCTGCGTGTGGGGCATGGCATAGAAGGGGATGCTCACGCAGGCAGCTGGCACAGGCAGATAAGCCTGCTTGCGCGTGAAAGCGCAGATAAAATGACGGCGCTCGGCATCGAGAACCTGAGCGACGGAATTTTTGCCGAGAATATAACAACGAGCGGAATCTCTCTGCACACCCTTCCCGTAGGCACAAGGCTGAGACTTGGCAAGACTCTTGTCGAGGTGACGCAAATCGGCAAGGAATGTCACAGCGACTGCGAGATTTTCAAAAAGGTCGGAAAGTGCATAATGCCGACAGAGGGGATATTTGCGCAGGTGATTGAAGGCGGAGAAATACGTGCCGAAGATGCGATTGCGATTGAATACAGACCTATAAGCGTGTGGATTCTCGTGTCGAGTGATAAGGGGGCGAGAGGAGAGAGAGAGGATTTGTCAGGACCTGCACTTGCGGATTGTTTAAAAAACTGCGCGGTGGTGCAGGGCATTAAGATATTGCCGGACGAGCGCGCAATTCTCTCGGAGTTTATGAGGCGTGTTTCAGATGACGGACTTGCCGACATAATATTCACAAGCGGGGGAACAGGACTTGCACCCCGAGATGTGACGCCGGAGGCGACAAAGGATATAATCGAGCGCGAGGTGCCGGGAATACCCGAGGCGATGCGCGCAAAAAGCATGGAATACACCGATAAAGCAATGCTCTCGCGCGCGACAGCGGGCATACGAAATCACACGCTGATAATCAATCTTCCGGGAAGCCCGAAAGCGGTTAAAGAGTGCTTTGAGGTCATTCGTGATGTGATACCGCACGCGGTTGAAACGCTGCGCGGCGAGGCATCCGACTGCGCGGCACTGAGGGAAAATAAATAAAAGCGTGATTTCGATTTGCATACGGGATTTTTTCAGATGAGAGAAAGCTCATCGTCGACAGTTCGGATTATATTACATATAGGGTGTAAATCCGAATCAAGCAGGCTCAATTGTCTAACTCGGAATAGCACAAAATATGATAAAATGACATAAAAGAAAGGAACGGATACAATGGCAAAATATGAACAAAACCTGTATGGAAATTTTGATGAGATACTGAAAAGTCTTGAGACGGGGATTATTAGAGGAAGCATGTCGGCGAGCTTTGAGAATGGCAGCGACTACGACAACGGAAGCGTAAGGTGTGCCGTGAGGGTATTTGAGAGATACAGCATGATGGGCGGAAATCGCGTCAGCCTTAATCTGACTCTTATCGGAAGCGGGGACAACAGCTTTCTTACCGCCATAACCTCGGGGGGAAGCCAGGCGGTGCTGTTTAAGCTCAATACCTTTGGGGAGGAAGCCTTTTTGGAAGGTGTGATTGATATTGTTAAGGGCTACTGCCGCTGACCGCATTTGAGAATAAAAAGACAAATTCGCACGTAAAATATCAAATTACTCCCGACAGTTTTAAGGCGGCTTTTGCGCTGACAGGACCGATAAGCTCATACAAAACAGAGGACGAGAGTACTATGGTCAGCAGCAGGCTGCCTATATCAGGCGGCAGAATTCTCTGACCCAAAAACGCCAGCCCAATCGCTACGCCAGCCTGCGGCACAAGTGCAATTCCGAGATAATTGCGTGTCGCTCGGTCTGTGCCTGCGGCAAGGCAGCCGATATAAGAGCCGACATATTTGCCGATTATTCTTAGTATAAAATATCCGAGCCCGATAATCCCTGCGCTTGCGAGTGAGTGCAGGTCAAGATTCATGCCGGAAACTATAAAGAAAATTGACATTACGGGCGGAGTAAAGCTGTTGATTTGTCTATACAGCTCTTTGTCGTGCGCGGTGTTGATATAGGTCGCTCCGAAAACCATACATGAGAGCAGGGGCGAAATTTCCACAAGCGAGCACAGACCCGATATTGTGAGCAGCATTGAAATAGTGAGAATAAGCCTGTTGTCGTCACTGCGTGTGGGTGAGGATAACAGGCTTTTCAGCGCCAATCCCATGAGAAAGCCCAAAAGCAACGCCGCGATATTGAAAATAATCGGAAGCAGTATCAGGCTCGGCAGAAGTTTTTCTCCCGAATCGGAATTTATAAAAGCCGCAACAACGCTGTATACAAAAAGACAAACAACGTCGTCAAGCGCAACAACCTGCAGCAGTGTGTTTACAAATTCACCGCGTGCGTGATATTGATTAATCGTCATCATTGTGCTTGCAGGGGCGGTCGCTGTTGCAATTGCCCCGAGAAGAAGAGCAAAATTCCGGTCCAGAGAAAAAATAAATCTCATTGCGAGAGTGACGACAACACCGGCTGCAATAGATTCAAAAAGTGTAATTATCACAATCTTTTTACCTGTGCTTTTGATAATCTCGCGTTTGAAAAACTTTCCGACGCCGAATGCGATAAACGAGAGGGCTATGTCGCTCATGAAGCTCATATTCTCGATTATGTACTGCGGAACAATATTGAGCACGCCGGGACCTATCAATACCCCGGCGAGTATAAAACCGCTGACATTCGGGAGATGGCACAGCTTTGTGAGTCTGGTCACCAGAAAGCCTGAAAACAAAATTACCGCAAGGCTGAGCAGCACGGCGCTTTCCGTGCTTTGGGTAAGTATACTGAGCTTCATTTTATGCTGCCTCTTTTCGTTTTGCTTTTGTGAATTCCGAGCTTTATTGCGGCTCGGCGGAATAAACCTTTCTTCTCATGAGCGATATCTTCGTCCGTGTGAACAAATTCGCCTACTTGTGTTCTTGCATGGCTGAAAAGGCAAGGCTGCTGACTTTCCTCGTAAAAAATACTGTAAAACCCACGATCCTTCATTATGGCTTTGCCTCCTATTTTGATTATGCGAATGCTTTATGCTATAATCATAGCAAGAAAAGCCATAATGTAAAATCATGATAAACATGATATCAATAAATAATCATTATGAAAGAGAGGGCGCAAATGATTGATGCGAAATTAGTGACACTCTTAAAAGTAAACGAGCTGCACAATTTTACACGGGCGGCCGAGCAGCTTTCGCTGACCCAGCCCGCCGTGAGTCAGCATATAAGGCAGCTTGAGCGGGAGCTTGGCGTAAAGCTGTTCAACAGAAGCGATTCCGAGCTTAAATTAACTGCTGAGGGTGAGACTGTTGTGCTTTATGCAAAGCGTATATGCTCGCTCTATGAAAATCTGACAGAAAAATTAAGCGATGAAAAAAAGAGCGCGACAAAGCTGACCGTGGGCATAACGCATACGGCCGAGAGCAATATAGTTGCGGAGGTATTGGCTAAATATTGCAGGGAGAACGACGGACTTTGCATAAAGATAATTACTGACTCAATAAATAATCTTTATGATAAGCTGAATTCATATGAGCTTGATTTGGCAATTGTTGAGGGACCTGTAACCGATGCCAAATACAATTCGCTGCTGTTGGACACGGACAGTCTTGTTCTTGCGGTATCGAACAACAATCCGCTTGCAAAAAAAAGCATGGTCACTATTAATGAGATAAAAAAGGAGCGGATGATTCTGAGGCTGCCCAATTCGGGCACGAGAAACCTTTTTATGGCGCACATAGAAAGCCGCAACATGACGATGGACGAATTCAACATAATCATGGAGGTGGATAATATAGCCACGATTAAGGATCTCATTCGCCGCGATTTCGGAGTGTCGATTCTTGCAAAAAGCGCCTGTCTTGACGAGCTGAAAAAGAAAAAAATAACGGTTTTGCCCGTCGAAAATCTAAGCATGATCCGTGAGATCAATGTTGTTTACCACAGGGATTTCGAGCATATTGAAATTTTGCGCGATTTTACGAAAATGTACAATGACACGATGAAGCTGTACAGGTAATTCGGCGTCGAAAAGTCCGCACAAAAACCCCCTTGAAAAAAGGCGATGAAGCCTTTTTTTAAGGGGGTTAAGCTGTTTTATGTCAGCCATGTGTATTTTATAAGCGGAGGACTTGAGCCGGAGCTGCTCCGTGACAAAAGCTTTGACGCACAACGCGGCTGAGATTAATTTTGCAGCTCGTGCATTATGCGCGGAACTCAGTCGTTCAGCTTTTTAACGGTGCTTCGTATGTCGCGAGCACTCAGCTTGGATATCCGTCGGTCATAGGTGATAAATCCGTTTAATTCATCCTCGACATCGCTGAGCTGAGTGTACACCGAAGCGCATAAGCCGCGTTCCTTTGCCGGAATAATCTCATTTTCGTACAGTTCGATGAATGCGCTTTTAAGAGCTTCGGGTGTACTGAATTTTTTATATCCGAAATCCCTGTCACAAAAGCTGTGCTCTGAAACGCGGTGTGCATATCCCCCGAATTCACTGAGAATTACCGCTCGTCCGAGCTTGTCGGGCTTAAAGCGATATGGCTTAAAATAGACATGCAGACTTTTAAAATCCCCCGAGCCCTGGTCATGCCAACCGCTTGCGTGATCGACAGGTCTGGTCGGGTCAAGCTCTTTTATTGTGTCATATATCTTGGCGGCGTCAAACTGTCCCCAGCCCTCGTTAAAAGGCACCCAAACCGAAAGGCTCACGACATTTTGCAGTTGTACAAGCATCTCATTAAGCTCGGTCATGTACTGATTCCGCCCGATTTCACTTTTGCGGGCAAATCGGCCATAGCTGCTGTCGCTGAAATTCATGCCGAATAAAACAGGCAGTGTTATAACGAGCGGGTTGTAGTGCCCGCCGCCATTCACCATATCCTGCCACACAAGCATACCGAGTCGGTCACAGTGATAGTACCATCGCATCGGCTCGATTTTGATATGCTTGCGGAGCATGTTGAAGCCGAGCTCCTTCATCTGCACAATATCATAAATCATCGCTTCGTCGCTCGGTGCGGTGTACAGACCGTCGCTCCAATAGCCCTGATCGAGTACTCCGTTATGAAAGAACGGGCGGTTGTTGAGATACATGCGCTTTATTCCGCTGCTATCTGCTTTTACCTCAAATTTCCTCATGCCGAAATAGCTTTTGACACTGTCAAGAGAGGTTGAAACCTCCAAATCATAAAGCTTCGGCTCATCGGGACTCCACGGCGTAAACTCCCCGATATCGAGTATTATCGGGACATTGGTTCTTCCCTTTTTCGTGTTTCCGCAAGCGGTGACGGTGCATTCACACTCGCAATTTGAATGTGCTGTAACCTCGACGGCGGCACTGTCAAAAAGCGGCGTTACGGAAAGACGTGAGATGTATTCGCGAGGCACACTCTCACACCAAACCGTCTGCCAGATTCCGCTTTGCGGCGTATACCAGATTCCTCCGCGCTTCAATTTCTGTTTGCCCTTTGACTGCCACGAGCTGTCGGACAAATCCCTGACCTTTACAACGAGTTCGTTCTCGGCTTTAATGGCATCCGTTATGTCAAATGAAAATGCAGTGTATCCTCCGACATGAGCTCCGACAAAAATCCCGTTGACAAACACCTCGGCAGTCTGATCCACCGCTCCGAAATGGAGCAGAACGCGGCCGCCCGAAAAGCTCTCGTCAAGAGTAAATGTACGCTTGTACCACAGAATATCTTTCGGGCTTATAATGCAGTTTGCGCCAGACAGCTCACTTTCCGGTGAAAAAGGAACAATAATTTCCCCGCTCATTTTATCGGGAGGACAATCGCCTTGATTTACGGCATATTGCCATCTTCCATTCAGACAAAGCCAGCTGTCTCGAACCATCTGCGGACGCGGGTATTCCGACAGCGGACTGTCGGGGTTCAGACTGTTGCCCCAAATTGTTTTCATTTTTTCGTCTCCTTATTTTTGAGAATCAAAATCGGGACAATGACAAGCAAAAGCACCAATGCCGACGCCAAAAAAATCATCGGGGTCGGTACACTTTTTACAACTCCCAGCTCCTCATAGGTCTCGCCGCTGTTCTTTATCACGGCCGCGCCTATGTACGGCCCGATTAGCATCGGGAGCATGACAAAAAATATCATGCGTATTCCCTGAAAGTGCCCCGCCTTGTCCTTTGGCGTATAGTCGCGCACCATTGCGGAAAGTATCGCCGTAACGAGCATATACCCCGACATCATCAGTGCACCCGCAAGGATGACTGCGATAAAGGAGCGGACAAAATACATCGCTGTAAGTCCGACAAACATGACGGCGACTGCGGGCAAAACCACCTTGAGCTTACCCTTTTTGTCGATAAAGCCGCCGCTTGCAACCGATACGACAGATGCGGTCACGAGCACAACCGCGAGCACTATCGCATATCCCTCAAAGCCGAGATACTTTTGTATGTATATTATGAGGTATGGAAAAAATGTCTGAACCGCACATGAAAAAAGAAGCAGAGCCGTGAGAGATATGTACAGGGACGCGTTGTCTTTGATGACGGAGGGACGAAACCCGTATGTGATATTTTTAAAATACGACTCGTTTTTGTGCTCGACAGGGACATCTTTGATGAGAAAAGCAGACGCTATTCCGGTAAACGTCACCAGTATGCCGAATATGAGGAAAAATTCACGCCAGCGTCCCTGTCGGGTCATTCCGTCAAATCCGCCGAAGATAATAAGCATGGCGACAAGAGGAAATATGGCAAGCACGGATTCAGCGCGACCGCGGTTATCGCGGTCGGTCACATCGGTGACATAGGCATTAAATGCGGCATCGTTTGCCGTTGAGCCGAAAAATGTCATAATGCAATCCATAATCACGACAAGCACCGCCGCTGTTGTAACAGCGTTTGCGGCAGGAAACCACACGCTGACTTTTTCGGGGCTGATAAAGCCAAAGGCCATGGTTGAAAAGCCCCACAAAATGTACCCGCACACTATGAAAACTTTTCGCTTAGACAGCTTGTCGGACAAAGCGCCCATGACGAGGGTCGTGAGTGTGGCGGCAATGGCGCTTGCGGCGACCATGTTCGCGATATACGTGGGGTCGGTGGAGATTGTATTGTATAAAAAAACATTGAAATACATATTTTCAATGACCCAAGCAAGCTGACCCGCAAGCCCGATCAGAATAAAAGACGCCCAGATTCTCGCAGATAGTTTTTTCATTTAAATACGTTCCTTTCGCAGCGCACAGGATATTTCAGATATTGATACAATTAAAGTTTATCACTTATTCGGCAAACATTCTATCGGCAGCCGCAAATAATTAAATTATTCAACTGCGTGCGGCGCGTGGCAGAGTGCGAATACGGGGATTTAATCGCAACAGCCTTTGACAGGCGTGAATAATTGAGTTTAATATTTTTTAAACGTCATTGTGCATTGAGGTAAAGGTCTCGATATGATAAAATATAAAAAAATATGTTTTTCGATATGAGTTCAAGGCTGCTTTTCGTTTTGGAACTGCTTCTATTGCGATGTGTTTCTCATTTTGATGTCGGAGACGCCTTGTGTGGAAATCCTTGAAACAAAATTGTGATAAAGGAAGAAAAATCTTGAAATTTCTAAAAACACATCTTGAAAATTTGCCGTTCTGCTATGCGGCTGCTCCCATTAAGGTCAATGGTGAGGACAGGTATATTTTCGCTACTGATGACAAGGGACCCTGCCTTTGCATTAATCCGCTCAGCAAGGAGATTGAGAACATATGGGATGGACCGGGCGGCACGATGTCAATTATTCCGATACCGGGCAAAGACGGTGATTTTCTTGCATCACAGAATTTTATGCCGGGCTTTACGGCGAGAGAAGCTGCTATTGTGCGTGTGAGATATGAGGACGGTAAATGGAATGTAAGTCCATGGCTGTCTGTTCCCTACATCCACCGATTTGACATTATTCAATCAGGCGATGAGAATTGGTTTATCGGGTGTATTTTGTCCAATACGGACAAGCCGTCTGCGGATTGGAGCTGTCCGGGAGGAATGGTTGCGGCGAGGCTTAATGATAGCTTTGATGCACCTTTAGAGCTGGATACCATTGCAACCGGCATGACAAAAAACCATGGATATTGCAGATCGCAGGAAAACGGACAAGCCATAGTATATGTCGCCTGTGACGAGGGCGTTTTTAAGATACCCGTACCCGAAAGCAAATCGGAAAGCTGGCGGGCTGTAAGAATTTTAAATGTGCATGCGTCTGATGTGGCGGTGTGCGATATTGATAACGACGGAAAAAACGAGCTGGCCGTCATTGAGCCCTTTCACGGCGGTGCTTACGTAATTTATCATGAATCCGACAGTGGATATAAAGAGGTGTACCGCTATGGCGCAGAGACGGATTTTCTCCATGCGATATGGGGAGGAGAGCTGTGCGGCGAAAAAGTGTTTTTGGGCGGGAGCCGTGCTATGGACAAGGAGCTTTTTGCGGTGAGCTGTAGGAACGGTGAATATTGCAGCAATATTATTGAAAAGGGATACGGCCCGAGCAATTTTGCTGTTTTCAAAAACAAAGCCGGTTATAATCTGCTTGTCGCTAACAGGGAATCGGGAGAATGTGCGGTTTTTGCCGTTACGGAATAAGCTTGGGCTTTGAATTAATGTGCGAAAAATATAACAGTTGGTTGACAGGAGAATTATTATGTTGGGAAATCATCTGCTCGGTATTTACGAAAAAGCCTTCGACCGCGATATGACCATGCCGAAAAGGGCAATAGCGGCTCGCAAAATGGGCTTTGAGTTCATAGAGCTGTCGATAGATGAATCGGATGAGCGGCTTGAACGCCTTTATTGGAGCAGTGAAAAACAGATAGAGTTTGCACGGCAGATGCGTGATGAGGGTATGCCGCTGCGCACAATTTGCTTCAGCGGACACAGACGGTTTCCGTTTGGCAGTTCCGAACCGTCAACTGCCGAAAAAGCGCGGGAGCTTATGAGGAGATGCATTGATTTTGCGGGAAATACAGGTGCCCGTGTAATACAGCTTGCGGGATACGACGTATATTATGAAAAATCAACCGACGAAACAAAAGCCGC
Source organism: Oscillospiraceae bacterium (assembly GCA_036644375.1). GTDB lineage: Bacteria > Bacillota > Clostridia > Oscillospirales > Ruminococcaceae > CALWZE01. The sequence goes on from JAVXQD010000003.1 coordinate 67,718, forward strand.
TTTTTTGGATGGACTTAAATACGCCTGCCGCCTTGCCGAAAAATACCAGATAATGCTGTCCATGGAAATAATGGATACTGAATTTATCAATTCTATTTCGAAAAATAAAGTTTATTCGGATATTCTAAAATCCCCGTGGTATTCTGTTTATCCGGATTTGGGAAATCTGAGTGCGTGGGGCAACAATGTGGAAAATGAGCTTGCAATCGGAATAGACGAGATTGCAGCGGTGCATATCAAGGATACCCTCGCCGTAACCGATAGCTTTGGCGGGAAATTCAAGGAGGTCCCATTCGGAACAGGGTGTGTGGATTTTCGAAAATGCTTTGAAAAGCTTGAGGAGCTGGGTTATTGTGGGCCTTATATGATTGAGATGTGGGCAGATTCAAAAACGAGCTGCATTGAGGAAATTGCAAGCGCAAAGAGATTTGTGGAAATGCAGTTTGGCAAATGCGCTGATTTATGACAGAAAGAGGTCACTGAATGACAGTAGATGAGATGAAAAAAAGGGTGCTCTCGGCAAATCTGCAATTGCCGAAGCTGGGGTTGGTAATGTTGACATGGGGCAACGTTTCTGCCATTGACAGGAGCAGCGGCCTTGTCGCAATTAAGCCGAGCGGAGTTGCATATGAGACTATGACGGCAGAGGATATTGTGGTTGTGGACTTAGAGGGCAACATTGTCGATGGCTCCGGACGCCCATCCTCGGATACGGCGACACACCTTGAGCTCTATCGCAAATTTACGGAAATAGGCGGAGTTGTGCATGTCCATTCGCGCTACGCAACGGCATGGGCGCAGGCTCTGCGTCCGCTGCCATGCTATGGGACAACGCACGCGGACTATTTTTACGGTGAGGTTCCATGCACTCGTCCGCTTTCAAGGGAAGAAATTGAAAATGACTATGAGCTGAACACGGGCAGGGTAATTGTCGAAACCTTTGAAAAGACAGGAATAAATCCACTGGCGGTGCCTGCCGTGCTTGTCGGAAGTCACGGACCTTTCACATGGGGGACAACGCCGGAAAAAGCAGTGGAGAATGCTCAGGTGCTTGAGGAAGTGGCATGTCTTGCCTCAATCACGGAGTCAGTCAGCGCGGAGAAAAAATCGGCAGACCAATATTTGATGGACAAGCATTACAACAGAAAACACGGTAAAACCGCATATTACGGCCAAATAAAGACGAAGGAGATCGGTATCTGAGATGAGATATTTTCTTGGAATCGACAATGGCGGAACTGCGACAAAAGCGGCACTTTACACGCCTGACGGCAAAGAGGTTGCAATTGCAGCGGTGGAGACAGAGATGAGTATTTCATGTCCCGGTCACGCGGAAAGAGACATGAAAAAAATGTGGGAGGCAAACAAGAAAGTAATCCGCGATGTTATTGAAAAAGCAAAAATCGACAGCGGGGATATTGCCGGAATTTCCTGCTGCGGACATGGAAAAGGTCTTTATCTATGGGGAAAAAAAGACGAGCCGCTGCTTGGGATACTGTCATCGGATCAAAGAGCCGCAGCTTATGTGAAAAACTGGAACGAAGATAAAACGGCGGAAAAGGTCTATGAAAAGACATTGCAGTCTATCATGGTCTGTCAGCCCGTCGCACTGCTGGCATGGCTGAGAGATAATGACCCGCAAATTGTCAAAGATATAAAATGGGTGTTTTCCTGTAAGGATTATGTCAGATTTTGCCTTACCGGTGAGCCGATGGCGGAGTTAAGTGACGCTTCCGGCACAAATATGCTGAATTTGAAAACAAAAGCATATGACCGAGAGCTGCTCGGATATTTCGGAATTGATTTTATTTACGATGCGCTTCCCCCTCTGTGCCAGGCCACAGATATTTGCGGAAGAATTACAGAACAAACGGCAAAGGAAACAGGTCTCAAGGTCGGAACGCCTGTTTTCGGCGGAATGTTTGATATCAATGCCTGCGCGTTGGCGGTTGGCGCAATCAAATCGGACAGAATCTGCATGATAGCAGGAACATGGAGCATGAACGAATATGTCAGTGACGTTCCGATAACCGACGGTAGCGTGCTTATGAATTCACTGTTTTGTATTCCGAACAAATTTTTAATTGAGGAATCAAGCCCAACCTCTGCCGGAAATAATGAGTGGTTCATGAAAAGGGTGCTTTCATCTCTGTTTGAGCAGGCGAAAGCCGAGAATAAATCCCCGTATAAAATCGCTGATGGGCTGGTGGAAGCACTTGACAGCAATGCCTATTGCCCGATATTTCTGCCTTTTGTCATGGGGTGCAATATGGATCCGAACGGAATGGGTGCGTTTGTGGGTCTCACACAATATCACACCTGTGCACATCTGATAAAAAGTGTATATGAGGGAATTGTTTTTTCGCACAGATATCATCTGGAGAATTTGATTAAATCAAAAAAATCCCCCATTGAATCCATCAGACTTGCGGGTGGCGCAGCGCGTTCTAAGGTGTGGGTGCAGATGTTTGCGGATATTTTGGGATTTCCGATTGAGGCGGTAAACATCAAGGAGACGGGCGCTTTCGGGTGTGCGCTTTCCATTGCTGTGGCATCGGGAGAATACAAGAGTTATGAGGATGCCATTGCGCATATGGTGAAAATCGAGCCTGCAGTTTACCCGAGAAAAGAGCAGGGAAAACTATACGAAGAGAGATATCGGCTGTACATAAACACTGAAAAGGCTCTTGAATCGGTTTGGCAGAGCTACAGTGAAATAACCTCCGATTGAATTTTTGTGTAGGCATTACTTTTTAAATAACTGCTGCAGTAGGATAGTTTCCTCCAATACAGCACAGAAAAACCAATCGGATACAACGGCTA
>JAVXQD010000003.1:70550-95781 GCA_036644375.1 Oscillospiraceae bacterium
GTTTAAGGCATTCTATTGTGCATTTCGATATTTGAAAATGCTGCTGAAACAAGCTATTCGACTGTCGGTATCCCGATTATTTAAAACACACAGGAAAAAAGAAAAAGTTCAGCCTATCTCTGTACGCGCCCTGAACCGTCTCCGCACACCAGCTTTTCAACCTCGGAAACACTTGACATGTTAAAGTCGCCCTCAACCGAGTGCTTTAAGCATGAGGCTGCCACTGCAAATTCGAGAGCGTCCTGAGGCTGCTTCCCGCTGAGAAGGGAATAGATAAGACCGGCGCCAAAGCTGTCACCTCCGCCGACGCGGTCGACAATATGGACGTCGTAGCTCTTTGAAAAAAAGCAGTCGCAGCCATCGAAAAGCATAGCGGCCCAAATGTTATCATTTGCCGTAATAGAGGTTCGCAGAGTTATTGCAACCTTTTCAAATCCGAAATCAGCTGCCAGCTTTTTAGCTACTTCTTTATATCCCTCCGTGTTAACTTTTCCTGAAATGAGGTTTGTTCCGCGGGACTCTATGCCGAAAACATCCTTGGCATCCTCCTCGTTGGCAATGCAGACATCGACGTATTTCATGAGTCTGCTCATAACCTCCCGCGCCTTTTCTCTCGACCAAAGGTTTTTTCGATAATTGATATCACAGCTGATTTTTAGTCCCATTTTCTTTGCACAAATACATGCCTGCTCGCATATTTCGGGAAGCTTTCCGCCAAGAGCAGGGGTTATTCCCGTAAAATGAAACCATTCCGCATCCTTGAAAATATTATCCCAGTTAAAGTCCGATGGCTCGGAAAGAGCAATTGAGGAATATGCGCGGTCGTATATTACCTTTGACGGCCGCTGTGAAGCGCCCTTTTCAAGGTAATATATGCCCACTCGTTCGCCGCCGCGCACAATATCATCGATGTCAACACCAAAGCGCCTGAGAGAATTAACTGCACCCTGACCGATTTCATGCTCGGGCAATTTGGTGACAAAAGAGGCGTCAAGTCCAAAATTCGCAAGGGATACCGCTACGTTTGCCTCACCGCCTCCGTAAAGCGCCTGATATTTTTCAGCTTGCAAAAATCGCATATAACCCTCCGGCGCAAGACGCAGCATAATTTCTCCGAAAGTCACTACCTTTTTCATATTGTTCACCTTTCACGCTTTATAAATATTAGGTATCATTAAAATTTTGATGTAATGCCGAGAGCATTTGTCAGCCCGAAAGCCGATAAACGAAATTCCATCTCACTGTTCAGCACAATGACGGCTATAGGGTTATGCCCTGCTTGAAAATAGCAAATTCGCTGTAGCTTGCAGTTTCAGAGCGGGTTGTGCGCCCGTTTGCCGTTTCAATGACCAAATCAAACAAATCATCGGCGAGACTTTTCAGAGGAATACCGTTTATGAGCATTCCCGCATTAAAATCTATCCAGTTTGTCTTGTGTGTGGAAAGAGCGGTGTTGCTTGATATTTTCAGTGTGGGTACGCCTGTGCCGAGCGGGGTTCCTCGCCCCGTAGTAAATAGGACTATCTGTGCGCCGGAGAGCATAAGCGCCGTTGAGCTCACCATATCATTGCCGGGTGCCTTAAGAAGATTTACTCCGGGCTTACATACCGGCTCGGTGTAGTCCAATACATCGACTATTGTGCCAGTTCCACCCTTTTGCACACATCCGCAGCTTTTGTCCTCAAGCGTTGTAATCCCTCCGAGCTTGTTTCCGGGAGACGGATTTTCATAGACTGCAAGATTATGCGAGGTGAAGTATTGCTTAAAATCATCGACGAGCTTTACCGCCCGATTAAACACATCTTTTGATTCGCAGCGATTAAACAGCAGTTCCTCGGCACCAAACATTTCAGGAACCTCGGTGAGAATTGTTGTGCCGCCGCATTTGATAAGCTTGTTGGAAAATTTCCCGACAAGAGGGTTGGCGCTTATACCGGAAAGACCGTCGCTTCCGCCGCATTTCAGTCCTACTATAAGCTTTGAAACCGAGATGTGCTCTCTTGTGAATTTTGAGGCATAGTCCACAAGCCCCGTCAGAATTTCTATGCCCTCTGCAATTTCATCCTCAACACTCTGACATTCGAGAAATTTCACGCGGTCGGGGTCGGTTTTGCCTAAAACTTTTTGGAATTCACGGATGTTGTTATTTTCACAGCCTAAGCCGAGAACAAGAACCGCGCCGGCATTTGGGTGACGCACAAGTGCTGCAAGCGCTTTTTGAGTGTTCAATTGATCCTCACCCATCTGACTGCATCCATAGGGGTGATTAAAAATACGCACATTATCCACACGTCCCTTTGCGTAGTCCTGAATACCTGAGCTAAGGGCGGTGGCAATTGAGTTTACACACCCGACAGTTGGTACAATCCACACCTCATTGCGCACGCCGACGCTTCCGTCGGCGCGCAAATACCCCTTGAAGGTTCGTGCGCTCGACCCTGAAAAACAGGTGTCGCCGCTAAGCGGCTGAAAGTTATATTTGGTTTCCTCGTTAAGCCGTGTGACAACATTGTGCGTGTGCACCCAAGTCCCCTCGTGAATCAAAGCGGTAGCTTTTCCGATTACACAGCCGTACTTAATTATGTCGCTGCCCTTCGGAATTGAGGTGACAGAGAACTTATGTCCTGAAGGGATATCACTGTTGATTTTGCAATTCAATGAATCAAGGGTCACAGTATCCCCTTTTTTCAGGTCGCAGAGAGCGACTGCAACATTGTCAATTGAATTGATCTTTATTGCCTGCATGTCTAATCCTCCGGAGCTTTATGGTATTTAAAATCAAAAAGGAATCGCCTAATGGCTCCCGAACCGGCTTGAATTCAGACTCTGATACAGGTTCGGGACGCTGTATTGACGCGCAAAAACTCTTTAAGCGTTCGCGCTTTCCATGGCTGCGCGCATCGACTGTGTGCGCATTGTGTCAAGGTAAGCGGCTGCCATGTCGCAAAATCCGTCAACTGCGCTGAGATCAATTCCCCACATAGCTGTGTTTGAGGCGACAGCCTTTACATACTCAGCGCTTGAAAGCCTGCTGTTTTTCAGGAAAAATTCAAGATTCGAACGATCGTCCTTGACTGTGTAAACCTCGCCTGCGCGAACTGCGTGAAGCTCTGTGCCGACGAGCTCTGTGCCGGTATAAAAAGCGAGAAGTGCAGCAAAAGAAAAGACAATTTTGCGCGGAAGACGGTGCTTGATTTCAATATATTCAAGCATGCTCGGCATTACCCGCGCTTTCCATTTGGATACGCTGTTGAGAGAAATATCAAGCAGCCGATGGTCTATGAATGGATTTTTAAAGCGCTCGATTACCGAGGATGAAAACGATGTCAGCTCATCGAGCGGAAGAGGAATGACGGGAATTATTTCGTCATTTAAAAGAGAGCTGATAAATTTCGATATATCCTCATCGTTCATGCAGTCCCGTACGATATCATAATCCATCAAATAGGCTGCCAAAACGGTTGAGGTATGTGCGCCGTTTAGAATTCTGACCTTGCGCTTTTTATACGGTTTGTGGTCTCCGCACACGAGAATGGGGAGCCCTGAGTCCGCTAACTTAAGCTCGGTTTTGACCGAATCGGGTGCTTCAATCACCCAGAATCCGAAAATTTCGGCTGTGTCAAGAAGGCTGTCAAGATAACCGTTCTGCTCGTTGAGCCGAGAGGCTTCTGCGCGCGGATAACCTGTTGTAATTCGATCAACAAGAGTGTTGCAAAACAGGTTGCTGTTTAGCACCCACGTCTTGAATTTGTCGGAAAGTCCCCACATATCGGCGTATTTGAGGACAAGCTTCTCAAGCTCTTTTCCGTTGTTGTCAATCAACTCACACGAGAGAATCACAAAGCCCTTGTCGTCAGCACCGTCAAAAGCCGTGAACCGCTCAAAAAGAAAGCGTGTCAGTTTAGCGGGAAATGAAACGGCGGGTGCGTCGTCAAAGCGGCATGAGGGGTCAAATGCAATTCCCGCCTCGGTCGTGTTGGACACGATAAAGCGAAGCAGGGGGTTGTGCGCGTTTTCCATAAATGCGCTGAAATCGGAATACGGATTAATGCAGCGGCTGATGCTGCTGATTATGCGCTTTTTATTTACGGATACACCGTTTTCAAAGCCGCGAAGGTAGAGGGTATACAGCCCGTCCTGTTCATTTATCATATCCGCAAGTCCGTTTGCGATTGGTTGTACAACCACGACCTTGCTGTCAAAAGAGCATTTTTCGTTCAAAATATCCACAAAATAATCGACAAACGCACGCAGAAAATTTCCCTCGCCGAATTGAAGGATTCGTTCCGGAGCCTCCCTCAAAAGATATCCGTTATATCCGCTGCTTTCTAAAAGAGAATAGCTGAGCTTTTCCATTCCTTACACCTCAATTTTTAAAATTTAAGAATAACCTTCAGCATTTCACCGCTGTGTGCATCAAAATCCGCAAATGCTTTTGCGGCATCTTCAAACGCGTATTCATTTGTGACAATTTTTTCAATATTGACTCGTCCACTTTTTACAATCTCAATCAGTGAAGTAAAATCCTCTTTCAAGGCGTTGCGTGATCCGAAAATATTAAGCTCCTTTTTCTGAATCACCGTAAAATTGAAATCCAGATTTTTTTTGCCGATTCCTATCAAAACAACGCGCCCGCCGAACGCTGCGGCATCAATGCAGTTTTGAAAGGTAGCGGGCATGCCGACAGCCTCAATCGCAACATCAAATCCTCGCCCGTTTGTCGCATTATTCACCTTTTGCTCAAAGGACGCATTATCGTCATTGAGGATAACCTCGTCCGCACCGAAGGATTTGCTAAGCTTAAGCTTGTCAGACGAAATGTCGCACACGGTTACGTGCGCGCCGAACTGCTTTGCGGAAACGGCAGCGAGAATGCCGATTGTGCCGGAGCCGACGACAAGCACATGATCACCCGGCTTTATATTTGCGCGCTTTGCACCGTGATAGCTGATACAAAACGGCTCAATAAGGGTGAGCTGACGCGCGGTCAGACCCTTGCCGTCATATATGCGCTCTATCGGCATTGTTATATATTGCGAAAAAGCACCCTCACGCTGAACACCCATCGTCTCGTTTGAGGTACAGCAATTTACCATGCCTCTCTCGCAGGAATAACATTTGGTGCAATTGAAATACGGGTTGCAGGTAACAGTCATGCCGGGTTTAAGACCGAACTCATTGTCATCAATCTCGATTATTTCAGCGGAAAATTCATGCCCCGGAAGTCTCGGATATGAAACATATGCAAAGGTTCCGCGGTAGCTTCCGAGGTCAGAACCGCAAATGCCGCCATACAGCACCTTGAGCAGTGCCTCTCCCTTCTTTCGGACAGGCATTTCGCTGTCGGATATTCGCACATGTCCGGGCTTGTCGATTATAATTGATTTGTTCATTGGACGCGGTTTCCTTTCAGGTTACAAGAGTGACGTTATTGCATAATCTTTGTATACAACACAATTTTAAGCCTATATAACTGCAAAGTCAATAGGACAACAGTGACAAAAAGAAAAAATTAAATTAAGCACTGCGCACAAATATGTCCCCGCGCTTTTGTTGCACGGAATGATTTTTTGAGCTATAGTATAAATGATTTAAAGTCAATAAGAAAGCGGAGACTGATGATGAGGGAGAGCAACCTTAAAGAAAAGGCTTATGCAAAAATCAAAGAGAATATAATTTCACTTGCATATGCACCCGGAGAGTTTCTGAACGAAACTCAGCTCAGCGAGGAAATCGGAGTGAGCAGAACTCCTGTGCGTGAGGCTCTGAACCATCTTGAAAAAGAGAATTTGGTGAGAGTTATCCCAAAACGCGGAGTTATGGTCAGTGAGATAAATATCGCTGACATAATGGATATATATCAAGTGAGAGAGCTGTTGGAGCCTGACATTATCAGGCTATATGCAAAATCAATCGACAAGCTGCTGCTTGAGACAATCCGTGAAAAAATCATAAGCTCACAGCACAGTCAGCTGAGCTATGAGGAGCAGTACAAAATTGATTCTATTCTGCATCAGGTGCTTTTGGATGCGAATAGGAACAAGTATTTTGCAGCGGTCCTCGGGACAGTTTTCGACCAAAATCAAAGGCTTAGAATAATGACCGCCCGCACTATAAAGGAGCGGCTGTCTCAGACGCATATTGAGCACGCAAGGATTGTGGACCTGCTTCTTGCGGATGATTACGATGCGGCGGCAGATGCTATGCTGCTTCATCTCAAGCAATCCTGTGAAGCTTCCGTACAATGTATGATGAGGGTACAGGTGGAGCAATAAATCTTTTGCGCTTGATGAATTTTGGGCAATCAGACAAAAAACGACGATGAAATCAGCAAATGGCCGCAATTATTTTTTTTGCATAAGACAGGTCATATTCCTTAAAGAAATATAAATAGCTGAGAGTGAAACAGCGCAATAGCCGATGAATGGGAAGAGAGTATCCTAAACCTATCGTTGTTAAAATGTACACGGCTGATGTTTACACTTCATAATCGTTCTGTTACAATATGCGTGAATTTAAAGAAATTATTTTTGTTTTAACCATGCAATGAAAACAAGAGGAGGCAGAAATGAAAAAATCGGATATCGGGCTGATCGGGCTTGCGGTAATGGGCGAAAATCTCGTTATGAATATGGAGAGCAAGGGCTTTACCGTAAGTGTTTTTAATCGCACGACAGAGAAGGTCAAGAGCTTTGTTGAGGGCCGTGCAAAAGGAAAGAATATTGTCGCCGCCTACAGCCTTGAGGAATTGGTCGGGCAGCTGGACAAACCGCGCAAGGTAATGATGATGGTCAAGGCGGGCGACGCGGTTGACAGCATGATAGATGTTCTCATACCCTTGATGGAAAACGGAGATATTATTATAGACGGCGGAAATTCCCATTTTCCGGATACTATACGCAGGACGGCCTATGTTGAGAGCAAGGGCTTGCTCTATGTTGGTACAGGAGTGTCCGGCGGTGAGTAGGGTGCGCTCAAGGGTCCGTCAATGATGCCGGGCGGGTCGTCCGAAGCATGGCAGTATGTCAAACCGATATTCCAGGCAATAAGCGCAAAGGTAGAGGATGGCTCACCGTGCTGCGAGTGGGTTGGAAGCGACGGTGCGGGACATTTTGTAAAAATGGTTCACAACGGAATAGAATATGGAGATATGCAGCTTATTTGCGAGGCTTATCAGCTGATGCGCGATTATCTCGGAATGACTCCTAATGAGATGCACGAGGTGTTTGCAAAATGGAATGAGGGGGAGCTTAACAGCTACCTGATTGAGATAACCCGGGATATTCTGGCATATAAGGATTCGGACGGTTCGCCGCTTGTTGATAAAATCCTTGATACTGCGGGACAAAAAGGAACCGGAAAATGGACGTCAATTGCAGCGTTGGACGAGGGAGTTTCCCTGACGCTTATAGGCGAAGCGGTTTTCAGCCGCTGCCTCAGCGCAATAAAGGACGAGCGTGTTGCTGCTTCAAAAATTCTCGGCGGGCCGACTCCTGAGTTCAAGGGAGACAAGGCCGCATTTATTGACGCTGTCAGAGATGCACTGTTTGCTTCGAAAATCGTCTCGTACGCGCAGGGCTATGCCCTGATGCGAACGGCGGCAAAAACGTATGGCTGGGAGCTTAACTACGGTGAGATTGCGCTCATGTGGCGCGGCGGGTGCATCATTCGCAGCATGTTCCTCGGAGATATTAAAAAAGCATTTGATAAAAATCATGAGCTTGCAAATCTGCTGCTTGATGACTATTTCAGGAACATAATCGAAAAGGCGCAGTCAGGTTGGAGAACCGTGTGCGCGAGAGCAATCGAAAACGGAATTCCCACACCCGCAATGAGCGCGGCGCTTATCTATTATGATGGGTATCGCTGTGCAAAGCTTCCTGCAAATTTGCTTCAGGCACAGCGCGACTACTTCGGCGCGCACACCTACGAGAGACTGGACAGTGAACGCGGCAAATTTTTCCACACAAACTGGACCGGAGAGGGCGGAAATACCGCATCTTCGACATATAACGCTTAAAGCCGAGACTGAATATTAAGATATTTCGTGTCAAATATGCCATGCAGCCGAAATGTACGTAAATTTTGCGGCACTGCTTTTTGCCTGCAGATGAAAGACAGAAACATAAAACCGACTCCGAATGCGATTAAACAGCATTCGGAGTCGGTTTTATAATGCGAAAATATAGTATGTGACATCAAAAGACGGCAATGGTAAAGAGCATTGAAGCTTCTCCGCAGGATTGCGCCGTGTTCGTGCTGTTGTTTTTCTCTCGGCGTCCGTTTAAAAGCCTGTCACCAATTTTTTCCGTCGATATACTCGAACAACTCCAGAGCGCGAGCAGGAGTTTCAGCCATAAGATTGTACATTGTGCTGTGATGGGGCAATCCATCGTACAAAACATCTATATCATGCTCGTCTATGGGACCGAGACCGTAAAGCAGCTTTTTGCCGCTCTCGATTATTTTTCGGCAAGAAGGTATGCAGTCCTCCGTAGGATATCCGAAAGATTCCCTGTTTACCTGTATGGCGGAGAGATTTTTCTGTGAAAGCAGTCCGTCAAGGTGAAAAAAGCTGATTGGATGCAGATGCACCATGGTGTAGTCGTATCCCTCAAGTATCATATCGGTCGGCTTGCGGATAAATTCATCGTAGAAAGATGGAGCCATGAGATTTGTAAGGTCATTTTGATACCACATAACAGAACCGGGTGCCCACAGATGATAAAATCCAAAGCTGCGTCCTCCGTGAAAGCTGTCAGTGACAGCGTATTGCGCCTTTATCAGCTCACGCTGAGCATTTGCAACCATCTCGAACTTTTCGTTTATCAGCTCGGGTTCATCCATCATCGCATAAATTAAATCCTGTTGTCCTATAAGTGAGCCGACAGTGTCGGTTACGCCGCGAAGTATGGGCTCTCCAATCGGAAATCGGCCCGCGCTGAGCAGATTGAGCTTTTGTGAAAACTCAATGTATTTTTGAAACCAAGGATTTTCTCTGTCAAAGCGGACTTTTTTCAGATCATCCGTATCGCTGATTATCGGCTTTGTAAAAAAGCTGTCCTCGCCGCCGACAACGACAGCGCCGAAGATAGCCTCGAGCCAAGGTATACCTGTGCACGGCTCGGCGGTAAAGATGCAATCCTGAGGCAGCTGCTCCAACTCCTGAAACATACGCTCGTAGTCCGCAAGATAATCATCGACGATGATCTCCTCAGGCTTTAAGATTCTGTTTTTTTCAAGAAGAGGCAGATTTGCTTTGAATTGTTTGGAAAAAAATACCTGACCCAGCCTCATGCACAGCAAAGGCCTGCTTTGATGCTCCCCGTTCCAGAAAATCAGGTGGCGCTTGATTTTTTCCTCGATTGACAGTGTGTTCATTTTCTTCTCCTTTATATTTTGTTTTCAGCAGCAGCCGGTATGCGCTGCCGGAAAATTTAATACTGACAGCTTGTCAGCTCTTTACCCGAACGAGGGTTTCTCCTCCGAAAGGAATTACGCCGACCTTTGCATCGCGTCCCTGAATTTCAAAAGCGCGATTAAGTGCATGATCAATGCTGTCGGCACGCTCAAACGTGAGCATATCACATTCCTCATCGGTAAGCCCGTCCGAAACCACGAGGACGTTTTTGATATGATCAAGAACCTGAAAATGATAGAGCGGATTGGTCACACCGACAATATCCGTGACCTTGCCGCTGTTAACGTCATTCCATACGGTTTCGGCATTTGACTTGAGGTATTTAAGCAGCATCGGCTTGTGTGCGGGTGAGTTATTGCAAAGACCCTCTTTGGGGTCGAACAGGTAAATCACAGTGCCGCCTTTTTTAACTCCGAACATCGAAAAGCCGATAGGCTTGAAGCCCTGCCAGTAATCTACATTAGAAGGGTAAGCAGAAACAATCACGATGTCGGCAAGCTCGGGAATTTCCGGGCGCAGTGCTTTTTGTGCAAAGGCAACACCCTTGCGGTGTGCGTCAAAGTAATGACCGCAAAAAAGTCCGAGAATATTTTTTTCCGAGTCAAGAACGGTATTTACAATGAAGTCCAGACCGACAAGAGCTCCGATTTTGTCAATTACACCTCTCATATGGCAGTTTTCATTGCCGAATACCTCAAGGATAGGATATTTGGCGCCCTGAAGATGTGTTTTGTTCGTGGTTTCTCTTCCGCTCACCCCGGGCTGCAGCATTTTAGCTCCGCCGCTCCAACCGACAACATTGTGGGGCCCGATATTGCCCACAGCTATCTTATAATCGGCATCGAGGACTGCTCTGTGAATATAAAGCGGAGTCCCGTCCTCTGTATCGCCGATGAAATTGTAATCACCGTCAATTGTATAATCTATATTTACCACAGGATAGTGTGCGAGAATATCCTCGCCGAGTTTTTCCGACAGATCGGCCTTGCTCAGTGGGCGATGTGTGCCGGGCGCAGTTACAAATGTGATATTTTGAGTCTTTTTGAGCACCCTTTCGATAATGTGCGGGATGAGCACCTTGCACGGAGTAGGACGTGTAGTATCGTCAAAAATGATAACGACTCTTGCGTTCGGCTCAATGTCCGCGAGCGAGCCGGCTCCAATCGGGTTATCGAGAGCATTGCAAATAAGCTCGGTTTGACTTATACTGGAACTGTAATTTTTGTGCTCCGCAAAATAGAGAAAATTGTCATCCGGAATATTTACCGATATATTCCGCTTGCCGGTAAAAACATTAAAGTTCTTCATCTGGCGACCTGTCTTTCTTTGATATATTACGATGAATTTCGTTGGAATAATCATAGGTCAGCTACTGCGCGTTTGTCAAATGTCGGTCCGTACAAATATGAGAGCAAAATTTGTTGATATATTACAGAATTATTATCGCATGAGGTGAGTTATGTACGAGAATTTAAAAATACCAACAGATATACCCCAAAATTCCCTGGCGGATTTTGCGTACAATGTCATAAGAGAGAATATCATGGAATTCAGGCTTGTCCCGGGCAATGTAATCATTGAGGCTGAGCTGGCGGATATACTCAAGGTGAGCCGCACCCCCGTGCACGAGGCTGTTGCCCGCTTGCGGGATGACAGACTGATAAGCGTAATACCGAGAAAAGAGTCAAAGGTAACGCCTATAATGGTTCCTTATGTAAATGAGGGCGTTTTTATGAGATGCTGCATCGAGCCGGAAATCATTAAAATAGCAAGCAAAAATTTCGGAACCGAGGACAAGGTGGCACTGTCAAAAAATCTCGAATTGCAGAAGCAAATTCTTGATGAGGGTACCGAATTATACCGCTTTTACCCCATTGACGACGAATTTCACCGAATTTTGTACAAGGGCACAAACAAGATGGAGACATATGCCATGGTTCAGAAAATGGTGACTCACCTCAATCGGGTGCGCTATCTTGTCAGGTATGAAGGGTCGTTCAACATTGAGGAAATGAGCTATGAAGACCATGCTGATATATTAAATATGATTTTCACAAATACGGTTATTGGGTTCGATTTGCACGATTACATGGAACGCCATATAGTGCGCTTTCAAACCAACATCAAGCTTCTTCGTGCAAAGTACCCAGATTATTTTGTAGACATTCAGCAGTAATGCACTAAGAAAAGCGGGAAATTGTAACAAAAAGTTACAACTATACTTTTTGCACAATTTTGAGTTGACAACCAAAAAATAAGTGGCTAATATATGATATATCAGGGAGCGAGATAAACACAAAAATCCCGATACCGAAAGCTCTTTAGCCGAATGCAAACTTTGCATTTTGAGTCGAATGACAAAAGAGATGCAAAAACAATATCGGCGCGAGGGAGTTCAAACTATCAAAAAACAACAGAGGAGTACACATGAAAAAGAGAGTAATCGCATTACTTTTAGTTCTTGCATTGGCATTGTCTTTTGCAGCGTGCGGACCCAAGACCGAGGAGACCACGGGAGAAGCACCTGCACCACAGGGCGAGACCTTTAAGCTCGGAGCATACTTCCAGCTTACCGGAGGAAATTCGGCATACGGTAATGAAGCATGGAACGGTGTTCAGCTTGCAGTTAAGTACATCAACGAAAATGGCGGCATGAACGGTATGCCGATTGAAACAGTAGTATATGACACACAGGGTTCACCCGAAGAGGCTGTAAAGGTTGTCACAAAGATGATTCAGAATGACAACATCAACGCCTGCATCGGATCTATCAACTCGGGAGACGTTCTTGCGGCTGCTCCGTACCTGAACAAGGCGGGCATCTACAACATAGGACTTGGCACCGCGGCATCGTGGATGAAGGAAGACTGGCCATTTGTTTTCCGCCCCACAATGAACAACGACACGGCTACACCTCTTTGTGCAGACCTCCTTGCCGAGCTTGACTATAAGACAGTCGGCATTATAAACGGAATGGACGATGCTTCATTCGGCACTGCGAATTCATTCCAGGCAATGTGTGAAGAGAGAAAAATCGAAGTTGTCGCCCGTGAGCAGTTTGAAGCGACAGATACCGATTACAGCGCACAGATCGCCAAGATTTTGGCTGCTGAGCCCGACTGCGTATATATAGCGGTTATCGGCGATGTCGGCGGCCCGATGATAAAACAGCTTCGTCAGAACGGCTACAAGGGCATTATCTTTGATAAAGAGTCCTTCATGGCATCACAGATTGAAATTGCAGGTGCAGAAGCTTCAAACTACATCGCATTTGCAAATCCGTATGTAACATATAAGACAGTTGAAGAGTGCGATATCCCCATCGTTAAAGAGTATCTCCAGAGATACCAGGACGAATACGGCAAGATGGTCGAAACAGACTCCGCATATCGCGGCTGGGACGGAATGATGGTTATATGGGAAGCCGGAAAGATTGCCGGCTCCAATGAGTCGGATGCTCTCCGTGAGGCAACCCACAAGGTTGTTATTGACGGTCTCGGCGGAAAACTCGATTTCACAAAGGGCAACAGAGAGGGATATAACGAGTTCAACAAATTTATCCTTGTCGACGGAAAGAACATCCTTTGGAGCAAATGGGTTGAGGGCGGCGGCTATGACGCATTTAAAACAGCTACAGGCAGAGATAAATAATCAAATCGGCACAGCGAAAATTCAGATGCTTTAATAGCGTTAAAGTCTCAGCGAGAACGGGCGAAAAGATAAGTTGTTTTCGCCCGTTCTTAAATTTTACGGAATCGAAAAGTACCGGTTTGTCCGGCATTTAAACAAGAGATCAACAAATCTTCCAAGTAAGGAGAGGGAAATATGCTTCTAAAATTAATCATTTCCGGTCTTGTACTCGGCAGCATATATGGATTGATAGCATTGGGATACAGCCTCATTTACAAGGCTTCCGGCCTTATGAGCTTTGTTCAGGGCGACATAATGACGCTTGGCGCATTCATGGGCTTGACATTCTACCGTATACTCAATCTGCCGTTTTTAGTATCGTTTTTACTCACTTTCGCGTGTGCGTTTTTATTTGGCGTAATCCTTGAAAAAGGCGTTATAAAACAGCTTTTAAAGAAAAATGTCATGGCAATTTATGTTGTTCTTGCCACAATTGCCATTTCTTACATAATACAAAACGGCTCCCAGCTTATCTGGGGCACGACCTCACAGTACTTCCCCTCGATTTTTAATGTCACAAGCATTGACCTGTTCGGAGCTTCAGTTCAGCCTGAGGCGCTGCTTTGCCTTATCGCCGCATTCATCTGTATGATGCTTTTGCATTTCTTTATGACAAAGACAAAGCTCGGCACAGCCATGCGCGCATCTGCCATGGATCCTATGGCGGCTGAGAGCTGCGGCATAAACACCTCGCTGAGCACTGGAATAACATGGGGTCTGTCCGCCGGACTTGCGTCTGTTGCGGGAATGCTCATCGGGCCTATGTACGGAGTTTATTCAACACTCGGTGCAACAATCGGGCGCAAGGGCTTTTCAGGCGCTGTTATCGGCGGCTATGGCAATATGTACGGCGCAATGGTCGGAGGACTTATCCTCGGACTTGCGGAAACCTTGGTTGCCGGATATCTTTCCTCTACCTACAAGAACTTAATTGCATATGTTCTCCTCATTCTGTTCCTGTTCCTCAAGCCCACGGGAATATTCAATGAACGTGCTATCCAGGACGTTTAATAATGACGATTGACAAAACAATTAAGAAAGCAAGGAGGAACTGAACTTGAAAAGTTTATTTAATGCTCAAAATAAAAAGAAGACTACACTTGCCATTGTTGCGGTTTTGGCTCTGATTTTCCCGTTGATTTTCAGATCGGAGTTTACACTTTATCTATGCTGCACCATTGAGCTGTATATCATCGCGGTTTCCGGACTGGACATCGTGTTCGGCTATTGCGGACAGATTTCTCTCGGTCATGCGGCGTTCTTTGCAATCGGAGCCTATGGTTCGGCGATTCTTCATCAATACTTAGGTATTCCTATATTGCTCACAATGATAATTGCGGCAATTTTCGCAACTTTAATCGGAGCGCTGCTGGCATATCCGGCATCAAAGCTGGTTTTTCACTTTCTTTCACTCGCGACAGTGGCGTTCGGAGAAATTGTATATCAGCTGATTCTTCATTCGCCGGGCGGAATAACCGGAGACTTCTACGGCCTTTTCTCGGACAGGCTGGATATCTTCGGATACGAGCTTGATACATTCGGAAAATACTATTATTTCGGACTCATATGCGTTGTTGTTTTTCTTACGGTCAAGCATTTTCTCGTCAATTCAAAAACAGGGCGCGCTTTTACCGCAATCCGCGAAAATACACACGCCGCAAACGGAATGGGCGTAAATGTAAGAAAATACAAGGTTATGGCTTTTGCAACGAGTGCGTTCTTCACAGCCTATGCAGGAGCTATGTATATGCATATGGTCGGCTTCGTACATCCTGATCAGTTTTTGCAGAAGCAATCGGTGCTGTTCCTGACAATGCTCTTATTCGGCGGCTCGGGCTCACTGCTCGGTCCTGTGGTGGGTGTTGTTTCGGTTGAGGTTCTCATTGAGATGATTCGCTCATTGCAGGAATATCAGGGATTTGTCTATGGAGTTCTTCTTCTGATTGTTATTGTTGCTCTTCCCGGAGGTCTGTATGGAGGCATCAAGGATGTCTATGCCTACATTAAAGGAAAAATCGTGAAGAAAAATGATGTAACGGCTGTAAATGGAGGTGACCGCGATGCTGAAAGCTGATAATGTTACTATCCGTTTCGGAGGACTTACCGCCGTTGACCATGTCAGCATGGACATTGCTGCGAACAAAATCACGGGTCTGATCGGACCGAACGGTGCCGGAAAGACAACGTTTTTTAACAGTATAAGCGGCGTGTATGTCCCTGACGAGGGTTCGGTCATATTTGACGGCAAGCGTATCGACGGCAAAAAACCGTACCAGATCAATGCCGCAGGCATATCCCGCACGTATCAGGTAATAAATTTGTTTTGGAAAATGGATGTGCTCGACAACGTACTTGTGGGGATGCACTCCAAGCTTAAGTCAGGCTATCTTGCGGATATGTTCCGCCTTCCGAAACAGCGCAAGGAAGAAAAGGAAGCACATGAAAGTGCGATGAAATGGCTTGATTTTGCAGGATTAACAGCCTATGCCAATGAGCCGGCATCAAACCTCTCATATGGTAAACAGCGCCTTTTGGAAATTGTCCGTGGACTCGCAAGCGAGCCTAAGCTGATTTTGCTTGATGAGCCGGCCGCAGGCATGAACTCAACCGAGAAAAAAGAGCTTGATGAGCTGCTGAAAAAGATTATCAAAATGGGAGTCACTATATTGATGATTGAGCACGACATGAAGCTGATGATGGATGTTTGCGACTATATTTATGTTTTGAACGACGGCAAGCTTCTCGCTCACGGAGTGCCGAAGGAAATTCAGAACAATCCTGATGTTATTACCGCATATTTGGGAGGTGAGTAAGCATGGCGCCAATGTTGGAACTAATTGATTTTCATTATTATTACGGAAATATCCACTCGGTTAAGGGAATTGATCTGCATGTCAATGAGGGTGAAATGGTTACTCTTATCGGCGCAAACGGCGCGGGAAAAACCACGACTATGCAATCGATTTCAGGGCTTACCAGTGCGCACGGAGTCCGTGGAAAAATAATCTTTAACGGCAAAGAAATACAGTCAATGAGCGGCAACAAAATTTCCTCGCTCGGTCTGATTCAGGTTTTGGAGGGACGCCATGTCTTTTCAAAATTGACAGTCGAGGAAAACCTGATGACAGGCGCATATATGCGCAAGGACACCAAGGGAATAAAGGATGACATCGATGATGTTTACCGCAGATTCCCGCGTCTGCTTGAAAGACGTACGCAAGCAGGCGGCACACTTTCCGGCGGAGAGCAGCAGATGCTTGCAATGGGGCGCGCACTTATGGCTCGCCCGAAGCTGTTGATGCTTGACGAGCCGTCAATGGGTCTTGCTCCGCTGATTGTAAAAGAAATCTTTGTGGCAATTAACGACATAAACAAAAGCGGAACGACGGTTTTGTTTGTGGAACAGAACTCGAAAATTGCGCTTTCGACAGCAGATCGCGGGTATGTTATG
Source organism: Oscillospiraceae bacterium (assembly GCA_036644375.1). Classification (GTDB taxonomy): domain Bacteria; phylum Bacillota; class Clostridia; order Oscillospirales; family Ruminococcaceae; genus CALWZE01. Next base: position 87,113 of record JAVXQD010000003.1, read on the forward strand.
CAGACCGGAGAAATGGTTATGCATGATACATGCGCAAATCTCATGACCAATGAAGACATAAAAAAGGCATATCTGGGAGGCTGAGTCCCACCGCGTCAGATATGCGGAAACTTGAAAAAGAAACAAAGGAGCAAGCGTTTTCGGCTTTCCTGTTGTTTCTTTTTTAACGAGTTATAAAAGCCCGTTATGGCAGTAACATTTAAGAGTCAAAGGAGAAAAAATGAAAGCAGTAGTTGTGGAAAGCCCGTTTAATATTAAAATATCAGATGTTCCGGCTCCGAAAATCGAGAACCCCGATGAGGTGCTCATCAAGGTGAAATGCGGCGGAATTTGCGGATCCGATATCGGAATTTATAAGGGAACAAACTCCCTCGCGTCCTATCCGAGAATTATCGGCCATGAGTTTGGCGGGTTTGTAGAAGCGGTCGGCTCAAAGGTTAAAAATCTCAAGGTCGGTGATTTGGTTGCGGTTGACCCTGTGCGCCCTTGCGGTCACTGCTATGCCTGCACACATGACAGATACAATGTTTGCAATGACCTTGAGGTAATCGGAGTGCATCGTGACGGCGGCTTTGCAGAGTATGCGGTGGCGCCGGAGAAAAACGTGTACAAGCTTGACCCGAACAAGGTTCCCGCGGAGCTTAGCTGCCTTGTAGAGCCATACAGCATAGGAGTGCAGGTCAACTGCAGAGCGGAGATAACAGCGGACGACAAGGTGCTGATTATGGGCTCCGGTCCTATCGGATGCTCAATTATGCAGGTTGCAAAATCGCGCGGCGCGTGGGTAATGATGACCGATATCGAGGACAAAAGACTTGAAAAAGCAAAAGATATGGGCGCCGACCTTGTTGTAAATGTAAAGCATGAGGACCTTGAGAAAATTGTTATGGAAAACACAAACAACGAGGGGATTCCCGTTGTTGTGGACAGCGTTTGCTCGCTTGAATCGCTGCCGCAGGCAATGGAACTTGCCTGTCCTGCGGGTCGTGTAATCTGCCTGGGACTTCGCTCGGAGCCGTCGCAGATTCCGATGGTCAACTTCACGAAAAAAGAACTTGATGTGCGTGGCTCACGCGTCAACAAGGGGCGTTTTCCGGAGGTTATCGAGCTGTTTGAAAAGGGGCTTGTAACACCCGCCAAAATGCGCACCCATACTTTCCCGTTCGAAAAAATAACCGATGCGCTTGATTTTCTCAAGGAGCATCCGGAGGATGTCTGCAAAATTACACTAAGTTTTGATTGATTCGGTCACATAATTTAGGAGAGCAATTATGACGTCAAAGGAACGAGTTTTACTCGCGCTCAATCACCAAGAGGCGGACAGAGTGCCGCTTGATATCGGCGGAATTAACAACACTGCAATGCACAGCACAACCGAGAAAGCTATAAAGAAGCTCTATGGGCTGAAGGATAACGGAACGCTGATTCGTTCGGACGAGCAGCTGATTTCCGTGCCGGATCAGAGCGTAATTGACTTTTTCAACATCGACACATGTTCAATTTATATGCGTGAGAACCGCCCGTGGACAGACAACAAAGACGGTACCTATAAAAACATGTGGGGCATAGACCTCAAGCTCAATCCGGACGGCTACTATTACAATATGGTCGGTCATCCTCTTGAGAATGTCGAGGATATCGAGGATTTGGATTCATGGGATTTCCCGGAACCGAATGAATATATGATAGAGGGGCTGTCCGAGAGGATTGACGCCAACAAGGACAAATGCTGCATTTTAGAGGGATTTCGCGAATGCATGTTCGGAATTCCGTCATGGCTTCGCAGAAACGAGAATTTTTATGCGGACCTTGTTGCAGATCCGGAGCTGTCAGATGCACTTCACGAGAAATTGCTCGACGGTTACATAAAGTGGATTGACTACGTGATGCCGCGCATAGGCAGCGGCATAGATGTGGTGAAATTTGCGGATGATTTGGGGACTCAGCAGAGCACAATCTGCAATCCGACTACGTATCGTGAGCGCATAAAGCCGTTTCAAAAGAAGCTGTATATGCACGTGAAGGATAAATATCATAAACCCGTGCTGCTTCACAGCTGCGGAGCCATAAGCGATATAATCGGAGATCTTATTGACATAGGTGTCGATGCGATTAATCCGGTGCAGATTTCGGCAAGGGGAATGGAGCCGGAGGGACTCAAAAAGAGATTCGGCAGCAACATTACCTTCTGGGGCGGAGGTGTTGACACTCAGCACACGCTCGGTGAGGGCACTATTGAGCAGATCAAAGCAGAGGTCAAAAAAAATATGGGCGTGTTCAAGCCGAACGGCGGGTTTGTGTTTACGCAAGTTCACAATATACAGCCCAATGTCCCTATTGAAAATATTATGGCGATGTGGGAAGCGTTTAAGGAAAATGCGGATTACCGATAATATTAAAACGCAAGGGGCTGAGACACAATAGCCCTGTAAAAAAAATATTGAACAAAAAAGCACTTGATTCCGGGCTGTCAAAGTCCGTCTTCAAGTGCTTTTTGTAATTTGAAAGTTGTTTCTTTATGCTGTATTCGAGAAAACATGCCTATGGAAAGGCCATGCAGAACTAACTGTAAATACTATCTCGGTCAAAAGGGCATTGTACTCAGTATTTATTCCTGTCTGCCCACAGACCGAGCGCGGGATTCGGTATGTAATAGATCTCATCACCGTTTTCAAGTGTGTTGTAACCGGGAACGAGTTTTTCGGGGTCATACAGCTTTTTCGCTTCCGCATAGGGCATATATTTGAAGGACGCGTGCTCGACCTCTTCTTTTGTGAGATGCTGTGTGCAGTAAGTGATGCTGAATCGTCCGTCCGAGCTTCCGTGGATAAGGTGCGCCGCCACAGACAGATTATCCTTTAAATCCTGCTCTGTCTTGCACATTTCGATGACATTCAGTCGCCCTGCATATCCGTATTTGCGAATAAGCACATCGTTATCGGGATCCTCGCCGAAAACCTCAACACCGGGTGCAAGAATAATGAGCTCGCCGCCGTCGGCGATAGCCATTCTGGTTCGATAAATTGATTTATTGCCTATCCAGGTGCTCTTAAATTCCTTTTCGTCCAATAAAACTACAACCTTTTTCAGTGGCTTGTCCACGAAGGTGAGATTCTTTTGCTGTGCAAGAGCAACCGCTTTTTCAAAATACACACGCTCGGCACCGATAAACAGCCCATGGGTGTTGATGACTCCGCCCGGAGCGGTTGTCACTGTCATCACGTAATGAATCGGCAGGTCGGTGAGAAAATGTTCGGCGGCATAGTCAAACACTTTGCGCACAGGCGAAAAATCCTTGCCCATTATGCGCTCCATGCCATAAAATGCTCCGAGAATATGTGACGAATTGATCATATTGCTTCCGCCGCAGCCGACGAAAATGTTCTTCGTGTGGTTGGCCATACCGACCACCTCGTGGGGTACTACCTGACCGATTGAGAGGATCAAATCATAGCTGTCATAAAAATGCTTGTTGACCTCAACGTCAATCGGCTCGTTCATGATATGCTCGGAAACCTCATTGACGAATTCTGCGGGAACCTCGCCTATTTTTACAACATCGGTCTTCCAGTTATGCACGATGAATCTGTCCGGGGGAATGTCACCGTACATATCTTCGATTTCGACAGAAGTCATGGCAAAATGAGTTCCCAGCGCGGGGAGAAGATTAACCTCGCAGCTGTCCTTGAGCAGGTGATAATAGATATTTGCTATTTTACCCGCGTTTGAGTGATAGCGAGAATAGTCGGGAACGAGCAGCAAAACCCTCTTTAGCTTGTCCTTGCAGTCGCCGATTGAGGATGCGAGTGCCGCCTTCAATTCGGCGTCGGAAATACCGTTTTCATGCTCTGAATATAAAATTTGATTAATCATATGGGTTACCTTTCTTTTCGGTGGGAAAACTCCTAAAATGCCTTCTAATATATCACTATAATGTTATATTAACATAGACTATAAGCAATATCAACAAGAAATAACTATAAACAATTTGCTGAAATTTCATCGAAATGAACAATTCATATATCACAAAAGTAAAAAATAATCCTGTAATGTAAAAATTAAAATTGTAATGCAACAATTATAGTAAACTAATACAGATATTAGCAAAATATGCCCGCATAATATTGACATAGACTACAAAAACAAGATATAATAATTAGGAACTTATTTTGTCACAGATATATCACAGTAAATCACAATACATTGATACGGGAGAGTCACACAAATGAAACTTTCGAACAACGGAATTCTTAATCGCGCAGAATGGGAACAAAAGGGATATCAGATTTTCACCTTTGACCGAGAGAGGGTAACGGAAGCAACAAAAAAGGAACCCACATGGATTCATCTTGGCGCGGGTAATATTTTTCGAGCTTTCGTAGCGGCTACTTATCAGAGACTTTTGGATATGGGATGCACCGACACCGGGATTATCGTCGCGGAGGGGTATGATTACGAGATAATAGAAAAGGCATATCGCCCGATGGACAACCTGACTCTTGCCGTTACGCTTAAAGCTGACGGGACAATCGACAAGGTGGTTGTCGGAAGTATAGTCGAGTCGCTTGTGCTCGATACAGCAAACGAGGACTGGAAGCGGCTGAAAGAGGTTTTCACAGCAAAGAGCCTGCAAATCGCAAGCTTTACAATAACAGAAAAGGGATATAACATCACGGACGCATGCGGCAATGCCGTTCCGTCTGTTGCCGCTGATTTTGAGGGAGGCCCGGCTAAATCCGACAGCTATATCGGAAAGGTTGCCGCCCTGCTTTATGAGCGATATACAAATGGGGCATATCCGATTTCAATGGTAAGCATGGATAACTGCTCACATAATGGAACACGCCTTTTCAAGGCAATCAGCTCCTTTGCACATGAGTGGGAGAACAGAGGGCTTGCAAAAGCGGGATTTGCGGCGTACATAGACGATCCGAAGCAGGTTGCATTCCCATGGAGCATGATAGACAAGATTACTCCGAGACCTGACGAAAAGGTAATTCAAATGCTCAAGGCTGACGGCTTTGAGGACACCGAGGCTATCAAAACCTCAAAGGGCACCTTTGTCGCTCCTTTTGTTAACGCTGAGGAAACACAGTATCTTGTAATCGAAAATGCATTTCCAAACGGAAAGCCCAATCTCGAAAAGTGCGGAATTATCTTTGCGGATAAGGAAACTGTCGACAAGGTGGAGAAGATGAAGGTTTGCACCTGTCTGAATCCGCTTCACACCGCGCTTGCAGTGTACGGGTGTCTGCTTGGTTTTACCCTTATCTCAGATGAGATGAAGGATACAGAACTGAAAAAGCTTGTCGAGACAATAGGCTACAAGGAGGGGCTTCCTGTGGTTGTAAATCCAGGAATTCTCAATCCGAAGGAATTTATCGACACGGTTATAAAAAAGAGATTCCCGAACGTGTTTATGCCGGATACACCGCAGCGAATAGCTACCGACACGTCGCAAAAGCTGTCGATACGCTTCGGTGAAACAATAAAGGCTTACATTGCCGATCCCACATTGGATGTACACGACCTGAAGCTTATTCCGCTGGTATTTGCGGGCTGGTGCCGCTACCTTATGGGAATTGACGACAGCGGCAATAAGTTTACACCAAGCGACGATCCGATGCTCGCCGAGCTTCAGCCGATATTGGCCGGCATTGAGCTTGGAGATAAGAAGGATTTCACTCAAATACTTCGTCCGATACTCTCAAACAAGACGATATTCGGCCTTGACCTTTTTGAAGCGGGTATTGCCGAAACCGTTGCGGGCTATTTCGGGGAATTGGTTGCGGGAAAAGGCGCAGTTCGGGCAACACTTAAAAAATACACAGCGTGATTGTCACTCTGACTTCGGAGGAATCGTATGTTGGTTTTATCACTGGAATCAAGCACAAGCTCAAGCAAGGCATTGCTTTATGACACGGAGCGTGGGGTAGTAGGGCTCGAATCGGAGCCATACGATGAGTCGGTTTGTGCAAATGGGCAGTCCGATACCGAGGCTGTTTTTCAGCATGTTATGAGGCTTGCTTCCCGTATTACAAAGGGCAGGGAGATATCCGCTATCGCGCTCAGCAGTATATGGCACAGCATTTCCATTTGCGACGACAGCTTTAAGCCGCTTACTCCGACCTATGCGTGGAACTATATGGAGCCCTCTGCACACTGCAAAAAAGTGCGTGACAACAAGCCGCTTGCCTCTAAGCTGTATATGAGAACAGGGTGTATGCCCCATATCATATATATGCGTGAAACATTGAGGTACTTTGCGGATAATGGCATGGATTTAAGCGGACGCAAGCTGATAAGTCAGGGTGCGTACAATCTGCTCAGGCTGACGGGCGAATTCTGCGAGTCGCTCAGCACCGCGAGCGGCTCCGGATGGATGGATGTAAAGACGCTGAAATACGACGATTTCGCAATGGATTACACAGGTATAAAGGCGTCTCAGCTCGGAGAGCTTGTAAGCTATAAAAATACATTTCCGCTAAATGAATACGGGGCTGAAATGCTGGGAGTTTCGGCCGGGATTCCGGTCGTTCCGTCACATCCGGACGGTGCGCTTAACCAGATTGCAAACTTTGCGGCAGATGTCGGAAGAATGACACTCTCGGTAGGTACAAGCGGCGCAATACGCCTCAGCACAGATCACCCCATTTTGCCCGACGGACATCAGCTTTGGAGCTATTACGGGGTCTCGGAATACATGTCCGGCGCAGCTATCTCCGGTGCGTGCAACTGCATAAACTGGTATGTTGAAGATGTGCTGCAAAACCGCTGGAGTTTTAAGGAGCTTGAAAATCCAAACGATGCCCCGTGCGCAAGCGTGCCCACATTTTTGCCGTTTGTTTTCGGGGAGCGCAACCCGGGCTGGCGTGATGACCGTCTCGGAGGATTTTGCGGGCTGCAAAAGAATCATTCCGCAATTGAAATGTACAGAGCTGTCCAGGCGGGCATTTTGTTTAATCTCTATCAGTGCTATGAGATATTATGTGCAGATGTGGGCACACCGGGCGAAATAGTGGTTTCAGGTGGGATTTTAAACTCGGTTCAATGGACACAGATGCTCGCTGATATTTTTCAGTGTACACTCAAATGCGTGAAGAATATAAATGCCTCCTCAATGGGCGCGGCTGTCCTTGCAATGCACGCTGCCGGCGCAATTGAGGACATAAAATCCTTCAGACGAGATTATGATGAGGCGGTTACGGTACAGCCGAGAACGCAATACAAAGAGTATTATAAAGAGCAATATGACAGATACAGCTATTGGTACAATGGAACTCAGGGGCTGTAGGTCTGCAAAATCGAAAGGATATCAAAATGGGAAAAATTTTAGTTACGCCTCGCTCGTTCGGAAAAACCGACGAAAGCCCATATAAGCTGTTAGAGCAGGCGGGGTACGAGGTCGTAAAAAACCCGACGGGGCAAATTCTCACCAAAGACGAAATGATAGAATTGATGCCTGATATGGACGGAATAATTGTCGGAGTTGACCCGCTTGACAAGGACGTTCTGTCAGCGGCAAAAAAACTCAGGGCAATTGCAAAATACGGAGTGGGAACAGACAATATAGACAAGGAATACTGTGCGGCGCACAGCATACCCGTGTCCATAACGGCAGGAGCAAACGCAAGCTCTGTCGCCGACTATACCTTTGCTCTGATTATGGCATGCGCGAGAAAACTGACATACATCAACGAAATGTGTCATCAAAAAAACTGGGGCAAGGTAATATCCTGCGACATTTACGGCAAGACCATAGGAATTTTGGGGCTTGGCGCCATAGGCAAGGGAGTTGCAAAAAGAGCAGGCGGCTTTGATATGAGGGTCATGGCATATGACGTTTTCTGGAACGCGGAATATGCCGCCGACAATGATATAGAATATGCCGAGCCGGACAAAATTTTCAAGGAATGCGATTTCATTTGTCTTCATCTTCCGCTGACCGAGGAGACAAAGAACATAGTCAACGCGCGAGTTTTTGAAGAGATGAAGCCGAATGCAGTGTTGGTAAACACTGCGCGCGGAGGACTGATTGATGAAGCTGCACTTATTGACGCACTGCAAAAAAAGAAAATTCTGGGTGCAGGAATTGATGTATTTAACGAGGAACCGCCCGCAAACGAAGCACTGTACAAGCTGGACAATCTCATTATGGGCTCTCACTGCGCCGCATCGTCAATCGGAGCATCGGAAATGGTCAGTATGGCGGCAGCACAAAATTTGCTGAGAGATTTAAAATAATGCCGCTGTATATCCGGAGTACCCTTGCATAAAGATGGTCGCTTTAATTTTTTCAAAAAAGGCTTGTAGTATAAAAACACATTGATATACTGTAATTAACGGTACCGTAAAAAATCAATTTTAAAGGAGATTCTTTATGGATAATAAGTTTACAGTAAAGCAAATAGGCGTAATTTGCGCCGATGATAGCGGGTTTCGCATAGTGCTTGCACCCGAATATAAAGAGGCACTCATCGGCTTGGATGGGTTCTCTTATATTAATATTCTTTGGTGGTTCTCCGGTTGTGACAATGATGCCGACAGAGGTGTTTTGTCGGAAGCAAAGCCCTATACAAAAGGGCCGGACACGCTGGGGGCTTTTGCCACTCGTTCGCCGCAGCGTCCCAATCCCATGGCACTATCCTGCGCCAATATCACATACATTG
>JAVXQD010000004.1:0-2602 GCA_036644375.1 Oscillospiraceae bacterium
ATGAAGAAAATGCAGCAACAGCCTGTTACTGCATTGCTGACCTTTCTAAATATCATGACGGAAAAAAGATCGTCTATAAATCAATAGAAGAATTCGGAGATCTTCACATACTGGTAAATAATGCAGGTATAGACAAACCGAAAATGATGCACAAAATGTCAATCGACGACTGGAATTTGGTATTGAATATTAATTTGACGGGTCAATTTAATTGCTCACAGCCCGCAGTTGTGTATATGAGAGAAAAGAATTACGGAAGGATTATCAACATTGCATCTGCAGGGTGGGAGGGCAATATAGGTCAGGCAAATTATGCAGCTGCAAAAGCAGGTGTAATTGGTTTGTCCAAGACAATAGCAAAAGAAAATGCAAAGAAGGGTATTACCTGCAATATTATCTGCCCCGGATTTATTGATACACCTATGACTCGCGGAATTCCGGAGGACAGGTGGAATGATATGATGAATAAAATTCCTATGGGTTATGCGGGAAAACCGGAAGATGTAGGATATATGATTGCTTTTCTTGCGTCAGATGAGGCAAAGTACATCACGGGTGAGATTTTCAATGTTGGCGGCGGGTTTAGGATCTAATACGAAAACCTAAATCGATCATATTAAATTACAGCTGGAGGAAAATAAAGTGGAAAATATCGTACTGGTGTCTGGTGTCAGAACTGCTGTAGGTAAATTCGGAGGCTCACTTAAAGATTTTGAAGCTTCAGACCTCGGCGGAATCGTGGTAAAAGAAGCGGTAAACCGCGCAGGTGTAAAGCCGGAAGATATTGATGAAGTGATTATGGGTTGTGTCGCTACCGCTGCCGAAAATGCTTTTATGGCGCGACTGTGTTCCATTAAAGCCGGTATACCTGTTGAGGCAGGCGCTTTGACTGTGAACCGTCTTTGCGCATCGGGACTTCAAGCAATCGTTACGGCCGCCATGGAAGTTCAGTGCGGATTTGCCGATATTGTTGCTGCCGGCGGTGCTGAAAGCATGACAAATATTCCGTTTTATCTGCGCCAAGCTCGCTTTGGATATAGAATGGGAAACGGACAGCTTGAGGATGGACTTATAACTGCCCTTTCAGATCCGTTTACAAAAAATCATATGGGTATCACTGCTGAAAATATTGCAAGAAAATACAATCTCTCGCGTGAGGAACAGGATAATTATGCAGCGCGCAGTCAGCAGAACGCACAGGCTGCGAGGGATGCGGGGAAATTTAAAGGCGAGATTATTCCTGTTGAAGTTAAGGTTGGAAAGAAAGAGACAGCGATATTTGATACAGATGAATTCATTCGTGATAACATGACAGTTGATACGTTAAGCAAGCTAAAACCATGCTTCACCAAAGATATCGACGGCAATGCGACAACATGCACGGTTACTGCCGGAAATGCATCGGGTATCAATGATTGTGGAGCTGCAGTTATAGTTATGAGGGAAGACGAAGCGAAAAAACGCGGGATTAAGCCATTGGTTCGAATTGTAGATGCTGCGGTTGCAGGTGTTGAGCCATGTCTTATGGGAACGGGACCGATACCGGCAACACGCAAACTTTTCAAAAAAACGGGTCTTTCAGCAGATGATATCGGACTTTTCGAGTTGAACGAAGCATTTGCCGCACAGGCACTCGCATGTGTGAGGGAATTGGGTCTTGACCTCGACCGAGTTAACGTAAATGGAAGCGGAATTTCAATCGGACATCCAATTGGTGCTACAGGTGCTATGATTACAATTAAACTTATGAATGAGATGATTCGCAGAAATGAAAAATATGGCATTGCATCTCTTTGCATAGGCGGCGGTCAAGGTCTTTCGGTTCTTTTTGAACTTTGCTGAGCTTAAAATACTTAATGCAGGCAAAGTTTGACAATGTCAATTTCAATTCGTAATATAGCGGATAAAAACAGGGGAAGCGCTATGATGTCGGCTAAATGCTTCAAGTTGCGTTTAAATCACAAAAATGCATAAAACGGAGTTGTATTTTGAAGAATAGAAAGATGAAATCAAGGTCTTCACAGCTTGTGGAAAAAAGAATAAATGGGACGGTGCAGACTATATACGATGCACCGTTTCATAATCTTTATGATACACTTGCGGCCACAGAATCTAAATTTGCAAATAAAATCGGACTTGTTGATGATAAGGAAAAGATTACTTACGCAGAATTCAAACATCGAGTGGACATTACTGCCTACTATCTGTCTACAGAGCTCCATGTACAGCAGGGAGAGTCTGTCGCGATGATGTTTGTGAACAGTATTGATTTTTGTGTGGTATTTTACGCCTTAGCAAAGCTGGGATGTGTCGCAGTTACAATCAACACAAAGCTGCAAAGCGAAGAAATCATCTATATCCTTCAAGATACCAAGGTTAAGATATTATTCATGAACAGCATATGGTGGAATAAGGTCAGCAGAATAATCGATGACAGTTTTATAAAACAGATTATTTTTGATAAAACATTTTTACCTTTAATTGTTGGGGTAAAAGCCCATTTACCTCAAGTTGAACATTTTATTTGTTTAGATGCTTTTGATCAAAAAGTTCTTGATGCACTTCCTGATGTGCAATTTTATGATGATTTAATTGCTGCACA
>JAVXQD010000004.1:2612-4265 GCA_036644375.1 Oscillospiraceae bacterium
TTAAACAAGTTAATGAAAGACATTATGAGACAATTTCCTCGGTGCAGGATTATTTACTCCCTGTGCTGATTATGTATACATCAGGCACCACAGGCAAACCGAAAGGTGCAGTGATATCGCATCTTAATATTCTTCAGAATGTATATGCGTATCAGGACATGTTGGATATGGATGAGAGTGAAAGTACTGTTTTGGCGGTTCCGATTTTTCACATTACAGGATTAAGCTGTTTAATGGCACTGTTTGTCTATATTGGAGGGTTGACGATTCTCACTCCGTATTTTCATGCCGACGAGGTCATGGATAAAATGACTGAATATAAGGTCACACACTTTCATGCTGTGCCGACGGTATACAGAATGCTGAGTGAGGCAGCATGTGAACATCACAATTTAAGCAGTCTGAAAGCTGCTGTTTGCGGCGGAGGATATATTTCACCAGATGAAATCAGCGAATTTTGCCAATGGGCACCGAATGTGAAATTTCATCCGGCATATGGCATGACTGAAACTGCCGGTGCTGCGGTTCTGTTTTCCGAAAACGCCAACACAACTGATAAACGTACGGCAGCGGGATTGGTGATGCCGAATGTCGAAATTAAAATTTTCGACAGTGAGTTTCATGAACTTCCGACCGGTGAAAACGGGCAGATTTGTCTGCGCGGTGCAGTGGTTATCAGTCATTATCTCAATATTGATACAAGCTGCAATCGATATAAAGAATGGTTTTTAAGCGGTGATATAGGGCACTTTGACGAAGATGGATACATTTATGTAGTTGATCGAATTAAGGATGTCATTAATCGCGGTGGCGAGAAGATATTTCCGCGAGAGGTAGAAAACGCGCTGATAAGTATTGAAGGCATTAAAAATGCAGTAGTTTTTGCGGTTTCAGATTCATTATTCGGAGAAGTTCCGGCTGCGGCTATAATGCTTGACAATTATAGCAAGTTAAAGGTGCGGGACATACAGGAAGCACTTAAAGGAAAACTTGCAAAATATAAAGTGCCCGTTTACATTGAGTTTCGCAATGAGTTTCACTGTACTGCGAGTGGCAAGGTGCAAAAGAATGTTCTGAGAGATGAGTTTGAAGCAATTTACGGAGCAGATACTTTTGAAATTAGAAAGGAAAACTAATAATTAGTTATGAGAAAACCAGTATTTATTGATGCCAAACAGGCAGTTGATATGATTGCCGATGGTTCTACGCTTTGCACTATAGGCATGACTCTTGTGTCGGCGAGTGAAACAATTCTCAAAGAGATTGAAAACCGCTTTACCGAAGATGGACATCCCCGCAATTTGACATATCTTCATACTTGTGGACAAGCAGACAGATCATGTGGCATGCAGCATCTTGCGCATGAGGGATTGGTTTCCCGCGTAATAGGTGGTCATTGGGGCCTTTCGCCAAAGTGGATGGAACTGATTTCCGGCAATAAGGTAGAGGCTTTCAATTTGCCACAGGGTCAGATGGCGAATATGTTTCACAGCATGGCTTTGAGGGAACCCGGGAAAATCAGCAAAATTGGGCTTGGGACGTATATAGATCCGCGCATTGAGGGCGGAAAGATGAACAAGCGGACGAAAGAATGTGGACATGATGTTGTCGATATAGTCAACATCGACGGCGAAGAATATATAAGATATAAAG
>JAVXQD010000004.1:4275-85271 GCA_036644375.1 Oscillospiraceae bacterium
GTGCCTATTGATACAGTTTTGATTCGCGGAACCTATGCAGATGAAAACGGTAATATTTCAACAGAACAGGAAGCAATGGTTTTAGAGGTTTTGTCTGCCGTTATGGCTACAAAGAGGTTCGGCGGAAAGGTCATCTGTCAGGTTAAGCAAATTGTAAAGGCAGGATCTATTGATCCGAAAAAAGTAACGGTTCCGGGTGTCCTTGTGGATGCTGTCGTAGTATGTGATAATGTGTTTGAGGATCACAGACAGACACATTCTTGGTATTATGATCCTTCTTACAGTGGGCAGGTTTGTGCTCAAGAACTTGAAATGAAGCCGATTCCAATGTCGATTAGAAAAATTATTGGCAGGCGAGCATTAATGACATTGTCTCCGGATGTTGTAATCAATGTCGGTACGGGTATACCTAATGATGTAATCGGAGCTATTATGGCTGAAGAGGGTATATGTGATGATGTTACTATTACGGTAGAATCCGGCATTTACGGCGGGGTTCCTGCAGGTGGTATAGATTTTGGCATTTCACGCAACCCACAAGCGCTAATTCCGCATGATCGTCAGTTTGAGTATTATACCGGGACAGGCATTGATTTTACATTTATGGGCGCAGGTGAAATGGATCAATACGGCAATGTTAACGCAACGCGTATGGGTGATAAGGCTCCTGGAGCAGGTGGATTTATAGATATCACATCTACAGCGAAAAATGTGGTTTTTTGTTCAACTTTCACGGGAGGCGGACTTGATGTTGCATATGACAAAGACGGACTTGAGATAAAAAATGAAGGCAAATTTAAAAAAATGGTAAACTCAGTGCAACAGATTTCCTATAATGGAAAGTTAGCGGTGAAGCGTGGTCAGAACATGTTTTTCGTGACAGAACGCGCGGTGTTTCAACTTTCCGATAAAGGCCCTGTTCTCATTGAAATAGCAAAGGGCATCAATCTTCAAAATGATATTTTAAACCAGATGGAATTTGTACCGGTTATTTCTGATAATCTTGCAATAATGCCAACGGAGCTTTACGAAGAAAACTTGTTTGGTCTTAAAAAAATAATCAATGAAAATAAGCACACCTAAAATACTATTCGGAAAGGACACTTAATGAAACCTTTAAGATTGCATCATATCGGGATTATTATGACCTCGATGGAAAAAGCAGAACAATTTCTTAATACATTCGGGCTTGAAAAAGATTATATGGAATTTGTGGAATCATATCAGGCAAACTGCCTTTTTACCAAATTCAATGCCGCTGAAAGTCCTATAGAGCTGGTAATTCCTATTTCCGGAAAGCTTACGGAATACAACAACGGAAAGGGCGGTATTCATCACATCGCGTTTGAAGTTGAGGATGTAGCTGCAGTTGCAGCAGAATATGAAGCAAAAGGTATGAACATGCTTGAAACTGTTCCGGTAGAGGGTGCCGGAGGAATCATTGTTAATTTTTTACGCCCTCGCTTCGGAGTCGGTGTACTCGTTGAATTTGTGCAGCAAGTAAAAGAAAGTCCCGTAAACGCTGAATAATACCATTTAATAAATGCGTGAAACATTAATGGCAAATTACATTTTATGTTTGCAGCAGTAAGGATTCTTGTCATAATAAAAGGGCTTCTATGATTTTTTGCACTATAGAAGCCCTTTAAAATACCTTTTACAGAAAAAATGCACGGACTATGGTTCCCTAAGCACAGGCTATAAACCTGAGTTTGGGGGGCTTTTTAGTTTGCTCTTTCAGTGCATGTTGCTCTGCAAATTCAAGGCTTTTTTGCAAAAAAAAGGCGTGTATCATAACCTGTGAAAACAGCAGCTTCGTATGCAAATATACAATGACCATTTCAGTGCTTGATATTTTGACTCCGCACTGCTTTTACGGCTTCGATACCTGCGACAGCTCCCTCGTGAACGGCCTTGGCAATTTGCAAAAGCCCTCCTGCGCAGTCGCCGCATGCGAACAGACCATTGATGCTTGTTTGCATTTTGTCATTCACAACAATTCTGTTTCCGTCAAGCTCGGCGCCGAGCACGCGGGCAAGCTGTGAGCTTCCGGCTACGCCGTAGGCCACGAATACCCCGTCCGCGTTGATTGATGAACCGTCTTCAAAATTGATGTGCGAGAGCGTTATGTCTCCGGAAAGTGATTTTATTTTATTGGTGTTGACCTGCATATCTGCCGGAAGCTCCACACTCGTGGGTTCTCCGTTTGTGACGAGAGTCACAGTGCCGACAATGGGTTTAAGCTCAAGCGCTTCGTGAAGCGCATATTCGCCGCTTCCGAGCACCGCAACATTTTTACCGCGATAGAAAAAAGCGTCGCACATCGCACAATAGCTCACGCCCTTGCCCTCAAACTCGCTTATCCCGGCAATCTTGGGAGCAAGACGGCCTGTGCCTGTTGCCATAATAAGCGCTTTTGTCTCGTAGCTCTCGGATTTTGTCTTTACCGAGAAGTTTCCATTATACTCAACTCCGACAACCTCCTGCTCGAGAAGCTCAATACCGAGCTTCTCGGCCTGATCAATTCCTCTGTGCAATAGTGCTTCGCCGCTTATCGGAGCTTCAAGACCGTAATAATTTTCAATTAACTCGGCTTTCAAAAGGGAACCGCCGCACTTGTGAATAACAAGAACATTGAGATTAGCCCGTTTGCAATAAAGTGCCGCAGATATACCTGCGGGTCCTGCACCGATTATAATTACATCAAACATATATGTCACCTCTTTGAATATTATCGCTCGTCGGAATCGTTTTAGCAAGTGAGAGAGTCACTGATGGAACCGTGTTAAATTTGTATAAATGCAAAAATGCAAAAAGTATGATAAAATACACAATATCTATAAATGATGAGACACTCTTGATTCATGAAACATGAGGTGCAATGGGTTTGGGAATATATTTAAACAATATTGTCACGGCGGTAATTGTATTTCCGCTGCTTGCGGCGATTATAACAATACCATATGTAATTCACCAATACAGAAAATACGGCGCGATGCTTTTTTTGCGAGTTGCTCTGATTTACTCGTTTATATTGTATATGCTTTGCGCGTATTTCATGATTATTCTGCCTCTTCCAAAGCTGAATTCCGTCTCGGCGGCGATTCCGTATTCACAGGCGGCGCAGCTGATGCCATTCCATTTTGTGGACAGCTTTTTGAGAGAATCGGGTTTTGTTGCAGGAGACAGCTCAACATATCTTTCTGCATTGAAAAGCAGCTCATGCATTACGGTGCTGTTTAACATCCTGCTCGTGGTTCCATTTGGAATATACATGAGATATTATTTCAAAAAAAGCTGGAAGCAGACACTCGCCCTGTCGTTTTTACTCAGCCTGTTCTACGAGCTGACTCAGCTCAGCGGCTTGTATTTTATTTATCAGAGAGCGTACAGGCTGTTCGATGTGGACGACCTTATGATGAACACGCTGGGCGGTATGATTGGGTTTTGGATTACCCCTCTTGTTGCGCTGATTCTTCCAACGAGGGAAAAGCTCGATGAGCTTTCCTATCGCAAGGGGCGAAAAGTCACGATTACACGGCGCGTTGTTGCCGCTGTAGCTGACTGGATAATTATCGTATCCGTTCAGATAATCATAGCGGCGGCTACGGGTCTTCCATTTGATTTTCTGTCCATAATGGTGCTGAGCGATGCGCGGTCGGTATTGGCATATGCCGTTTCGATTATCACATACTTTATGATTTTGCCATGGCTGCTGCGTGGGCGCACACCCGGTAAAATGCTTGTCAAAATCAGAATCAGATCCGACAGCGGAAAAACTCCTCGTCTTTATCAGTATATACTGCGCTATGGTATGCTTTATTTTCTGGCGGTCCCGTCTCCGTTTGTTCTGCTTAAGCTGCTCGCCGTGTTCGGCGATTTTGAGGGCTATGCAAGATATGTGGGCTTTGCGTTGATTTTGGCGTCCGCATCTGTGTTTGTTACATTTGTTGTGCGCATTTTGATTGCGGGTTTTTCAAAGAACCCCACACTTGCTTACGGGCGCATCAGCCGCACGGAGAATGTCAGTGTGGTGGACAGTCCGAAACCGCCGGAGTCGGGAGTGCATAGGGAACAGAAAATTGCAAATTGATTTGTGTTTGGCACAAAGTCAGGCATACGGGTATAATTACCGATGCGTCAGATGTAAAAAGACGGCGTGAGGAGCAAAGAATGCTTTTTGTTTTACAGCATAAAAGGTTTGATGCTTAATGTCTTGAAATTGAAACGCAATTGCCGTAGGCAATTGCGTTTTTGCAAAAAAATACCCCGCTTTTCAGCAGGGGTGAAGTAAATAGAAAGGAATTGTTGTCCTTACTATAATGTGAAATTTCATTATTGTCAATAGAATATTTAAAACTTTGACACTATCACTAATATTTTTGTGAAAGATGACGAAAGTGAACAAACAGGTCAGCATACTATAGACTATATAATATTATAGTGATATAATGCAATTGTAAAAATAAGAAACAAATTCGGAGGAATCGAAAATGGTTTTCTGGGACAGAGAAACACTTAAGTTGCGTGCAAAAGAGGTTCTGAAAAAGTCGTATTGGATGGCGTTTTTAGTCACTTTCATTTTTTCAATAGTTCAATCGGTATTTGCGGGCAGTTCTGTCGGAGCGGGACGTAACGGTGTCAGCTATAATTATGCATTTGACAGCACGCTTGGCACAGACGGAATGTATCGAATTTTAATGGCTATGATGCCGGTGCTTTTCGTTTTCGGAATATTCGGATCCGTATTGGCGATTGCCTACACAATTTTTGTCTCGAATTTAGCGGAAATCGGAAAGAACAGATTCTTTACGCTCTGCCGCTATAATACAATCTCAATTGAGGAGATGCTTTTCGGATTCAAGAATGGCAAGTACATGAGCAATGTAAAAACCATGCTTATGCGTGGCCTGTACACATTTTTGTGGGGTCTGCTGTTTTTTGTGCCCGGAATAGTCAAGGGCTACAGCTACTGGATGATACCATATATTTTGGCTGAAAACCCGAACATTTCCACAGAGCGCGCGTTTGAAATAAGTATGCGCACTACTCAGAACGAAAAGTGGGAGATGTTTGTGCTTGACCTGTCGTTCATCGGCTGGTATCTTCTCGGCTTGTTGGCATGCGGTGTCGGTGTGATGTTTGTCAGCCCCTATCATGAGGCTGCCAAGGCAGAGCTTTACGGTGCGCTTAGGTTTAAGGCGATAAATACAGGTATTTGCGAAAAGACCGAGATAGGCGCCGAACTGTAATATCCCGAATGACGATTGAATTCAGAAATTTATAAGTAATAAAAAAATCCGGTTTTGATGCTCGCACGAATCTCAGGGGTTACCTTGATTTTCGAGCGGATGTTCAAATCCGGATTTTTGTTTGATTCTGCGTAATAACTCAAAATAATCGCAAGTCATCGAAAATTCAAAACGGCCATGAGCAATAATCTTTGTTTGCCGCATCAAAAAGGGAGCACTCGGCTTAGAGTATTCAGAAAAAGGTGCCGTTGAGCAGCTGTTAATAATTCAAAAGCCGCAATATGCAATTTGATGCATATCGTTTTCAAGCTTATGCCGTGCGGCACTAAGATGAGGTGCATATCGGAGTCAAGTCAATCAAAGATGTGCTTGGCAATATCTTTTGCCGTCGGAGTTTTTGCAATTCCACCCTGTGCTGTCTCGCGAAGCTCGGGGGGAAGCTGCTTTCCGACACGGTACATAGCTTCGATTACCTCGTCTGCGGGGATTGCACTGTGCTGACCCGCAAGAGCCATATCGGCGCTTATTACTGCATTCACCGCCTGGCTTGCATTTCGATAGGAGCAGGGAAGCTGAACAAGGCCCGCAACGGGGTCGCACACAAGACCCATGCAGTCGATAAGCGCAATGGCGGAGGCGTCAGCGCACATTTCGGCGCTGCCTTTTGCGAGATATACTGCAGCCGCTGCTGCCATAGCCGCAGCAACCCCGCACTCTGCCTGACATCCGCCCTCAGCGCCGCTGACGGTTGCATTCTTTGTAATAACAGCGCCGAACGCCCCCGCAACCGCGAGTGCGTTTAGCACATCGGTTTCGCTGCTGTCAAGTTTTTTTGCGGTCTCGATAACGACAGCCGGTATTATACCGCATGAGCCGGCGGTAGGAGCGGCGCATATCACTCCCATTGAGGCATTTACCTCACTGCAGGACAGGGCACGCGACATTATCCTGTTGAGGTATTCCCCCACAAGCGCTCCGCCGCCCTCGGACTGAGTCCTGCTCTGTCCGCTGATAAGATTGCCGACCATCTCCTGCGGCTCGTCCAGCGCGCGTGAGGCGCTTCTCAGCATCACGCTGTAGCGTTCACGCAGAGTATTGTACATGGATTGTTCGTCAAGTCCGCTCACTATGCTCTCGTTTTCCATAATAACCTTATGAAGCGGTTTGTTTTGCTGTCTGCACTGTTCAAGCAAAGAGGAAATGTTTGTATACATAAAGCAGAGCACTCCTTAAACAATAATAAATCGGACACTGATAACGTTGTCAAGCTTCATGAGCTTTCGGCGAAGTGAATCGTCAAGCGCATCATCTGTCTCGATAACCGTGGTCGCAATGTCGCCTTTGAATTCACGGCTGAGACGCATAACTCCAATGTTTATTCCGGCTTCGGCAAGTATGGAGGTTATTGCGCTGATAACTCCCTTGCGGTCGTATTGGCGCACGAGAATAGTCGGCTGATTTGCTGAAATTTCGGTTTTTACCCCGTCAATATCGGTTATGAGAATCTGTCCGCCCCCGATACTGCTGCCGACAATTGCTGTCTGAGTATTGTCATTGTGAAAAAATGTTATCGCACAGCTGTTTTCATGACTGTCAGCAAGCTCTGCCTCGCAAAATTCATATTCGATTCCGCGCTCGTCCGCAAGCTCAAAGGCGCGCTTAATGCGCTCATCGGTCTCGCAAAGTCCCATCGCGCCCGCGAGAAGAGCCTTGTCTGTGCCATGCCCTCTCCCGGTTTTCGAAAAGCTTCCGAAAAGGCCGAAACGGACGCGATAAAACGGCTTTGCCGCAATCAGCGAGGCGGTTCGGGCAAGCTTAAGGGCACCGGCGGTGTGTGAGCTGCTCGGACCCACCATTACGGGACCGAGCACGTCAAAAATGCTTAAATCCATAGTGAACCTCCCAAAAAATCGGCATTTGCTCCGGGTGATAAAAAATGTTAACCGTACAGAAATCAGCTCCGCTGCGGGAGCTCACAGAAGCTCTTGCGCAAAGAGGATAATGACAGACTGCATGAATTTGCTTTGAGTGCGCTTGCTTTTCAAATCACGTGCCGAGTTTAACGATGCTCTTTTCTCCGACAAGATTTTCAAATCCGAAAACTATCAGAACATCGGTGAAATTCTGCTTTGAAAGCTCGGAATAAGACAGGTTGTAATAGCGGGGGTCAACAAGCACAATTTTGTTATAGTTCTCGGTGAGATATGGAACAAGAGAATCGGCGTACGAGTCACGGATAATGAGTATTGAGTCGCGTTTTGTGCCGCTGTATTTGGTTTCAATCTCAATCATGCTGCTGTTTCCGAATAGAAAAGCCGAATATTTGTCGCGCTTAGCGAACCGGTCGAGGTTGTAAAGTGTGTTATGCTTTTCGCCATTTGTCGTAAGCGAAAGACAGTCAAGCTCGGGGAAATAGGTGATGACGTCCGAATGGGCGTTGAACGCCTTGCATTTCGAATAGCCGGTACCCAGAAAGCCGTCGACGGAGACCGGTTTAAGCGCGTCGTAATTTACGGGAACAATCCCATTTGACTTAGCAAACTGATTATATGCAAGCCACGCGCCGTAGGTTGTCCAGTGGTGGTCTGTGCGATAGTAGATGTATTTATCGGAATTCTCTATGAGCGAATCCTTTGCGTCGGCATTTGTCACGCTGTTCTTTAAATAGTTATAGAACTCGTCGATATAAAAGCCCTCATCTACGGTAGGCAGACCGAATGGTACTTTGTCGCTGAGCACATAGTATGAGGATGGGACAATAACCATGGATACCTCACATGTGGTATTGTATGCAAATGTGTCGATGGCATTCAGGTTTGCCTCGGCAATCTTTGGGTCAAAGCTTGAGAACTTAGAAAACATATATCCGTCACTGCCATAGGCGACTCCGTTATTTTCGGTTTTCAGCAAAGAGAATTCTGCAATTGATTTTGCGGCTATCCATTCATCTCTGAATAAAAACTGATCGGCGACATAGGTTTCGTAATCGGTGGCAAACTTTCCGTTTACAAGGGTTTTAAAAGAAATATCAGGCATCTTGGCAAGATATTTATTTTCGTTTTCGGAAAAATCTCTGTCAGGAAGCACGAGACCGACAACGAAAACAATAAGTATTATTCCGCCAATAATTAAAAACAGAAGAGAGTCTTTTGCTTTTTTCCACATAATAATGTCAGCCTCCTTAATTAAAATCTGAAATAAAGGAACGGGTTATAGGTCGAGTCGACAAGATACGCGACCGAAACGAGAAACAGCAGTAACATGAGAATTATTTTTACGGCGCGCTTTTCACGCACGACTCCGTATACAAACGATGAGGTGTCGGTTGAGAAGAAGCATCCGAGGGCAAGGCTTACGGCGTAGTTGCGCAGGTAATAGCCCACGCCGACGGTTGCCGCGCCGCCCGAGACAAGAGACGGCACAAACATGCGCTGAAAATATATTCCGAGCCCCGAAAAATCTGTGATTGCAAACAAAACCCAGCCGAGCATCACTGCAATGAGGGTATACACGTGCGCAAAGGCTTTGTGCTTGTCCAAAAATTTCAGATATCCGGCTTTTTCAATTGCAAGCAGAACAAAATAATACAGACCCCAAAGCACGAAATTCCACGATGCGCCATGCCAGAAGCCGGTACATGCCCATACGACAAACATGTTGAACAGCTGACGTGCATAGCCCTTGCGGTTGCCTCCGAGCGGGATATATACATATTCCTTAAACCATGAGCTGAGAGTCATATGCCAGCGGCGCCAGAATTCCGTGATGCTTTTAGAGGAATACGGGTTGTCGAAGTTCGGAGGGAAGTTGAAGCCAATCATGTGTCCGAGTCCGATTGCCATCTGGGAATAGCCGGAAAAGTCAAAGTATATCTGAAGTGTGAATGCAAGTGCGCCGAGCCAGGCAAGCGGGGTGGAAACGGATGAAAAGCCCATTTTCTCAATCTCTGTCCACAGCGCGCCTACGTTGTTGGCGATAAGAACCTTTTTGGCAAGCCCGATTATGAATTCCTCCATGCCCTGTTCAAGCATGCGGGGTGTTATAGTGCGGCTTTTGAGCTCCTGCTGTATGTCCGAATATCTGACTATCGGACCCGCTATAAGCTGGGGAAAAAGCGTCACAAAAGCGGCGGTGTTGACAAAGCTGTGCTCGGCCTTTACTGTGCCGCGGTAGACGTCGATGGTGTAGGATAAGGTCTGAAAGGTGTAAAAGCTTATTCCGAGCGGTAGGGTGAGCTTTAAGAGCGGAATCGTGATGTTGAACAAACCGTTCACATTTGAAATAAAGAAGTCAACATATTTAAACACAAATAAAAAGCCAAAGCTGATTACAAGCGCAATAATTAAAAATGCTCTTCGCCTTGCCTGTGACGTTTTCTTTTTGGAGGAGGCTCGTTCAATTCCGAGTGCGCATATGTAGTTGACAATGATAGTTGCAAGCATTATCGGGAAATATCTGACTTCGCCCCACGAATAAAACACCAGACTGACCAAAAACAGAACTAAATTCTTTGATTTTTTTGGCGCAATGTAGTAAAGTAATAGTGCGATAGGCAGAAACTGAAAAATAAACAGCAAACTGCTGAAAACCATGTCGTCTACTCCGTGTTCCTATATTTTATATTACAAATCATTATACAACATTTTGTCGAATCTGTTCAATGCAAAGGTAATATAAAAAGAAGCGGATCAATACTTGAGTTTTTGGCTATAAAATTTAAAAACGCCGTTCGTGTCTGTACGGCGTCAAAATTAATGACATCCGCACCGAATAACGGCGTTTTCGGCTGTTTTACTTTCTCTTAACGATTACGGTATCGGTGTTGCCCTCACGGACTGCCTTTTCAAGTGCCCGGACAAGCGCGATAAAATCATTTGAGGTCCAAGTAGCTCCCGCAACGATGTCGATATTGTCCGACTCGGGGTTGTCGAGGTATTGATTTATCAGATCCTTGTAATATTTTTCAGGATACGTTCCGCAGATTAACTGCATGTCATTTTTGAACTCCGCTGCTTCGGATTTAAGAGTCCCGCCATGCTCCGACACCGCGTCCGCTTCAATTGAGGTGACTGCTTCGTCCTCAAATGTGATTTCGACGTAGTCTTTGTACCCCTGAACGTCATAGTCGCTGAATTCTGCTCTGTAGGTTCCGTCCTTGATTTCAAAGTCGCCGCGTTCACAGCCGCAGAATATCATTGAAACGAATAAGATTGAGATAATAAATAATGGTATTTTTTTCATAAATAAGCTCGCCTCCCAGTGAGTTTCACTTAATAGCAGCTGTCAATAAAATGAACATGGCATATCAAGAAATATAGTGAGGAAGACAGGAGACAGCTGCGAGTGTTTCCGGCAGTAGTTAACGATGGTCGGCGTGCCGCAGCCGAACATGTGAGGGATAGTTTTGAGTATAGCTCCCGTCACCCTGCAAAACGGGTCGAAACCGCGGTATCGCAGCTTGCACTGCTATACCGTATGATTATTGTGTGCGGATTGTCACAAAATATGTATTAATACACGGCTGTGCGGGTGCCATGATGCGTTATAAGCGAGGCTCACAAATGTGTGACTGCCGCCTCATAGATAGCAGTAAAACTCATGCTTTTCGGTACAGTGAATCGGATTCAGAGTGCTTATAAATGAAATAAGAATAGCGGAGCTTGTTAATTGAAAAACAAATCAGTAAAAAAAATCGCATATATGGGGCTTATGCTGGCGCTGAGCATAGCTCTCTCGGCACTTGAAGGTATGATACCGAGTGTGGTTGCTTTTCCCGGAATAAAGCTCGGACTCTCGAACATTGTGACGATGTACTGCCTGTTTTTTATGGGAGCTCCACACGCATTTATACTTGCGGCTCTGAAATCGGGATTTGTGTTGCTGACTCGCGGTGCAACCGCAGGAATGCTCAGCGCGGCGGGCGGAGTGTCGGCCGTGCTTGTAATGCTTTTCATGAGACGCAAAAGGGCAACGGATGCGATGACGAGTATTTCGGGAGCAATAGCGCATAATCTCGCACAGCTTGTTGCAGCGTGGGCATTTATGCGTTCCGGATACATCCTTTATTACGCGCCGCTGCTGATTATCAGCGGAACGATAATGGGTCTTATCACGGGATTTATTTTAAAACTTGTTTTGCCGGCATTGGCAAAGCTTGGTATAAACATCAAAGAATAGAGGATATGCGCATGAAATACCTGTTTATCGTGAATCCTGTCTCAGGGAAAAGAGATGCCGAGAGGGTGATTGTACCTAAACTCAAGGAGTGGTTTAAAGATAAGGATTACGACTGGGAGCTCGTTGCAACGCAATATCCGCAGCACGCAAAAGAGCTTGCGCTGGCGGCCGCACAGACCGGTGACCCTGTCAGAATATGCGCATGCGGCGGGGACGGCACTTTAAGCGAGGTAGTCAGCGGCGCTTTCGGCTACGACAATGTGGAGATAGCGGTTTACCCATGCGGGAGCGGGAATGATTTTATCAAATGCTTCGGTGCTGCCGATGATTTTCAATGCATTGAAGAGATTGTCTGCGCAAAGAGCAAGCCAATCGATCTTTTGCGTGTAAATGAACATATTTGCATGAATCTGATATCCGTGGGAATTGATGCGGATGTTGCAAACGCCATGAACCGCTACCGAGGTATACCACTGCTTCGCGGTCCACTCGCTTACAATCTCGCAGTTGCGGAGTGCCTTTTGAAGCCGATAGGAAAGAATTTGCGCTTAAAAGTCGGGGACGAGGAAAAATCAGGAACCTTTATCCTTGCCGCAATCGGAAATGGCAGAGTGTACGGAGGAGGGTATAAAGCAACTCCGGAAGCGCTCGTCGACGACGGTATAATTGATATTGTCGCGGTTGATAAGATTCCTCTGATGCGCATTATGAAAGTGCTGGGTATATATAAGCGCGGTGAACATATAAAGGACGGAGCTGTGATTGAGGAGCTTCAAGACTGCTTGAAATATTACAGAACCGACAGGGTGGAAATCGACTCGGACAGAGAGTTTATCGTGAATATAGACGGAGAAATTATAAGGACATCCCATGTGAAGATAGAGATGCTGCATCACAAGATGAAATTTGTGGTTCCGCTGCTGCTGAGCTGCGCGATATCCGGTCAGTCGGCCAGGGAATTAGCGGCGGTCACCGATTAAAATCTACATTGAGAATGGTGCGGCGCAGCAGCCGAGCTGAAATTATATGATGTCTGCGGAACAAATAAGCGTTTTGTTTTAATCCCTCCGCACTGATTTGCTTTTATTCAGATACAAGTTTTTCGGCGATTGCAGCAAAAAAACCGAACATTTAATTTGCGGCGTATGTCCGCAAATTAAAGAAGACAGCCGTCAATGTTCATCGGACGTTATTTATTGGCACAGTATTTTCATAAATATTAAAAAAAGGCAAATTTTATTTGTACAAACCGCTTGACAAACCGAAAAAAAGAGTTAAAATAATGTTAGCACTCAAGCTAAACGAGTGCTAACATTATTTCTTAACTGGAGGAAATTATAATGAAACTAAAACCTCTCTCAGATAGAGTAGTCGTAAAAATGGCTGAGGCCGAGGAGACCACAAAAAGCGGTATCATCCTCACGGCATCCGCAAAAGAAAAGCCGCAGGTTGCGGACGTTGTAGCAGTGGGACCGGGCGGGCTGGTAGATGGCAATCAGGTCGAGATGACAGTTAAGCCGGGAGATAAGGTAATCATCAGCAAGTACTCGGGCACCGAGGTTAAGATTGACAAGGATGAGTGCATCATCGTTCGTCTTTCGGATATTCTCGCAATAGTAGAGTAATTAAAGCTTAAATTTTAAGGAGTGGTATACAATGGCTAAGGATTTAAAATACGGCGAGGACGCACGCAAGGTCTTAAAAGCAGGTATCGACAAGCTTGCCGATACAGTTAAAATCACACTCGGACCCAAGGGGCGCAATGTCGTTCTTGACAAAAAGTTCGGTGCGCCGTTAATCACAAACGATGGTGTTACGATAGCAAAGGAAATCGAGCTTGAGGACAAGTTTGA
Organism: Oscillospiraceae bacterium; assembly: GCA_036644375.1. Taxonomy (GTDB): domain Bacteria; phylum Bacillota; class Clostridia; order Oscillospirales; family Ruminococcaceae; genus CALWZE01. The sequence continues at coordinate 17,558 of JAVXQD010000004.1, forward strand.
AAACATGGGCGCACAGCTTATCAAAGAAGCCGCGACAAAGACCAATGATGCAGCCGGAGACGGAACAACAACCGCAACTCTGTTTACACAGGCAATGGTCGGCGAGGGTATGAAGGTCGTTTCATCGGGTGCAAATCCGATGGTGCTTCACAAGGGTATGACAAAAGCGGTAGAAGCGGCTGTCAAGGCAATTATCGCCAACAGCAAGCAGGTCAGCGGCTCAGGTGACATTGCCCGCGTTGCGACTGTTTCTGCGGGAGACGAGTTTATAGGCAAGCTCATTGCCGAGGCGATGGAAAAGGTTACAAACGACGGTGTTATCACAATAGAAGAGTCTAAAACAGCCGAGACCTACACAGAGGTTGTTGAGGGCATGCAGTTTGACCGCGGATATATCACTCCGTACCTTGTCACCGATACAGAGAAGATGGAGGCTGTGCTCGACAACGCTTCAATTCTCATTACAGACAAGAAAATAAGCAACATTCAGGAGATTCTTCCCCTTCTTGAGCAGATTGTTCAGACGGGCAAAAAGCTTCTTATCATCGCTGAGGACGTTGAGGGTGACGCACTTGCCAACCTCATTGTGAACAAGCTTCGCGGCACATTTGTGTGCGTAGCGGTCAAGGCTCCGGGCTTCGGCGACCGCCGCAAGGAAATGCTGCAGGATATTGCAATTCTTACAGGCGGACGCGTTATCAGCGAGGAGCTTGGACTTACGCTGCAGGATGCTAAGATCGAGGATCTCGGTTCTGCCTCCAAAGTACAGGTCAAGAAAGAAAACACCATCATTATGGGCGGCAACGGCGACAAAAAGGCGATTGCTGACCGTGTCGGACAGATTCGTGCTCAGATTGAGACAACAACCTCCGATTTCGATCGCGAGAAGCTCCAAGAGCGTCTTGCAAAGCTCGCCGGCGGCGTAGCGGTTATCAGAGTCGGTGCGGCAACAGAGATTGAGATGAAAGAGAAAAAGCTTCGCATAGAGGATGCTCTTTCCGCTACAAAGGCTGCTGTTGAAGAGGGAATCGTCGCAGGCGGCGGTGTGGCGTTCATAAACGCAATGCCGGCGGTTGAGAAGATTGTCGAGACATTGTCCGAGGACGAAAAAATCGGTGCCCGCATAATCCTCAAGGCACTCGAGGCTCCTGTTCGCCAGATAGCTATCAACGCGGGTCTTGAAGGCTCGGTTATCGTAGATAAGATTGTTGCATCGGGCAAGATAGGCTATGGCATGAACATGGTCACCGAAAAATACTGCGACCTTATTACAGAGGGTATAGTTGACCCGACAAAGGTTTCGCGTTCAGCGCTGCAAAATGCGGCGTCGGTGGCTGCAATGGTGCTCACAACCGAAGCGCTTGTCGGAGATATCCCCGAGGAGACACCTGCAATGCCGGGTGGCGGCGGCGGAATGGGCGGAATGTATTAATTCGCTCAATTAACTGATAAGTTAAGAATAAATCACCCTGTTTATGACCATCATAGACAGGGTGATTTTTAATTATGAACAAACGTCTGCTGAGTCTTTTTATAATGTTTATCGCGGGCTTTACTATTTTGCAGGCCCGACTGTTTATGCTGATGACCGATAATCTCACCGAGGAGGCATCAAGCTCCCAGAGCATTTACAAAACAACGGTTGCACAGAGCAGACCGGATTTTTTCGACTGCAACGGAACCAGAATCACGGGAGCGGGGATAACGGATTACGCGGTTCTGTTTCCGGGAGATAAGAGCAGCTATAATGTTATGTCATATCTGGACAGCGGCGGGATCGATTCATTTTTAAAAGGCATGGGAGGCAACACACCGTTTTTGCTCCCTCTTTTGGAGCCTATGCCCGCGGATAGTTTTATTGATACGGTAAAAGTGCGCGATAGATATGCCGAAAATCAGACGGCGGCACATCTTATAGGATATCTTGACTATGACAATAAGGGCGTGTCCGGTCTTGAGTCGGCATTTGAGGAATATTTCAGCAAAAACATCATCAATACAATTATGGAGGTAGAGGTAAACGCGCAGCAAATTCCATTGGACGGTGTAAAACCGAGAATTTACAACAGTGGAATAGGCGGTGCGGGAGTTGAATTGACGATTGATTTGAGAATTCAAAAGGTATGTGAGCAAATTGCCGATAAGATGATGAAAAGCGGTGCAATCGTTGTTGTTGACAGCAATAACGGAGAGATTAAAGCTATGGTCAGCCGACCGAACTTTGATCCTGCGGATATAGCAGGAGCCATAGAGAGCGGAAATTCCGCACTTGTCAACAGGGCGATGACCGCATACAATGTCGGGTCAATCTATAAGCCGATTATTGCGGCGTGCGCGCTCGGAGCCGGCATAGATTCGGAATTCGGATTTGAGTGTACAGGTTCTGTTGAGATTGATGGTCAGAGCTATTCCTGTAACAACGGGACAGCGCACGGTCAGATGAATGTCGAGACGGCTTTGATTAATTCCTGTAACACATATTTTATAGCGCTGGGGCAAAGGCTCGGCTCAGAGGCGGTATTCAATGTCGCAAGTGCAATCGGAGCGGGAAGAAGAATCACGCTGTATGACGGATTTTCAACCTCCTGTGCGAACATGCCGACAGTGTCTGAGCTGAACAAATACGGTGAACTGTGCAATCACTGCTTCGGCCAGGGCAAGCTGCTTTTGACTCCGCTGCACGTTGCCGCCGCCACAAACAGCATTGCAAATAAAGGGAATTATATCGACCTCACACTTGTGAAAAAAGTCGGGGACTCTGTGTGCAAAGCTGGTGCGAACAGGGAGGTTTTCGAGTCCGAAAGCGCCAGTAGCGTCGCCGCTTTTATGGAAAAGGTTGTGAGCGAGGGCACGGGAAAAAATGCCGAGCCTGAAAATACAACTGCGGCGGGTAAAACAGGAACGGCACAGACAGGAAGCTATAATTCCGATGGAACCGAGAGGGTCATAGGGTGGTTTACAGGCTGGTTTCCGGCTGAAAGTCCTAAGTATACGGTTGTCGTAATGACCGAGGACGAGGGCTATGGATTTGAGAGTGCGGCACCGATTTTTGCGCAGATAGCCGATGAGTTGACACTTAGAGTGTATTGATTTCAGTGAAGCTCGGGATGTATTTTCTTCTCCGCTTACCCATTTAAACTTTCGCAGCTTGCATACTATCAAAATGTCCGATTCCTTGAATCGGAAAGTTTTGGAGAGGTGATTACATTGCGAATCCATATATCGCACTTTTCATATAAATCAATCTAATATCTTTAGACAGCAATGCAAATACGCCAATAGGCGGCGGAAAACTCGGAATCGGTGAAATCTGTTATTTGCTTTGTGTCAATTGAATTTCGTATATACGGCTTATATATATTTCGGATTGCCATGCATGAGATTTTTATCCCTTGACAAAATGCAGAGGCAACAATATAATTACCATGTAATGCAAAATATAGATAAAAGCGAAAAAGCGGAAAACAGATAGCAAAAGCGCCAAAGAGAGTCGGGCTCACGGCTGAAAAGCCCGATGCGGACATTGCTTGCGTGCCGTCCGCCCAGCTTCGGTGAATGACCGACGTGATTGCCGCGTTAAGGCTTATATGAGCGGCGCATGTTGCAGTGCGCAATGTGGGTGGTACCGCGGAGCTTTGAAAAAAAGGCCTTCGTCCCTGTTTTGGGGCAAAGGTCTATATTTTTGTAAATAATAAAGTCAAGACAGGTGAAAACAATGGAATGGACAGGACTAAACGAGCTGCGCGAGCAGTTTCTGAGCTTTTTTCAAAGCAAGGATCACTGCCGTATGGAGAGCTTCCCGCTTGTACCGCAGGATGACAAAAGCCTTCTGCTGATAAACTCGGGCATGGCTCCGCTGAAAAAATATTTTCTCGGACAGGCGCGAGTGCCCGGAAACCGTGCGACGACATGCCAAAAGTGTATACGCACGCCGGATATCGAAAATGTCGGAAAAACAGCTCGGCACGGTACGTTTTTCGAAATGCTCGGGAATTTTTCGTTTGGGGATTATTTTAAGCACGATGCCACGCGGTGGGCGTGGGAATTTATGACTGAAGTTGTTAAAATGCCGATAGACAAGCTCTATGTCTCGGTTTTTGAGGATGACGACGAGGCTTATGAAATTTGGACAAAAGAGGTGGGAGTTGCGCCCGATCACATGGTTCGTCTCGGGCGCGACGACAACTTTTGGGAGATAGGCTCGGGCCCTTGCGGTCCCTGCTCAGAGATATACTTTGACCGTGGACCTGAACATGGCTGCGGCAGACCGGAATGTGCGGTAGGCTGTGAGTGCGACCGATTTGTGGAGTTTTGGAATCTTGTTTTCACCCAGTTCATTTCTGACGGAAACGGCCACTATACGAAAATGGAGCGCGGCAATATCGATACCGGAATGGGTCTTGAGCGGCTTGCGTGTATCTGTCAGGACGTGGATAACCTGTTTGAGGTTGACACGATTCAGAATATAATTAAGCATATTGAAAAGATAGCAGGGGTTCGATACAAGGAGAATCAAAAGATTGATGTTTCACTCCGCGTCATCACGGATCATATCCGTTCCACTGTGTTTATGGTCGGCGACGGAGTCGGACCCTCGAATAACGGGCGCGGCTATGTACTTCGACGTTTGCTCCGCCGTGCGGCTCGGCACGGACGTCTGCTCGGAATCAAAAAGCCCTTTTTGTTTGAGGTTGCCGACACGGTTATAAACGAAAATCTCAAATCATATCCGAATCTCAGTGAGAACCGCGACTATATCACGCGGGTAATTAAGGCTGAGGAGGAGACCTTTGCAAAAACCATCGATCAGGGCTCACAGCTGCTTTCCGACATTCTTGAGGAAATGGATAAGAATGGGGAAAAGGTTATTTCGGGCGAAATAGCATTTAAGCTGAATGACACTTATGGTTTCCCGATAGACCTCACAAAGGAAATTGCCGCGGAGCGCGGATTCTCTGTGGACGAGGACGCTTTTAAAACCGAGCTTTCCGAGCAGAAAAAGCGCGGGCGTGCCGATACGCTGAAAAAGAAAATTTCGTGGGAATCAGACCTGTTTAAGGGACTCGATATCAAATCGGAATTCGTGGGCTATGACACACTCGATTGTGACACTCAAATCGAGTTTATTATCTCAAACGGCGAGGTCGCAAACACAGCGTCCGAGGGCGACGAGGTAAAGCTTGTTTTGGGCAAAACTCCGTTTTATGCCGAGAGCGGTGGGCAGGTTGGAGATATCGGAACAGTCAAATGCGGCGCGGCAGCGGTTGAGATCACGGACTGTCAAAAAGCGAACGAGGGATTCTTTGTCCACACCGGAATTGTTGTGGGCGGAATGATTGAAAAGGGAGATTCCGCAAGGGCAATTGTTGACTCAAAGGCGCGGCGTGCGACAATGCGCAACCACACCTCGGCTCATCTTTTGCAAGCAGCTCTCAGAGAGGTACTTGGTGACCACGTCCATCAGGCGGGCTCATATGTTGACCCACACAGAATGCGCTTTGACTTTTCGCACTTTGAGGCGATGACAGCCGATGAAATATCGAGAACAGAAGAGCTTGTGAATGAAAAAATCCTTGAGGCAATCGAGGTTAATCACAAGGTCATGCCGATAGAAGTCGCAAAGCAGGAGGGCGCTATGGCGCTGTTCGGCGAAAAGTACGGGGATATCGTCCGCGTTATTGATGTTCCGGGATTCTCCAAGGAGTTCTGCGGCGGAACACATGTCACGAATACCGCGCAGCTCGGACTTTTCAAAATTATTTCCGAAAGCTCGGTCGCTGCGGGAATCAGAAGAATAGAGGGTACTACCGGATTTGGCGTACTTGAAATTATACGGGATCAAAAGGCTTTGATTGATGAGGCAGCAGCGGCGTTTAAGCTCACAAACCATGCTGAGCTGCCCGCAAAGGCGAGAGCCGCAGCGCTGTCGCTGAAAAACGCAGAGCAGGAAATAGATAAGCTGAACGCACAGATGGCATCATCGGCAACGGCCGATATTGAAAAGGGTGCTGTTGATGTCGGCGGTCTGTCGGTAATGGCAGTACGACTTGAGGGCGTGAAGTCGGACGCGCTTAAAACGATTGCCGACACGCTGAAAAGCAGCAGACCAAATTGTGTCGCGGTGCTTGCGGCGGTTGATGGCGATAAAATCACACTTTGCGCGGCATGCGGCGCAGAAGCGGTCAAAAATGGCGTCAAGGCAGGAAGTGTCGTCAAGGAGACAGCAGCGCTTGTCGGCGGCTCGGGCGGCGGAAAGCCCGACATTGCAATGGCGGGCGGCAAGGATGTGGCAAAGCTCTCCGACGCGCTTAAGGCGGTTGCCGAAATCGTAAAAAAGCTGCGTTCATAGTTAATAGCTAATATTAAAGTGGGGGGGGGATAAGCATGGATTGTCTTTTTTGTAAAATTGCTAACGGAGATATCCCGAGCGATAAGATATATGAGGACGACAGTGTGGTCGCATTTAATGACATTGACCCGAAGGCTCCGGTGCATTTTCTTGTAATTCCGAAGCAGCACATAGACAGCTGCGCCGACATTGACAGAACCAATTCAGGGGTAGTTGCGCATATATTCGAAGTGATATCCGAAATTGCAAAAGATAAAAAGCTTGATAGCTTCCGAGTTGTGTCAAACACGGGTGAGCAGGCAGGGCAGAGTGTAAAGCATCTGCATTTTCATGTTCTTGCAAACCGCAGTCTGTCATGGCCTCCGGGTTGATAAAATAAATTTTAAAGAACCGAAACAAATAATAATTTTTCAGGAGAATAATCATGGATCAGAAATTCTACGAGCTAAAGGTTGCGGGATGTACGCGTCAGCTTCCGATATGCAAGGTCAACGACGTCATATCTATTGCTGCATTTATCATGTTTTCGGATGTTGAAATTACAATAGCCTGCGCAGAGGAGCTGTTGAAAAAAGTACCTGATTTTGACGTAATTGTCACGGCGGAGGCAAAGGGAATTCCGCTTGCCTATGAGATGGCGCGTCAAAGCGGCAAGCAGTATATCGCATGCCGCAAGATGAGCAAGCTGTACATGACAGACCCCGTTATGGTTGAGGTTCAATCAATTACAACTGCGCGGAAGCAGACTCTTTATCTTGACAAGCATGAAATGGATTATTTAAACGGTAAAAAAGTGCTGATTGTCGACGACGTTATAAGCACAGGAGGTTCGCTTTATGCGCTTGAGAGCATCGTCAATAAGGCGGGCGGAAATATTGTGGGCAAAGCGGCGGTTCTTGCAGAGGGCGTTGCAAGCGAGAGAAGCGATATAATTTATCTCGAATTGCTTCCGACCTTTAATACCAAGGATTATTTTAACTGAATGCACTTTTTTATCTAAAGCATAGAGTGAATATTTTGAAAAAAGGCAGGGGCTTTCGGAGAAAAGCAAATCAAAGCATTGTCACCGAACAGCCTGAAAAGCCGCCCGAAGCCGGGGCAATTATAGCTTCAGACTGCTCGGCGGGCACAAAATAATTAAAAAGGTAACAGTGATATGAAAAGACCGCTGGCTGCAGTTGGAATGAGTTTTCTGCTGACGCTGGCGGTTCTTTGTGTTTTTTTGTCCGAGTATTCGACATTATGTGCGCTTATTCTCGCAGTTGTGCTGATTGTGCTTTTCGCAATCAGATATAAGCCAACCACACCGGTGGTGCAGGTCGTGTTGATTAGCGCGCTATGCGCGGCAATTCTGTTTTCAATCAATACTGCTATTCAAAAAAGCACAGCCGACAGAATCTGCAAAAGCACTGTCAGAGTGCGGATGCTTGTTACCGATGTCGATGCGTATGATGATTATTTCTATGTGAAGGGTGATTTGCGCGAGGAGAACGGCAAAAAAATTCATGGTACATCCACGGCTTTTTATTCCGATTCGAGCTTTGATGTAGGTGGAATCTATGAGGCTGATATTAAAGTTAAGAGCAAGGAGCTTGCGCGCTTTTCATCCAAGCTTGTCGTGAAATCGGTCGTATTCAATGACACTGTCGATAAAATCGGTGACAGCCTGCTTTCATATTCACACTATTTGAAGCAAAAAGTTCGTGAGGCAATAATGAAATATCTCGGTGGAGACGAGGGCGGTTTTGTTGCCGCGCTTGTAACCGGAGATAAGGACACGGTACCCACAGAGCTTGATATTGCATTCAAAAAGAGCGGAATTTCTCATATACTCGTCATATCGGGACTTCATATCACCCTGCTGCTGGGTATTGTATATGACATTATAAAGAACAGGCTGAGATGCGGAGATTTTACAGTGTTTGCGGTGTTGAGTATCGCAGGGTTGGTTTGCATAGCGTTTTATGGGGCGCGTCCTTCTGTTGTGCGCGCGGTATTTATGAATTGGCTTGTTATGTGCGCCCCGCTTTTGCGCCGCAGAACAGATCCCATTACCTCGCTCAGCGCCGCGGCGTTGCTTATCTTGATACCAAGCCCTAAAATGGCAGGAGATATTTCATTTGCACTGTCTTTCGCATCCTGCTTTGCGCTGTGTACCATTGCTCCGATTGTGATTGATAACCTTAAAAAGCGAGCCAAAGAATCAGAGAGCAAAATTATGCAATACGGCGTTGTGTATACGTTTATAACTTCTGCTGTTATCGGTGCAACCACATTTCCGGTTTTGATATTGTACGGTCTGCCTATTTCCCTTGTCGCTCCACTAACGAATATAGTCGCGCTCTCATTGATACGTCCGATTCTCGTTCTCGGTATCGCTATTGGAATAATCGGCTCGGTGAGTTGGCTTGCTCCGCTGACAAGCGCTGCCGCTCTGTTTTGCGGAATTGTTGCAAAGGCGGTTATTTTAACCGCAAAATTCTTTTCGAATTTTTCATTTGCGTCGCTCACGTTAAATGACAGCTATATAAAGTGGTGGCTGCTCTGTCTCGGAATAGTGGCGCTTATATATTTCAAGTCCGATAAAAGCAAGCTGAGACCCGCTTTCATCGGAATGTGTCTCTCGTTATCACTGCTTGTTGGCATATTTTCACGCGCTGCATTTACTGTCGGCAAGGAAAAAATATTTCAATACCAAAACAAGGCGATTATCTGTGAAAGCGGAGATGAAACGGCATTGATTTTTCTTAATAAAATTGATGCGGATGACATTCTGTATTTGCTGTATTGGTGTGATACAAGGTTTATTGATACGCCGAAATATGCTATACTTATAAACAACCTTGATGATGATGCAAAAGCCTTGCTGTATAAAAACACCGCAATACTGCCCGAAATGAGCGGGGACGAGGTGTCTGACAGACATGGGCTGACAAATACGCGCTGCGGTGAATTTTCGATTGTCACTCCGACTGAAAACAGCGCGCTTGTATATTCTAACGGCATAAGCTTTGAGTCGTATTTTGTCGGAAAGGGTGCTCAAAAAAGGCTGCAGCTGTATGCTGTAACGCCCAACGAAGCAAAAATTCAAATAAGCGAAGCGGCATCTGAAAGCTTTTATGCAAATGTTTATGGTCAGGCTGACAGCTTTGCTGTTTATATATCAAAAAGCGGAGAATTTAAAGCGGTGAGGGAAAAATGATAAGGCTCAGTGATAAAAATTTAGCTCAGTCACTTAAAAAGGACGGCTTAAAGCCGATGTACTATGTCACAGGCAATGACGAGTACCTTGTGGACAGATGTATTGCGGGAATTGTCAAGAGTGCTGTGGGCGGCGACACCGATGAGCTGTACAAATTTGATACGGCTAAAAGTACTGACGAAGAGATTGAGCAGACGGTTTTCACCTACTCGTTTTCGGATAAGCCGAGAGCTGTTATATTTGACGCGTGTGAGCCGGGATCGCTCGGAAAGGCGAGAACGGAGCTGTTGACCTCTATTGCAGCCGATATTCCCGAGTCAACCACTCTGATTTTCAAGCAGTTTATAGATGACAACAGATTCAGCGTGTCAAAAAAAGTTGAGGGATTCGTATCGAGCTGTCCCAACGGAGTTATCGTTGAGGCTGTGGCTAAAAAGGGCTATGAGCTTGAAAATTATATAGCAAATCTGATAAAAAAACACGGATGCACTGCGGCTGACGCAGTTTCAAAGGATATTGCCGAATTGTGCGGAGACGATTTGATGCTTATCAATAACGAGGTGGCAAAGCTCGCCGCTCTGTCCGACTACGGAGAAATCACTTCTGAGCATGTAAAGACTATCTGCATTCGCTCCGCTGAGGCGGGAGTATATGATATGATAGGCAAAATTGAGCGTAAGGATGCCCGTGGGGCACTGCTTGTGCTTGGCGATATGCTTGACAACAGGACAGCACCTCTTATGATAACCGCCGCGCTGAATATTGCATTTATTAATTATTATCGGGCGAGACTTGCAAGGGAAAAGCGATACTCGGATAAAAAATTGATTGAGCTTTTTGACTATAAACCAAACGACCGAAAGGTTTCAATTGCATTCGAGCGCTGTCCGAAATTCTCAATTAAACAGCTTGAGCGAATCATAGCGATTTTATATGAGCTTGATACAAAGCTGAAAAGCTCAACGGTTGACGAGCGGGTTATAATCGAATATCACATCGCAAGACTTGCATTTGAAGCGGGTGCCGCAAAATGATAAACACGGCGCGCGCAATCATTGTCGAGGGCAGATATGACAGAGTTAAACTCGACACGCTCACAGATGCGACAGTTATCACCACCGACGGCTTCAATATATTCAGGGATAAGGAAAAGCAGGCGCTTATAAAAAGACTCGCATCGGAATTCGGCTTAATTGTGCTCACCGACAGTGATGATGCAGGCTTCAAAATCAGAAAATTTGTCGAGGATATCGCAAAAAAGGATAATATCATAAATGCGTATATTCCTGAAATTGCCGGCAAGGAAAAGCGCAAATCCAAAAGCGGCGCGGCGGGTCTTATCGGAGTTGAGGGGGTCAGCAATGATTTGCTCAAAAAGGCGTTGATGGATGCGCTGGAGTCGGATGTCGGCGGGCATATCGCAAAAGGCAATGAGGGTGCGCGAAAAATCGAAATCATAGATTTGTTTTCGGACGGGCTGAACGGCTGTTCGGGTGCCCGACTCAAGCGCGAAAAGCTGCTCATTGCGGCAGGACTTCCCACAAGACTTTCCACCAATGCAATGCTTGAGCTTTTGAACAAGCTCGTCGGATATGAAAAATACAAAAATATAATGAGAGAAATAGAGTCAAATGAATCAAAATCCTGAGCCGAAATCCAAATCAACCGCAAAACAGCTTATGGTGTTTTTTGTTTGCGGAACGCTTAATACCATTTTCATGTTTGCAATCTATTACAGTATGCTATATTTGGGAACAAGATACATTACGGCATACATAATAAGTTATGCCGCGAGTGTTGTCGCTGCGTATTACTACAATTTAAAATGGGTTTTCAACGATGCGGCGATTGAAAAAAGCGAAAGAAAAGCGGCATTCTTTAAAAATGCCGCCGCGTATTTCATAGTGCTGATCGCGGGAACACTTGCGATGGTTCTCGTTGTTGATGTCTTTAAAGTCAGTGATCGGGTGGCTCCGATATTGAACATGCTTATTACCACACCCTTCACTTTTGTCCTTACAAAATACTGGGCGTTCAGGAAAAAACCTGAGACAGTGCACTTTAGCTGAAGAACTTCTTGACAGTTGAGAGGTAATATAAAAAAATTCCCCGTATAAACGGGGAATTTTTTCTTGCAATTTAATTGATTAAGCTTTGTCGGCGCTGCCGAGAACGGTTGTGATTTTATGAGCAACCATGTCCTTGATAGCTTCACGGGCCGGTTTAAGATATTGTCTCGGGTCAAAGTGAGACGGATTTTCTGCAAAATATTTGCGGATTGTGCCTGTCATTGCAAGGCGAAGGTCACTGTCTATATTGATTTTGCAAACAGCCATTTTTGCAGCCTGACGGAGCATATCTTCGGGGATGCCGATAGCGTCGGGCATGTTTCCGCCGTACTCGTTAATCATCTTGACAAACTCGGGGATAACCGATGAAGCGCCGTGGAGAACTATCGGGAATCCGGGAAGTCTCTTTTCAACTTCCTCAAGAATGTCAAAGCGAAGCTGAGGCTTCTGACCGGGCTTGAACTTAAAAGCGCCGTGGCTTGTGCCGATTGCAATTGCGAGTGAGTCAACGCCTGTGCGTGAGACGAACTCCTCAACCTCATCGGGGCGTGTGTATGAGGCATCCTCTGCATTCACATTGACAGCGTCCTCAATACCGGCAAGACGTCCGAGCTCGCCCTCGACAACAACGTTGTGGTCATGTGCATATTCAACAACTTTTTTTGTCACGGCAATATTCTCTTCAAAGGTGCTATGGCTGCCATCAATCATGACAGACGAGAAACCGCCGTCGATGCAGCTTTTGCAAAGCTCAAATGAATCGCCGTGGTCAAGATGCAGAGCAATGGGAAGATCGGTTTCAATAAGAGCTGCCTCGACAAGCTTGATAAGATATGTGTGGTTTGCATATTTGCGCGCACCGGAGGAAACCTGAAGAATCAGCGGTGACCGGAGCTCTTTTGCAGCTTCTGTGATACCTTGGATAATCTCCATGTTGTTCACATTAAAAGCACCGATGGCATAACCGCCCTCGTAGGCTTTTTTGAACATATCTGTGGTTGTTACTAATGGCATAATTTTTTTCTCCATTTCACAAGTAATAATATACTCTTATCATTTTAACACGAATGGCATTAAAATCAATAGTAAAAAGCTGTTTATTATTGAAATCATTATTATAAAATGGTAAACTTAATGCAATTCGTTTTTTTGTGAAATCACATACCATAAAGGGGGAGCATTATGAAACTGCTAAAAGGTGCTTGCGTAATCGGGCAGTCGGGAGGACCGACCGCCGTAATTAATTCGAGCGTGTGCGGAGCCGTTATGACTGCGCTGAAAAATCCGAATATCACCGAGGTTTACGGTGCACAGAATGGAATAGAGGGTGTCCTTAAAGAGCGCCTTTTCAATTGCGGAAAAGAGAGCGAAAAAGAGCTGCTGCTGTTGAAGAACACTCCGGCCGCTGCTTTCGGCTCATGCCGCTATAAGCTGAAGGGATTTGAGGAGGACGAGACGGATTACAAGCGCATCCTTGAAGTTTTCAAAAAATATGATGTTCGTTACTTTTTCTATAATGGCGGAAATGACTCGATGGATACCTGCCACAAGGTTGCGCAGTATTTTAAAAAAGTCGGATATGAATGCAATGTAATCGGAATACCCAAAACCATAGACAATGACCTTGCCTGCACAGACCATTGTCCCGGCTACGGCAGTGCGGCTAAATACATCGCAACGTCTGTTTCTGAAATTTCACTTGACGCGGGCGTATATGATAAGGGCTCAGTAATTGTTTTCGAGATTATGGGTCGAAATGCAGGGTGGCTGACGGCTGCCGCTGCGCTTGCAAATGAAATCGGGGAGGGTCCCGATCTTGTGTATTTGCCCGAAGTTCCATTTGACATAGACAGATTTGTGCGCGATGTCGAAAATGTTTACTATGCAAAGGGACGCTGCATAGTTGCCGTTTCGGAAGGAGTTCACGATATAGGAGGGAAATACATCTCCGAATACGGGAGCGACTTGGCGAAATCAAAGGACATGTTCGGACACAGTCAGATGGGCGGTCTTGCATCCACGCTTGCGGGTCTTATCAAGGAAAAGACAGGTGCGAAAACACGCGGCATTGAGTTTTCACTGTTACAGCGCTGTGCTGCACACTGCGCTTCAAAGACCGACATCGACGAGGCGTATGCAGCGGGCAAAGCTGCGGTCGAGTCTGCTGTTGGCGGCATGACCGATTGCATGGTTGCATTTGTGAGAGCAGAGGGAGAATACAAATGCTCAACACAGCTGTTTGATCTCGGAGAAATCGCAAATGTCGAGAAGACCGTTCCCGCATCCATGATGAATGCCGATGGAAATAATGTAAACTGCGAATTTATTAAATACGCCCTTCCTCTTATCAACGGAGAACCCGAAAGAGTTACCGAAAAAGGGCTGCCGAGATATGCGAAGCTCAATAAAATTTTTGTGGACTGAAAGCAGACAGCCTTCCAATAGGTATATGTTAAATGCACAGAGCGAATTTTCGCTCTGTGCATTTTAATTTAAATATTTTGTCGCATTTGTATTTTGTGCGGATGCCGAAAGGGCTGCCAATCGAAACAGTAATGGTATATAGGATAGATGGTTTTATGCAAAGACAGAGCGATTGAGCTTGATATACAGTCTTTCGGTCACAGTTTGCCCATCAAGCTGAGCCACAGACTGACGATGATTGCAGACAAAGCGAAATCCGAGCTTTTGCGCGATGCGTTTTGAGCGGTAATTGTCGGGGAAATGCGCAAGCCAAAGATAATCCATGTTCAAAACATCAAAAGAAAAATCGCACACGGCAGTGGCAGCCTCGGTCATATAACCGTTATTCCAATATTTAGGATTTAGGTTGAATCCGATTTCACGCGAGCGCAAGCACCGTATGGAACGGCATAGGGATGTTTCGTGAAACCCAATGTTGCCAATGACCTTGCCGCTGTCCTTTAGCTCAAGCGCGTAGCAGCTGTCTGGGTAAATTCCGCAGATCACCTCAAGTGAATCCTCAATGGTTTTGTGTGGATTCCACCCCGCGCTGAGCGCAACCTCGGGAATGCAGGCGTATTCGAAGAGATCGTCGCAATCAGACGGAAGCCATTCGCGCATTATCAGGCGGGAGGTCTCAAGTGATGTCATCTGCCACCTCTGATTTTTTTGAGAAAAACTTTTTGATGAACAAAGGAAATACAGCTATAATCCACAGTACAACAATTGCGTAGCGGATTGAATCGGCGGCAAGGCTTGCACCGAGAATCAGCTTTAAACCCGATTTCAGCGCGAGTGTGGTTCCGATTCCGAGCACGAATTTTAAAAGCTGCACGCCGATGCGTGCGCCGCGCGGGTCAAAGCGAATGAATCTGTGCTCAATAAAAAAGCCGACAGCAAATCCTATACCTGCTCCGGCAGCCTTGAAACAGTCGGAAACATATTGCAGCTCGATTGTTCCCGCGCTGTACATTGAAATAGAATAGATCATCAACCCGCACGCACAGAGAAGAAAAAATGACGACAGACCGATATCGGCATATCTGAGCTTTATAACACGGTCGTAAAATGCGCAGACAACCGCACTTATTACAACAGAAAGCCCAAATGAAACGAGGACGTCCTTCGGAGTGTGTACGCCCAGATACATACGTGAAAATCCGACGAAAAAAATCATGGCAAAGCAGACTGTTTTCAGCCAAGCTTTTTTTGCTCTGAATCCAAGAGTGGAAAACAGAGAGGAAGAGCTCTGTGTGTGTCCGCTCGGAAATGAATATCCGGTGGCGGTTGTCATAGAGCCCTCGACAGGCTTGAAATTTGAATCAAGAATCCATGGCCGGTCAATCTTACAGGCGATTTTCAAGCCCTGAACAAGCAGTCCGGAAAGAAAATATGAAAATCCTATTATGTACGCCAGATTTTTGTCAACGCACCAAAACAGAACACATATCAGCGCTATGGCAATTGTCTCCTCACCGAATAGAGTACAAAACTTGAATAGCCCGTTTAGAAATGGTGTTCGGTATTCGCTCAGTGCCCAAAGAAAACTCATTGTATTTCCTCCCCTGAAAGTCTGCGCATGCAATATTATCAAATAATACTGCTTATGCACCGATTATTTAAATTTGATATATGACTATTAAAAAACAATACAACACTGCCGAAAAAAAGGCAATCCCCAACAAACAGGTTTTAATAAAAATCTCATATTGATTACAATTGAAATGTATTTAGGTAAAATATAACATTATTGCTTGACATTATTGAGACCAACAGTATAATTAGCAGATATCGGGTCTCAAAATGATACTAACATAGTGCGAAGTCTCAATATGATACTTTAGTATTTGTGAATTTGCATAAATAAACTATTGTTATGGCACTTTACTTACGAAAATCAGTAACTTATTTGTAATTTTGTTGTCGAAAAGCCGGTTAAGATATATCATTTGATGTAGAGAAATGAAAAGTGAGGCAATAAAATGACCTTATCCAATGAAAAAATTAAAACTTACACCAAAATATTGCATGAAGAGTTAAAAGCTGCGATGGGATGCACGGAACCTATTGCGATTGCTTACTGCGCCGCATATGCAGTTAAAACCCTTGGGCGTATGCCGGAGCGTTTTGAGGTGGCTTGCTCGGGTAACATTATCAAAAACGTCAAAGCCGTAACGGTTCCGCAGACGGGCGGACTCAAGGGAATAGAGGCGGCAGTGCTCGCAGGCGCAGTCGGCGGAAACGCGGATGCCGAGCTTGAGGTACTCTCGGGTGTTACGGATGCGGATATCAAAAAAATGCACGAGCTGATGAAAGAGGATATCGTAAAGGTAAAGCTTCTTGACACGGTGCATGCACTGCATATAGTGATTGACTGCTTTGCGGGAAGCGATGAGGTTTCAGTTGAAATCATCGACACCCACACCGGAATCGGAAATGTGACAAAGAATGGCAAGGTTCTGCATGAGCGCAAAAACACAGAGGTCTCGGATGACCTGAGCGAGAGGCGCGAGCTTAATTTAAAGGATATTCTTACATACGGCGACGAGGTCAATCTCGATGATGTGCGCGAGGTGCTCGAGCGTCAGATTAAATATAATACTGCAATTTCTGATGAGGGTCTCGCCAATTCATGGGGCGCATGTGTCGGACAGGTCATGATGGATGACAGCGGCAAAACGGATCGCACCAGAATTGTCGCCAGGGCGGCGGCAGGCTCGGATGCGCGTATGAACGGATGTGCAATGCCCGTTGTGATAAACAGCGGAAGCGGCAACCAGGGAATGACCGTCTCGCTTCCGGTGATAGAATACGCGGCAATCAAAAAAATTCCGCATGACAAGCTTCTCCGCGGGCTTTGTGTCAGCAATCTCACTGCAATACACCAAAAGACTGATATCGGCAGACTTTCTGCATTTTGCGGTGCTGTGAGCGCCGCCACCGGCAGTGCGGTCGGAATTGCATATCTCGACGGTGCCGATTATGAAACTATTGCCCAGACCATCACCAATTCGCTCGGAACAATCGGCGGAATGGTTTGTGACGGCGCAAAATCCTCCTGTGCGACAAAGATTGTCAGTGCTCTTCAGTGCGCATTGCTCGGGTACGACATGGCAAAACAGCACCATGGCTTTATGCCCGGAGAGGGCATTGTAAAGCCGGATGTCGAACAGACGATTGCCAGTGTGGGGCGCATGGCCTCAAAGGGCATGAATGGAACGGATATAGAAGTTCTCAATATTATGATTGAAAACTAAAAAATGTTTTAAGGGTCTGTATATTCGGACTTTTAAATAAATAACACAACACGAAAGGAGTTTGGAGATATCTCATGAAAGGTATTTCCAAGACAAACAAATGAAAAAGGTTATAGCTCTTCTTTTAGCTCTTTCTTTGGTTTTTGCACTTGTTGCCTGCGGCCCGAAAGCGGAAGCGCCGGCAGAAGAAGGCACAGACAAGCCCGCAGAGGGCGGTGTAATTAAGATTGCGGTCGCAGGTCCTATGACAGGCGATAACGCAGAGTACGGAATCGGATTCTTCAATGCTGCAACACTTAAAGCAGAGGAAGTAAACGCAGCCGGCGGAGTTAAAGTCGGCGATGCAACATACACAGTTGAAATCGTTAAGTTTGACGACAAATCAGACTCGGACGAGGCTCAGGCAGTTGCTGAAAAAATCGTATCCGATCCGGACATCTACGGCGTAATCGGACACTTTGCATCGGGCATCTGCATGGCTGCTGCTCCTACATATCAGGACGCACAGTATGTAAATATCAGCCCGACATCCTCACATGCCGACTATTCAAGCATCGGCGATTACATCTTCCGCAACAACACAGTTATCACTGTTGAGACAAAGACCGGCGCAGAGATTGCCGTTAAGGATCTCGGCGCAAAGAAAATCGGCATTCTTTCAATAGATACCGAGTGGGGCCAGACAGCGGGCTCTGCCATGGAAGAAAACATCAAGACAATGGGCGGAGAGATGGTTTCACGTCAGGAAGTCGGCACAGATCAGGTTGACTTTGCTACAGAAATCTCCAACTTCAAGGCTGCGGGCGCAGAGGTAGTCATGGTTGCCGGCATGTACGGTACACTTGCTCCGTTCGCAAAGGCCTGCAAGAACAGCGGATTTGACATTAAGCTTGTCGGTTGCTCGAATGCTTACACAGACAATCTCCTTGAGATTGCCGGCGACGCAGCAGACGGAATCTATGCACCTGTATCGTTCTTCGCAGGAGACGTAGACCCCGCAAAGCAGGCTTATGTAAAGGCATACACAGACAAATTCGGCGCGGCTCCCTCAGCTCTGACAACACAGGCATATGACTCGACAGGTATCCTTATTGACGCTATCTCGGCGGCGGGCTCACTCGACCGCGAAGCAATCAAGGACGCGATGTTCAAGACTGATTTTGCAGGTATGTCGGGACAGACAACATTTGACGAGATCGGTGATGCTCAGAAGGTATTCACAAAGATCATGGTCAAAGACGGCGCATTCGCACTGGCAGAATTTTAATTTAACTTTCAACTAATCCTCAATACAGTTCCGCGGGGAAAAATCCCTGCGGGACTGTATGCTTAAAGACACCGCTCAAGGCAGAGCAAGGGCATATTTTATACAGGAAGGAGAAATTACCGTTGCTCCGCATTAATTTGGGAGCGCGTGAACCGTACAAGCATATGGAAACTTTTATCGGTGCAGTTATAAACGGTCTGGCGCTTGGTATGGCGTATGCCCTGATAGCTGTTGGCTACTCAATGGTATTCGGCGTATTGAGACTAATCAATTTTTCGCATGGCTCTGTATATGCATTCGGCGCATATATGGTCTATTTTTTCGTTTCATTGCAGGTTGGGCTGTTCTGGTCCATAATTCTGGCTATTCTTCTTTCGGGGATTTTGGCGCTCCTTGTAGACAAGATTGCGCTTGAACCTCTCCGCAAGAAAAAATCAGTTCCGATAGCGTCGCTTATAACTACGGTCGGCGTATCGTTTATCATTCAGAACTTTCTTTCAATGGAAAATATATTCACAAGTGAGAAAAAAGGATTCCCCTCGCTTAACCTTTTTTCAAACATTCAGTTTGGCACCCTTACAATCCAAAGCAGTCAGATAATAATGTTTGTTGTTGCTTTGATTCTTCTCGGAATTCTCACATACCTTGTAAACAAGACTAAAATCGGTCTTGCGATGCGGGCGACCGAGCAGAACGCTAAGGCGGCAAGTCTCATGGGCGTCAACGTAAACTTTGTAATTTCGTTTACCTTCTTTCTGGGCGGATGTACTGCGGCAATTGCCGGTACGCTCATAGGAGGTTACTATCAAATAATATCCCCGACAATGGGCGCAATGATTGGACTCAAGGCATTTGCGGCAGCTGTTGTCGGAGGAATCGGAATATTGTATGGTTCGGTAGTCGGCGGTCTTGTTGTCGGAGTCGTCGAGTGCATTGCCGCCCAATATCTCGGAAGTAATGTCCGTGACCCGATGGCGTTTGTTATCCTGATTCTTATCCTGATAATCAAACCAAACGGTCTCTTCGGCAAGAAAGGTGTTTCAAAGGTGTAAGTAAATGAAAGAAAAGAAAAGCTTTAATTTTCTGGCTCCCTTTGAAAGCTTTTGTGATAAGTACAAAATACCGCTTTCAATCGCAATAGGCGCATTTCTGATTGTAATTCCTCTTTTGGGCGTTTCCCGCGTTGCAATGCGCAACCTCGTTATGATTCTTCTTTACGCAATGCTCGGAATGGGTCTTAATGTGCTGCTCGGATATACCGGTCAAGTTTCACTCGGACATGCCGGATTCTATGCCATCGGCGCATATACAAGTGCGGTTCTTACTACGACTTTCGGATGGAACTTCTGGATTTCGGCGCTGTGCGGCGCACTTTTGGCGGCGCTGATAGGCCTGCTGTTAGGTCTGCCTACACTTCGTCTGTCAGGAACCTATCTCACCATCGTCACACTCGGATTCGGTGAAATAGTCGTAATGGTTATGAAGCAATGGGAATCTGTGACTAATGGAAACTACGGCATACGCAATATTCCCAAACCCTCGCTTTTCGGCTGGGAGATGACGCTCACAAACGGCGGATTCTATTGGCTGATATTGTTCCTCGCATTCATAACAATGATGGCTTGCTTCACAATTAAAAACTCAAAGGTCGGGCGCGCTTTCCTTGCAATCAAGGAGGATGAGCTTGCCGCAACCATGATGGGAATCAAGACGACCCGTTACAAAATTCTGGCATTTGTCATTTCGGCTTTTATCACGGGTCTTGCAGGCGCTTATTATTCTGTTATCAACAACGGATATATCGAGCCGACAAACTTTGTATTTAACATCTCCGTTCAGATTTTGAGCGTTGTTATTATCGGAGGTCTCGGCACAACTCGCGGCATGTTCTTCGGATCTGCACTGCTGATGATGTTCCCGCAGGTATTCCGATTCCTTGATCAATGGCGTTTTGTTATCTACGGCCTGCTGCTTGTGCTGATGATGCAGTTCCGTCCGCAGGGAGCATTGGGCTGGCAGTCCACATTGCCATACAAGCTGCCGAGAGGAACAAAAAAAGCACTGGCAGAGCGTGAAAAAAGCTCAAATGCCGCTGCAAAAGAATAGTCAACGAAAGGAGTTTTTAACCATGGTACTTTTGGAAACAAAAAATATTACGATGCAATTTGGTGGACTCTTGGCTGTTGACAACGTTTCATTTCACGTTGACAAAGGCGAAATAGTCAGCCTGATCGGACCAAACGGCGCCGGTAAGACAACTGTTTTCAATATGCTGACCGGCGTGTACGAAATAACCTCAGGCTCAATCGAGTTTGAGGGTCAGGAGATTCACAAAAAAACGCCGCAGCAAATTGTTGAGATGGGAATTTCAAGAACATTTCAAAATCTGCGTCTGTTTGGTAAAATGAGAGTTATTGAGAACGTTCTTATAGGCACGCATATTCGCACGAACTACAATTTTTTTGACGGACTTCTCAGAACTCCTCGATTCAAAAGAGAAGAGTCAGAAAATACGCTCAAGGCAATTGATATTCTGAACAGCATCGGTCTCGGAGACCATATTGATGACCTCGCTTCAAACATGCCGTACGGCGACCAGCGCAAGGTTGAAATAGCGCGCGCAATCGCAACTGATGCTAAGCTGATACTTCTTGACGAGCCGGCGGCGGGAATGAATCCGGCCGAGTCGGAGGAGCTGCTGAGATTTATACGTGAGCTGCGTGATAAGGGCTATACAATCGTGCTCATTGAACACGATATGAGCGTTGTCATGAATATCTCGGACAGAATTTACGTTCTGGACCACGGCAAGATGATTGCGGACGGTTTGCCAAAGGAAATAGCAAACAACCCGCAGGTTGTTGAAGCGTATCTGGGAGGTAAGAGAGATGATGCTTAAAATTACGGATCTCAATGTGCATTACGGCTTCATCCACGCTTTAAAGGGCATTGACATAGAGGTCGAAAGGGGTGAGATTGTCACTCTTATCGGCTCAAACGGAGCAGGAAAATCCACAACTCTGAGTGCGATATCGGGTCTTGTAAAAGTAACCTCCGGAAAGATTGAGTTTGAGGGCGAGGATATCACGAACCAAGCCGCCCACAAAATTGTGAGCAAGAAAATCAGCCTTTCTCCTGAGGGACGCGAAGTTTTCCCTTCGCTTTCAGTTGAGGAAAATCTGCGGCTCGGCGCATTTACACGCAGCGACAAAGCGGAGATAAACGATTCGTTCGGCCGTGTGTACGATTTGTTTCCGCGTCTGAAAGAACGCATTAAACAGGCGGCGGGAACCCTTTCCGGCGGCGAGCAGCAGATGCTTGCAATCGGTCGTGCACTTATGAGCCGCCCCGAGCTACTGCTGCTGGACGAGCCGTCGATGGGACTTGCTCCAAATCTTGTTTTGATGATTTTCGACCTTATTGAATCAATTAACAAACAGGGAACTACCATACTGCTGATTGAACAAAATGCCAATATGGCACTGTCGGTCGCGCATAGAGCATATGTGCTCGAAACAGGAAAGATTTCTCTTTCGGGCGATGCTAAGGTCCTCGCAAAGGATCCGCGCGTGAAGGCTGCCTATCTTGGAGAAGTGCATGATACCTGAGTGTTGGTCTGCTGCGCCGCTTTTATGGTTGGAGGATTACGAGAATTCAACTTGGCGTTAACGGATTTAAACTTAAATTAAAATAGCGTTTGCTTTTGAAAGGGGATATCTTAGATGAAAAAGCTTATTAACAATCCCTCAGATGTTGTCACCGAGATGCTCACAGGACTTGCAAAATCAAATCCGAATCTCGTATACAGCAACGATGGACTTGAGGTAATCTCACGCAAAGAGAAAAAGGTAAATAAGGTCGGACTTATTTCCGGCGGAGGTTCGGGCCACGAGCCGGCACATGCGGGCTATGTCGGCAAAGGAATGCTCGATGCAGCTGTTGCGGGCAACGTCTTTGCAAGCCCGAGTCCGGACAGAATTATCGAGGGAATCAAGGCTGCGGACAGCGGAGCCGGCGTTCTGATGATAATCAAGAACTATTCCGGGGATATAATGAACTTCCAGATGGCGGGTGAGCTCGCCGAGATGGATGATATCAAAACGGACTTTGTTGTGACAAGAGACGATGTGGCAGTTCCGGACAGCACCTATTCAACAGGTCGTCGCGGAATCGCAGGAACGGTTTTTGTTCACAAAATAGCAGGTGCTGCCGCGGAAGCGGGAAAATCTCTTGAGGAAGTAAAAGCCGCCGCGCAAAAAACAGTCGATAATATGCGCTCAATGGGAATGGCTATGACTCCGTGCATTCTTCCCGGCGTCGGCAAGGCAGGCTTTTCGCTTGCCGAGGACGAGGTCGAAATCGGCATGGGCATTCATGGTGAGCCGGGAATCAACCGCGAAAAGATGACGACTGCAAAGGTGATTGCGGAAAAGCTTATATCAAAGATTCTCGAGGACTATGATTTCAGCGGCAGCGAAGTCGCGGTTATGGTCAACGGATTGGGCGGAACACCGCTAATGGAGCTTTATATCATGTACAATGAGGTCGAGAAGATTTTGACAGGCAAGGGTATTAAAATTTACAAGCCCTTTGTCGGAAACTTCATGACGGCACTTGACATGACAGGATGTTCGATCTCTCTTCTCAAGCTTGACAGTGAGCTTAAAGAGCTATTGGATGCACCGGCGGACACGACTGCATTAAAATGCTGATTGACACTGACGTCGATTAAGCTATATGTGATTTAATATCAGGATAAGGAGAAAACAATGAGTTTCACACTTACGTCGTCCGACTATGTTGATTATATCAACGCAGCGGCGAAAAAAATTGCCGCGAACGGCGATTATATCACCGGTCTTGACGCCATAACAGGAGACGGCGACCATTGGGCAAATATCAACATGGGATTCGAAAATCTCGTTGCGGCAAGTGACGAGATGAGGGCTATGCCGATTAACGGCGTATTCAAAAAAATCGGAATGCTTATGATGAGCAAAATCGGCGGCAGCTCCGGTATTCTTTACGGCGGTGCATATATCGCTGCCGGCAAGGCCGTTGCGGGCAAGGAATCAATCAACAGCGAAGAACTTTGTGCTTCAATGGATGCAATGGTTAAGGACATGATGGAACGCGGCAAAGCGGAGCCCGGTTTTAAGACCATGATAGATGCACTTTATCCCGCGGTTGAGGCATACAAAAAAGCTCTCGCTGAGGGTAAAAGTGATGCCGAGACACTTGATGAGGTCAAAAAAGCCGCAATTGACGGAGCCGAGGCAACAAAAGCGATGCAGGCGGTTAAGGGCAGAGCAAGTTATCAGACCAACAAGGGTGTCGGACATCTTGATCCCGGTGCAGTTACAATGGCATATCAGATTGAATGCCTGTGTGATTGTATAAAGGCAAAGCTGTCCTGAAGCTTTATTAATTGATTAAGGCGGGTGAGGTTGTGAACCTATCAATGGTGACCGACAGCGCAAGCCAAATAGCATGGGCAATCAAGCGCATAATGGAGGTCGATGTTGTTGTAATCGACGATGAGCTTAATCGAATCACCGATACCTTTGCGTATCCTCGCCAAAGAATAGAGATTCGTAAAAACTCTATTGTCGGCCGCATCATCGAAACCGGAAAACCCCTTGCCATAGATGACAAGGAGAGATTCCAATCCTGCATTGAATGCCGCGACTATGAAGTTTGCGAGATGAAAAGTCTCATAGGAGTTCCGATTACTTATGAGGAAAAGGTAGTTGGAGCAATCGCTCTTGCCATATCTCCGAAATTCATGAAGGGCCTTTTCGGGAATCTCGGTCATACTATAGGATTTTTGGAAAAAATGGCCGAAATGCTTTCGGGAAAGCTACAGACCGAGGCAGACTATCAAAAGCTGAATCTGACTAAACTCCAGCGCGAAGTGCTTATTGACTCGATGGATGAAGCAATTGTTCTTGTCGACAGTGACGGCCTGATTTCCTATTCAAACACGAAATTCAACAATTATTTCTTTAACGGAAAAACAGTTATCAATATGCCTATCTCCGCGGTCATAAGACACGCTCAGGTAGAGCAATACTTAAAGAGCAAGCAGAGCTTTGAGGATAAGCTTATATATTGCGAATACAAAAACATGAGCTTTGACGGCTATTGCTCTGCTCGCACAATTGATATAAACGGCGAATACCACGGGGCGGTCTTTACGCTTAAAAGTATAACCGGCGCAGGTAAATCGTTGGATGTCTCTATGCGCGGAGGCTACAATCTCAGCAAATTTTTGGGTTCCGGTCCGCAGATGCACAGTGCAATCAACAAGGCGAAAAACGCGGCAAAAAACGATGATCCGATTTTGATTGAGGGCAAATGCGGGTTTCGCAAGCTTGAGCTTGCTCAGTCCATACACGCTGAATCACCGAGAAGAGATCGCAACTTTCTCTATGTGGAATGCGCAAACGATTCGGATGAGGCGCTTGAATCAGAGCTGTTCGGCTCATCGGACAACCTTGTGACAAGCAAGCTGAGATTTGCCAACAAGGGTACGCTCTGTATCTGCGACATTGACAAGATGCCACAGTTTTTGCAGAGAAGAATCGGAGATTACCTTGTCAATCGCACAATAACAGTGCAGAACCGAGAGATAGGAACGGATGCGCGCCTTATATTTACCGCCTCAGCTGATTTGAAGGAACGGGTCGATAGAGGAATGTTTGATGAGCTGCTTTATACACAGCTTTCAAAGCAGATTATCTTTCTTCCGCAAATAGGTCAAGATTCAAATGACATCGCCGCCTACCTCGAATATAATTTTTCGGCGTATGGCGACAGATATGGCTTTGATAAGCTTATAGTTGATCCGGAGGTTATGGACGCACTTTGCAGCTATGATTGGCCCGGAGATGTGAGACAGCTGAAAAATGCAGTCGAGTATCTCGTCATCAACTGCAAAAATAAAAGAATCACCGCCGATTTGCTTGAGCAATTGGATTTTATAAAAGCTCAGAAAGAACAGACAAAATCAGCGGATCAGCTTGTTGACGAGCAGATTTTAAAGCTCATGGCAAGCGGCAAAACACGCGATGAAATCGCAAATATTTTACGTATAAGCAGAGCTACTCTGTTTAGAAAATTAAAAAAAATAAACTCACAAGGAGAGCAACAAAATGATTAAAAACACACCGAGCATTTCAGATCCGCGCACAGACCTTCTCAGAGGTGCAATTGAGCACAGAGCAACATGGTTCTCACTCATGATAGATGAAGCGGTTAAAGCAGGCGCAGACAAGGATTTTGCCGGAAGAGCAGTCTTTAATTGCGGACGTTTTCACGGCGAAAACAAGTACCCCAAGACAAATGATATAAAGGTATTTGCCGAAGCATTTGCAAATGATGATGTTGTAAAATGCTTTGAGATGGACGTAAAATGCGATGATACAAAGCTTGACATTGATTTCCATTACTGCCCGTTGGTAGAAGCATGGAAAAAGCTCGGCGTGCCGGAAGCAGACATGCCCAAGCTCTGCGATATGGCTATGGACGGCGACCGCGGAATTATTTCCACATATGACTCTTTTGAGTTCAATCTCGGAAAAACAATCGCAAAGGGCGACGATATCTGCGAAATCCGCATCAAAAAAGTAAAATAATTAATTTAGACCGACAAAAAGGAGCAAGCTGATTTTAGCCTGCTCCTTTTTGTTGCGGAGATAAACTGTTGATATAAAGGTATACGGGAGCATTTTCACGATGCCTGAGTTGGTGTGAGCTGCTTGCAGTCAGATTTTCATAATTTTATCGGCAAAGCTTTTTGCCAAAGCAGTGTGTCCTTCGGGAGTCATATGCTCGCGATCCTCGTCTGAGGAAGAGGCTGCGCTTGCTGCGTCAAAAAATACACACCCCTCCTCTTCGGCGAGCTTCTGATACTCATGAGCCAGTGCAAGCGAGACATCTCGCCTTGAAGCGATGAAATCAAGGTCGAATTTTTCTATTTCGTCTCCGAGTATTATGGGTGAAACAATCATGATTTTCTGTGATTCTCCCGCCTCTTTTTTTACCGAAGCAACAATACGGCGCAAGCCCTCGGCAATGTCGTGTGCGGTTGCCTTAAACACAGTTTTGCAGTCGTTTGTACCCAGCATAATAATTACCCAGTCCAATGGAAGGTGAGACTGTACACAGGGGGCAATATAGTCAATTCCGCGTTTACCCTCTCTCGTCGGGTCGTGGAAAATTGTTGTTCGTCCCGAACAGCCTTCCTCAATTACATGATAATCCTCACCCAGCAGCTTTTGCAGCACACCGGGATATCTTACTTCCCACTCGTACCTGCTGCACTGATCCGGTCGCAGTCCGTACGTATTTGAATCGCCAAAGCATAAAATGTTTTTCATTATAGATATAGCCTCCGCATTTGATTATTTTGTTTTATGAAGAGAGTACGCTGTATACATCAGTTGTTTTTTGCAAGAAATTAGCGGGAGTGTTTCCTGTATACAGCTTGAAATATTTGTAAAAGTTATTGAGATTTTGGTATCCGACCTGTTCTGAAACCCACTGCACACTGTTGTGGGGATCTCGAAACAACTGTATGGCATATTGAATTCTCAACTTATGAACATAGAAAATAATAGTTTTGCCGACATGCTTTTTAAATTGGCGTGCCAAATAGCTTTCTGAACAGTAGGCTATTTGCGAGAGCGCTTGCAGCTCTATTTTTTCGCGAAAATGCGAGTGAATATAGTACAGTACCGAGTTTACGGAATCGCTTTTTGTAAACTGCCAACCGACGGCACGGGAAATTGATTCTGTAAGCTGATCAAAATCAATAGGTTTTAACAGGATGTCCCTTGCGCCCAGACGAAGTGCATTTTGAGCATATTCGAATGTATCAAAGGCTGTAATAACAATTACGTTTGTGTTGTGAATTTGACGAATGACTTCAAATCCGTTCATATATGGCATTTGAATATCCACGAAAGCCAAATCGGGTTTCATGTGTTGAATTAATTCCACTGCGTCTCTGCCGTTTTCAGCAGTTCCGATAATTTCAATCGGGAACCCCTTGATTTTTAAAAACTTTTGGATAATTGAAAATGTAATCGGCTCATCATCGCAAACTACGGCTCTAATCATCTGATATCCTCCCGTGCTCCTCTACAATAGGGATGCTCAAAGTAAAATAGGTCTGTTCGGCAGCAGATGAATGAATGGAGAAGTCAAATTTGCTCCCGTATATGTTGAACAATTTCCGGTATATCATGGAGAGACCGTGTGAACTGCCACTTTTCATCTGACTGTTGATTCTCTCACATTCATTTATGGAGAGAATTCTGCCGTTGTTTCGAATTTTGAAAAAAAGAATATCGGATTTTTCAGCACTTATTTCAAGAACCTTAGGCTGATTCGGTAAAAACCCATGAATGAATGCGTTTTCCGCAACAGGCTGCAAAAAATTGAACGGAACCATATATGGGTAGGCAGCTTCGTCTATTTGATAAATGACTTTTAGATCCGATTTATAACGAATTCCCTGCAGTTTTGTATATGCGATGAGATAATCAAGTTCGTTTTTCAGAAGTACCATTTCACTTTTGGTGCGGAGCGTATAGCGCAGCATTTTGGATAAGTCAATTATTGACCGATACAGCTCCATGTTTTCACTTTCAAGGGACATTAAAGACATCATATTGAGAATGTTAAATAAAAAATGATTGTTTATCTGCAAGTTCATCATTGAATGCTGTGTTGAGCGAAGATTTTCGGCAAGAAGTGCCTGAGAATGTTCATTTTCTTGTAGCAGCTCATCTTTTTTTTGAAATTCCAGTTCATAAAAATATGAATAGCAGTAATTTCCGACTGCATGCGCCACGCCGCGAAGCAGATTGACAATTCCGATTTCGGTACTCATCGGTGTGTCATAAAAATCATCCGAATTATCTTCTAAAGGCAGTTGCCGTTCGACTTGCTGCCGGATATATCCGCCCTGGATACATCCGAGACAATACTGTTCGTAAAAAATAGGTACACTGATGACCTTACAGCCATGTGGACATAGAAAAGTGTGCTGCTTGGGAATGTCATCGGGGTTTCCGATAAAGTGACAGGGGCAAAGTTTATTGAGCTTTAAATTCTCCAGACACTGCTCGGCATGATGCTCAGCGCGGAAGATATCTTTTTTTATTAATATGCCATGCCAATCAAAAATTGCAAATGATATCGGAAAGTGCTGAAAGCACATAGTACACACGCTTTCGAGCGATTGCAAAAAAATGCGGTGCAGGTCGTCTTCCTTCACAGGAGATAGGAATGTTACTGACTTTTTTCTCTGTAAAACAGAATCAAGCTCAAAATTCTTCGGATTGGATACAAGCAGATGAACCAGCTCATCACAGCCTATCTGCCACATTTCGTGTGTTTGTCCTTCGTCCATATGCAGCAATTCTCCCGCTGTAACAGACTGACTGATTCCATTGCTTGATGAGAGACCCTGTCCTTTTACAATATATAAAACCTGCTCAGTGCAGTGAACGTGAGGTGGCATATGAGCACCCACCGACATTGTCACCATACCGACATTCATTCTGTCTCCGGAAAGGGGGTTGTCGGTTGTTGACATCCATTCGATTTTGCCCCAGTTAGTCTTTTGAATCTGCATATTCCGCCTCCTTGCAGTTGTTATCGGTATACAATTCTATAGTAAAGGGATACAACATGCAAGGAGATGGAAAGTCATTTAATCGTTAAATTCTTTGACACTTCAGTCGTCAAAGGTTCCGGCGGGATACAGAGGGAAGTTTGCGATTAATGCGCGCGCCCGAGCCTTGCAGGCGTCCAGATTTGAGGGATCGTCACAATTGTTTGCAACTTTCTCCATAATCTCGGCAATTTCTTTTATTTCGGGTTCTTTCAAGCCTCTCTGTGTGACAGCAGTCAATCCGATACGCACTCCGCTTGTGACAAAAGGCGTTTCCGGATCAAACGGTATCATATTCTTATTAACAGTAATACCGACATAGTCGAGCGCGTTTTGAAAGACTTTTCCGGTTATGCCCTTGTTGCGCAAATCCGCTACAAGCAGATGATTGTCGGTTCCTCCGGACACAATGCGGAAGCCGCGGTTTGTGAGCTCCTGTGCCAGGGCCTGAGCATTTTTAACTACCTGAAGCATGATTTGTCTGAATTCTTCACTCGCAACATATTTGAAGGACCATGCTTTTGCCGCCATTGTATTGCAGTGAATTGAGCCCAACGCTCCCGGGAATGTGCCCTTGTCCAACTTTTTGCCGTATTGCTCTTTGCAGAAAACCATGCCGGCACGAGCTCCGCAGAAGGTCTTTGTAGTTGATGAGGTGACAAAGTCAGCATAGGGAATGGGGCTCGGAAGAACCTTTGCCGCGACAAGACCGGCAATGTGCGCCATGTCAACCATGAAATAGGCTCCCACTTCTTTGGCGACAGCAGCGATTCGCTCGTAGTCAATAATGCGTGAATAAGAGCTTGCTCCGGCAATAATCAGCTTAGGCTTCATCTCTTTTGCCTTGATTTGCAGTGCTTCATAATCAATATACTCTGTCTCGGGATTTATGGGATAAAAGTCAAAGTTGTAAAATTTGCTCATCCAGTTGGCAGGTGAACCATGGGAAAGATGACCGCCCTGATCGAGACGCATACTCAAAACCTTGTCTTTCGGATTTAAAATCGTGGCATATACGCTGTAATTTGCGGTTGAACCGGAATAGCTTTGAATATTGGCATATTCAGCACCGTAAACTGCTTTAGCGCGCTCTATAGCAAGCTTTTCCATCTTGTCCGCAATATGAGAGCCTGCCTGAAAACGAGAGCCCGGATATCCCTCCAAGGTTTTGTTGGTGAATACGCTGCCTGACAGCTCCATCACAGGCACCGGTACGGTGCTTTCCGACGCTATCATTTCAATATTGTGTTCCTGACGGTCCAGTTCCTCATCAACAATACCTGCAAGAACCGGATCTGTTATTCTTGTGACCTTTAACATAATTTAACCTCTTAGTTTTTTTGAGGGCGAGCCGCTTGGAATTGGTGTTACTGAAATTATAATTGCTTCTGTAATATGAAGCAATGACGGCAATTGATTCTTTGTTTATCGATAATGACCAAAATGCTGTTTGTCAAGGATATGAGTGTTCATTTTCCGTACATAAAAGTGCAATACCCGTCGTACTTTTTCCGTGAGGAATGTGAGATAATTACAGCAATGGGGTATGTCTGCTTTCGATTTGGTGTTGATCTTGAATTTGGGCATATAATGACAATTAACAGTAGGGGGAAACAAAAATGGACGTAATTCTAAACAAAATCAGCGGTATATTATGGAGTTTGCCGCTCGTTATTTTGGTTTTGGGTGCAGGAATTTATTTTTCAATCAGAATGCTCTTCCGCAATTCCGTTATCTTAAGGAAATGTTTCGCATTATGAGTCAGGGCAATGATACAAAATCAGGTCTATCTCCGGTAAAATCATTTATCTTTACGGCGGCCAGAACTGTTGGAGTAGGTAATATTGCGGGTATGGCGACAGCAATTTATTTTGGCGGACCCGGTGCTATCTTCTGGCTGTGGATATTGGCTATTTTCGGATCGGGAGTTGCCCTGATTGAAGCCATTCTTGCCCAAACCTTCCGCGTCATGTCTAATGGAGAGTATCGAGGCGGCCCGGCTTACTACATGGAAAAGGGCATGAAAAACAAAAAAATCGGAAGAATTTTTGCCATTGTTTATGCGGCTGTAACTTTTATTTCAATGACGTTACTTATGCCGGGAGTGCAGGCGCATTATATCTCTTACGGTATTTCGGATGCATTTAATGTTCCGGTAGTGCTTGTCGGCGCGATATTTGCGCTGTTGCTCGCGTTTACGATTTTCGGCGGCCTTCGCAGAATGGGAAGTACAGTTCAGAAAATCTCCCCATTCATGGCGATTATCTATATTTTGATGTCTATATTTATTATCGGTGCAAATATAGAAAAACTCCCCGCTATTCTTGCATTGATTTTCAAGTCCGCTTTCGGTGCAGAGCAAATATTTGCAGGTATTACCGGTGCGACAATTTCATGGGGCATCAAACGCGGTGTGTATGCCAATGAGGTGGGTCTCGGTACATCGGCTGTCACGGCAGCAGTAGGAGAGGTTTCTCATCCTGCCAAGCAGGGGCTTACAGGCGCGCTTAGTGTGTTCATCGGAACGTTCTTTGTATGCACGACTTCAGCTATCATGATGCTTATGACAGGCTGCTACAACGTGGTGGACGGAGCCGGCACGATGATTTATGAGGGTCTGCCCGGCGTTGCTTACGGAAATGCTTTCGTCAGCGCCGCCATTGATTCCGCAATTCCCGGAGTCGGAGCACCGTTTATTGCAATAGCTATTTTGTGCTTTGCTTTTGTAGCGCTGCTCGCATTTTATCTCTATGCGGAAAGCAATATGATTTATCTGTTCGGCAGCAACAAAATTCTTATAAATATTTTGAAAACAGTATTTACTATTTCGGTTTTTATCGGAACTGTTTTGACAGCAAGTACAGTTTGGTCCTTGGGTGATATCGGAAATGCAATGTTCGCGTGGATAAACACAATTTCACTGTTCTTTGTGGGCGGAATTGGAATTAAGATATTTAAGGACTACGATTCTCAGAAGAAAAAAGGCATAAAAGATCCAATCTTCGATCCGGAGGCGCTCGGAATAGATGATGTCGCCGATTGCTGGAAAGAAAAATCAAAACAGCACAAAGAATAATCGAGATAATAAATCAAACATCAATCGGGATTTGCAGATCGCGAAGTGTTTGAATCGACTTATCACATTCTTTAACTTTGTCATGCTATATCACAGCACATGAAGCGGTAACAATAGAATCGCTTTTTGCCGAGAGCAAAATAATCAATCAATTAGTTACATTAAATCGCCGTAACCCACAGATATAGCATAAATATAAAAGTACAATTGCGGACTATTTGTGTAATTTTATTGACATCATTCCATTCAATGCCTATAGTAGACTGTAGGTACAATGTCTAATTATGTCATGAAATGAGGAAGTATATGGAAAAGTATATTTCTGTAGCAGATGCCTCTCGCAAATGGGGAATCAGTGCGAGGAGAGTATATACACTTTGCGCACAGGGGCGCATTTCGGGTGCTACTCGATTCGTGAGAGTATGGGCAATTCCAACAGATGCGGAAAAGCCGGCTGATGCCCGCATTAAAAGCGGAAAATATATCGGACATCGGGGAAATAGCACAAAACAAAAATCACATTGAATGAAAAAAGCTCAAACAATCCGCGCTATTACAGAGAGGCTCGCATAATATCGGAGTTCGATTGCAATGAGAAAATACCATGGCCGGCATTAATGGAGCAGCTCTCGAAAATTCTCGGGCAAGCTCAATGGATTGAGGGAAATTACAGGAGGTGTGAGGTTTAGTTATGTCATCTTTAAAGACTATTTTGGTAGTTGACGACAGTGCGATTAACAGTGCGATTTTATCAAAAATTCTATCCGAAAAATATACTGTGCTCACGGCAGAAAACGGAGCGATTGCGCTTGAGCTGCTTGCTGAGCCGGCACATGAAATTGCCGCTGTAATGCTTGACCTCAACATGCCGGTCATGGATGGATATTCTGTTTTAGAGTCAATTCAAAATGACGAGCGATATAGCAACTTGCCTGTTTTGGTGACAACGGACAGTAATAACAATGAGAGTGAAATAAAAGCGTTGACTCTTGGGGCGTGGGATTTTGTCACAAAGCCATATAACCCTCAAATAATCATGTTCAGATTGAAAAACGCAATCGACAGAAGCCAGCTGTCTGCACTTAATCAGTTGAGATACTTGGCGGAATATGATGTGCTCACGGGAATTTTCAATAAAACGAAATTCTTCGAGGAAACGCGGAAAGCGATAGATTCATGCCGGGACAAAACATTTGCATTTCTTCGTTTTGATGTGGATCGCTTTCAGTTGGTAAATTCATTTTTCGGTACAGCAGAGGGCGATAAGCTGCTTGTGTATATTGCCAAACACCTGAAAAGAGAAGCTGAAATCTTCGAAAAAGCAAGCTATGGCAGAATAGAGTCGGATGTTTTTTGCTTATGTATGCCTTACGAAAAATCAAAGGTTGAAAATATTATTCATCATTCGAAAAAGGTGCTTGCAAAATATAATCCAAATTACGATGTTGTTCCGTCTATAGGTATTTATATAATTGAAGACACCACTATCTCGGTTGAAGAAATGTACAACAGAGCAACTCTTGCGGCAAAAAAATGCAAGGGAAATTATGTGGAATACTATGCTTATTATAACAAAAACATGAGCATGGCGCTTGCATTGGAGCAAGAGATAACCAACGATATGAATATTGCGTTGGAAAGCGGACAATTTGAAATATATATGCAGCCCAAATATAATATTCACACAAATATGCCGTGCGGAGCAGAGGCATTGGTCAGATGGAATCATCCGGAAAAAGGGATGCTTTTGCCGGGTGAATTTATACCTGTGTTTGAACGAAATGGTTTTATTACAAAGCTTGACTATTATGTATGGGAACAGACCTGTAAATGTCTTCATGAGTGGAGACTGCGCGAGGTGTTTACACATTACCCTGTTTCGGTAAATGTATCCCGCGTCAATCTCTATAACCCTCAGCTGGTGGACACCCTTCTTGAGCTTGTCGACAGATATCAGCTTGAGCCTGCGCTTCTGAATTTGGAGCTGACCGAAAGTGCATATACCGATAATCCAACAGCCATGAAAAACGTGACAAACAGGCTGCAAAGCCATGGATTTGTCATTATGATGGACGATTTCGGAAGCGGATATTCTTCTCTCAGTCTTTTAAAGGATATCTCGGTTGACATTTTAAAAATAGACATGCGATTTTTGATTGACAGCGGGGTTTCGGGGCGTGGGGAAAATATCATAGCATCTGTAATACGCATGGCAAAATGGCTGAATATTCCTGTTATTGCGGAGGGAGCCGAAACAGCAGAGCAGGTGAATTTCTTAAGAAGCGTTGGCTGTGACTATGCTCAGGGTTACTATTATGCGCGTCCGATGCCGATTTCGGAATACGAACAGCTATGCGTCAGCAATTCATTAGACGGTAAATTGGTCGCAGGTGAGGACCAGAGCAGCTATTTCGGAAATGACATGTTTTCTTTAAATCAAGAGATGAAGCTGCTGTTTAGCAATGCGCTGCAGCCGGCGGTGATTTATGAATTCAGGGATGATCAGATTGAAATAATTCGGGTGAACGAAGCTTATTATGTGCTGCTCGGACATGACGATATGCTGATGAAGTCGGCGGATATGCTGAGTTTCGTCGAGGAGGGGTACAGGGATACTCTGTTAAATACCTTTCGTGCCTGCGTTCAAATGCATGTAGCAGCAGAGTGTGAGTATATGCGGCGGGGAAAAAGCGGGATGCCGATATGGATTCATGCAAAGCTCAGCTATGCATCCATGGTAGGCGATAAGAACATTATAATCGGAGAATTAACCGATATTACAATGCGCAAAGAGCTTGATTCTGAGCTTCAAAAATACAGGGAAACATTGCTGTCCGTCGGAAATAATTCGCATACTGTGCTTATTGTGGATGGTGCGGACAGCAACAGAACGGCCTTGAAAAAAATATTGCAGTCCGAATTTGCTTTTTACGAAGCAAAAAACGGAGAAGAGGCAATAAGCATACTGAGGGATAAGCAAAATCAAATAGACCTTATTTTGCTGGATATCAGTACGCCTGCCATGGGCGGCACGGAATTTTTGAAGTACAAAAGCAACATTCCGTCACTTGATGGGATACCTGTAATAACGATAACCTCCGATGAAAGTCCGGCACAGCAGATAAGCTCGTTCGCGCTGGGAGCTAACGATTATATAATCAAACCATTTATTCCTGAGGTTGTAGTTCGCCGTGTCAGCAATGTGCTGGAGGCAAATCATCGATATAAGGAAATGGTAAAAGAATACAACACAATGTCGGCGCAGATAAAAACAGATTTGATGACCGGGCTTATCAATCGTGTCAGTGCCGAGGAGATGATTTCTCGGTATTTGAACAGAACATCAAAGACCTGTGCGATGCTGATGATTGACATTGACAATTTTAAAAAGATAAATGATTCCAACGGTCACAATTACGGCGATAAGGTTATCTGTGCAGTGGCGAAAAAACTTAGTTCTTTTTTCAGAAAAGAGGATATTGTCGCGCGCATGGGCGGAGATGAGCTGGCAGTTTTTGTCGGTGATATATCGAATATAGAGGTTTTGGAGAGCAAGGCACATCGGGTTTGCGAGAGCATGTCCGGGATGATGATTGACGGAGAACACGCGGACATTACCTGTTCGATCGGCATTGCGATTTCATCTGATCAGGCACAGACCTTTGAAGCGCTTTACAAAAATGCAGATAAGGCTTTATACAGCGCAAAATGCAATGGCAGAAATAAGGTTTCAATATACGTCGAGAAACAGTTCGACACCTCAATCGCAAAATGAATCATTCAGGTGAATTTTGTTCACTGCATAAAATGTTTGAAGGCAGTGTGTACACAAGATCGGTTAATCTGTCCAATACGTCAAAGACCTTTTTGATGAGAGGAAAGAATATAAGCCGATACGGTACTATTGTTAATTTGGAAGTTGCGGTGGATGTAACGGATATTAAAACAAAAGCTTGAAATGTGAGGAGACTGTAAAGCATGGGTGAGAAGTTTGCGAAAGAGTGCACAAAAGCGCAGGAAAGCTGTTTTAAAATAGACGATATTACAATTTCAATATTAAAATACTGTAATATTCAGTATTGGACATATAATCCGATCAGCAATGAGGGCGTGTCGGGCTTGAATGCCATGCATGAACTTGGAACTTTAAAAGTATGGAACGATTTTCCGCAAAGTATGATTGACATGGGGCTGATTCACAATAGCAGTGCGGATGAATGGCTTCGCATGCACGAGTGTATTCGCCGTGGAGATGCGGAGATTGCAGGCGAAATACTGGTGATTGAGCACGGTATTCCAATCTGGAAAAGAATTCAATACCACACGGCTTTTGATGAGGATGGCAATCCGATGAGCGCAACGGGTATTGCCGAAAGCATAAGTGACTATAAGGATCTCGCGGAAAATTATGCAAGTGCAGTTAAGCAATGCGGAATCACTTTTTGGATGCTGGATATAGCAAACAGAGTCATCTACGATCTGCACAATGCTACACATATTAAAGCCTTTAATGGCGTAACCACAATTTTAAACGTACCTGATGTTTTTGCAAATAGCACAAGCTCGCTTCATCCGGATGACGTTGGGGCGTTCTTTGAAATGTTCGAAAGAGTCTTTAATGGTGATAAGACTGCAAAAAGCATAGGCCGCTGGTGGAATGAAGACCATGAGACATGGTGGTGGTATGAAATTGCCTATACGACCATAAGCTACGAGGACGGAAAGCCGCTTAAGGCAATCGGGACTGCAATTGATATCACCGAACGAAAAAGGTTGGAGGAGCGCTACGCGGAAGAATTCAAATGGAGAAAAGTTCACAATCGGGATGTTATAGGCTCCTTTAAAATGAATTTGACGCAAAATACCTGCGGCGATGGGCAGGGCAACAACCCGATTATTTTGGGATTTCAGGGCGATGGTACCGTCGACAGCTTTTTTAAGCGTGAATATGCAACTCACATGGATGAGAAGGAGCTTGAAAGGTACAAAAGAATCTTTAACAGAGAAAATTTGATCAAAAGCTTCCAGAACGGAAAATCAAGCTTATTTGAGGAGGCATATGTAAATTTCGGCGGGAAAAATTTGATGTGGATTAAAATCGAGCTGGACATGTTCCTGAATCCGCAAAGCGGGGATATCGAAGCCTATATTTACGCGCTGGATATCGACCAAAAGAAGATTGCATATGCCCTTGTGGATTCGGTTGTTAACATGGACTATGACTATTTGGCGCTGATAGATGCCGATAACGATGAATATACCATCTATTCAAAATCGGAGGGAAAAACTCCGCTGCCGTCATTTCACGGAAGCAATTATGAAAAAGAAATTTCGAACTATGCACAGCAATTTTTGGAAGAAGATGAAGTTGAGCGATATATTCGCGAAATGTCCTATTCAAATCTTTTTGAGCAACTGAAAAATCAAGATGTTTATACGACCTATTTTCGTGTAAAAGAATTTGATGGAAGTGCCGGTCGGAAAAAAATTCAGTTTTCTTATCTTGATAAGTCCAGAAAGAGAATTATTTTGACGCGAACCGATATTACCGAAATTTATAACGAAGAGCAGCGCAAAAACGAGGCGTTAAAAGATGCGCTTCTGTCGGCACAGCAGGCAAACGCCGCAAAATCGGAATTTCTCTCACGTATGAGCCACGAAATCAGAACACCGATGAATACAATTATAGGTATGTCAACCTTGGCTGCAAGCTGTGTAAATGACCCGGAACAGGTGTCTTCATATCTCTCAAAGGTAGGACTTTCTGCAAGATTTTTGCTTTCCCTGATTAATGACATACTGGACATGTCAAGAATCGAAAGCGGGAAGGTTCTAATCAGAAATGCAAAAATTCCATTTGAGGAGTTTATTAACGGAATTAACAGTATCTGTTATGCTCAGGCACAGGAAAAGGGTGTGGAATATGACACCCTAATTACGAGCTTCACCGAGGAGGAATATATTGGCGACGCGATGAAACTGCAGCAGGTGCTCATCAATATTATCGCAAATGCCATTAAGTTTACGGAGCCCGGCGGAAAGGTGCAGTTTATAATTCATCAGGAAAAAATTTGCAAGGACGAGGCTCTGATGAAATTCACGGTGAACGATACGGGTATAGGCATTAGCGAAAGCTTTTTGTCAAAGCTTTTCAATCCCTTTGAACAGGCTCGTACAGGTTCGACCACTCCTTATGGAGGAACCGGACTGGGACTTGCCATCTGTAAAAATCTGATTGACTTGATGGGCGGAAAGATAGTGGTCAACAGCATTGAGGGTGTCGGAAGCGAATTTGTGGTCGAAATCAAGCTTGGAATTGCAGAGGAGAGCAAACAGTCGGCAAAGCGAAAATTGAATGTGAGTCTTGAAAACCTAAAAGCACTCATTGTCGATGATGATATAATAATCTGTCGGCACACAAAGCAGGTGCTGTGCAATATGCATATGAAGGCTGAATTTGCGATTTCTGGTATAAAAGCGATAGAAGCCGTGCGGAAAAAATATGAAAAAAATGAAAGCTACGATATAATTCTCGTGGATTGGAAGATGCCGGATATGGACGGTATTGAAACCACGCGCGAAATACGAAAAATTGTCGGGCCGGAAGTCACCATTATAATAATGACAGCCTATGATTGGGCGGCAATTGAAGTGGATGCGAAGCAGGCAGGGGTGAATATGCTTATTTCCAAGCCGCTGTTCAAGGCGTCTCTCTGCTCTGCTTTTGAGAAAATCTACCTTGATAAGGAATGTCGAGAAAGCCAAACAGAATATCAGGATTATGACTTTTCAGGGAAAAGAGTTCTTCTTGTGGAAGACCATTTGCTCAACATTGAGGTGGCAAAAAAAATGTTGAATGCAAAGAATATGGAGGTCGAAATTGCGGAAAACGGGTTGCGTGCAATTGAAATATTTGCGCAAAAGGACGACAACTATTACAGTTTGATTCTTATGGATATTCGAATGCCCGTGATGGACGGACTTACTGCGGCAAAATCAATACGGCAGATGCTTAAGGCGGATGCAAAAACAATTCCGATTATTGCAATGACCGCAAATGCATTTGATGAGGATATCGAGGAAACAAAGGCTGCCGGAATGAATGCGCATTTGGCTAAGCCCATAGAGCCGTCGGCCTTTTATCAGACAATACAGCATTTTCTGAATGTGAGCGAAGGAAAAATGTAAAGAGATCAGCAAAAGTTATTATGTTTGCCGACAGAGCGGTGCAGACACACCTGCTTTGTCGGTATTTAGTGCGTCACAAGAAAACTGCGTGAAAAATGGATTGAGACACAATGCATTTTCTATAGCAAAATGCATAAAAAAACAGCTCTCATATTACAAAAAACACTTGGAATCAGACTTTAACAGTCCGGAATCAAGTGCTTTTTTGTGCGATATATTTTTACAGGGCTATTGTGTCTAAGCCCCTTTAACAAGCGTATATTCAGAACATTTTCCAACCGATTCGCAAGCTGCTTCTGTGTCGGCCTGTGCTCCTCACGCTTTGTGCAGGCGATCTTCACAAACTGACTTGCCATATTTCTCAACTATATAAAATGTTGGGTTATCCTGTATTCGCTACAGATTCACATTGCCGTTAAAAATGCTTTCCGACTACCTCAACCTTAATGAGGTTTGTATTTCCCGAAATGTCGAGAGGAATTCCTGCCGCTATGACAACCATATCGCCCTCAACTACCGCGTCAAGCTGCTTTGCACAATCAATAGCATGCAAAAATAAGTCATCGGAGTTTTTCTGAGGCTTTGCCAAAACGGGATAAACACCCCAGGACATTGCAAGCTGATAATAGGTTTTTTCAACTGGTGTGGCGGCGATGATAGGCTCAAATGGTCTGAATTTCGACATGCGACGTGCGGTATTTCCGTATTTTGTCAGCGCAATTATTGCCTTTGCATTGATGTCGCGCGCAGTGGTGCAGGCGGCGTCACAAACAGCGTTAGTTGTGTCTGAGGTGTCCATATCATAGCGTATGCCCTTGTACACCTCCATTTCAAAGGCGTCCTTCTCTGCCTGCTCCGCGATATTTGCCATCACCTCAACAGCGCGGATCGGATATTTGCCCATGGCGGTTTCCCCTGAAAGCATAATTGCGGAGGTGCCGTCAAAAACTGCGTTTGCTACATCAGTGATTTCGGCACGGGTCGGGGTTGGCTTGTTAATCATGGATTCGAGCATTTGAGTCGCGGTTATAACCATTTTGCCCGATTGATAGCATTTTCGGATAAACCGTTTTTGAAGACCGGGCAGACGTTCGTATTCGACTTCAACGCCCATGTCCCCGCGCGCGACCATTATGCCGTCGGAGTATTTCAAAATCTCGTCGAAATTCTCGATACCCTCAAGATTTTCAATTTTCGAAATGATTTTTATATCATGTCCGCCATGATAGTCTATAAATTTGCGAAGGCAGATTACATCGTCGCGGTTTCGAACGAATGATGCCGCGATAAAGTCAATGTCATGCTCCACACCGAACAATACGTCTTTTTTATCCTGATCGCTCAGGTAGGTCATATTTATGTGGACACGCGGTATGTTTATGCCCTTTTTGCTGCTGATAGTGCCTCCGCGGACAATTTCGCATATTATGTCGGTTCCGGAAATGCTTTTGACTCGCAGCTCAACGCTTCCATCGTCAATGAGCACAATACAACCCTCATGCAGTTGGGATGGCAGATCGGCATATGTGACAGAGACAATTCCGGAATTTCCGTCAACATCTCTGGTTGTGAGTGTAAACTCTTTACCGTCCTCAAGAACGGCTGTGGGCTGCTTAAAGCTTTTAATGCGTATTTCGGGTCCTCGTGTATCCTGCATGAGCGCAACCGGCTTGCACAGCTTTTCGCGAACCTTTTTTACCATGTCGATTGATTCCAGGTGCTCTTCGTGAGAGCCGTGCGAGAAGTTAAGGCGCGCAACGTTCATTCCGCTGTTTATCATTGATTCCAAAATGGTCTCGCTTTTGCATGCAGGACCAATAGTACATACGATTTTTGTTTTTAACATTTAAAAAGCCTTTCATGTATGGGACAGTATTTTTTCTGTTTTATTAAAGTGCGGTATATTCTTTGGATAGTATGTGGCAATTGTATGACCATGCTTTTGTACGCAGCTATTCATTTGACTCAATCATTCGATAACCTACACCCATTGAGGTGAAAATATACTTGGGTTCGGCGGGATTGATTTCTATTTTTCTCCGTATATTTGCCATATTCACACGCAAAATTTGGTTGTCGTTTCCGGCGCCGGGTCCCCAGATGCTCTTGATTATATAATCGTATGTCAAAACCTTTCCGGCGTGCTTGGAGAGAAGGGCGACAATTTTAAATTCATTTTGCGTGAGATGAACATCCTCGTCGTCGATTTGCACACAGCGCTTGTCAAAATCAACAATGAGCGCTCCTGCACAAAATGTACCTGTCTGTGCAATGCTTTCATTTGCACCATGACTTCGGGAATGTCTTAGTGCAGTTCGCACGCGAGCGAGCAGCTCGGAGGTTCCGAAGGGCTTGGTGACATAGTCATCGGCACCGAGATCAAGCGCCTCCACCTTATCGCGCTCGTGGCTGCGGGCGGAAACAACAATTATCGGAATCTGTGACCATTCGCGTACCGACTTGATTATATTCTGCCCATCCATGTCGGGAAGACCCAAATCAAGAATGACAACGTCGGGGCAGCGTGAGGTAATGCTCATAAAAGCTTCTGAGCCGTTTTTTGCACAGATTACATCATAGCCGTTTGCACTGAGTATTGTTGAGATAAAGCTGCAAATATTATTTTCGTCTTCAACAATCAGAGCAAGGTTTTTGTTACCCATCGCGATTATCCTCCATTGGCAAATAAAATCGGAATACCGCGCCGCCGTCATTGGCGTTGAATGCGCGGAGCTTTCCATTATGTGCTGAAATTATTGTGCTGCAAACCGAAAGACCGATGCCCATATTCTTTTTTTTGTCCCCTCCGTCCTCATAAGATTGCGTAAAATATCCGTCGAAAATATGAGGAAGTACGCTTTCGCTTATTCCGACTCCGTTGTCACGGACTTCAAAAACTGCATTCGGAGGTTCGCAGTTGACAGTTAAATGTATTTCGGTGACATTTTTTCCGTGCAGAACCGCATTTTCCAAGAGATTAATTATGACCTGTTCGATAAGAACGGAATCCATCGGAACAATCAGAAGCTCTTTTGGTACACTGACAATAACGTTGCGGCTTGGAAAACGCTTGCGAAACAGGGTAACCGATTCTTCGATAAGCTCTTCGACAATTTCGGGAGTTTTGATGATTTTAGCCGCTTGTTCACCATCAATTCGAGTAATTGCGAGTAAATTTTCAACCATACGGATAAGCCATTGTGAGTCCTCCTGTACCTCTCTCAGCAGCTTTATACGCTCTTCCTTGTCAATCACATCGTCGTTCTCGATGATGGCGCTTGTCGCACCGAGAATAGAGGTCAGCGGAGTGCGGAGATCATGTGACACAGCGCGAAGAAGATTGCTGCGTGTCTTTTCCTTTTCAGCCTCAAGACGCGCTTCCTCATGCTGCTTTGCCTGCGTGGTGAGCGTGCTCGTTATAATTGAAACAGCGAGCATGGACAGCATGGCAAGCGGATATCCGGTCAGTGTGAAGTCAAATTCAAAATACGGATATGTAAATATAAAGTTGACGGCAAGAACTCCGAGCAAAGAGGAGGCAATACCGTATATATATCCGCTCGTATACCTTGCAATCAGAAAAACAGCAAGAATATAGAGCATTGATACAAAATCTCCGCCCTCGTCAAAGCGACGCAGCAGAAAGCACAAGGCGGCAGTGAACCCGAGAATCACAAGTGATAATGCCGAGTTTTTTAAAAATTTAATCAGCTCTGATTTGGATTTCATAAAATGCTCCGGGTGTCAATTGCACCGATATGATTATTTTTAAATCATAAAACCAACAATAGAATTGAAAATATACCGAGAAGACGGAGTGGACATCGAAAAATCTCCGCTGTAACAGCACAGATATATCTTTCGAAAAGCTATAAAAGTCATGGAGGACATTATACCATAAATGCAATGCGTTTTCGACAAAAAGCCATTGAATTATGTTGAGCTGCTTTCTTAATGAAAATTAAGTGGTATTCGCTCAGAGCAGTTGGTACAATGAAAACCCGAATGAAAATAAAAAGGAGATTTAACAATGAAAAAAAACCGCAGATATAAATTAGCCGTGCTGCTGATAGGGGGTATGGTTTTGCTCTCCGGATGCAGCAGCGCAGATCCAAATGAGTCTGTTGTTAAGCCTGATGATTCGACAACGGGTGTGTATACAAATCTTGTCGCCGACAAAGAAAAAAATGAACTGAAAGAAATAATGAAGGATGCATCATTGTCGAATACAGATATTTTTTTCAAATGGGCGGAGGACTACAATTCGTCTATGGACAAGTCCTCGGGTTTAGTGCAGGGGTGGAGTCCTATTTCAGAAAGCTCATATAAAGAAGATGTGCTTTCTGCATCATGGGACAATACACATGTCGGTGAGACAGATGCGAATTGCAGGCTCACGGCATTTTTGCTTATGCAGAATCTGATCAAAAGCAATCCCATGTCCGATTATGGCACTTATCTCATGATGGATGTTGACGAAATAGAAAAAAATGACCGCTATTCAACTATCAAAGAGAATGAAGGAAACTATATCGCGCTGTTCAATCAGGTGTCGGTGGCGGATGCGAAGGCAGATTCCGATTATTTGAGCGCGTTCACTGAGGCATGGTCCGAGAGAGGCGTGGTATTCCCGACGGGTAAGGTCTCGCTGGTCAGTGTTATAATGAATGACTCATTTGATAAAGTCCTGTTTATCGGTCACACAGGAATTTTGATAGAGGAGGACGGATATTTGCTGTTTATTGAAAAGTTAGCTCCGACAATGCCATATCAGGTTACTCGGTATGCCGACAGAAAACAAATGTCCGAAACGCTGTTGGCACGACCGGAATATACCTTAGGTGATGAGGATTTCGGCACTTTTTTAATGGAAAACGACAAGGTGCTTTAAATCGAATTCGGAGTGTGAAATATTTTCCGCAAAGTGAAATCGTAATGGCGCAGAAGTATATCACAAAAGGCTGTCGGTAAATTGACAGCCTTTTATTGTATACTGCACGCGCATGACGGTACAGATTTGTCATCTGAAGCAATTAACAATAAATGCCGCTTTCAGCTCCATGCAGTCGAGTGAAAAGTGCTTTTTGTGAAAGTCTGATTTATCAGGTGTTTTTCATAACCACGCCTTCGACGATATCGGCGGCGTTCTCACATGCGTCGAGGCAGCCCTCAAGAGCTTCAAAGAGGTTTAGCCATATGAGCATCGTTTTCGGCTCGGCATTTTCGGTAAACAGACGTCTGATGGATTCGGCGTGAAGCTTGTCTCCGGTGCTTTCAAGCGTGTTTACTTCGATAATATAGCTGCTCATTGTCTTGGACTTTTTAAAGTTGCGAAAT
The DNA here is from genome assembly GCA_036644375.1 of Oscillospiraceae bacterium. Classification (GTDB taxonomy): domain Bacteria; phylum Bacillota; class Clostridia; order Oscillospirales; family Ruminococcaceae; genus CALWZE01. Next base: position 62,450 of record JAVXQD010000004.1, read on the forward strand.
TCGCACACTACTTTTTCAAAAGCCTCGCAGCACCGAACGATGAGATCTGTAAAATCAATTGCTTCCTTGCGCAGAGTCGGCACGTTGAACATGTATACACGGCGCATTACATCTTCGATTGCGTCGACGATATTGTCAAGCTCCTGCGCAAGAGCTGCGATATCTTCAAGCTCAATCGGAGTGATAAAATCGCGCGCAAGTCTTCTTGTCAGCTCGTGCTTGAGCGTGTCTGCATCATTTTCGATTTTGTGCATTGCTTCGACATGAGACGAGACACTTGTCACATCAAAGTTCATAAATGCGTCGTTTAAATAATGTGCGGAGCTTGTTGCCGATTGTGCAATTTGAAGGAAACAATCGAAATAATTAAATTCATCCTTTGCTTTTAATCCCATTATATATACCTTTCTGTTTTAGAAAACTGCAATAAAAAATTTAGCGGTTATAAAGCCCAAAATCCCGCACCCCGGGAAGGTGAGTATCCATGCGAGGGCCATCTCCTTGACGACGCCCCAGTTGACGGCGGAAAGTCTCTTTGATGCCCCGACTCCCATGATAGCCGTTGTTTTAGTGTGCGTAGTGCTTACCGGTATACCGGTAACAGAGGAGAGCAACAAGCAGCCTGCGGCGCCGAGGTCTGCCGCAAAACCCTGATAGGTTTGAAGCCTTACCATGTCAAGGCCGACCGATTTTATGATTCGGTATCCGCCTATTGAGGTTCCTATCGACATAACCACGGAACAGAGAATCATAAGCCATATCGGTATGCTGAAATTGGTCACTGAGGCATTTCCGTTTACTAAAAAAATTCCCAGAAGAAATACGCTCATGAATTTCTGACCGTCCTGTGCGCCGTGCATAAAGGCCATTGACGCTCCAGCAAAAATCTGTGCTTTTTTGAAAAAGCCCACTGTTTTGCGCCGATCCATTCCTCGGCAGACGGTTTCAACTCCACGGGCACAGACAAACCCCGAAAGGAAGCCGAGACCCGTAGAAAGCAACAGCCCGTAAATCACCTTTATCCACTCTGCGGGATTGATTCCGGCAAAGCTTCCATGGAGCGCGATTGCAGCTCCGGATAACCCGGCAATCAATGCATGGCTCTCGCTGGTTGGAATTCCAAATCGCCACGCCGCGGTTGCCCACGTTACAATCGCGAAAAGCGCCGCGCAAAGCGCAACGGTTGCATCTTTGGTGTTAGTACCGAAATCGACCATATTGTAGATTGTCATGGCAACCTTGGAATTTATGAGCGTCATAACAAAAACGCCAAGAAGGTTGAAAATCGAGGCCATGATAATGGCGGATTTCGCGGTCATCGCACGCGTGGATACACAGGTCGCGATTGCATTCGGTGCGTCTGTCCAACCGTTTACAAGTATTACACCCAATGTCAATGTGACAGTCAATGCCAGCATCGGGTTCTGACTAAGCTGGCGCAAAAAATCGATAAATTCAATTGTCATATTTTTTCCCATTCGTCATCAGTGAAATTTATTTAAATTGTGACATTAATTATAAACCATGTCAGACAATAAAAAACGACAAGATACCGTTAAGAAACCGTTAAAATAAATTAATGTTTCATAAAATTAAGCCATAGTATATTGTAGTGAAAATCCTGTAATGTTAGATTTAAAGGAGTTTCGTTGGATTTTCACTATAAAACTGCATATTCAGCGAAAACACAAAAAATGGAGGAGTTAGCTATGGCCAACACATTTCAAATAGTATCGGTACTTGTATCAATACTATCGTTCGGGTTTGCGGCATGGTTGTATCTGTGGGTAAAGAGACAACCGTCTGAGAACGTAAAAATAGCGGCGGCAGGAAAACTTATTCGCAATGGTGCGCGCACATTTTTAAGGAAAGAATACACGGTACTTGCAAAATTTGCAATCGGCGCGGCGCTGCTGATATTTATTTTGCTTCCGAATCCAATCTGGAGAGGAACCGGAATAGCTCAGAACGCCATAATGGCTATTGCATATATTTTCGGAACTGTATTCTCAGCCATAGCGGGCAAAATAGGTATAGAGGTTGCCACTATAGCAAACGTTAAGTCGGCTGAGGCGGCACAAAAGGGAATTAAGCCCTCGTTTATGGCGGGATTCCGCGGCGGCGCGGTAATGGGAATGGCGGTCGTCGGCTCGAGTCTGCTCGGCGTGACACTGGTATATATGCTTACAAAAGACCCGACTACCGTTCTCGGGTTCAGCTTTGGAGCAAGCTCACTCGCCCTGTTTGCAAAAGCAGGTGGTGGAATTTTCACCAAAACCGCAGATATCAGCGCTGATTTGGTAGGAAAGGTTGAACTGGGGATACCCGAGGATGACCCGCGCAACCCGGCTGTTATTGCGGATAACGTCGGCGACAATGTGGGCGATGTTGCGGGCATGGGCGCAGACCTGTTCGACTCAAATGTCGCATCAATGGCGGCGGCACTTGTCATGGCGACCTCGCTTGATTTTGCTATAGGCGGTACAATGAATGTCGGCATGGTCTTTTGCTTCGCCGCGCTGGGTCTTCTCGCCTCGATAATCGGGGTTATGACCGCAAGAATCGGCAAAAAGGGAAACCCGACAAGGGCGCTTAACTCAAGTACATATGTTACTACAGGAGTATACATCCTTTTAACCGCCGCTGCAACATTTCTATTTGGATTTGAGTGGCGCATATGGGGCGCATGCATAGTTGGACTTGTTGTCGGAGTTATAATCGGAATCACAACGGATTACTTTACGGATGACAGCAAAAAGCCGGTTCGCTATGTGGCGAAAGCAAGTAATTCCGGACCTGCATTTACAATTCTTTCGGGTATTTCTTACGGGCTTCTGAGCACGCTTCCGGCGATGATCGGAATCGGAATTTCGGCACTTGCAGCATACAAGCTGTGTGAGCCTATAAATCCCGAGCACGCAATTGAATTTGCGCTGTTCGGTATTTCCATGGCTGCGGTGGGAATGCTTTCAATAGTCGGTATGATTGTCAGCAATGACGCATACGGGCCAATAGTGGACAATGCGCGCGGACTTGCCGAAATGGGAGATCTCGGTGAGGAGGTGCTCGGAATTACCGATGAGCTTGACTCGGCGGGAAATACCGTAAAGGCAGTGACAAAGGGCTTTGCAATTTCCGCTGCGGGATTAACGGTTATCGCGCTGCTCGGCGCATTTATGAGCGAGGTCAATTTCGCAGCTGCGGAGCTTGGGGTTCCGGGAATCACAAGCTTTGATATTATGGATCCGCTTGTATTCTTCGGAATGCTTATCGGAGCTGCAATTCCGGCTGTATTCTCGGCGATGCTCATGCTCGGAGTTGACAGAAACGCACAGCGTCTGGTCGCTGAAATTCACCGCCAGTTCAGAGAGATAGTAGGTCTTAAAGAGGGCAAGCCGGGAATTGTGCCCGAATATGACAAGTGTATCGAGATAGCGACTACAGGCGCGCTCAAGGAGCTTATTCCCGCCGGAATTACCGCAATTGCGGCTACGATTATCGTAGGCTTTATAGGCGGAGTCCACGCAATCGGCGGATTCCTTTGCGGAAATATTGTCAGCGGACTTCTGCTTGCGCTGTTTATGAGCAACGCCGGAGGACTTTGGGACAATTCAAAGAAATATGTTGAGGCAGGCAATGAGGGCGGCAAGGGATCTGATGCGCACAGAGCTGCAGTCGTGGGAGATACGGTCGGAGATCCGTTTAAGGATACAGCCGGTCCGTCAATCAACACACAGATCACAGTCGTTTCACTTATTGCATCGCTTATGTCAACATTATTTTTGACATTTTCTCTGTTTTAAGCTTTAATAGTAGTGCTTGCGTTTTTATTGCCCGCAAATTTGCGGGCAATAAAAACATGAATCGTACGGCTATTAAAAATATCAGGAGGATAAAAATTGGAAGCTGTTTATGCAAATGCTCTGAACATTCAGTGGCAGCAGGTTGTGATGTGGATTATCGGAGGTGCTCTGATATATCTTGCCATAAAGCGCAACATGGAGCCGGCTCTGCTGCTGCCTATGGGATTTGGCGCAATACTCGTCAATTTGCCTATGTCCGGAGCGGTGACACAAATCTATGACGGAATCAAGGAAATCGGTGTTATAGATCTCCTTTTTGATTCGGGAATCGCAAATGAGCTGTTTCCGCTGCTGCTGTTTATCGGAATCGGGGCTATGATAGACTTCGGACCTCTGCTGTCTAATCCAAAGCTGATGCTTTTCGGAGCGGCGGCTCAGTTCGGAATTTTCTTCACGCTGAGTATGGCGGTGCTGTTTGGGTTTGATATCAAGGATGCAGCCTCAATCGCAATCATCGGCGCGGCGGACGGCCCGACATCAATTTTCGTTGCAAACTTTTTGAAATCGAACTATATAGGTCCGATTATTGTCGCGGCTTACTCATACATGGCGCTTGTGCCGATAGTCCAGCCGCCGATAATCAAGCTGATTACGACAAAAAAAGAGCGCAGAATTCGAATGAGCTATGTGAATACAAGCATTTCGAAAACAACAAGGATTCTGTTTCCGATTATTGTCACTATAATTGCGGGTATTGTATCACCTCGCTCGGTGGCTCTTATCGGGATGCTGATGTTCGGAAACCTTATACGTGAATGCGGTGTGCTCAATTCGCTGTCTGAAACTGCTCAAAATGCTCTCGCAAACCTCATAACGCTGTTCCTCGGAATTACGGTTGCAGCCCGCATGAGAGCCGTTGACTTTTTGAACGAGAAGACAATGATGATTTTGGCACTCGGTTTGGTCGCTTTTGTCTTTGACACATTTGGCGGAGTTATGTTTGCAAAATTCATGAATCTGTTTACAAAGAACAAGGTTAACCCGATGATCGGAGCGGCCGGAATTTCGGCATTTCCGATGTCAGCCAGGGTAATTCACAAAATGGGTCTTGCCGAGGACAACCAAAACTTTTTGCTTATGCACGCAGTCGGGGCAAATGTTTCGGGTCAGATAGCGTCTGTTATAGCAGGCGGGCTGATTTTAAACTTCTTCGGATAGGCGAAAGGAATATAATATGAACTTTGAATTGTTTCTACAGACACTGCCTTATATGCTCAAGGGCATGGCGGGAATTTTCTTTGTAACACTTGTGATAATGCTCTGCGTCACCATTTTGAACAAGGCAACGCAAAAGCGCAATCCCGAAGACAAAAAACAATAGCATCAGTATATTAAAAATCCGCCGACATTATATTGTCGGCGGATTTTTTCAGTAGTGCAGCGATATCCTATGTGAATAAAGCAGCTAATACGCGAGTTTATGCTGTGTTATCGTTTCAAAGCTGTAAAGGCACAGAACCTCATCATATTCGTCAATATCCACATATGCCTCAAGGCTGTTCAGGTAACGCAAATCTATGAGAGTTACCTCGTCGTACATGGAGAGGAGCATAGGCGCAAAACAGTGAGCATAGGAATCCTTGAACATCAACAGCTTTTTGCCGGTATGGTTTGTGCCATAAAGCGTCACAATAGCCTCGTTGGGCCCTGTGAAGTAGGCATATTTGTCTTTCTCAGACAGATATTCGTCGAAGTATACAGAGGTGTGCTCCGCGGTGCTGTTTGACGATACGACCGCGCAGCCGCCGTCAAAAGGCATTGTGAAGGATTCGATTGAATCACTCTTTATGAACCTCACACCCGAACGGGAATACAGGGTTCCGTTAAAGCTGTCGGACACGGTGGCGGCACTGTATTGAAGCGGCGTTGCGTTCAGAGTATCGCAGAGCGCAGCATATGCAAGATAAGCGCCGTAGGTAGTCCAGTGGTGATCGGTTCGGTAGTAGATATACTCATCACTGTGTTCAAGAAGGGCGGAGGATATATTAACTGCTCTTACAAAATCGGAGCGGCTTTCAATATCCGATATTGCAGTCAGCTCGTCTGTCGGAACTGCAAAATCAGGCAGCTTTTGCGTTTGAATTGCCGCGGCACTCGGGACAACCATGAGATAAATCGGCTTTTTGAATCTTTCCGAAAAAACCCGCAGACCGTCAAGGTTACCTGCAACGACCTCCTTATCAGGCTCCTTGATTTTTCCGAGCAGGGAGCCTTTTCCGATATAAACCGAATTGGTCTCACGCTTGCCTATCGCATATTCGGCAGAGCTTTGAACGGTTATCCAGGCGTCGCGAAAAATAAAATGGTCGTTTAGAAAATTGTCGATATCCCTCATGAAATCCCCTTCGATAAAGGCAGACCATGAAAAGACAGGGAATTTGGCTAAGTATCGATTTTCATTTTCCGAAAAATCGGAATAGGGCTTTGCGAGATTAAGTACGGCAATCAGACACCATACTGACATAAATAAAACGAAAAATATTTTGTTGATTGGCTTTTTCATTTAAAAATCCTCAAAATCGGAAATAGAGAAACGGATTGTAGGTGCTGTTGACAAGATAGGCTATGCACAGTAAAAATACGGCTGCATACGCAATGCTTGAAACTGCTGCCGAGGCTTTTGATTTCGAGATTTCCGCTTTATCAATCAGCGTTTTGAAATGAGGAGTACAAAAATATCCTGCAATCACAAACATGATGCCATAGCTCATCAGATAGTAAACGGCAGTTGAGTTTGCGAAGGGCACACCTCCAAATCCAAACATTCCGGACAGGTAAGCGCCGATTTCTCCGAGATCCTCAAAATAAAATATCACCCAGCCGATTATTATAAGGACAAGAGAATACAGATGCTGAATGGCAGAGGGCAGTTTTTGCAGACGCTTAGAAAGAAAGAACTTTTCGGCAGTTAAAATAACTGCGAAATACAGACCCCAGAGAATGAAATTCCACGATGCTCCGTGCCAGAAGCCCGTAAGCGCCCAGACAATCAAAATATTGCGCATATTGACAAGCTTTGAGCAGCGATTGCCGCCGAGCGGAATGTATACATAGTCCCGAAACCATGCTCCGAGCGTAATATGCCATCTGCGCCAGAATTCCGTAATGCTTTTTGAGATGTACGGGAAATTGAAGTTCTCGTCAAAGGTCAGCCCGAATACCCGCGCAAGCCCTATTGCCATATCGGAATATCCGGAAAAATCAAAATAAATTTGCAGTGTATACGCAGCTATTCCGAGCCAGTACAGCACAACAGACATATCGGGAATGCCCCTGCTTGAAATCTCATTCCAGAGCAGGCCGACACTGTTGGCGATGAGAACCTTTTTGCCCAGCCCTATGATGAACCTCCTCATGCCGCGTGAAAAGCTGTCGGCGGTCAACAGATGGTCGTCAAGGTCATTTTCAACAGTCACATAGCGTACGATAGGGCCTGCGATAATTTGCGGAAAGAGGGTTGTGTAAGTGAGATAGTTATAAAAGGTCTTTTCACAGGAGGTGGTTCCGCGGTAGACATCGATTGCGTAGGACATCGATTGAAATGTATTAAATGAAACCCCGATTGGAAGTATTATGTCAGTGAATTCCCAGCTGGCACCTATCAGCGCGCCCACATTTCCCGCAAAAAAGTTGGTGTATTTGAAAAAAATAAGCACAGCGAGGTTGCTGCACACGGAAATAATCATGTACAGCTTGCGGCGTCTGTCGTTGCTGCGGTTCTTTTCCATGAGCTTGGCACAGATAAAATCCTCTACAGACAGCGCAAACATCACGGGTATGAATCTTATTTCTCCCCATGCATAGAAAACAAAGCTCCCGATTATCATGACAAGATTTTTCAGCTTCTGCGGAGCTATGCGATACAGTAAAAAAAGTGCAGGCAGAAAGAAAAATAAAAACGTTATACTGCTGAATACCATATTATTTTACCTAAGACTTCAATTTATTTTGTCAATAGCCGACTGCCATAGCTTAGCATTGCACGCAATCAGCTTTTTAATTCATCATCGGTCAAATCACTTGGCATTTTTGCGCTATCCGTTTTGCGTGCGCGAAGCTTCTTAACATAAATGCAGGCAATAATTAAAGCTGCAATTCCAATCAGTATCAGCGCAACTTTGGAATACCAGCTGAAATACCGCAGACTTTGCTCCCATGCGCCGCCCGTAAGCACTCCTATTCCGACGAGCAGGGTGTTCCATATGAGACTCCCTGCGAGTGTGAGAGAAAAAAACGGAATAGTCTTCATCTTTGAAATCCCGGCGGGTATTGAGATAAGACTTCTGACTATTGGCACGCACCTGCACAGAAAAACCGCCTTATATTCGTATTTGGCAAACCATCTGTCAGCACTGTCAACATCAGCGGGCTTAAGGCGCAGAGCTTTTCCGATCTTACCGCTTATCAGAACCTTGAGCCTGTCCTTGTTCAGCACACGTCCGATCATGAATAATACCGCCGCACCGATCAAGGAACCTGCGGTTGCAAATGCGACAACGCCCCACATGTTTAAATTCGAGTAGGTTGTTACAAAGCCCCCGAAAATCAAAACCACTTCGGAGGGAATCGGAGGGAACAGGTTTTCGATGCAGATCAGTGCAAGAATACCCCAGTATCCGTAATCGTTTATTAAATCAATTAAAATATCCTGCATATACAGTTTTCCCATCTGTGAATAAACACTGTCAAATTATAGCCTGCAAAAGCTGCTGAACATCATAAAAAACCAATAAACATCAGTATATGATACAGATGAATAATTTGCCGTTAAATTAAAGGCTTTTCTGCAAAGGAATCGTTAAGAAAATGGCATGAAACAATTAATGGTATCAATGATATGTAATAAACATACAAAATTGCATTAACATAGTTAATTTTAGTGCATGAATAGATATTATGAGCTATAATTAATTAAGAAAATGCGTGTCGGCTGAGACCGCTGAAACAAAATAAATTGAAGCGATGAAACGGAGGGAACTGCAAATGGAAAATTTCAGAGTTTTGGAAATTAAAAAAAGCGTGTTTGAGGACAATAATCATCAGGCAGATTTACTGAGGGAAAAATTAAAATCAGAAAAAACATTTTTGCTCAACCTGATGTCTTCTCCCGGCTCAGGCAAGACCACTACATTAAAAAGGACGATAGCTTCATTGAAGGGCGAGATGAAAATCGGTGTCATGGAGGCGGATATCGACTCGGATGTTGATGCAAAAACAATTTCGGAAACCGGAGCCAAAGTGATACAGCTTCATACGGGCGGAATGTGTCACCTCGATGCGGATATGACAAAGCAGGGACTGACGGCGCTTGAAACAGACGGGCTGGATATTGTTATTCTCGAAAATGTAGGCAACCTTGTCTGCCCTGCGGAATTTGACACGGGCGCTTCTAAAAACGCAATGATTTTGAGCGTACCTGAGGGAGATGACAAGCCGCTGAAATACCCGCTAATGTTCTCTATTGTTGACGTTTTGTTAGTAAACAAAATTGACGCGATGGGCTTTTTCGATTTTGACCTTCAAGCTGTCATCGACAGGGTAAGAAAGCTCAATCCGGGCATAAAGGTTATCCCCATTTCGGCAAAAACAGGTGAGGGAATTGAGGAGTGGGCTGACTGGCTGCGCACAGAAGTGAAGAGCTGGAAGGGAAAATAGGCATAATGGCAAAAATCATGTGCGGTTTGGTTTTGTTTCCCCCCATTGCTTTGGGGCTGTCAGCATCGAGGGAAGCTTTGTGCGCACGTTTCCGCACATTGAATTGACTTGCGGGATATCAATACTCTTGAGCTTTATCTCATATTGACGAAGATTGACATATGTCTTTGGGATTAATGTCGGCGGGGAAGAAGAAACACAGCCGATATCCGGCAGGCAAAGCACGATATTGTCTTTAGTGTCGAAAACGACTTGTTAAGATTGTGTGCAAAAAAAACGATACTCTTGAAATCACTGTAAATCAAGCATTTGATGTTTAGGAGCTTTTGCACAAAAATGATTCAAACATCCGACACTCCTTTTGAGGCAGATACAAAAAACAGTCACAGTGATTGATTATATTTTTTTATATGTTAAAATATTAACTAAGCAAATATATATAAGAAGTGAGAGGGTAAAAAATGGATCGTTTAAAGGGCAAGGTAGTAATAATTACAGGAAGCAATTCAGGCGTCGGAGCGGCAGCAGCTCAGATCTTTGCAAAAGAGGGTGCCAAGGTTGTTATAAGCGCTCGCAGAATTGCACCGCTTGAGGAGATTGCGGCAAAAATCAAAAACAGCGGCGGGGAAGTTCTCATGGTTCCGACAGATATTTCAAAGCCCGAGGACGCTGAAAATCTCATTAAAAAAACAATAGAAGCATATGGCAAACTCGATGTGCTTGTCAACAATGCAGGTGTTTTGGACACAGGATTGAACGCTATTGACCGCATGGACTACGGCGACCTCGACCGCGTTCTGGACATAAACACAAAGGGCACAATGTATTGCATGCACGAGGCGCTGAAGCATATGAGCACAGGAGCTTCAATTGTCAATATCGACTCCGTAGCGGGTGCGCACGGAATAGGAGGAGCCGCCTATGTCGCGTCAAAGGGAGCAATAGTCAGCGTTACAAAGCACACGGCTCTTCGATTTGCAAAGGAAAAAATCCGCTGCAACGCCATTTGCCCGGGCTCTATTTTGACACCGATGTCCGCGTCGCTTAATCCGGAAACCATGGATATGAAGATGATGGGTGCTTTGCAGGCGCACAACGACATGACTGTTTCCTCGTGTGAGCCTGAGGATGTCGCAAATATAGCACTGTTCCTTGCGAGTGATGAATCGCGTGCCATTACCGGACAGATTATCACATCGGATTTCGGATCGACACTTTGATTTTACGGTTTCAATATAAACGAAAAAATTTCGATTGATAGGCATATTTTATTAAAGCTTTGGGCTGATGTCCGCACAGAAACGATTTTCAGGGAAACATTCTCTGATAGTCGAATCAATGCGTATCGGCCCAAAGCTTTTTTGTATGCGGGACACTGTGCTGCTTCCGTATCTGTGATTAATAGTCCGAATTAAAATTGCTCGAATCGGAAGACTGCCGCAAGTGAGATTAAATGTAAAATCTGCGTCTGATTTCCTCTTTGAAATTTTTTCTTTTTCTCAAAATAAGAGCAATAATCGCGAGAATAAAACATGGTGTAAAGACATATCCCGACCAGTTTGGAACGATGGAATTTCCAATGTATAGGCTCACCAGCAAATCAATGATAAACGATAAAAGACCAATGCCGAAAAGGACGAAGGCAGCGCGGATAAGAATACCCTTAGTGGATTCATAGTTGAACAACACCGCAAGCAAAAGCACGATTGAACCGCTCGCAAGAATTATCGGAAGGCCGAGAGACCAAAACCAGTCGCCCTTTAAAAGCAAACAGATCAATCCGACATATCCGGCAGTTGCGATAATGTCAAAAAGCAAATTAAGCCATACAATCTGCTTTTTGAACAGCATCGGAACGAATATCCATGTGAACAGAACTGCCATCGAACCCGCAACATAAAGCGACCATGATATTCCTCCTCCGGATACGAGATCGCAAAATAGAGTAACGATGGTCGGTATTAGCATTATCATCCCTGCAATCCAGACAAGAAATCTCTTGTCTATCTGCCGTGAGAGAGTTTCTACCCTTTTAGGGTACGGATATTCGCGGACTCTATGCTCCGGTTTTGACGGGTTTATTACCTCAGTATGGCAAAGCGGACATCTTTTTTCGCTTTCCGCAAGCTCAACGCCGCAATTTACACAATATGACATATCTTTATTTACCTCTGATTACTTTCGATTTTGACAGGGATACCCAGCTTTACAAGACGGGTATAGAATTCATGTTCAAAATACGGTTCTTCAATTGCGCGGGTTATATTCAAGAAAAGCTTATCCTTGTAGGATATTGCAGCGCATACAACTCGATTGCGCGATAGGGGACCTATAATAAAATCGAGACGCGTAACATAACGTTCCATTTCAGCAGGGAGCTTAACAGCGCCTAAATTAGACAGGGTAGTTGAGGACTGTCTGTCTCCGACCAAGTTGAATGCTATTTTCATTGCCGCATTTTTGATAAAAAGAGGCACAACTCTGAAAACGGGATTCTGCTCGGAACGCACATTCGTCGTGATTTTAGTATTCAGCATTTTTTCGGTGACTTCAAGACCCATAAAGTGATGCACAAGCTTCAATGTCTCGTCAAGGGTGTACATTCCGAGCTTTGGCTCAATTCCCGGCGTGACATAGTTTGCAAAATTACGCATAGTTTTGCTCGGGAAAAAACGGCGAAGATTCACAGGAATGTTGACTTTAACCGGTCTGAGCTTACGCTCATTGGGACATCGGCTGCGTTGCAGCTTATCAATTGACAACAGCATGACGGCGACAAGATATTCGGTAAGTGAAACTCCTTTTTCTTTGGCTTTTGCAAGGATGTTCTCAATTGGAATTATTCCGGTGGTAATGTTGTTAAATCCGTCGGTCTCGTTGGTTCCGGTGATGTGATATGCGGTGGAGCCGACTCGGCTTTGCGAAAAATAACGCGCGTGACCGATATAGCCGTCCTCATACTCTTCTTTTGAAGCAGCAGTGCCGCAGTCCAAAATGGTATCTCCGCGCGGAATCTGTGCACCGTACTTCAGGCACAGGTATTCAGCCACGAGCGTTTTCAAAAAACAAAGACCTCCGGTTCCGTCCGCAAGCACATGAATAATCTCAACGGCAATGCGTTTGTTGTAGTATCTGACTCTGAAAGCGAACCTCTTGTTTTCGGATGGATTTAGGCGAACACAGGGATTGTTGACATCCTTTTGAATATCGGGATGTCCGTCGATATGTTCAAGATAATACCAGAAAACACCGCGGCGCAGTCTGAGCGAAAAGCTCGGGAAACGCGCGATTGTGCTGCTTAGAGCCTTGTCAAGGACAACGGGGTCTATCTCCTCGGTCAAATCGGCGGATACACGAAACATAGCCGTCCAATCCTTCCTTTTGGCGGCGGGATATATCTTTGCGGCATTGTCCAGCTTCATCCATCTCGGCGGAGCATTTTTCATATAATCACTCCTTTAAAAACTCACAAATTTCTTTTATAGCCTGTTTGCCCTCGGGAATTGCGTATAGAGGAAACACATGCCACATGCCCTCGACGACATGAAGTGTGCATTTGCATCCGCTGTCGAGCAGCTTTTGCGCAAGCTGCGTCGAATCATCAAGCAAAATCTCATCTGCACCGGCGAAAATAAGCGAATCGGGCATTCCGGACAAATTTCCGTACAGCGGTGATACAAGAGGATTTCGCAGATTGCCCTTTGCATAAAGGCTTGCGTAAAATTCCAGCGAATTCTTTGCAAGAGACGGATCCGATTCATAATTTGAGGTGTAGGATTCACCTGTCATTGCAAGGTCTGACCACGGGGACAGGGCAACAATGTTTCGCGGAAGGGGCAGGGACAGCTCACGGAGCTTGATTGCAAGAGCAAACTCCAGCCCGCCTCCGGCGGATTCGCCTGCAAGAGAGATGTTTTCGGCAGGGCAGCCGTTTGCAAGAAGATATTTATAAGCTTCCAAGGCATCATCCAGCGCTGCGGGAAAAGCATATTCCGGCGCAAGACGATAGGCAACACACAAGATGCGAATTCCGGCGTTAACGGCAAGCACGCTGCCAAATCCCTTTGCGTATTCAAGATGACCGGCGGTATATCCGCCTCCGTGGAGATAGAGAACAGCTCGATCGGGCGCGGTGCACTCTTTGGGAATCGCCCATGCGGAACGAAAGTTCTTAAACGGAACATCAACAAAGCTCACTTTGTTTGCATTTGCTTTTGCGCCGAGCTCCCCGCATTTATCCTGAACAAACCGGGCGTCTTGGATTGTGCTTCTCTCTACAATAGGCTTTAACATGCGAAGTTGCTTACTTAAACATACACCGAGAAAACTTGGCATTAAATTATTCTCCTTGTTGAATTTCAGAGTATTATTAAATAATAGTATACCACACACAGTCTGCCAACGCGACAGGAATATTTGCAGTACATCATCATTTACAGACAAATAAATCATTATAATTTTGTAGATTTAAATAATGCAATTTAAATGCGGTTATGCTAAAATGAAAAAAGAAGATACATATTATTAGTGTGGGGTGATATTATGGGAAAGTTCGTTATAAGCGATACCAAAAACGGCGGATATCATTTTGTTCTTAAAGCCGGCAACGGGGAGATAATTGCAAGCGGAGAAACGTATTCTTCGTTGGATGCGTGCAAAAACGGAGTTGCGAGTGTCAGAAAAAACTGCGGGGCTGCCGTTGAAGATCAGACGGTAAAGAGCGAGGAATCTGTTAAAAATCCCAAATTTGAAATATACCAGGACAAGCGCGGCGACTTCCGTTTCAGATTGAAGGCTGCAAATGGTGAGATAATTGCTACAGGCGAGGGCTATACCGCAAAATCAAGCTGCAAAAACGGAATCGAATCAGTGAAAAAGAATGCCCCGGATTCAGAGCTTTTTGTCACCGAATAACCTATGTGCCAATGCGTTGCGGCATGGGAAAATCAAAGATTAAATTAATTCATACATAGAATCATTCACGGCGGTAAACCCGAATATAGGCGAAAACGGTTCGAAGCTGTTCGGCTTGTCAGATTCAATTCGAATTCAGTTTACGCAAATGCTTATTATTACCGACTTTACATTATCTGAAAGCACCTGTCAAAGGGTGCTTTTTTGTTTTTTAAGAATTAAATTAAACTACCCGAAATCAAAGATTGACAATAAGCCGCAAATATTATATAATAGCACCTGTAAAGCCTATTCACTTTACACAAATACCGCAAGGATGTGAGCGATGTGGCAAAAAATCTTGATATGGTGTATCTGATTGACACATACGCCGCGGCACTTACCGACAAACAGAGAGAGGTGCTCGAGTTCTACTATTATGATGACCTTTCCCTTGCTGAAATTGCACAGAACAGCGGCATTACCCGTCAGGGTGTGCGCGACTCAATCAAGCGCGGTGAAACTGCGATAATTGAGCTGGAAGAACGGCTTGGCTTTGCAAAAAAAATGCGCGGAATTCGCAATAATATGCAGCGCATACACAAAAATGCACAGGAAATTGTTGTCATAAACGACACCTTCACATATTCCAATGAAATTAAGCGTGCGGCTGCGGAAATATTATCCGCACTTGAGCAGACGGAAAACGATTAAGAGGTTATAACAGTGGCTTTCGACGGACTTACTCAAAAATTAAACAGCGTTTTTTCCAAGCTAAAGCTTCGCGGAAAGCTCAGTGAGAGCGACATCAAGGATGCGATGCGCGAGGTGCGGCTGGCTTTGCTTGAAGCGGACGTCAACTACAAGGTTGCTAAAGAGTTCGTTGCGAATGTATCCGAGCGCGCGGTGGGCGCAGAGGTTATGAAAAGCCTCACACCGGCGCAGCAGGTTATAAAGATAGTAAGTGAAGAGCTGACTCGTCTTATGGGCTCGGGCGCAAGAGAGATAAAGATAAATTCAAAGCCCCCGACGGTTATCATGATGTGCGGCTTGCAGGGATCGGGAAAAACTACTCATACGGCTAAGCTTGCAAAACACTTTAAAACCAAGGGACATCGCCCAATGGTTGTTGCGTGTGACATCTATCGTCCGGCGGCAATCGAGCAGCTCAAAATCGTCGGCGAGGCGGCAGGTGCATCTGTATTTGAGCTGGGACAGGAAAATCCGGTAATTATCGCGAAAAAAGCGATTGCACATGCAAAAGATTATGGCAATGATATTGTGATTCTTGATACCGCGGGTCGTCTGCACATAGACGAGGAGCTGATGCACGAGCTTCAGGAAATAAAAAAGGCGGCAGCTGTCGATGAGACCCTGCTCGTCGTGGACTCAATGACCGGGCAGGATGCCGTAAATGTTGCCGAGAAGTTCAACGAGAGTATCGGAATAGACGGTGTTATCATAACCAAGCTTGACGGCGATACGCGCGGAGGCGCGGCGCTTTCCGTATTAAGTGTTACCGGAAAACCGATAAAGTTTGCGGGAACCGGTGAAAAAATCGACGATCTCGAGGTGTTTCACCCCGAGCGAATGGCGTCGCGCATTCTCGGAATGGGAGATGTGCTGACGCTTATAGAAAAAGCCGAACAGACCATGGACATGGAAAAGGCCGAGAAAATGGCCGGCAAAATGAAAAAAGGTCTGGACATGAACGATTTGCTCGATCAATTTGAGCAAATTAAAAAAATGGGCAATTTGCAGCAGGTCGCATCAATGATGGGTGCGAATATTCCGGACGAGGCAATCGACGAAAAATCCTTTAAGCGCACGCAGGCAATTATTCAGTCAATGACAAGCAAGGAACGTGAAAAGCCCGCACTCATCGACCCTAAGCGCAAGCGCCGCATTGCCGCTGGCAGCGGGACGCGCGTTGAGGATGTCAACCGCCTTTTAAAGCAGTTTGAGCAGGTTAACAAGATGATGAAAACAATGACCAAAAAGGGCAGGCGCGGAGGAATGGGCGGCTTCGGAGGCCGCGGCATGGGTATGCCGTTCTGAGTCTCGGTTCAATCAGTGGTATTTCACCGATTAAAAATTCGGTAGTAATATAAATTTAAACTAAACATTCATTTTTGGAGGAACATCAAAATGGCAGTAAAAATCAGACTTCGCCGCATGGGCGCAAAAAAGGCACCGTTTTACAGAGTAGTGGTTGCGGACAGCCGCTTCCCGCGCGACGGTCGTTTTCTTGAGGAAATCGGATACTATGATCCTACAAAGGAGCCCGTGGTATTCAATGTGGATGTCGAAAAAGCAAAGCAGTGGATCGCTAAAGGCGCACAGCCCACAGACACAATCAAGTCTCTCCTCAAAAAAAATAACATCGTCTAATCCTTGGAGGACATTATGAAAGATCTTCTGACATTTATCGCTCAGGGACTTGTTGAGGACAAAGCAGCGGTTTCAGTGACCGTTGACGAGCCCAACGCGGAGGGTGTTGTGGTTTATCATCTTTCGGTAAGCGAGCAGGATATGGGCAGAGTCATTGGCAAGCAGGGCAGAATTGCAAAAGCCATCCGCACCGTTATGCGTGCCGCCGCAGTTCGCAACCAAGAGAAAATCATGATTGAAATTGATTAAAACAAGAGCAGATGGGCGGAGTATTATCTCCGCCCTTGTTGGTGTAAACACATGAAAAAATATCTTGAAGCCGGAAAGGCTGTCACTACACATGGCATTAACGGAGAATTGAAGATCTACCCGTGGTGTGATTCCGCAGAATCTCTCAAGAATATCAAAACTTTGTTTCTTGACGAAAACGGGACTCAAACTGTTGAGGTTCAGACGGTTAAGCTTCAAAAGAACATGAATATAATAAAACTGCGCAATGTGGATTCTGTCGAAGAGGCAAGAAAATATATCGATAGGGTTTTCTATGTTGACCGCAATGACATCGAAATTCCAAAGGACAGCTATTTTATCTGCGATTTGCTCGGACTCGGAGTTTTTGATGCGGATACAGGGGAACATTACGGCGAGCTCAGCGATGTGACCAATAACGGAGCGCATGATTTGTACCACATTAAGCTCGAGAACGGTGAAATTAGAATGATCCCGGCGGTTCCTCAGTTCGTCATATCCACGGATATAGACGGAGGCAGACTTGAAATCCGCCCTATCAAGGGGATGCTGAGCGATGAGGATTGATATTTTGACGCTCTTTCCCGACATGTGCAGAGCATATTTGGGAGAGAGCATAATCGGCCGCGCCATTGAGTCGAAAAAGCTTGAAATCGAATGTCACAACATCAGAGACTACACAATTAACAAACAAAAGCAGGTGGACGACGCGCCGTATGGCGGCAAGCAGGGCATGATAATGAATGCTCAGCCGATATATGACTGCTTTATGGCGGTGTGTGAAATGACAAAAAGCAGGCCGCATGTTATTTATATGTCCCCTTCGGGCAAAACTCTGACACAGCAGCGAATCAAGGAGCTGGCTCAGATGGACAACATCGCAATAATCTGCGGCCATTATGAGGGCGTGGACGAGAGAGTACTTGATGAAATAGCGGACGAGGAGCTGTCGCTCGGAGATTATGTCATAACGGGCGGAGAACTTGCCGCGCTTGTTTTGAGCGACGGAATAGCGAGAATGTGCGACGGGGTTCTTTCGGAAAAGGCAGGATATGAGGAAGAGAGCCATTTTTCAGGTCTTTTGGAGCATCCTCAGTACACACGACCCGAAATCTGGCGCGAGCGCCGGGTGCCCGAAATATTGAGGTCCGGACACCATGCCAACATAGAGAAATGGAAGCACGAGCAGTCACTCCTCAGGACTAAAGAACGCAGACCCGAGATGTATGACAGATATGTATCAGAGCATCCCGAGGAATTTGTCGAAAAGAAAAAGCGGCGCGGAAGTCATAAATCAAAAGAGACAGAAAATAGCATTTTAAATTCAGAAAAGCAGGAAGATTAAAGTTTTCAACAGCGTAACATGTATAATTTGCCAACCTTGTTGAAAACTTACTATACAACATGCACAAACGAGAGAGCTGCGGAATAGTCTAATATAGAGAACAAGCAGAAATACCTCACAAATGCTTATATTTTGTTGACCAATGGCGGTCAATTGTTATATTATTTATCGGTACAGAACAATATAAATCTATTAAACGGTCAATTGTGGAGAGTGTGAAAAAATGTTTGTAAAAGATGTAACGGTTGAGAATCAGGTTGGCTTGCACGCAAGACCCGCAACTTTTTTCATCCAGAAAGCAAATGAATATAAATCATCTATCTGGGTTGAGAGGGAAGAGCGCCGTGTAAATGCAAAGAGCCTGTTGGGTGTCCTCTCGCTTGGGATTGTTGGCGGAGCTTCCATTCGCCTCATTGCCGACGGAACAGATGAGCAGGCAGCGGTCGACGGACTCGTAAAGCTTATCAACTCGGGCTTTAACGAATAAATTATCTATTGTTTACGAGTGCGCTGTCTTTGTATTAAAGGCGGCGCAATTTCTTTTTTTGTGGGAAAATTGCTATGATTTTGACCGAGCTTTTTGAAAAAGCATTGTCGCTGCCGCTGCAGCCAGGATGCTATATAATGCGGGATAAAAAAAACGAAATCATATATATAGGAAAAGCAAAAAGGCTTCGCATTCGAGTGCAGAGCTATTTTCGTGCGGGTGCTGTCCATCAGCCGAAGGTCGAAAAAATGGTATCGCAGGTCGATAATTTTGATGTTATTGTCACCGACAGTGAGTTTGAGGCGCTTGTTCTGGAATGCTCGCTTATTAAACAGAACAAGCCCAAGTACAATATTCTGCTGAAAGATGACAAGGGCTTCAGCTATATCAAGGTCTCGAATGAAAGATATCCGCGCATTACGGTTGAGCTTCAAAAGAAGGATGACGGTGCCACTTATATAGGTCCGTACATGAGCACCTTTGGAATCCGGCGGCTTGTCGACAGTGCCGTGCTTGCCTTTAAGCTTCCGACCTGCTCAAAAAAATTCCCGCAGCAGTTTAAAAAAGAGCGTCCTTGTCTTAATGCTTTTATCGGGAGATGTATGGCTCTGTGTACCGGTGAAATAGGTGAACAGGAGTACAACAGCAGGGTGAACGATGCGGTCACTCTTATTACAAAGGGCTCCAAATCGATTCTCAATGCTTTGAATGAGGAGATGCTGAGGGCGAGTGAGGCGCTTGAATTTGAAAAAGCGGCACGGCTCAGGGATAACATATCCGCGATAAAGCAGGCTGAATCGGGGCAGAAGGTCATCAAAAGCACCGCGGACAGCGAGATGGATGTATTTGCATTTGCCGGAGATGAAAAAAACGTATGTGCAGTCGTGCTTAAGTTTCGCGAGAGTCTGCTTTGCGACAAAGACGAGCAGATGCTGTATGACACCACCTCGATTGACGAGGTTCGAGACGAATTTATTTCTCACTACTATATCAGCAGCCGAGATATACCGCGAAAAATACTCTGCGATTCGGAATTTGAGTCAATGGGTCTGGTGGAACAGATGCTGACCGAGCAGGAAAATCACAGGGTTGCGGTCTCGGTGCCGCAAAAGGGCGAAAATCACGCTCTGGTTGCGATGGCATACAACAACGCCGTTGACAGGCTCAAGCGCGAGGCGGGCAGAAAAAACAAGGACGAGAACGCTCTCGGAGAGCTTGCTAATCTGCTGGGGCTTGAAAAAGCGCCTCAGTATATTGAAGCCTATGATATCTCAAATTACAAGGAGGAGGCCGTTGCGGGTATGGTCGTTTTTCAAAACGGAATACCAAAACGCTCCGACTATAAGAGATTTATCATCAAAACCGTGGATGGCATAGATGACTACGCGTCAATGACAGAGGCTCTTACGAGACGCGTGGCGAGATACGATGACAAAACCGGCAGGGGCTTTTCAACCAAGCCCGACATAATACTGCTCGATGGAGGAAAGGGACATCTGTCGGTCATTCATCAGGCGCTAAAAAACACCTCGTTTGCCGACGTTCCGCTCTTTGGAATGGTAAAGGATGACAAGCACCGAACCAGAGGGGTGGTCGCGCTTGAAGGGGAGCTGACGGTATCGATGCACAAAACCGCATTTGCGCTGGTGACGAAAATTCAGGATGAGACCCATCGCTTTACGGTCGGATATCAACGTCAGCGGCATACAAAAACGTCATTCCGTTCATCGCTTCTGGATATTGAGGGAATCGGTGAGACAAGGGCAAGGCTGCTGCTCAAGCATTTTAAGACCATTGATGCCATAAAAAGCGCGAGCACAGAAGATCTGTGCAGCGTAAAGGGGATGAACTCCGCATGTGCGGAAGCGGTTCACCGACATTATAACTCTTGACAATGCTGCGAGCTTTATTGATAATGATGTAAACACATTTCGTCGGCTTAAGCTGCGAAAATCAGATATAAGGGAAGATAAAATATGCGAGTAATAACCGGAACGGCAAGAGGAAAGCACTTAGAAACTCTTGGCGGTGAGGAAATTGTAAGACCGACTGCCGAAAAAGTTAAGGAAGCGATTTTCTCATCCATTCAGTTTAAAATTGCAGGTGCAAAGACACTTGACTTATTCGCGGGCTGCGGGCAGCTCGGAATCGAGGCGCTGAGTCGCGGCGCGTCGGTCTGTACTTTTATTGATTCAAGCCGCGATGCGACGGCCGTTGTTGTGCGCAATCTCAAATCAACAGGTCTGTTTTCGAGCTCTCGGGTAATCACAAGCGATTCAATCAGATATCTCGCACACTGCAAGGACGAATTTGACATCATTTTTGTAGACCCGCCATATAATAAGGGAATAGTAAACGAGACGCTGGAGCTTATGTCCGGAGTTCTTTCGGACGGAGGGCTGATAATCTGCGAAACAGAGCATCGCTGTGAGCTTCCGGAGCTATCGGGCGAGCTCAGACTTCATAAAAGATACAAATATGGCAAAACAGCTGTCACTGTTTATGAAAAGCTCACAGACCGTGACGATGTGCGCACAGGTGAGGAATAGCAAAATGAAGCTTGCAATATGTCCGGGAAGCTTTGACCCGATTACAAAAGGGCATCTTGATATTATAATTCGCGCCGCAAAGCTTTTTGACAGCGTTTTGGTTGTGGTTTTGCACAATCCCGAAAAGAGCCCGCTGTTCACAATCGACGAACGCGTTGAAATGATTAAGCGTGTGACAAAAAAGCTGTCGAATGTATCTGTGGATACATATTATGGTCTGCTTGCAGACTATGTAAAGCTTAAGGGCGCATGTGCAATTGTGAAGGGCTTGCGCGCTGTTTCCGATTTTGAATATGAATTTCAGATGGATTTAATCAACAAACAGTTGAATCCTGAATTTGAAACCATTTTTCTTAACACAAGTCAGGAATACATGTTTCTCAGCTCGAGCATCGTAAAGCAGATTGCAGCATTTAACGGGGATATATCGGCATTTATTCCCGATGAGATCAGCCAGGATATAATCGACAGACTTCATAAGGAGGTATAAAATGGGCAGCGAAAAGGGAATTGAAATAGATCAGTGCTTGGATAAGCTTGATGATTTGCTTGAGGAAGCGTGGAATCTGCCGCTTATGGGCGGACGCCGAATGGTTGACATCCAGAGAGTACGTGACATAATCGACGATATCAGAATGCATATTCCGCAGGAGATGAAGGATGCAAGGCGAATCGTCAACGACCGTGAGGACATAATCAAGCTCGCAAAGCGTGAGGCGGACGAGATGATTAAACGCGCGGAAAATCGGGCAAGACAGCTTGTTACGGATGATGAAATAGTGAAAGCAGCTCAGGGTAAGGCGACAAAGATTCTGACGGAAGCAACAGCTAAAACCAGAGAGATGGAGCGCGCCGCACTTGATTTTTCCGAGAATTCTCTTAAAAAGAGCGAGGACGCTCTCATGCTTGCCTATAATGAAATCAAGAATACCAGACAGGCGTTCAGAAACAAGGCAAAACGTCCCATAAACTCAAAACCTATTAATTCCAAAGATTAAGCAATTAATAAAATTTAAGAAAAGGCAAACACGATTTATGATGTGTTTGCCTTTTTCGCATGTAAATGTACAAAAGAACAAATGTTCAACAAAAAACAGCAACAATTTTTATGAAATATCACGAAAATCTATTGTAAATCTTAATTCCTAATGATATAGTGGTGACATAAACCATTTTGTGGCACTAAGTGGTAATTAGTGGCGAATTTGTTGCGGGAGGTGTTCGATAATGCTCATCGGTTCATTCAATCACAGTATAGATGAAAAAGGTCGAATGATTTTTCCCGTAAAATTTCGTGATGAGATGGGCGAAAGTATGCTTGTGACCCGCTGGAGGGACGGCTGCCTTGCCGTATTTACGCAGGATGAGTTCATGAAAATGTACACGAAAA
>JAVXQD010000005.1:0-82018 GCA_036644375.1 Oscillospiraceae bacterium
ATGCCAAGTCAAGAGGCGAAAGTTTAAATGCATTTGCAAATCGTGCTCTAAAGGAAACGCTTGCAAGAGACCAGAAAGAATCCGAGTAGCTTACATATTTACGTTCGTAACTCCTCAAAAAACATCAGTTACGAACGTAAAAATCACCTTATAAAGCCTTGTATACAGCCACTTTCGAGAATCTTACGTTCGTAAAAAATTTACGTTCGTAAGGTTCTCTTTTTACGTTATGCCAGCATGTAATTCCGCACGGTGACATCGCAACGCCAGTGCGATAAATGAAACACACTTACGGCCATCAGCGCGGTTTTATCATAGGTAAGCGGTCTTTCTTTTTGTTTCGCTATTGCAGCACAATCGCCACGCAGCTTATAAATCCCTTGCATTTCATTTTGAAAAGCCGCAAGTTCAGCAGGCCTACAACCGTTTTTGATATATTTCTTGTTGTATCTTACATAACGGTCAATCAGCTCCTGTTGCAGCCGCTGGCGACCTGCAGAGGTGTCGCAGCGCTTCAAATATATCTCGTAGGCATTGCGCGCATTCGCACCGCGCATGGCGTGTAGGTCAATTTTGTTGTTCATTTCATCGGCGCTGAACACCTTGCTTGTAGAACCATCAAAATATTTTCCTACAAAATCGACATCATCAGGTAAAATACGCTGCAACTGATATTTGCCGCCTTTGCCTTTTTTGACCTCTACGCACCAATTACCGTTTTCATCCTGTTTAAAGTTTTCACCGGTCAAGCTTGCAATTTCGGCACGGCGAATCCCCACACGCTTTTGAAAAGCCACCAAGCGAGCGTACTTCGGGTTGCTTTCCTCCCAAGCACCCTGCGCATTGCTGTCATTGTCGCGGCTTCTGGTAATGGCGGCAACCATGCGTTTGGGCTTATTAATCTCGCTCATAGGAATATTAAAAAATACGCATGGAAAGCTGATGTAGGTGTGAATTGTATCAGCGGACAGATTTTTTTGTGCAAGATAATCGGCATAATCCTGCAAAATAGCTTGTGGATTTTCACGAATTTGGTTGGCTGTTTTTGCAGATATTTGAGTGTATGTGCAAAAACTTGAAGCAGAGTGGAGATAAGTTATCTTGGTTTTGTTGTTTTTGTGGTTTTGCCTGATATACTGCTTCATTTCAAATAGAAGTCCTTTTGACTTTTTCATAAATAGAACCTTTCTACAAAACGGCATAGCATACTCATGCGGTCTGTGCATTTTATTTGACAGTAGGTTGTCGGCCCCACCGAATGGCTCGGAGTTAAGATGTCACAGGCTTTTTTGACCAACGAAACTTTTTTGTTGGGGGAGCCACCCGCAATTCACCACATTCTTCGCTGTTTTTAGCGAGCGACATGTCGAATGTGTTGCCGGAAATAAAGGATTTGCTGCCGAGCAGCTTTGAAAACGAGAGCCGCCAAAGAGGAAAACAAATACAATTCTCAACTCTCAAGCTTCCTACGCTGGTTATTTTCTAAACAGAAAATAGCCACGTAGGGTTTCGCTCCCTCACAAACCGCAGATTTTGTCTTGCATTGCACACATCAGTGCAAGCACCGGAAAGTGCATTACAAAACAAAAACAGCCCTGCCCAATTTGAATGTCGCTACTTAAAAGTAGCCATCCAAATCGAGCAGAGCTGTGCCTGTTTCGGTTTGTATTTTCGTGTTACAAAATTGATATATATTATCTTCTATACTCTATATTTATGTTATATTCATTTAGCTGAGATTTGTCAACAGCTTTGAATTTTTATTTTAGGTTATGAAGATAAGGTCATAGAAGTTCTTATTCCAGCTGTTCAAAAACGGATACATCAAAAAATCTTTTAAGCTAATATCAAAACCATCACATATCTTTTTTATATTCACAATTGTTGGTGCCTTGCTCTTTCCGTTTATCATCGTGGAAATTGTCATGGGAGGCATTCCAGCCATAGTTGCAAGTGTATTGATTGCTATATTTTTTTCTTTGCATATATCCAAAATGCGCTCTGCTACAGTTTTTGTTACATTCATTTCTCCAACTCCTACACATTATTTAAATTGCACTAAACCGCCTACGGCGGTGGCATTGACCCGACTAAAACTTGCTGGTAAACTAACCTTACAATCAAAACCACGTGACCTTCAAAGAAAAACGGCTGGCAATACCAGTGGGGGTTAGCTTTGCTGTACCTAAATGCAATTCTTTATTTTTAGTCACCTTAGAAAACCATGTATTTTCAAGGCTTTTTTAATATCTCGTTATTTTGGTTTTTTGGAAAGTAGAAATATAACTTCCCCATATCCGGCGGTTAAGTGCAATGGTAGTTATCCAACGTCAGGCAGTTTGTGCAGTACGTACAGACTGCCTTTTTAAAAGAGTTAGCTTTATTTCAAATCTGCAGCGCCATTCGTTGAATAACCTTTATTTAGCTTATCTTCCAAAATAGCCTCCACTGTATCTTTGTTTGCCCAGAATGTACGTTTAGTAATGTGGTTGCCGTTTGTGAACTCAAAGGTATCTTCTCCATTTATAGCTTTAGGTCGAATATGAAAACCCAAATTACTTCCCGATTTTGGAAATTTAGATTCGTCTCCCTCTACGAAAGCTTCTAACGTTTGATTGAAAACTTGTTCCGCCTCCGTTTCATAGTTTGCGAAAGAAAAAGAATCAACATATCGTATTTTTTCTACAGTATTACTACTGCTTTTATCAACAATAAATACAGGATAAATTTTTTTAATCTCTTTCAAAAACAATGATTTTTCAAACGTAATCTCCATCAAGTTATCTGATGCAATCAGCTCATTAAACGTCGAATTCGGAAATGGGAAGGCTTCTTTGCACTTATTATTATAGAGGCTAATCACCCTAAAATATGGAATTTGAATGTCTCTCGAAAGCAAATAATGACTGATTTTTTTAGAAAATGCATAAGCACTTGTGTTCGACGAAAATTGCTCAACCAAACCTTGTAATACGTCTTCTGATACAGCATCTGAAGCCTCTGCAGATGGCTCGATTTCCTTTGCTCTCGGTGAAACAGCATGAGGGCAGTTAAATCATCTTTTTTAAATTCGCCAAGCCCTAAGTCGTGACCAGTTGCTAATAAATCTTTTTCAAATTCTTCGTATATCATTATCATTTTAGAATCATCAATATCAAATAACTCAGTAGAATAATTAAGTGTATAAGCACCAAAATAGTTTTTACCATAGCGGTAAATCGAATCTTGGGAGGCGTTGTGACTTGTCGACTCATATCGAATTTGTTTTGAATCCTCCCACCACTCATAAATGTCTAAAAGTTTCCCCAATTTTTCAATATATTGATGCGGGGATTGATTTAATGTCTCTAAAGCATCGATTAGAATAGGGTCTAACTTTTTCTTGCCCAAGTTCTTACTATTTCCTGGCTTGTTATTGATTGTAAGCCAGTGTTTAGCAAAGTCTAAGACGCTAACACCGTATTCACCACTCCATGATTCACCCTCTTTAATGATTTTCACGCGACTTTTATTGTTTTTAAGTATATTGTTTATATTTTCAACATTTGGCGAGTTGGCAAGTAAATCTTCTTGCAAAATAGGAATTTGAGTATTAAGTCCATGAGTTATGGGACGAACATAACTAGAATCTCCAACAATAATAATCGTTTTAACAAATATGCCTCTTATGACGCTATCCAATAATTCTTTGGAGTTGAGATTTGGTACGAGAGAAATAATATCACCCATTACATATCTCTTAATAGATTCAACTTCTGAAAAGAAATTAGTAAGAGTTTGTGCTCCATTAATTACACTTACATTATTGGGGGTTAATCTCACCTTGTTTCTTGGAGTTTCAAAATCATCGATACCATAACAGAAAATCGTAACGCCGTTATGATAAAACCAAAAATTCTCTGATAGTAAGTTAGGCTCTTGAATCTCACGCGGGTTTACCCCTAGTATTTCAATGATTTGTTCATCATCTTTCTCTTCTATCATTGAACGTGATTTTAAAACACTATATATAGCTCCGCAAAGGTATTCGCGAAATTTTGTTTTCAAGAGATCTCCAGTTTGATGCTTCTTTATCCCATAACGAACATTATTTACAAATAAATGCGCTCCAGTTACATTGAATAATTTCTTTAATTCAAAAAAAGAAATATTATACACACGACCACTCAGCTTCAAATCGCTAGAGTTGTTGCTATATTCTAAATAGTTTATCCCTTCGTCTTCAATTTCCAACTCTACGGAATTAGCACAGTCGGTGTAAATAGATATTTTCTTTTCATACCAGTCAGAAAAGTTTTTTCTATCCACGGCCTTTTTTTGTATGTCATAATACGCCCAATATGTGTTGCGCTCTTCTTCCCAGTTATTAAAAACAATAACCGGTTGAACATCTATATCTAAAGATTCCGTCACCGATACAATTGCATTGTAGTCAAAAATTGCACCCTTGTGAGAAGAATCGCATATTAGCATGACTTCATCGTTTAGTGTGTCTTTGTTTATAGTTTCTAACAGATATAAATTATTATAATTATCTAATGGTGTTGGCAAGCAATCAGAAATCAAGTTCTTTCTACTGATTAGGATTTCTAACCATTGACTGTTATTCATTTTCACCCCTCCTTATATCTAATCTCTAAAATCTGAAATCCTCTATCAATTCTTTTTAATAATTCTATACGTTTTTCATCAGACAGATTATTTATGCTCAAAAATCTAACATAATTTCTTAAATCTGCTCGTTCTTTTCTAAGCAACCTTAAAGTTTCTTTCTTGTGACTAGTGGCCATATAAGCGTTGCAAAGTTTGAGCTCGTAATTAATTCTACCAAAGTAAGTATTAATTTCATCGTCAATAGATACGACTTTGTCGGAATAATCATGCAGCTCAAACTTACTCTTAACCACCTTTGCGATTTTCTCTTTCTCAGGGAAAATACTTGCTTCATTTATTAAAAACAGCATTTCCAAATCTTTCAGCAGTATCGCTTTGTCCTGTTCTTGTATAGATATTTTGCGGTAGTAACAATTGTTTATTGGTATAAAATCGGTTCCCGGGAAGAAGATAAACCCACCTTTTTGGGCCTTAATTCGATCATTGGAAAAGCTATGCGAAAAAACCTTGAAATTCCTAGAATACGGAATATGTTTTTTGCTAAGCATATTAGTATAAAAATCTTCAACATATTTTGAGTGAGGGGAATAATGCTCTGGAAATGCAAATACGAAAAGATATCCACTTCTCTCGATGTCAGAACACGCAAAATATAGCGCGACCAAAGCATTAAAGGAAATGTCTAACATTCTACTTATAGCCGCATAATGCTGGGCCTCTATAGCTTTTTCAACGTTACTTGCCTCGCTTGAAACGATATTATAATCGCACAACAGTTCAAAAAGATGATGTTCTTTGTGAACTTGTTTTGAATCTCTAAAAAGAGATGGCATTAATTGGGTAGCCCCATAATCACGAGACTCGCCTCTATATGCAAAAAGAAGTTTTGTGTCGAAATATTTATCATGCTGAGCCTGTAAGATAGCAATTTCATTTCTGATTTTTTCAACATAATCTGCAATACATTGCATTCTTGTTACACCCTCTCCTCGGTCGTCGCATGATTCAACTATTTACACGTTGCGACAAATTGCTCCAGTGAATATATTATATATCAAATTTTACATAAACACAAAGTAGTCATGGAATAAAAACAGCAGGGAGTGTATGTTCTCCCTGCTGTTTTTATTCCATATCGATTATCTGTTCCAGCGTCTTCGCCATCCGCGTAACCATAGGGACAACAAGGGCATTGCCCATTACAAAATATCGGAACTTATGCGGCATACCAGTATTGGTCCAGCCATCCTCGAATCCTTGTATCCTTTCGGCTTCCACTGGAGTGATAAGACGAAGCTCATTTGTCTGCGGGTCTCGAATAACATGGGTGCTTCTGTTGACGGACGATTCAGACGTCAGCATGGTGCGAGCTGGCAAGTTAATTGGGTCAGGAAATGCTATGCCACCTTCCGAAAAAATATATTCATGGCCATTTTGACTCGTGCGGTTAATTTTTTTTGGCCCTTTTAAATATACCCACTTTTGCAGATTGTCACCCAGATAATACTGCGCCGGCACATTCTGCTCTAACAAATTCTGAAGCGGAATTGATTCTTCGGTGATAGGAGTAATACGCGTAGTATACACCTTGCCATCTTTCATATATCCAGCATTTTCAAAAGAGAACTGAAAGTTTTCAGAAAGCTCTGGAATGTCTTTATAATTAAGTGCTACACTTTTAATCTTCTCATTGCTTCGCAAAGGAAAAGTCTTGGCGAAAAAGCCTGTGGAGGCAATGATGTCCTGTGGAGTGCCAACTGTATTCTGGGCATATTTCGTAATGTTTTTATAGGCAAAGATAAAAATGCGCCGCCTGCGTTGCCCCGCACCATACTCGGCTGCATTGATGACTCTCCATTCAACGGAGTATCCTAAATCTGCCAAACACGCAAGCATGACACTAAAATCACGGCCTCGCTGTGAAGCGGGAGACTTCAACAATCGGTCCACATTCTCAAGCAACACAAAGGGACTTCGCTTTGCAACAAGGATATCTCGAATTTGCCACCAAAGCACACCCTTTTTTCCTTCAATTCCGCTGCTGCCAGGCAAAGGTCTTGCCACTGAATAGTCCTGACAAGGAAAGCCCCCTACCAACAAATTGTGGTGGGGAATGGATTCTTTGGGTACGAGGGAAATGTCCATACCCGTGTATTCGTTTATATCTCCCCAATGTGCAACATAGCAACTATGTGCCCATTGTCTCACTTTATTTGGCTCCCATTGTGAAAACCATACCGTGTGCCAATCTGGGGAGGATTTTTCGAGTCCGAGTCTAAATCCACCAACTCCGGCGAATAACTCGCAGACTGTTTTTTCCATTGAAAGGTCCTCCTACTTCTGAAAACGAGTGTTTTCTTGCTGTATCAATTATACTATGTTACAATTATACTAAATTCAACTACAAAGATCAAGAATTATTTTATCATATTGGGGACAAAAGATCAACAGTAAGTTTTACCTTTGGAGGTGCTTAAATGAACGAGCGAGCCTATAAAACAAAAGAAGAAGTCCTAACCAGAGGTCGCGAGGCAATTGGTGTTCCCTTAAAGGAAATTGATAAGACAAATAGACTCACAACCGGAAAAGGGGCTATTGGGAGCATCTTGGAGGAATCGTGGTTCGGGTACAAAATCAATAATGACTCGGAAGCAGATTTTTTAGAGGCTGGCGTTGAATTAAAAGCAACTCCGTATATACGCACGAAAAAGGGCCTACGTGCAAAGGAACGTCTAGTCTGCAATATTATCAACTATATGGAGGAATACAAACTTACCTTTTTAACCAGCAGCTTTTGGAAAAAGTGTAATACCATGCTTCTTATGTCTTATGAACACAAGGATGGCATTTCTAAGGGCGATTTTACAATAGATGAAGCAACCTTGTTCAGCTTCCCCGACGAAGACTTGTTGATAATTGAAAATGACTGGAAAACGATTGTAGAGAAAATAAGAGAAGGCAAGGCCCATGAACTGTCTGAGGGCGATACCTTGTACCTGGGCGCCTGCACCAAGGGTGCTACGGCCGCATCGGTCCGACCTCAACCATTTTCCGCATTACCTGCAAAACAGAGAGCATTTTCTCTTAAGCAGTCGTACATGACCTATATTCTTAACGGCTATGTGTTTGGGGATAAAACAGATGAACATGTCATCAAAGACCCTACACTCCTTCGGTCGCAGTCATTCGAAAAGATTGTTATTAGTAAAATTAATCCTTATTTCGGAAAATCACAAGCTCAGCTTCTAAAGGAATTTGATTTGAAAACTACAGCGAAGAACGTAAATGAGCTTTTGCTCTCCCGGATGCTAGGGGTCACAGGGCATCTGTCTGCAACAGAAGAATTCCAAAAAGCTAATATTATTTCTAAGACTATCAGAGTAAATACCGATGGGTCTATTACAGAAAATATGTCCTTTCCAGCATTCAATTTTAAAAAGCTTGTTACAGAAGAATGGGAAGACTGTGAATTCAAGTCAATGCTTGAGCAGACAAAATTTCTTTTTGTTATATTTAAATACAGCAAGTCGGACGAACTTGTTTTTGATAATCTGCTATTCTGGAATATCCCTGAGACAGACTTGGAAGAAGTGAGAGTCGTCTGGGAACGCACCGTGTCCATCATTAAAGAAGGTGTAGAGTTCCGCACAGTTGGAAAACGAACCTTCAACAACCTACCTAAAGCAAGTGAAAATCGAGTATCTCATGTGCGGCCACACGCAAAAGATGCTAACGACAGTCTTGAATTGCCGGATGGACGTTATATGCCAAAGCAGTGCTTTTGGCTAAATAACACCTACATAAGAGAACAGCTTGAAAAGTGCCTCAAGGCTCAATAAAAATGGCAGGTGTATTAAAACAGTTGATTTTATGCAGGATACATGCTGATTAGCGTGTTCACAAACTATTGATTTTACTGGGTTTACAGGATATTCCTATAAGAACACTGCGACCAAAAAGACAGACCCGTTTTTAACAGATGGGTCTGTCTTTTTCTATGCCCCATAGACGAACCCGAAAGTTCATCTGCGGAAACAGAAAACTGACCATCTTGTGTATCGCACAGGATGGTCAGTTTTTGTTTTTACCCTCTTCGTGAAAGCGTGTCGAAAACAAAACCTGCTTTTTGCGCGTGCTGCGCTATCTTCACGCAAGCCCCGTGAATGCGGGCATTGCTGCCGGCATTGGCGAATATGCGTACAGCAGCTATCTTGGTTATTTTGGAAAAAGAGAGCCTTTGTGCCGCGTGTGTACACAGCACGCCTTGCAGCTTAAGCCCTGTGCAGAACTGCTTATGACGCAGCAAGGGCATCGGTTGTTCGCGCATCCACTGCTCAAACCCTGCTTACCCTCGGCGCTCTCGAAGAACTGTAAACACAAGAGACTAACATAAGGGACTTCAGGCTGTTAAAAAACCATTCTCCCGCCGTCACAAAAGTGATATAATAAAAGCAGCCTAACAGCCGCCGGACATCGGGTATTGTACGCAGCAGATAAAACACAAAGACCCGTTACCGGACCGTCCTTGCGTATCAACCAACGGTTGATATAGCCTATTCAACTGTCAGTTCGTGTAAAGTAAACTCAATTTGTAATATACTTCTGCTTGAAAGGAGTTCACCTGAATGAATCAAGAAAAAATAGGTAAGTTTATAGCAGCTTGCAGAAAAGAAAAAAAGCTCACTCAATTTCAACTTGCCGAAAAACTGAATATAACAGATAGAGCTGTATCCAAGTGGGAAACAGGCAGGGCTATGCCTGATCCATCTATTATGCTGAAGCTTTGTGAGCTATTAAACATCACTGTAAATGAGCTGCTGACAGGTGAAAGATTAAATATGGAAAACTACAAGGAAAATGCAGAAAAAAATCTTTTAGAACAGCAAAGAAAAGAAGCGCGGATAACGTCTGATAAAAAAATCTTTAATACAGTTATTATATCTGTAACAATCCTGGCTTTTATCGCTCATTTAATAATCAATTTTTGTTATCCGAATAATACGACAACCGGAATGGGCGAGATTGTCGTAATAGCGTTGATTGTTTCTTATTTATGGTTTTTTACCAGGAACTATGAAATAAAGAAGAAATAGCATTCAGGATAACAGTCAAGTACGTTTATTAGAAGTGGATTATACGCATTGAACTAAATCGTCTGCGGCGGTTTAGTTCAATTTATATTTTTTGAATTTGGGGAAGGTAAGCTGTGTTAGCACAAAAATTAGAATATGGAGACACGATAGCGGTGTTTTCTCCTTCATCTCCTGCCACTGTAACGGCGGGAAATCGTTATATTCGTGGAAAAGAATATCTTGAAAACAAGGGTTTCAAGATATTTGAAGGCAATTTAACCGGAAAGCAAGACTTTTACCGTTCCGGCAATATTTATGAACGTGCAAACGAACTTAATGAATTAATACGAAATCCGGAAATTAAGTGCATTATGTCAGCTATTGGTGGCATGAACTCAAATTCTTTATTACCATATCTCGACTATGAGACATTAAAACGCAATCCTAAAATAATAGTCGGTTATTCTGATGTCACTGCTTTGCTGCTTGGAATATATGCGAAAACCGGTCTCGTAACCTATTATGGGCCGGCCGTTGTTGCCTCTTTTGGTGAGTTTCCTCCGTTTGTAGATGAAACATATAAGTTCTTTGAAAATGTGGCAATGGGTAAAGCAAAAACGCCATACAGATTACCTACACCCGAGGTTTGTACAGAAGAATTTATAAACTGGAACACACAAGATAGGAGCAAACAAGCAAATAAAAACCATCTTGTAACTGTAAATAGCGGTAAAGCAACAGGCAGAATAATAGGTGGAAATTTAAATACAATGCAAGGCATTTGGAATACAGAATATATGCCGGAAATCAGAAATGGTGACATTCTCTTCATAGAAGATAGCCTTAAAGATGCCGCAGACATTGAGCGCAGCTTCTCTTTGCTGAAAATCAGCGGAGTATTTGACAAGATAGGTGGTATTATTTTAGGCAAACACGAACTGTTTGATGATTGTAAAACCGGGAGAAAGCCATATGAAATTTTGAAAGAAGTAATCGGTAATGTGAGCTATCCGGTTCTGGCAGAATTTGATTGTTGTCATACACATCCCATGCTTACCATTCCCATAGGCTGTACAGCAGAATTAGATGCAGCAAGTCAGGCTGTCACTATAGCAAGCAAGTTTGTTAACGAATAAAATGTGTATAGCCATCCCTGCATCCATTTTGACCTAATGACATATCGAATGATAATCCGAACCTTTTCGCCTATCAAAAACACGTGCGGAACGGCTGTTATTCTCCGAACATTTTTGCGGCCTTTTGCATCTGCTCAATGATTGAGACGCCAAACGGGCAATTTGTCTCACACTGACCGCATTCGACGCACTCGCTTGCATGATGCTCAAGCAGCCTGTAGTGGTCGCGCACAGTCTCCGGCACAAAGCCCTGCGCCTCGCAGAGGTCGTGAAACTTGTTGACCGATGCGATATCAATGCTGACCGTGCAGGGTGCACAGTGTCCGCAATACATGCATTTCCCTTTGAAGGAATGCTTTGGCACGCTTGCAAGCACCGGAGCAAAATCGCGCTGTGCCTCGTTCATTGTGTAATATTGACATGCCTGTTCCACCTCTTTTGCGCTGTTGAAGCCTCCGAGCACGCTCGTGACACCCGGGCGCGAAAGTGCATAATGAATACATTGCGCGGGTGTGAGCGCGACTCCGAACGGAGACATTTTTTCGTCGAGCAGATCCCCGCCGGCAAACGCTTTCATGACCGTAATTCCAACCTCCTTGGCGGCGCAAAGCTTGTAAAATGCATCGCGCTCTGCATCGATATTGCAAAGCGGCTTCTCGTAGCTCTCGTCAGCCCACAGCAGCTCGAGATCCTCGTTGGCGGGCTGCATATCGTAAGCCGGATTTATCGCAAAAAGCACAACCTCAACAAGCCCGGTCTCCACCGCAAGCTTCGCAATCTTCGGATTGTGCGAGCTTATTCCGATATGGTGTATATGACCTGTTTTCTTGAGTTCCTGAGCATATTTGATGATATCTCCGCCGAACACCCGTTCGAAGTCGGACTCCGTGTCAATATAATGAATCATCCCGACATCGACATAATCGGTGTTAAGCCGAGTGAGCATTTCCTCAAATGATTTTTTTGCCAAATCGGGCTCGCGCGTGCGGGTATATTGCCCGTCCACCCATGCAGTGCCGATATGTCCTTGAATAAAGACCTCATTTCGCCTGCCGGCGATTGCCTTTCCGAGATTTGTGCGAACCTCCGGCTGCGGGTTATAAAGGTCAAAATAGTTTGCCCCGTTTTCAATTGCCGCACCGATGATTGCAAGTGCGCTTTTCTCATCTTTGCCGACAAGTCCCTCACTGCCGACGCCAATCTCACTTGCCATAATTCCCGTATTTCCCAATTTGCGATATTCCATAGCAACCTCCTGCAATTTGTCATTATATATCTTTGAAGCCCACCCGCACACGGGTAGGCAGGCGAAAATGAAAATAATTCAGCTGACTGTTATTGCTGTGAAACGAGAAATGCTGCTCCGATAATGCCTGCATCATTGCCGAGAGAGGCTTTGATGATTGCGGGCTGGGGGACAATATCGGAGGAATACAGGTCCATCTCAAGCACCCTGCGGCGCAAAGGTTCAAGAAGATATTCGCCCTCGTTGCAAACACCGCCGCCGAGTATAAACACCTCCGGACGGAAAAATATCGAGAAATTTGCAATTCCGACAGCGAGATAGTTAATGTAATTATCAACGACAGTCTGCCCTGCGATGTCGCCCGCCCGCGCCGCGTCGAACGCAAGGCGCCCGTTCACCTTTGACATGTCGTCGCCGCACATCTCATGCATAGCCGAAGTCGGATTGCTTGCCATAGCGCGAATGGTGTCGCGGATAAGCGCTGTAACCGAGGCGTATGCCTCAAGGCATCCGGTTCTTCCGCACGAGCACTTTTCCCCGTTAAAATTAATTGTGGTGTGCCCCGGCTCACAGCCAAAGCCGTTGCCGCCCTGATATATTCTTCTATTTACGATTACACCGCCGCCGATTCCTGTGCCGAGAGTGATCATAACGCTCGAATTGTATTCCTTGCCCTCTCCTGCGAGTGATTCGCCGAGAGCGGCGCAGTCCGCATCATTGGCAAGAAACACCGGCACATCAATATGCTTTTTAAATTCTCCGATTAAGTCCACGTCTCTCCATCTGAGATTGTTTGCAAAAATAATATTCTTTTTTATCGGATTGATGGTGCTCGGCGCACCGATTCCGATCGACTCCACTTCGTCAGCGCGCAGCTCAGCTGCGTCAAGTGCGGCTTTTGCCGCGTCTGCCATGCTGTTTACAATCTCGGGAAACTCACGGTTACGCATGGTGGGCACACTGTGCTTTGAGATAAATTTGTAGTTCTCATCGAGTATTCCTGCCGCGATATTAGTGCCGCCAAGGTCAATTCCGAGATAGTGTTTCATAGCTTTTCTCCGTAAATATTAAATTTGTTTTTGGCAAAACGATGTTCTTAAATATTAAAAAATTAAAGAATCCGCACAAGACAGTCCGCCGCTGTTCTTTTTAAAACAATATCACTTGCGGCAGTTTTGAGCAATAGCTGCAAAACAATTCTGTACTTATAACCAATCCGAAACCTGCTGTGCTGTGGGCTGTATTCGCATAATTTCAGTTTATGTATCTATTTAAGCCGATCAAGCTCGGGTTTCAAAAGCTTTTCAACCTGCTCAAGTGTCATATCACGCTCACGGGCGATTTGGGAAATATCCTCATATTCGATTTTGCTGCGCTCTACACCAAAGCCGTGCGACCGCTTTACTCTCACCGAACCGAGACTCGTCTCCACCGAACGGATATCACGCTCGAGCACATGCCTTTGGCAATCAAACGCGCGTATTCCGATTGTGGCAGAATGGCTGAAAATCAGGCGTGTGAATTTACACTCGTCACTCTTATCGCAAAGACATACAATAACAAAGCCCGGTCGGTTTTTTTTCATGAAAACCGACTGCACATACACGTCCCGCGCACCGTTTGCCAAGAGCGTTTCGGTCAGAAACCCGACTGCTTCCGAGGTCATGTCATCCACATTGCATCTCAGCTCGACAACCGCGTCATCATTTGTTTCGCCGCCATTTTCATATAAAAACGCGCGCACGCAGTTGACTGACGCAAAATTCTTTTTGCCCATTCCATATCCGACTTTTTTAAAGCTGCCTGACGGAATTTTTGAAAATTCGCTCACGAAATGTCCGATAAGTGCAGCGCCCGTCGGTGTACACAGCTCCCCCTCAATTCCATTCGTATAGCATGGAAGCTCACAGAGCAGCTCCGCCGTTGCGGGTGCGGGAACAGGCAGAGTTCCATGTGCGCAGTGAACCAATCCTCCTCCGACATTAATCGGCGAAGCAATGAAATTATCGAGCTTCAAAATATCCGCGAGCATACAAAATCCCACTATGTCCGCAACCGCATCAAGTGCTCCGACCTCATGAAAATGAATCATGTCTACCGGCTCGCCATGTACCCTGCTCTCTGCCTGTGCTATTTGGGCATATACCTCACACGCATTCTTAATCACTGTCTGAGGAAGCTCAAGACTCTTGATTATCTTTGAAATTCCGCTCAGGGAGGACTCGCTGTAATCGGATGCGCCGCTTCCCTCCTCGATGCCGCCTATTTCAACCGCATATCCTGTACCCGATATGCCATTCTTGTTTTGTGCAGAACAGCTGATTTTCACATTTGGCAATCCGAGAGTGTTCATTTTATCTAAAAAATATGCGCGTTGCTCATCATCGAGCAATTCGACAAGCGCGGCGCAGAGCATATCGCCCGCCGCCCCCATTTTCAGTTCAAGATAGACTGTTTTCATTGCGCACTCTCCATTTTGTTAATGATATTCGCAATATAACCCGCTCCGAATCCATTGTCGATATTGACGACACTGATTCCGCTTGAGCATGAATTAAGCATTGATAAAAGGGCGGATAGCCCTCCCAAATTCGCTCCGTAGCCCACGCTTGTGGGCACCGCGACAACCGGTGCTTCGACCAGACCTCCGACAACGCTCGCGAGCGCGCCCTCCATTCCGGCAACCGCAACAATTACCCTCGCGCGAGTCAGTTCATCAAGATGCGCAAGCAGGCGATGAAGCCCTGCAACGCCCGCGTCATAGATGCGCGTCACATTGCTTCCGAGCACCTCGGCCGTAATTGCCGCCTCCTCGGCGACAGACATGTCGCTGGTTCCCGCCGACACCACAACGACCGAGCCTGTCAGCTTTTTGCCGTGATTTGGGTTGACGATTCCGAGCTTCGGAAGCTCGTTGTATTCGAGACTGTACTTTGAAGCTATCAGCTCTGCCGCGACGGCTGCCATCCTGGTAATAAGAATATCCTCAGCTCCGTTGGACAGCATATTTTCCACAATTTTATCAATCTGCTCGGGGGTTTTTCCCTGACCGAAAATGACCTCGGGCACACCCTGACGGATTGCTCTGTGGTTGTCGATTTTTGCAAATCCCAAATCATCAAAGGGTGCCGTTTTCAGCTTTTCAAGCGCCTGTGACGGCGAAATTTCACTGTCCTTTACGGACTGTAAAAGCGTGAGCATCTGCTGCTTGTTCATATTTTATCCCCTATCTCGGCTTTAAATCAAGAACAACGTCCTTGAAATACTGTGAAAGCAAACTGTATATTTGCTCGGATTTTTCCATCGCGGCCGAAAACTGCGCGCGCGGCAGCTGAATCTTTGCAATGTCCCCATTTACGCGCACACGAAAATCCGAAAATCCAAGCAAGGTCATAAAGTCCTCGGATTTTTCAACGCTGTCAAGCATCTGCGCTGTGATTTCGGTCCCGCTCGGAATACGGGTTGCAAGGCAGGCGTAGGACGGCTTTTTTGCGGTAAACAATCCGTCAAGCTCGGACATTTTGCGCACCTCATCCTTGGTTATCCCGCACCTTCGAAGAGGTGAGATAATGCCCATTTCGGAAAGAGCCCTCATTCCGGGTCGGTCAAGGGCATCATCCGAGGCATTGGTTCCGTCGATAACCTCGTCATATCCGTCAGCTTTGGCGGCGGATATCAGGTTCCCGAGGAGGGACTTTTTGCAGAAGTAGCAGCGCTCGTTTTGATTTTCAATAACCTGCCGATTTGCAAAGATATCAAGCTCAATAACCGAAAGACCCACTCCGAGCTGTGTGCACAGAGCAAACGCATCATCAAGCTCAAACTGCGGCTGAAATGCGGTCTTGACAAAATACGGGCGAATATCACACCCGCACTTTATTCCCTCATAAAGCAACAGCGAGGAATCTGTTCCTCCCGAAAACGCGAGTGCTGCCTTGCTGTGCTGTTGAAAAAATTGTTCCAATCTCATTTTTATACCTCAAAAAAAAATACCGCGAAAACATCACCGGCATTCCTGACGGCGACGCCTTCATGGCATTAGAATCACTATTGCGATTTCCGCTCCTTCATGGCGCGGCGATTGCTTTAATTATAATGTAATGCAAAAGCCGCGTCAATAGCTGTACCGAGCAGCATGACAAAACAAGCTCGAAAGACAAAGCGAGATTCAGTGCCTCGGCATTGGACTCTTCAAAAGTGCTGAGCACGAACTCGCCTGTCACGCTCACTTAAAAACCATACGCAATATCCAAAAGGCAATCAGCGCCCAGACAATGACAACGGGGATTGCATAATACCACTTTTTCCCTTTTGCTGTGTTTTGAGTGTTTTTTGCCTGCTCACGGCACTCTGACATTATGTTTTCGGGTATCAGCCGTATGCACAGCGCAATCATCAGCGGCAGTATTATCAAATCATCGAGATATCCCAGCACCGGAATAAAATCGGGCACAAGGTCTATCGGCGAAAGAGCGTATGCCACTGTTGCCGCCGCCGCGATTTTTGCCGAGAGAGGCAAATCCTTGCGCGCATACGCCAGAAGAATTGCGGAAATATTTTCTTTGAGTCTGCTTGCTTTTTCTTTGAGCGTCATTTTTTACTCCTGTCTTATTTCAGCCGCAGGTTTTTTGTCCTTCATTCTCACGAATCCGACGTTTTATTCGGCGATTATGCAGCCCTTTTTCGTGTACTCCTCAATCACCCGCTCAACAAATCCCCAAAGTTCAGGCGTTTCGGTTCGCACTATTTCCATGCGCTTACAGACCTGTGCTGCTGTAACTTTGCCCTCCCGCCAGGTATGCCCGTCCGTCATGTAATTGTGAATAAACGGCTGCAGGTGATCCATTGCGGCGGCATATCTCGCGTCGGGGGTTATCTCCGCATCGAATTCCTCCCACAGGGCACGAAGCTCCGCACCCTGCTCTTGAGGAAGCAGAGCATAGAGCCTGTCTGCCGCATCTCGCTCTCTCTCCTCTTTTGTCGAGTTTCCCGCCTCGTCATATGCAAATGTGTCCCCCGCATATATCTCTATCAGGTCATGAACGAGCGCCATTTTAACCGCGCGCATAACATCGACGCTTTTATCCTTACAATACTCGCTCAAAAGAATGGCCATCACCGCAATATGCCAGGAATGCTCTGCGTCATTTTCGCGGCGTGTACCATCTATTATCAATGTTTTTCTGAATATATTTTTCATTTTATCGATTTCGACAATGAATCTCAGCTGCTTTTCAAATCTGTCATCCGTCATTTTTGTTTTTTCCTTCCGCGCTTTTATTTGTAAATTATACTACTATTTGCGCGCAAATAAAAGAACTGCCCATTGTGCCGTCTGAGCGATTTTCGCTTATTCCCGATATTTTTTTGCTTTCGGGGTTTTAAGCCAGAATACGCGATTCAGCCGACCGACACAATGTGCGGTTCCTTTTTGAGTTCAGATACTATTTTGTTTCCTTAAAAGTTGTGTTGTTGCACGATGGGCAGGGAGGCATCTTGTCATCGCTGCCAAGATTTACCTCAGTACCGCAGTTTGTACACTTGTAGCAGCCGGATCCCGGCTTTTCGCCTGTTGTTACGCTCATATTCACATAATCCTTTCTGATTTTTGTCGAACAGCACCCTTGCTGTATCTAAAACTATTATGTGCATATGGCAAGCTGTTATTCATGGTTCTTTTTAGTGTTCGCCACGGGCAGATTCCACTGGAAATGCGATGCCAAAAGTCTGATTGCGATTACAATGCACGCCCCTGTCAGCAGCGCAAGCGAATCCGAAATCAAGGGCAGAAGTATGTAGTATATCGAAGCACCCGCGATGGAGGCGACAGCATACACATGCTTGTGCAGCACAACCGGAGTTCTCATTGCGAGCAAATCTCTCATTATTCCGCCGCCGACTCCCGTTATGGCTCCGACGGCTATTGCCAAAAAGGCATGGTCGCTGTACCCGCTGTACACTGCGGCATTGACCCCTATAACGGTAAAAATCCCAAGCCCGATTGAGTCCATAATGCTCAGCAGCTTTGCATAAAATCCTTTGTTGACCTTATCCAGCGCGTCCGCATTGAAATAGCACAGGCAGAATATCGAAAATGAGGTGACCGCGGCGACAATGACATAAACAGGCTTGTGAAACAGAGCCGGCGGAATCGCGCCGAGAGTTATATCACGAATCATACCTCCGCCGACCGCCGTTATGACCCCCAATACTATTGTGCCGAACACATCCAATTTTCTCTGAATAGCAACCACACTGCCCGAAAAAGCAAATGCAAACGTGCCGATCAGCTCCGCTGTTAAAAGCACGGTCTGTGTAAAATCCATAGCCTTGTACCCCGACGCAAACAATTTTTCTTTTGGAATTCGTTGTGTATTATTATAGCTTATATCCTTCAATTTGTGACGCATGTGCAAATATTTTTTTCAAGGTGTTGACATTGCTGCTTTTACGCGCTAAAATACAGTCAATAAATAAACCGACGACCGAGAATAGTAGTTATTGATTCAGCTTATCAAAGAGAGCCGCAGGCGGTGTGATTGCGGTATTGGCGACAATGACGAATGGACTTGCGAGGGCTAACCGAACAGAGCATGGCGCTTTAAGTAGGCAGGACGGGTTCTCCACCCGTTATCAGCGGAGAGTGTATGCTTGTACACGGCAAAAGTGGGCGTGTTTTCACGTCAATATGGGTGGCACCGCAGGAGTATTTAAAAGCTCTTGTCCCTGTTTTTTTAAAAGCAGAGACAAGGGCTTTTTATTTTGTCTTTGCACATTGAAAAGCGTCAAATCGACAAAGCGGCGGTTTGCAACACAAAAACGGAGGAAAACTTGCATGAAAACATCAAAAAGATTCGCAGCGATCACAATCTCGCTCATCCTGTCCGCCCTTATTCTGACTGCGTGCGGCGGCTCGGCATCCGACCCTGCCGAGGGTGAAAGCAAAAGCTACACGGTCGGGGTAATTCAATTTGCAACTCACCCCTCACTTTACAACTGCTACGAGGGCTTTGTAAAAGGACTCGCCGAAAAGGGTCTTGTCGATGGCAAAAATTTGACAATTGATTTTCAAAACGCAAACCTGGAAATGTCCAACAGTGATTTACAGGCAAAAAACATGGTAACCTCAAACTGTGACTTAATCGTCGGAATAGCCACACCCGCCGCAATGTCGGCATATGCCGCGGCAAAAGACAGCGATATACCTGTGGTATTCACCGCCGTGTCCGACCCTGTTCACGCGGGAATAGTAAAATCGCTCGATGCTCCGGGCGGAAACTGCACCGGAAGCGCGGATATTTTGGACTTTGAGGCACAGGTTGATATGATAAAAGGATTTTTGCCGAACGCAAAGACAATCGGCGTGATATACACGACCAGCGAGGCAAACTCGGTAAGCCAGCTTGCGCGTCTCACCGAGGTGGCTGAAGCAAATGGGCTTGCCGTGGAATCCATCGGAGTCACTAATGGCAGCGAGGTAGGTCAGGCGGCCGCCGCCCTTATTGCAAAGGGCGTGGACTGCTTTAATAACCTGACCGATAACAACATGGTTGATAACCTGACCACCGTGCTTCACAAAACCGACGAAGCGGGAATTCCCGTTTTCGGCTCGGAAATCGAGCAGGTCAAAAACGGCTGCCTCGCATCACAGAGCATTGACTATGTCGAGCTCGGGCGCGTCACCGGAGTCATTGCTGCGGACATCATTCTCGGAACCTCAACGCCCGCAACGACTCCGGTTGCTATCGAATCGGTGTGCTTCCCTGTTTACAACTCGGCGGTTGCCGAAAAACTGAATCTCACACTGCCGTCGGAATTCAGCGATATCATGGACACCGCAAAATAGCGCCTGCCGAATATTCACTCGAAACGCGCATTGGCACAGGGCTGCTGCATTCGGCGTGCATGTATTGCCGCATCAGCCGCGATGCGCGGCACAAAAATAACTCAAAGCATCGGAGAACCGAATATGACTGTGTTTTTGGGACTGCTGAAAAACGTCCTTGAAGAGGGGTTTATATATGGCATTCTCGCCCTCGGGGTATATATCACCTATTCCATTCTCGACTTTGCCGATTTGTCGGTTGACGGGACATTTCCGCTCGGGGCATGTGTCACGGCGGCATTGATAGCGGGGGGGTGCAACCCCGTTATCGCGTGTGTCATCGCATTCGCATTCGGCGCACTCGCGGGCTGCATTACAGGTTTTTTGCATGTAGTGCTCAAGATAAGAGAGCT
The DNA here is from genome assembly GCA_036644375.1 of Oscillospiraceae bacterium. Lineage (GTDB taxonomy): Bacteria > Bacillota > Clostridia > Oscillospirales > Ruminococcaceae > CALWZE01. Next base: position 20,307 of record JAVXQD010000005.1, read on the forward strand.
GCTTTGCGGAATCCTTGTCATGACGGGGCTTGCGTCGGTGCATCTTGCGGTTACCGGCAACAAATCTGTTTTGCCATTTTATGACATGCCCACAATATTCAACAGCGGAATTGTAAAGCTGCTGCCCGAAGCGCTGTATACCTATCGTATTTTGATAGTGGCATTTTTATGCGTGGTGTCCGTAAAAATTCTGATCGACCTGTTTCTCAAAACAAAGGCGGGCCTTTTGCTTCGTGCCGAGGGCGATAACGCACAGCTTGTCACCTCTCTTGCGAAAAATGACGGAACCGTAAAAATTCTGGGGTTAGCGCTCGGCAACGGGCTTGCGGCGCTTGCGGGCTCGGTGCTGGCACAACAATCCGAGAGCGCCAATATCGCGAGCGGCACGGGAATGGTTGTTTTGGGTCTTGCGTCCGTCATTATCGGAGGCACGGTGTTTCGCCGATTTAAGGCTATGCGCGCGACGACGGCGGCTGTGCTCGGAGCGGTGCTTTACAAGGCATGTCTCTCGGTTGCCATGCAGCTCGGTCTGCCCACAAGCTATCTCAAGCTCTTAATGTCCATTATTCTTATTCTCGCCCTCATGAGCGGAAAATTTCTTCCGAAAAGGAGAAAGCAAAATGCAAACTGACAACAGCAGCTCCTTTTTGAAATTCGAGAGCATCTCCAAAACCTTCAACCGAGACAGCGTCAATGAGGCAAAGGTGTTCGACAACTTCAGTCTCACAATAAGGAAGCACGAATTTGTCTCGATAGTCGGCAGCAACGGCTCGGGAAAAACCACAATTCTCAATCTGCTGTGCGGGAGTTTCCCGCTTGACGGCGGAAAAATAGTACTTGACGGCAACGATATAACCGCGCTCAAGGAATATCAGCGAGCCGCCTTTATCGGGCGCGTATTTCAGGCGCCCGATAAAGGCACCTGCCCCTCGCTGACCATTCTCGAAAACATGTCGCTCGCCGACAACAAAAGCAAGCGGTTCGGACTCACCATGTCGGTTGACCGAAAGCGCTCGGACTACTATAGGCAAAAGCTCGAGCTGCTTCATCTGGGACTCGAAAACCGCATTGAACAGCCTGTCGGAACCCTTTCGGGCGGTCAGCGTCAGGCGCTTGCACTGCTTATGTGCACAATGACCCCGATTGAACTGCTTGTTCTCGACGAGCACACTGCCGCGCTTGACCCCGCTTCGAGCGAAAATGTAATGCAGCTCACCGAAGCCCTTGTATCCGAGAGCAAAATCACCACTCTCATGGTCACGCACAATCTGCGCCATGCCGTCGAGCATGGGAACCGCCTTGTCATGATGCACGCGGGAACTGCGGTCGTGGATTTTGACGGTGAAAAAAAGCAGAGCACCAAGGTATCCGATCTGTTAAAGGTATTCAACGAAATCAGTGTGGAGTGCGGAAACTGATACAGCCCGACAGTACTTGAGCCGGTCTGCATTTAAAACTGCATTGATATCCTTTTAATTTCTCGTGCTTTCGCAATACTCTGTACAAAATCGCCGCGCACGAATAGTCTGAGCCCGATTTGTTTTTCGCAAAGCGGCTGTATTTTGTGCTTATTTATAAATTTTGATATATGCAGCAAGCAGCTCCGAATGTTGAAAAATACAGAGCATATTCAATTTTGATTATGCGGCAAACACCAATTTGATATAATAAAAAAGATACGTTCAAGTGCGGAGCGAGAGCAAGCCACCGAACGTATCTTTTTTATTATCGAATGTTCTCTTTTGTGAGACGCGCGAGAGTATCTGTGAATTCATCGACATTTGTCTCGTCTGTTGCCCACGAGGTCACAAGTCTGATTGCATCGTGAGTTTCATCGATATTCTGCCAGAACTCAAATCCATAATTCTCTCTCAACGCCTCTATAACACTTTTGGGCAATATCGGAAACACCTGATTTGTCGGTGAATCTGAAAAGAAGGCATAGCCCATTGCCCTTACTGCGTCGGTCAGCTTTTTAGCAAGTCTGTCCGCATGTGCGGCAAGCTCAAGATACAGGTCATCGCGGAACAGCTCCGCAAACTGAATTCCGAGCATTCTTCCCTTTGCCAGCATTCCGCCGCGCTGTTTGATGAAATAGCGAAAATCCTTTTCGAGAGCGGGTGAATTGAATATCAGCGCCTCGCCGAACAGCGCGCCCATTTTGGTTCCTCCGATATAAAAAACATCGGTCAGCCGAGTCAGGTCATTCCAATTCAGGTCGTTGCTTTCGGACGCCAGCGCACACCCCAGCCGCGCTCCGTCAAGGAAGAGCGGTATTTCGTACTTTTCACAGACCTTTTTTAATTCCGTGAGCTCCGACACGGAGTATATGGTGCCAACCTCTGTCGGATTTGAGATATAGACCATTCCCGGCTGAACCGTATGCTCGGCTGAGGAGTCGGCATAATGCGCGGAAATAAGCCGATTCACCTGCTCTGCGGTGATTTTTCCGTTATCGGTCGGAATGGTGAGCACCTTGTGCCCTGTCGCCTCAACTGCGCCCGTCTCGTGAACGTTGATGTGTCCGCTGACTGCGGATATAACGCCCTGATGCGCCCGCAGCAGCGCCGCAATCACCGTCATGTTCGTCTGCGTGCCGCCAACCAAAAAATGAATGATGCTGTCATCGTTGTTCAGCTTCTTTTTTATTAGCTCCCTCGCCTCGGCGCAATACTCATCCATGCCATAGCCGCAGGTTTGATTTCGATTGGTTTTCACAAGTGCGTCAATAATGCGCTCGTGTGCACCCTCGCTGTAATCGTTTATAAATGTATACATCCGTTTGTTTTTCTCCTGTTTTTGAGTTTTAAAGCCTTTTTCAGTCATCTGTCAGATTTCCGCATTTTTCCGTGATCATATCGAATACGCGATACATTTTTTCCGGTGAAATACAGACGGTTGACGGAAATCCGCTGTGCAATTTAAGCGCAATGCACGTGTGGGAAAGACCCATTAGCGTCAAATTCAAATACGAGTATGGAATACTCAGCGCGGCGATATTTTTGTATTTTATGCTTCTGCGAAACGGGCCGAAATGGATATGCAGACTGTCATCGCGAAGCTCATACCACGTGTCAAAATATGTCCAGAGCAGGATTACATTCAGCGGAATGAGAAAGAGCGCAGGGACGATGTCGCCGCTTTTGATTAAAGCCGATGCGGCAACCGCAAGGGAAAGCGCCCCGATAAAAACAGCGCGGAATGTGAATGGCGCCGCGACGTCCGATTTGATTTTAAGCATATTTGCCTTTCTTTTGCGAAAACGCGATTGACGTAATGTCAACGGTTCACTTGCAATCGGAGCCGTCGGCTCAACTGCCGGCACCGGTACCGTTGAACAGCGGAAAATCAAAAACACAATAGACAAGACTCTTTGATTAAAATCCGAGCTCCTCGCCGACAATTATGACCTTTATTCTGCCCGCGGGCTTGCAAAAGCGGGTTGTGACAATTTGTGCGCAGATGCAGTCGGGCGACTTGCAGTCACCGCATGCTCCCGTGAGAGTACAGGGTGTCTTTCCTCCGAATCGCTGTGCGTTTATCGGCGCTGCCTTGGTTCTGGCGCGAACCATTGCATCCTCTGCCGAACGGGCTATTTTATTCACTCCTGCGATGATGATTACCGATTTCGGCCCGTAGCAGAGCGCCGCAACGCGGTTTGCGCTGCCATCAACATTCACCAGCTGCCCGTCCTCACTTATGGCATTGGCACTCATGAAAAACGTATCGCACAAAAGTGCCCTGCGCTGAATTTCTATCTGCTCCTCGCGCGTCTTGCCCAGACTTCGGTCGATAAGCTTGTATCCGTCGGAGCGCAGCCGTGAAACAAGACCTATCCTGTCAAGTGTTGCGGAGCCTCCCCACGCAATCTGCATCTCCTTGTCGACAAGGCTCAATGCCTTTTCAACTGCCTGCTCGCCGCTCTCACAAAAATACGCCTCAAACTGACGGCTTTGAAGCGCCGCAACCACCTTGACTGCAAGCTTTTCGTTTCTGATTTCAATCGCTGATTTATCCATAACTTCCTCCATTGTCGGGACACACGGTCCGCGTCGGCGTTGCCGCTCTTTACTGCCTGATCTGTCCGTTTCCGAAAATTTTATATTTGTATGAGGTTAGCTCATTCAGTCCGAGCGGACCTCGGGCATGAAGCTTTTGAGTCGATATGCCTATCTCCGCACCCAGCCCGAACTCGCCGCCGTCCGTAAATCGGGTTGACGCATTCACATATACCGCCGCCGCGTCAATATTATCGACAAAATATTTTGCGGTCTCCTCGTTTCGGGTCACAATCGCCTCGCTGTGTGAGGTGCCATATCTGTAAATGTGCTCGACGGCATCGCTCACGCTGTCAACTACTCTGCACGCCAGAATATAGTCGTTATACTCGCGTCCCCAATCACTGTCGGATGCCGGAATCGAGTCCTTTAGGATTGCGCTCGCGCTTTCATCCGCTCTGATTTCGACGCTATGCGCATCAAGCAGAGCTTTCACCATGGGCAGAAATTTTTGCGCAATGTCCGCGTGAACCAGAATGCATTCACACGCGTTGCAGACAGACGGGCGGGAGGTTTTTGCATTGTCGACAATTTTCGCCGCCATCTCAAGATCTGCGTCTCTGTCAATATATATGTGGCAGGTTCCCGCACCTGTTTCGATAACGGGCACGCTCGCATTTTGCACAACCGCTTTTATGAGTCCTCTGCCTCCGCGCGGAATCAGCACATCGACATATCCGTTCAGCTTCATAAGCTCATTGGCAGACTCGTGCCCCGTGTCCTCTACAAGCTGAATGCAGTCTTCGGGCAGACCCGCGCGCGCAATGGCACCACGCATGATGTCGCAGAGCGCCCTGTTGGAGTTTATGGCTTCCCTGCCTCCGCGAAGGATTACGGCATTGCCGCTTTTTAAGCAGAGCGCAGCCGAATCGACCGCGACATTGGGGCGCGCCTCAAATATGACCGCGATGACGCCAATAGGAACCGTGACCTTTTGTATTTTCAAACCGTTTTGCTTGATATCCTCGGATAAGACTCTGCCGACAGGGTCTGCCATTGCACAGAGCTGCAAAACGCCGTCGCAGATTCCATCAATGCGCGGCTCGCTCAGTGTCAGTCTGTCCGTCATCGCTTCTGAGAGACCCGCTCGCTTTCCGTCTGCGATGTCGATATCATTCGCCTGCAATATCGCCCCTGCATTTTTCTTCAGCTCCTGTGCAATAATGCAGAGCGCCCTGTTCTTCATCTCGGACGAGACTGTCGCGAGCACGCGCTTTGCCTTAACTGCCGCCTTGCCTATTTCCAAAACCGTTTTCATCTATTCCACCTCTGCCTTAAACAGCGTACCCACCTGTTTGCCCTCCATCAGCTTGTAGATATTGTTGATAGGACTGCCATTGATGATTACAGTATCAATTCCCGCCGACACGGCAATCTGCGCGGCGTGCAGCTTGGTCTCCATTCCGCCGGTGCCGAACTCCGATTCGCTTCCGCCCGCCATTCTTATGATATCTCCGTCTATTTTATACACAACCGGTATCAGCTTCGCATCTGGCAGTGCGGGATTTTTGTCGTACAGTCCGTCAATATCGGTCAATATGACAAGCGCGTCCGCGCCGATAAGTTTCGCGACAATAGCCGAAAGGCTGTCGTTGTCGCCGTATACTATCTCGTCAACCGCTACGCTGTCGTTTTCGTTTATTATCGGAATTGCGCCGAATTCAAACAGCTTTTCAAACGAATTGATGAGATTGTCGTGTCTTACCTCATCTTCGACATCCTGCTTTGTAATGAGAAGCTGGCCGACAATATGTCCGTATTCCGAAAACATTTTGTCGTACATGAACATCAGCTCACACTGTCCGACAGTAGCCGCCGCCTGTTTTCCCGCGGTGTCGGTTGGGCGCGATTTAAGCCCTAACTTTCCGACCCCGACACCGATTGCTCCCGAGGTCACAAGCGCTACCTCAATTCCGGCGTTCATCAGGTCGGACAGAACACGGACAAGCTCGCCCATGTGCTTTATGTTTGTTTTCCCTGTTTTATGCGTCAGTGTCGTCGTGCCGACCTTGAACACAATTCGTTTGGCTTTGTGTATCACTTTATTTAATTCCCTTTACTTTTTTTATTGTTCCGAAGCGGTCAGTCCCGCAAGCATTGTGCCATTTGAGGTTTTGATTATGGCACGCATGGTTCTTCCGCTCAAATCGGGCACATCGAGCGCAGGTACGCTGAATGTCATAAACAGTGTGCTGCCCTCGCGTTTTATTACTCGCGCGCGGTAGGTCATCGGCGGTCCGCCCTTTGCATCAAATTCGACAAAGCAGCATTCGGCATCACAGTCTGCGCTGACGACAAGATTGAATGTGCGAAATGCCCCGTTGTATTCATTCGGAGCCTGCGAATAGTCGATAATTTTGATATTGTCTGTTAATCGGTACGTGAGGGTGTCGGTCAGCGCATAAACATACAAGCCGTCGATTATGTCATAAAGCGTCCAGCATGCGGTCTTGCTTATATGCTCGCGCACGAATTTCGCCTTTGAATCAAAATTCACGGTATCGATTAGCATTACATCGTCCCGAGTGTACAGTGCGCCGTAGCATGAGCCGTTTATTCCGAACCGTTCAAGCACCGAATTCTTTGCGGGCGTTGCGGTATCCCAGCCGCCCAGCACGTATATATTTGAATAGATTCCCCTCGGAGCCGCTCTAAAAACCGAAATGCGCTCAAACAGCTGAGGCATACTGCTCATATCCGCCATATACAGTGTATCGCCGTGTGCGTTAAAATCATCGTAAATTGCAATCAGCTCGTCCGGCTCGGGCTTCTGAACATTTCTCGGAAGCGTAAGCGCTGTAAATCCGAGACAGCAGGCCAAAAGTGAGGCGGTAAATGCTATTGCCTTTTTCTTGCGCGCGACGATATGTCCGCATGCAAGACAGACTGTCACCGAGGCACACACCGAGGCGAGCAGACCCATACACACCCAGCGGGTAACGCGCCCTGTCGCTGCGAGCATAAGCAGAAGTGCAAAATACGAAGCAACAATAAGAGAACAGCGCAGCTTTGTTCTGTTGTCCGCCAAAAGCAGCGACAGCAGCAGGACAGCACCCGCAAACCACGCGGTCGATTTTGTAAATGTGAAAAGCGTTAAGCCCTGCATGAATTTTTCCCCGATATCCATGCTTTCGGGCTTTACCGCATCTGCGATTTCTTTGAGGCGCTCCGCCGAAAAATATTCACTGTCCGCACTGCTCCACAGACGGATCATCTCAAGGTCGTTTTCGCTTACGTCAAGTTGTGTGTAGCTGTCATATCTGCTCTCGTAATCGGCGAGCTCGTAGTCGGTCACGCATTGCTGACAATCGAGATATTCCATATAATAGGCAGCGCTCTGATTTTGTGAATAGATAAATCCATGTGCGGCATTGAGTGATAAAACAAGTAAAAAAAGCGATGCAAAGGATATGATAATGCCTCGGTTGGACTTTAGCCACTCCCTTGCCCGAAGTTTTTTTCCCGCGGACATCATGGCAAAAAGCACCGGCAGCGCAACTGTCGCCGCTCCTGCCGCAAACGACATCAGCCGCACCGACGCGGCGAATACCGACAGAACTGCCCCGAGCACAGCAGCCGCGGGTCTCGGTTTGCCCTTTACCCCGTAAAGCAGGGTGAGCAGACCCGCCGCCGCGATGAATATCGCAAATTTCGTGTATTGCATCGAGAGATACATCGGCACAGAAATGAACACGCTGAAAGACAGGCTCAGAAGCATCCCGACCGTGTCCGGGCGCTCAAGCCACACGACGGAGGCAACACAGATAAAGCTCAGGCAGAGAGCGCCGTAAAGCAATATCGAAAACCAGTTCAGTGAGGGAGCAAGCCCTTGCAGCAAAACTATTATGCGAGCCAGAATCACATTTACAATGCCGATATATTCCGACGGCGTGCCGAATGCTCCTCCGAGGACAGAGTGGACGATAAAATCATCATTGTTTTCAGGTCTCGGCGCAAAAACACAGCTGCACAAAATCAGTATGCCTATGTTTACAAGTACAACAATAAATACACGCATGCCGCTTTTCAGCGTGTTTTTTGGCTTTGTCAAAAGCTCCAATATAATAAGCCCCCTCAACGTACCGCACTTAACCCTATTATTCTTAATAATACCAAAAAAAAGTGCAAATGTGTAGGTGGTTCAAGCTTTTTACGCAAAAAATCCGCAAATTCCCCGAAAAAGGATTTGCGGACTTTTAATTCAGCGCTTAAACACGCTTTCGCCGTCTTTTATTGTCTCCGAAACTTTTATCTCTCTCAGCTTTTCCCTCTGCACATTCAGCGGATTTTCGCTCAGAATAACCATATCGGCTCGCTTTCCCGCCTCTAATGTGCCCTTTGTGCTCTCCTCGAAATATTGGTATGCGCCATTCGCGGTCACACCGCGAAGCGCCGTTTCGATTGAGACCGCCTCATCGGGCGAAAGCTGAACTCCGCCCTTTGTCACCCTGTTTACCGCGCACCATACCGTGTCTATCATGTCCGGTACGAGCACGGGAGAATCCTGATGAAAGGTAAAAGGAATTCCGAGCTTTTCGGTTGACGCAATCGGGCTGATAATTCCCGCCCGCTCCGCGCCGAGATTTTTGATATGGGTATCGCCCCAATAATAGGTATGCGCCACAAAATAGCTCGGCATAAGCCCCAGATATTTCACTCTCTCAAGCTGGTCAAGGCGGATTGTCTGCGCGTGAATTATTACATTGCGGTTCAGTGTGGGCTTTTTGTGCGCGTTGAGCAGCTGGTCAATCGCCGCGTCTCCATTGCAGTGGGTGAGCAGCTGTCTGCCCTCTTTTTCAGCTTTTTCGACATAGGCGTCCACTTCCTTGTCCTTGTAAATCGCATATCCCGAATAGTCGTCCGGCTGATCGTCCTGCTTGGTATACGGCTCGGTGAGCCACGCCGTTCTGCCCTGAGGGCTGCCATCCAAAAACAGCTTGTATCCCCCGATTTTAAAATGCCCGTGATAGGCGGCAAGCCCCGGGTTGCCGCTCACAAGCTCGGGACAGCTTTTTATATCGGCATACCCGATTACATCAAGCTTTAAAACGCCCGTGTCGTCCGCCGCCTTGAGGAGCGAAAACTCCATATCCTTCATCAGCCCGTCCTGAGCGGTTGTCACTCCGAAGCTGAAATAAATTTCCTGAGCTCTTTTCAGAAGAGTGAGCATTTCTTTTTCACTCGGCTGAGGCGCTCCCGAAGCAAGACCCATAAATGCAGTCTCCTCGAGATATCCGCTCGGTTCTTTTGTGTTCCCCACACGTCCGATAACTCCGCCCTGCGGATTTTCGGTGTTTTCATCTATTTCGGAAAGCTCAAGAGCCCTTGAATTGACGCAGCCCATGTGACCCGACGCGTGGCTTATCAGCACGGGATTGGTCCTCGATATCCTGTCGAGCTCCTGCTTTGTCGGGTGGCGTTTCTCCGCGAGATTGTTGTGGTCATATCCGAACCCTATTATCCACGCATCGCTGTCGATTTGATTTTTCTCCCTGTATTCGATAAGCGTGTCGCAGATTTCATCGATAGCTTTGCATTTTGCCATAGATACAAATCTCAGGCTTCCCGCGAACTGCACAAAATGGCTGTGAGCGTCAATAAATCCGGGCAAAAGCGCTTTGCCGCCAAGGTCTGTCGTCTGCGCGTTTGTGCCTGCGAGTTTTTTTATTTCTTCAAGTGTTCCGACCGCTTTTATTTTGCCGCCGTCCTCAAGCAAAGCCTCACAGACACGGCCGCCATTCATAGTGACGATATCACCGTTATAGTAAATTTTCATGATTTTCACCTCTTACGATTAGTGTTTGCACCTATTGGCAAAAGGATTCATCCTTTGTGATTTTCATCACGAATTCCGAGTCAGTTCATTTTCGGCAGTGACTCAAGATCGAGCATCGCTCTTTTAAACTGATAGAAAAACAGCCCCGCAGTCGAAATCACCGCTATAAAATCGGCGAATGGCTCTGCCATAAATACGGCAGTGGTTTTGTCGGCCATAAACATCGGCAAAATATAAATGAGCGGAATAAGAAGCAGTATCTTGCGCAGAATTGCGAGGAACAGAGATGATTTTGCATTTCCTATCGCTATAAAGGTCTGCTGGCACGCAATTTGAATTCCGAATATTCCCGAGACAGCCATGTACACTCTGAGCGCGTGAGTCGCGAACTCGACAAGCTGCGGGTCATTGTTGAACAGTTGAATAAACATCTGCGGAAACAGCTCAACTCCCGCCCACAGAGTCGCAGAGAACGCAAATGAAACCAGAAGCAAATCCTTAAACGCCGTCTTTACGCGCTTCGCGTTGCGTGCCCCGTAATTGTAGCTGATAATGGGCTGAGCGCCCTGAGAAAGACCCATGAGCGGCAGCATTGTGAACTGCATGATACTCGTAAGTATAGTCATTGCGCCGACCGCTATGTCCCCACCGTATTTTAACAACGAAGAGTTGAAGCAAATCGTGATTATACTTTCGGTTGACTGCATTATAAATGGAGACAGACCGAGTGCTATACAGGGCATCATTATCTTTGGCGAGAGCCTGAGATTCTTCTTTTTCAGTCGGAGTATTGTCTTTTTGCCCATCAAAAATTTAATGACATAAACTGCGGAAACACCCTGTGAAATTATCGTTGCAAGAGCCGCTCCCCTGACACCCATATTAAATCCGAATATCAGAATCGGGTCGAGAATGATGTTGCAGACCGCCCCGATAACGACGGTTATCATGCTTGTTTTCGCAAAGCCCTGTGCTGTGATAAACGCATTCATTCCGAGTGTGAGCTGAACGCAGATTGTACCCATGTTGTATATGTTAAAATACTCGAGCGCATACCCGATTGTGTTTGCACTCGCCCCGAAAATCATGAGCAAATCGTCGGCGAAGAAATAAAAGCCCCCTGTCAGAACCAGCGATATCAGCACAAGGGAAACCATGCAGTTGCCGAGTATCTTTTCCGCATTGTCATTTTCGCCCTTGCCCATGAAAATCGACGCTCTGGGTGCGCCGCCCATGCTTATCAGTGCCGCAAATGCGGAAATTATCATTATAAGCGGCAGGGTCACCCCCACGCCGGTCAGCGCCAAAGCGCCGATATCCTTGATGTGACCTATGTACATTCGGTCAACAAGGTTGTAAAGAAGATTCACAATCTGCGCCGTTATTGCCGGCGCAGCCATTTTCACCAGCAGCTTGCCGATACTTGCGGTGCCGAGCTCGTTTTTACTGTTCTGTTCCATTAAATTTCCGCTTCCTTATCCATTTCCGTGATTTCGATAATCCTGTCTATTAACCTCACAAGCTGCGCCGAATCCGCACTGCCGAGCTTGTCGATTACCCTGCCGATTATCGAGTTGATTTCTGTTCTTTTGGCAAGAATTATTTCCTCGCCCTCCCGCGTGAGCGACACGCAAATTTTTCTGCGGTCGGTCTCGGATACGGAGCGCCTGACACGCCCCTTTTGCTCGAGGGTTTTCAGTGCCGCCGCCACCCTTGCCGAGCTTAAAAAAAGTATCTCGCTCAGCTCCTTTGGGGACAGCGAAAAGCCATCCGTGATATACAGCTGATTCAGAATTTTATTCTCGCCGTGTGTAAAGCCGCTTATTATTTTGGATGGCGCCATGTGATATATCTTTCCGAGACTTTTAAGCAAACTTTGCAAAAGCTCCTCATCCGGCATTATATTTCTCCGTCCTCAATCACAATTGCTAATACTGTTAGGTATTTTATCAATTGCGCCCTTTCTTGTCAATACAAAAAAGTCATTTTGTACTAAAAGCTCAAATGATTCGCAGTGAGCGAATCGGCAATTAGGCAAAATGACTCGTTAAAAATGACGGATTACCGCAACGGGGCAAAAATCCGATCAGTGCTTAAACTGGCTGTTAAAAAGCTCGGCATAAAATCCATTTTTCTCAAGCAGAAGCGCATGAGTGCCCTGCTCCACAATTTTGCCCTTTTTCATCACCAGAATAATATCCGCGTTTTGAATGGTAGACAGCCTGTGAGCCACAATAAAGCTTGTGCGCCCCGCAGTCATGGCAGAAAATGCGTCCTGAATCTTCTGCTCGGTTCTCGTGTCTATTGAGCTGGTTGCCTCGTCGAGAATCAGCATAGGCGGAAGGCAGAGCATGACTCTCGCGATGCAGAGCAGCTGCTTTTGACCCTGTGACAAAGCCCCGCCGTCCTCGGTGATAACCGTGTCGTAGCCGTTTGCAAGTCGCTTTATAAAGTTGTGTGCATGGGACGCTTTTGCCGCCGCAACAATCTCATCCTCGGCAGCATTCGGTTTTCCCAAGATGATATTATCCCTGACGGTGCCCGCTTTAAGCCAGGTATCCTGAAGCACCATGCCATAGCTTGTCCGCAGACTTTTTCGGGTGAGACTGCGTATATCCGAGCCATCGACACAAATCGATCCCGAATCAACATCGTAAAAGCGCATCAGCAGGTTTATAATGGTTGTTTTTCCGCATCCTGTCGGTCCGACAATCGCAACCCGACAGCCTGACTTGATTTGTATATTGAGATTTTCAATCAGCTTTTTGTCCTGTGAATAGGAGAAGTCAACATGACTCAGCTCAATGTCACCGCTTGCGTTTTCGAGCACCGCCGCACTGTCTGCTTCGGGAGGCTGAGGCTGTTCCTCTATCAGCTCAAAGATTCGGCGCGCACATGCAAGCGCATTTTGAAGCTCGGTGACAACGCCCGATATCTCATTGAACGGCTTGGTATACTGATTGGCATAGCTCAAGAAGCAGGACAGCCCGCCTATCGTGATTGTCCCCGACAGCACCGACAGCGCACCGGTCACGCCGACTCCGGCATAGGCAAGCGCGTTGACAAATCTCGTGCTCGGATTGACAAGTGAGGAGAAGAAAATGGCGCTGAGAGAGCATCGCTCGAGACGGTCGTTGACCTCGTCAAATCGCTTTTGCGTATTTTCCTCCTGCCCGAATGCCTGAACCGTTTTTTGATTGCCTATCATCTCATCAATGAGCGACGTTTGCTCGCCGCGGGTTTCCGACTGAAGCTTAAACATGCTATAGGTCTTTTTTGCTATATAGTTTGCCACAATAAATGAGACGGGCGTGACACATACAACCACCAATGTGATGCCCGCATTTATTGAAAGCATGAACAAAAGCGTTCCGATTATCGTGGCAACACCTGTAAAAAACTGAGTGAAGCCCATAAGAAGTCCGTCTGCAAACTGGTCAACATCGGAGATTACCCTGCTGACAATTTCGCCGTGAGGATGCGTGTCAATGTATTTCAGCGGCAAAATCTCGATTTTTTGAAATGCCTCGTTTCTGATATCCCTGACCACACTGTACGTTATGCGATTGTTGAGCGTGTTCATAAGCCACTGCGAAACAGCTGTTGCGCAGACCAAAGCCGCTATTTTGATGAGAATATGCAAAATAGCGTCAAAGCTGACACTGTCCTTTGCGACAATCAGGTCTATCACCTTTCCGATTTCAATCGGCACATAGAGCGTAGTGACAACCGCCGCCGCCGCGAACAGTATTGAAAAAATGAGCGCTGCCCAATATTTTTTTATATATTTCAGCACCTGTTTGAGAGTTGAAAAACGGCCGTGCGTCTTTTCTTTTCCGCCCATTATGCACGCACCTCCTTAGGGAACTGCGAATAATAAATCTCGCTGTATACCCCGCAGCCGTTCAGAAGATAATCATGCGTGCCGATTCCCGCAATTTTCCCGTCCTCAAGCACGACAATGAGGTCGGCATACCTTATCGATGCCGCTCTCTGTGAGACGATAAATACCGTTGCATCGGTTTTTTTAAGTGCCTCGCGGAGCCTTGCATCGGTGGCATAATCAAGCGCGGACGAGCTGTCGTCCAAAATCAGAATTTCGGGCTTGCGCACAAGCGCGCGCGCAATTGTGAGTCTCTGTCTTTGACCACCCGAGAGATTCTTTCCGCCCTGGCTTATTTTCGCATCGAGTCCGTCTCGCTTTGAACCGATTACATCGGAGGCCTGCGCCGTCTCAACCGCGCGCATTATCTCCGCGTCGTCGGCGTCGTTTTTTCCCCAGCGTATATTGTCGCGGATGGTGCCCGCAAACAATACCGCCTTTTGCGGCACTATCCCGATTTTTTTTCTCAGCTCCGAGATGTCACACCGCTTGACATTGACTCCGTCAACATACACCGTCCCGCTCTCTGCATCGTAAAAGCGCGGTATAAGATTGACAAGAGAGCTTTTTCCCGAGCCTGTGCCTCCTATTATGCCGACCGTTTCACCGCGCCTTACGGAAAAATCAATGTCGCACAGAGACTCCTGAGCCGCACTTTTGTATCTCAGCGAAACATGCTCAAACCTCACCGCATATTCCGTCTGCTTTGGCCGGCTCGTCTCCTCTGTGCTCTCAAGGCTTGAGCCCTCTTCAAATATATCCGCAATTCTGTTTGCACATGCCAAGGATTTTGTAACCGTTATTATCAGATTTGCGAGCTTTATCAGCTCAATCAAAATCTGAGACATATAGTTGTACAGCGCCACGACCGCGCCCTGCGTTATTATTCCGGCATTCACGCGTATCGCGCCCGTCCACATCAGCGCAATAATTGCGGCGTTGATAATGATGTAGGTCAGCGGATTCATAAGCGCCGAGATTCGACCGACAAATCGCTGTGTTCTTGCAAGCTGTTCATTCTGCTCCGTGAACTGCTCGATTTCCTCGTTTTCCTTTGCGAATGCGCGGATAACCCGCACTCCCGACAGATTTGCGCGCGTTGAGCCGAGCACCGCATCCAGCTTTGACTGCACCTTTCGGTAAAGCGGTATGCTCACAAGCATAATTCCGAAAACCACAGCGGAAAGCAGCGCAATTGCCGCGCAAAAGCTCAGTGCGGCAATTGTGTCGATTGTAAATGCCATTGCCATTGCGCCGAACACGACAAAGGGTGAGCGCAGGAACAGCCGAAGCACCAGATTCACACCCGACTGAACCTGATTTACATCGCTCGTCATTCTCGTAATCATCGTCGATGCACCGAGATTGTCCAGCTCGGAATACGACAGTTTTTGCATATGTGCAAAGAGAGCCGATTTCAGCTTTGCGGCAAACCCCACCGCCGCCTTTGCCGCAAAATACTGTGCCGTGACCGAGCTTACAAGCCCGACTGCACCGAGCAAAATCATGACGGCGCACATTTTAATAATATAGCTCTTGTCGCCGTTTGCGATTCCCACATCTATTATTGACGCGACCACAAGCGGTATCATAAGCTCAAAGGATGCCTCAAGCATTTTAAAAAGCGGACCCAGAATGCATTCCTTTTTGTAATTTTTCAGATAAATCAATAACTTTTTCACAGGTCATGCCTCACAGATGTGCGTACGAATTAATATACGGCGCAATTATCTCAGACGCTTTTCATTGTCCAGTCCTCAAGATTCCAGATATCCGTCACAAATCTCTCGTAAAATTCCGGCTCATGGCTGACGAGAATCACCGTGCCCTTAAACTCCTCAATTGCCTTTGCGAGTGCCTCCTTTGCGAACACGTCAAGATGATTTGTCGGCTCGTCAAGCACCAGAAGATTCATAGTTCTGAGCATCAGCTTGCACAGTCTCAGCTTTGCGTTTTCTCCTCCGCTCAGAACCCTGACCTGACTTTCGATATGCTGTGTCGTCAGCCCGCATCGCGCGAGCGCGCCGCGCACCTCGGCGTTTGTCATTGAAGGATATTCCTGCCACAGCTCCTCGAGCGCAGTGTTTGACCCGCCTGCATGTTCCTGCTCGAAATATCCGCTCTCCACGTAATAATCGCGCTCCACGCTGCCCTCAAACGGGGGGATTATGCCCAGCATGGTTTTTAAAAGTGTTGATTTGCCGAGTCCGTTAACACCCTTTATCGCTATTTTTTGACCGCGCTCTATCTCGAATTTTTTCGGCTGAGTCAGCGCAGTTTCATATCCTATAACGAGCTTGTCCGCCCCGATGACAACCTTGCCGGGTGCGCGGGAGTAGGCGAATGCAAATGTCGGCTTTGGCTTGTCTCTCGCAAGCTCGATAACATCCATCTTATCGAGCTTTTTTTGTCTTCCCTTTGCCATATTTGCAGTTGCTGCACGCGCCTTGTTTCGCGCGATAAAATCCTCAAGATGCGCTATTTCCTTCTGCTGCTTTTCATATGCCTGCTCGACCTGACGTTTTTTCAGCTCATACATCTCGATAAATTCATCGTAGCTGCCCTTGTATCTCGTCAGCACCGCGTCCTCGACGTGGTAGACGACATTGACGACATCATTGAGAAATCCGACATCATGCGAGACAAGTATAAATGCATTGTCGTAGTTCTGCAAAAAATTCGTCAGCCATATTATGTGATTTTCATCAAGATAGTTTGTGGGCTCGTCCAAAATCAGAATCATCGGGTTTTCAAGAAGAAGCTTGGTCAGCAGAACCTTGGTGCGCTGTCCGCCGCTCAGCTCGCTCACATCTCTGGCAAGCCCGATTTCACCAAGTCCGAGACCGTTTGAATATTCCTCAATTCGGGAATCTATCACATAAAATCCGCTTGTTTCGAGAATATCCTGCAGCTCTCCGACCTCCTCCATCAGCGAGGACATCTCCTCCTCGGAGGCCTCGCCCATTCGCGCATACATGTCGAGCATATCCTGTTCAAGCTTAAACATGTTGGAGAACGCCTCGCGGAGCACGTCGCGTATCGTCTTGCCGTTTTCGAGCGCCGTGCGCTGATCGAGATAACCCACCGTGACATGACTGCACCAGTTTACCGTGCCCTCGTCAGGCGTCAAGGCACCTGTTATTATATTTAAAAACGTCGATTTTCCCTCGCCGTTTGCACCGACAAGCCCGACATGCTCGCCCTTAAGCAGCCTGAAGGACGCATCCTCTAAAATTCGACGCGCACCATATCCGTGTGTTACTTTTTCTACGTTCAGTATGCTCATAGAGCCTCCGTGTTGTTAAATTTGCCTCAGTCGCCGCATTATCTCAAATTGCGCCGAGATATCCGCCCTTATCTTTTCATTGATTTTTCGTCTGAGCCATTATTCGATTATTCAGCAGACATTATTCTAACGCAAAGCGCAGTGATTAACAATAGCAAACGCAAAAAACGCACTCCGATTTAGCTGCGAATGAACAAATCCTGTTCATAAGAGCCTTTTTCAAGTGCGTTTTCTTCTGATGTACTCTCCGCTATCAGGCTTTTGCTATTTTCAAATTCATTTTTGATGCCGGTTTTTGGAGGCCGCGGCGCTCACAGGCGCAGTGATATAATCGAACAGCGGAAAATGTCAGGTCTCCTCGTTCTGCTTTTTGATATACCTGTGGTTAATCAATATCCCCGCGAGCGCAAAGACCGCAATTAATATAAAGGTCAGCACCGACACCGCAACATCTCCGTTTTGAAGTGAGGCACCCGCAAAGGTGGACGAGACAACCGACGGGATACGCGCAATTGTGGATACAATAAGGAATCTCGCCAATGAGAGCTTGGTAAAGGGAATAAAATATGTGAGCGCGTCCTTAGGTGTTCCGGGAATCAAAAACAGGATAAAGACAATCAGCTCGACATTGTGTGTCTTTTGCAGAAATTTTAGCTTTCCCAACTTATTTTGCGCCAATTCGTTGACAAAATCATACCCGAGCCACATGACAAGCCTGTAGATAATCGCGCTGCCCGCAAGCGAGCCTGCCGCACACGCAAAATAGCCCCACCATGTTCCGTAAAGCATACCGCCGACAACCTCTATCACCTCACCCGGTATGATGAACAGCACCACCTGCAATATCTGAAGCGCAATAAACATAAGCAGACCCGACAGTCCCTCTGCTCGAATTGATGCGGTCAGCGCGTCTCTGCCCTGTTCGGACAGCATATCTTTAAAATATGGAAGAATCAGCACTCCGCCGATAATTATCAGTGTTATTGCCGCAATCAGGACCGCAAATTTCACATTTACGGGCGTCAGCCTGTCCCTGAATTTTCTTTTCGGCTCTCTTTTCTCCAAAGCAATGCTCCCATCGTTTTTTAATGCAGCTTTATTGTTAGGCAGAATCGTGTGTTTTATAACACCGCCCATCCGCTGTCTGCTGCCGATATATTAACGATTAGAATACCTGTTTATATTCAAAATCAATCAGGCTTCGATGTTTTTCGCCGCTCGCAAGCGCGGCGCGCAGCTAACCGAGCCGCATAATAAGACCGAGTATGAGCATGTGCAGGGGATAAAACACATAAAAGGAATATTGGGCAAATTTATTGTCAAAGCCTTTTTTGCCATTGTATAGCCAAATCGGAATCAATGCCAAAACCGCAAATGCCTGACCCTGAACAAAAAAGCTCAAGCCGAACACAGATACCGCGTATTCGATGCCCTCAAATAGCACGCCGTTGACCAAAAACAACCCGATAAGCTGAAAAATCCATGCTCCGTTAAAGCCTCGGAAAACATAGAATATCAAAACAGTCAATATCCCGTACCACATATAGTCCACAAATCCGAAAGCGGCGGCAAGACACGCAGCAGCCGCAATTCCGGTTCCTGCGGATATTGTCAGCAGCACTCTGTTTTTTTGTCTGACTTTTTCAATGCCCGCTATCATAAGCAAGCCGATAAGCAGGGTGAATATCACGTTTTGATGAAACGGATAGAAAACAGTTCCCGCTGTCATCAGGTCAAACGGAATTTCGGAAATAATGGCAAACGCAAGCATTCTCAGCAGATATTTTTTCAAGCTTTTCGTGTGAAAATATCCCTCGACAAGCTGAAACGCAAAAATCGGAAAGGCTATTCTCCCCACGCAGGTCATCCATTGATTACCCGGTACTACCGTGCCCCACAAATGATCGAGGAGCATGGCCGATATGGCAATCAAACGCAGAGCAGACGCATCTATTCCGCCGAACGGCTTTTTGTCCAACGCCCTTATGGCAGTGTCCTTCATTTTTATCTCCTATTTCATGTTCATTTTATGATAACAGGAAAAGTATACCGATGTTTTTTGCAAAAGGCAACTTTGAGATATCACAAGGCCGCGCACCGGTGCGATATGTTTTCCGTTTATGTATACCGCCGCTCAAACATCCCTGCTCCTATTATTGCTTTTTGCACCTCCGCTCATACACAGCACACTCGGATGTTTTTTCCACTCGGCAAATATCGAGGTTTTTTGCGCCGACACAGTTGATGTAGGGGTATAAAATGTAGTATAGTATATAAGTATCGCTATGATCTTTTTCACTTGGCTTCAATACTAAAATACATATGGAGAAATACAATCTTGAATATATCAATGTCCGGAATTGACTATTCCATTGCAGAAATTGACACACGCCAAATATTTTCATTTTCCGAATCGCGCCGACAGGAGCTCTACGACAGAATAGCAGAGCTTGACGGGGTTTTCGGATGCGTAATCATATCCACATGCAACCGAACCGAGATATATCTTTCGTGTGCGGACGGTTTTTGCAATGATCCGTTTGAAGTTATGTGTGAAGCTGCCGACATTGATTATGCCGACTATAAATCGCTTCATTTTACGCATATCGGAGACGGCGCTCTGACCCATCTGTGCCTGCTGTCGTGCGGGGTGAAATCTCAGATTTGGGGAGAGGATCAGATTATCACACAGGTGAAATCCGCCGTGGCTTTTGCGCGCGAATGCCACGCGGCAGACAGCGTCCTTGAGGTGATGTTCCGCACAGCGGTTACCTGCGGCAAGCGGGTAAAAACCGAGCTTAATCTCGCCAGGCGCGAAACCTCGATAGCTGACAGACTCGTGGCAAAGCTTGCGGAATACGGCAAAGAGATTCAATCGGTTCTGGTTATCGGCAACGGCGAGATAGGCAGACTTGCGGCGTCGGCTCTCGCTTCACGAGGATACAGCGTGTCAATGACGGTCCGCCGCTATAAGCACAAGCAGGTCGAGGTTCCCCGAGGAGTGGAGATTATCGAATATGCAGACCGATATTCCCGCATCGGATGCTTTGATGCCGTCGCAAGCGCAACGCTCAGCCCCCATCACACAGTTGAATATGAACCGCTGAGCAAGCTTTCGAAAATCCCTCATCTTTTTTTCGATCTTGCAGTTCCGCGCGATATCGAAAAGGATGTTGCCTTGCTTGAGGGAGTCACTGTTTTTGATGTGGATACGCTCAGCCGCGGTGAGGCACAGAACTCACAGGTCTGTCTGCTCGATGGCATAAACGAATATGTAGACAAATACAAATCAGATTTTTACAAATGGAATGAATACCGTCAAAACACGGACGCAAAAAAGCCTCGATTTCCTTTTTTTCTCGACATCAGCGGTCAAACGGCACTTGTTGTCGGGGCGGGCAAAATTGCTCAGAGGCGTATATCCACGCTTCGCAAATTTGATTTCAACATCGTTGTCGTTGCGCCCGACGCTTCGGACGAGATAAAAAAGCTCGCAAAAAAAGGCACACTCACCCTTTATGAGCGCGAATTTCATCCCGACGATCTGTCGTCCTCATTTATGGTAATCGCAGCGACAAACAGCCGTGAGCTCAATCACGAGATAGGCGTGCGCGCAAAGGAACTCGGCAAGCTTGTGAGCGTTGCCGATTGTGCCGACGAGTGCGGATTCTTTTTTCCCGCAATTATAGATCGCGGGAAAACAACCGTTGCTCTTTCGGGTGACGGAAAAGACCATCATTCCGTGAGCGCGGCGGCAAAACAATTGAGGGAGTTTTACGACAATGAAGATTAGAGTTGCCAGTCGCGAAAGCGCGCTTGCGGTCGCGCAGACCGAAATGGTCATCGACTGCATAAAAAAGCATCATCCCGAGGTTGACATCGAGCTTATAACGATGAAGACCACCGGCGACATTATTCTTGACCGCACACTTGACCAAATCGGAGGCAAGGGGCTTTTTGTAAAAGAGCTCGACGCCGCTCTGCTCGAAAACCGCGCCGATATTACGGTTCACAGCCTGAAGGATTTGCCGATGGTAATTTCATCAGAGCTTCCGATAATCGCCATCTCCAAACGCGAGGACGCGCGAGACGTCCTTGTGCTGCCAAAGGGCGCAGCTGAGATAGACTTTTCAAAGCCGATCGGAAGCTCGAGCTTGCGAAGAGCACTCCAGCTGAAAAAGCTTTTTCCCCTATGTGAGATAAAGTCGGTTCGCGGCAACGTATTGACTCGGCTCGACAAGCTTGACCGCGGAGAATACGGCGCACTTGTGCTCGCGTACGCGGGTCTGAAGAGGCTCGGGCTGCACGGGCGAATATCAAGGATTTTCGAGCCGTCCGAAATTCTGCCCGCCGCATGTCAGGGCATTTTGGCAGTGCAGGGACGCCGCGACTTTGACGTCTCTTACCTGAGTGAATTCAACGACGAAAGCACCGCGATTGCGGCAAAGGCCGAGCGAGCCTTTGTGCGCGCACTTGACGGCGGGTGCAGCTCCCCCGTTGCGGCATATTGCACCAAGGAAAATGAAAAGCTCACGCTGACGGGCATTTATGTTGACGAGCAGAATGAGTTTTCCGTAAAAACAATTTGCTGCGGGGCGGATATCGGTGAGCAGTCCGCCGCCGAGCTTGCCCTGAGCATGAAAGCGGAGAGTGGATTATGACAAAAAAAGGCAGAGTGGTTCTTGTCGGCGCGGGCCCGGGTGACGCAGGTCTGCTGACTCTTAACGCCATAGATGAAATATCGCGCGCCGAGGTGGTCGTATATGATCGGCTGGTGAGCGACAGCATAATGGAGCTTATACCCCAAGGCGCCGTAAAAATAAATGTCGGCAAAAATGTCGGACATCACCCCATTCCGCAGCATGAGATAAACCGAATTTTGCTTGACAAAGCGCTTGAGGGCTTCAACGTCGTCCGTCTCAAGGGCGGGGACAGCTTTGTGTTCGGACGGGGAGGCGAAGAGCTTGAGCTGCTTTATGAAAACGGTGTTGAATTCAAGGTGGTTCCCGGCATAACCTCGGCACTGTCCGCCGCAACCTATGCGGGCATTCCGATAACACATCGCGATTTTTGTTCCTCACTGCACATCATAACGGGACATAAAAAAAGTGACGGAGCTCTTGATATCGACTATTCCTCTCTCGTCAAGCTGAATGGCACACTTGTTTTTATGATGTCTGTTTCAAGTTCGGGAGAAATAGCACAGGGACTTATGAACAGCGGCATGGATGGCACAATGCCATGTGCGGCGGTCGAAAACGGAACCCGACCGAATCAGCGCAAGCTGATTTCCACAATTGAGCATATCGGAGAGGATATCCTCAAAAACAATATTCAATCTCCCGCAGTCATACTTGTAGGCAGGGTTTGCACCCTCTCGGACAAATTTGACTGGTTCTCGAAGCTCCCGCTCAAGGGCGTGCGGATTTTGGTCACCCGCCCAAAAACGGGCAGCGGCAGAATGCTCGCTGCGCTGCGCTCGCTCGGTGCCGACGCGCATGCAATTCCCGCGATAAAAACCGTACCCATTGATTTTCATATGCCGAATTTTAAGACATATTCATGGCTGATATTCACGAGCAGCGCGGGTGTCGAGTCCTTTTTCTCGGGATTTTACGGCGCCGGTATTGATGCGCGCTCCCTGCATGGCGCAAAGGTCGCCGCAGTGGGGTCCGAAACCGCGCGAGTTCTCAAAGCACATGGCATTATCGCCGACTTTGTCCCTGCGATTTATTGCGGCGAAGCTCTTGCTTCGGAAATGGCTGCTCAGGGCTTAATCGGCCCTGACGACAAGCTGCTGCTGATTCGCGGCACACTTGCCTCCCGCGAGCTCAATTCCGTACTCGAAAAAGAAAACATACCGTATGATGAGCTCACTGTATATGATACAGTCGACGACATATCCGAGGAAATTGACCTGTCACTGTTTGACCTTGTGACCTTCACAAGCGCAAGCTGCATTGATGCCCTTGCAAAGCACGCAGCGCACGGCACCGATTTTTCAAAAGTAAAGGCAATCTGCATAGGAGATCAAACCGCGCAAAAAGCACGCGAATTCGGAATGCGGACTTTAGTCTCGAAAACGGCTTCAATTGATTCCATGATTGATTTAATAAAAACAACAATGCGATAAAAGACACAAGCTTCGCTTTCGCGCCTTGAACCGCAAATTTATAGCTGCAGGAGATAATACACAATGATAAACAGACCGAGACGTTTAAGATTCAACCCCGAAATCCGCAAAATGGTGCGCGAGACGCGACTCAGCTCGGATTCCCTGATATTGCCGCTTTTCATAAAAGAGGGCAGAAATATCAAGGACGAAATCTCGTCACTCGAAAATCAGTACCATTACAGTCCCGACACGGTTTGCGCCGACATTGAGAGGTTCCTGAAAAACGGCGTCAATAAATTCATGCTGTTTGGTCTTCCCGAGCACAAGGACGAGTGCGGAAGCGGCGGGTTTGCCGAAAATGGAGTTGTGCAGCAGGGCATACGCGAAATCAAGAAAAATTTCGGAAACGACGCACTTGTCATAACCGATGTGTGCATGTGCGAGTACACAAGCCACGGGCACTGCGGCATTCTTGACGGCGATTATGTCAACAACGACAAAACGCTTGAATATCTCGCAAAAATCGCTGTCTCACACGCGGCGGCAGGCGCGGACATTGTCGCACCGTCCGACATGATGGACGGCAGAATTCTCGCGCTGCGCAACGCGCTTGACGGCAGCGGATTTGAGAACATCTCGATAATGTCGTATGCCGTAAAATACGCCTCCTCCTTTTACGGACCCTTCCGCGAGGCAGCAGGAAGCGCGCCGAGCTTCGGTGACCGCAAGACCTATCAAATGGATTATCACAATGTCCGCGAGGGTATAAAGGAAGCTCTTGAGGATGTTACGGAGGGTGCGGATTTTCTTATGGTGAAGCCCGCGCTGTCCTATCTCGACGTAATCAGCCGCGTAAAGCAGGTCACCAATCTTCCTCTTGCGGCCTACAGCGTCAGCGGCGAGTATGCCATGATAAAAAATGCGGCAAAGCACGGCTTGATTAACGAATACGGCGTGATGTGCGAAAGCGCTGTTTCTATTTTTCGCGCCGGAGCGGATATACTTATCACATATTTTGCAAACGAGCTTGCGCAGGCAATCAAAAAAGGAGATATAGGCTGATATGACAAAATCAGAACAGCTTTTTGACAGGGCAAAAAAGGTTATGCCCGGCGGCGTCAACAGCCCTGTTCGTGCATTTAATGCGGTGGGCGGCGCACCGCGCTTTATCAAAAGAGCAAAAGGCGCGCGGATTTATGACGCGGACGGAATCGAATATATCGACTATATCGGCTCTTGGGGTCCCATGATACTCGGTCACGGTGACAGTGCCGTGCTTTACGCGGTTGAACGCACAATGCGAGACGGGCTGAGCTTCGGAGCGGCAACCGAGCTTGAGGTCGACATGGCGGAGCTTATCTGCGAAATCGTGCCGTCCGTTGAGATGGTGCGCATGGTCAGCAGCGGAACAGAGGCTGTCATGAGCGCGCTTCGCGTAGCGCGCGGATATACCGGAAAAGAAAAAATCATCAAATTTGCGGGCAACTACCACGGTCACTCGGACAGTATGCTTGTGAAAGCGGGCTCGGGAGTTTTGACAAATGGCAATCCCGACAGCTCAGGCGTCACAAAGGGAGCTGCCCGTGATACGCTCATGGCGGAATACAACGATCTCGAGAGCGCTGAGCGGCTTTTTGAGAGCAACAGGGGCGAGATAGCCGCCGTCATTGTCGAGCCTGTTTCCGCAAATATGGGAGTTGTGCTGCCCGCCGAAGGATTTTTGGCGGGACTGCGCAGACTTTGCGACAAAAACAATGCACTGCTCATATTTGACGAGGTAATAACCGGATTTCGCCTCGCGCCCGGCGGTGCGCAGGAGTATTTCAACATCAAAGCCGATATTGTGACCTACGGCAAAATAATCGGCGGGGGTATGCCTGTCGGCGCATATGGCGCACGGCGCGACATAATGAGCTGTGTCTCACCGCTCGGAAGTGTTTATCAGGCGGGGACTCTTTCCGGCAATCCCGTCGCAATGGCGGCGGGTCTTGCGACACTGACCCGACTTAAATCGCATCCCGAAATATACGCCAACATCGAGCGTATGGCGCAAAAGCTCGCAGACGGAATGCGAAAGAGCAGCACGCGCACCGTCAATAGCATAGGCTCGCTTGTGTGCGCTTTTTTCACCGACCTGCCCGTGACCGATTACGAGAGTGCAAAGGCAAGCGACACAAAAGAATACGCCCGCTATTTTAGACATATGCTCGACCATAATCTCTATATCGCACCCGCACAGTTTGAGGCGATGTTCGTATCAAACGCTCATTCGGACGCGGACATAGCAAGAACTGTCGAGGTATATTCGAAATTCAGGTGATATCTGCCGAATCGCAAGCTCTGTAAAAATCAAAGGGCACCTGTTGCAGTAGACTCGATTTGAAAAGCATCGCACAAAAAACCCGCTTTGAAATGGCTTGTGAAGTCATTTTTCAAAGCGGGTTTTCTTGTTTTTAAGGCGTTTTGCTGTTTGAAAATTTCGGTGCAGCAGCCGCCCTATCATTTCTTATGCAGCCGCACACCTTTTGACATGATGTGCCATCTTGAATTTAAACGCGAAGAGCGAGATTATAGGCCGCGCGGTTTGCTTCCAAAACGCGTCCCGCCGCAAAGCTGTCTCCGATGTTATAAAGCTCGGGCGCGACATTCTCCTTTTGAGCCGCAAGGAACGGCGCGTCATTGGGTCTGCCGCCCATTGCGAGGACAACGAGGTCGGCGTCGAGTGTCTCGTCCTTTGTCTCGGGTCCCATTTTCTTTTCAAGCGGATTTGGGATATTCTCGGGCAGTATCGGCTGCCAAGTGTTATACGGGTCAGGTACTCCCTTGGAGATATTGCGGCTGATATTCACCTTGCCGATGTCAAAAGAAGTGACCTTGGCGCAGTTGATAAGTCCGACACCCGCCTTGTTCATGTAATGGATAAGGTGTCCGCGGTTAGCCGTGCAGGCGCCCTCCATGAAATGCTTGAGCATCTCCACAACCTTGACCTTGCACTCAAGCTCATATGCGAGCCAGTATGCCGTCTCACAGCCGACAACTCCGCCGCCGACAACAACCACGTTTTTCGCGTCTCCGATAAGCTCGGGGTTGAGCAAAAGGTCGGTTGCCTGTACGGTTTTCACCCTTTCGATTCCCGGAATGGGCGGCGTGCCGCTTGAGGTTCCGTTTGCGAACACGACAACATCATACTTCTGCTTCGCCAGCCAATCGTTTGTCGCCTCTGTGTTGAGCTTCAGCGTAAAGCTGTCGAGTGACTGCGCCTCTTTTACCTCTGCGCGCAGATATTTGAGATAGTTTTCAAAGTCATATTTGATTTTCGGAACACTGCCCGGTATCACCTTGCCGCCGATTTTGTCCGATTTTTCAATCAGGTCAACCGTGTGACCGCGTCTTGAAGCCGTGACGGCGAAATTGATGCCTGCCGGTCCCGCTCCGACAACTCCGATTTTTTTCGGCTTTGCGGCGGGAATAAGCTGTGCGGACAGAACGTCCTCAAAGCCTGTGCGTGCGTTTACCGCACACTGTGGGTGACCGCCCTCAACGAACTCGTTTATGCAGCCTTCCTGACAGCCTATGCAGGGACAGATTTTATCCACGTCACCGGCATATGCCTTGTTGCACCATTCGGGGTCTGCGAGGAGCGGACGCCCGAGCATTACCATGTCACACTGTCCGTCGCGCAGAGCCTTTTCCGCAAGGTCCGGGTATCCTAACTTGCCCACGGCAACCACCGGAACCTCAACGCCCGCGTTAGACACAATGCCCTTTTCCCTGAAGAAATCCTTGACAATCTTTGAGACCTCAAGGAAGCATCCTGCGGGCATTCCCGCCGGCGGGTGCGGAAGCCACCAGTTGTCATAGCAGCCGAGGTCAACGTCGAACATATCCACACCGGCTTTGACAAGGTTTTTCATATAGTCGAGAGTCTGCTCAATCGAGCGTCCGTTTTTGAATTTTTTGAGTGACTTAACCGCGTCCATCGTATCCCCGTATGTCTCATTGAGCGCAAGAGATAAATCTATGCGGTACATAATCGGGTAATTCGGACCAACACGCTTGCGGATTTCCTTGATAAGGTCGACACCGAAGCGCTGCCAGTCGGCATATTTGCCGAATTTGCGGCGGTTGAACGCCGTGTTGGTCAGCTGCTCGAGAAGATATCCCTCGTGTCCGTGCAGATACACGCCGTCAATAAGGCACGCTTTTGCGTCAGCCGATGCCTGACCTGCATTCTTGATTATTTTCTTGAGCTTTCCGCCCGAAAGTCGCAGGCAGGGCAGCTCAGGAATATAGAAATTCGGGTTAAACGACGCAGAGCGCGGGAACTTCATCTCATTCACAAGGCAGGTTGGCGGACCAACGCGTCCGAGTCCCGGTGTGAGCTGAATGAACACCTTGCTTCCGTATACATGGCAGCCCTGCGCAATTTCGCGCCAGCTTGAGAAGTTTGTCCGCGTTCCGTCAATTCGCGGGAACATTGAGAAATTGCCCTTTTCGGTGACGGTCGGGTCGATGCCGTGGCTTATGGGAATGAGTCCCGTCGTGATGAGACCAGTGCCGCCCTTTGCGCGGGCGATGAAGTACTGAACCATCTTTTCGCTCGGACGTCCGCTCTCCTCCGACATGTCGAGATTCCCCATCGGAGCCATGACAAAGCGGTTCTTGATAGTCATTCGGTTTACGCGAATCGGTGAAAAGGAGCTTGAATAGGGATAGAGCTCTTTTGTCATGCGCGCCGTTCCGCCCGCCTTATTCTCGCATTCGCATTGTACCCAGTTTCCGTAGCTGTCTACCAGATTTTGAATTTGTGCATCTGTTTTCAAGTTTGTGACCTCTCTTTCATATTTTCTATCTGTTTTCCGCCGCGTCTTACTGTTCGAACACAGCTTCAATTAAGCCTCGATAGTTATCATTCCGCAACCTGACGGCGGAAAGCTACCTCTTAGCGCTTTTCATGTGCATTTCGCGCATTCCGTCCACCTCGTCACAGATTTCCTTCATCTTGCAGCTGTGACAATCCAAGTCCAATCCGTCCATAATATGATTCAGCGCATTTGTGATTGTGTCCGATTTTCCGGCGCATTTTTCGAGTGCCGAATAATCGGCTCCCTCATCGGTCACAAATATCAGCGTGACCGATTTCACGTGCGGATTTTCCTTGTATTTTCGAATAAACGAGCAGCCGATTTTTTCAAATCCGATTCCGTCCGCGACTGCCTGTTTGCTGACCCTCACCTGCTCACGGTTGTTGACAACCGAGGCTCGAATCATGAAGCCTTTGGGATACACCTTGTACTTCACATAGTCGATATCCTTAATTTGGCGATATGCCTCATCGTCATCCGAGACTCCGTCAGTACGGACAAATGCAATTCGCGCATACGGAGTGTCACCCTTAAAGCTGCCGAGATCCGAGCCGAAAAGCAGAATTTTGTCCTCGCCCGCAAGCTTCTCGCTTGTTGTGATGCAGGTGTAATTGACGGCTTTTTTCCCGTCCGCACCGAGCTCATACGCCGTGTCGCGCAGCATCACCATCTCGTTGCTTGCATTCTCGCCCCACGCCCTGTCGGGATTAAAGCTCCATTCCGTGTGCTGCCGCGCAGCTAAAAGCGCATATGTATCCTCTATAACATGATTAAATACTTCCATTACAGCCGTCTGTCTCTCTTCATGCCATCATAATGCTTTTGCATAAGCCCGTAGATTTTCTCCACAAGCTTCATGTCGAGGTTGAAATAATAAACCGCAAACACAAGCACGGGCAATGCGGCAAGAACAATAAGAACGATCCAATACCAAGCCATATTTTACTCCTTATTCAGACCCTTTTGACGTGCGTATTCGGCTGCGCCGAGTGCGCCCATAAGCTGCGGATCGGTTTTAAGTTCAACGACCTTGAGCTTCAAAACATGCTCAATTGCCTGTTTAAGCCCCTTGTTTTTAGCACAGCCGCCCGTCAGAGTAATGCTGTCCACCGCGCCCGCCTTTTTTGCCATTACAAAGCAGCGCTTTGCAACCGCAAGCTCGATTCCGGCCGCTATCTCATCGCGCGCCTTGCCCTCGCCGACAAGAGTGATAACCTCGCTCTCGGCAAATACTGTACATTGAGCCGTTATAGGAATGACATTTTTAGCTGTGAGAGAGAGATCCGAAAACTCCTCGAGACTCACCTCAAATGCATTTGCCATGCTCTCGAAAAATCGTCCCGTACCCGCCGCGCACTTGTCATTCATCGCAAAGTTTTTTACAGTTCCGTCGGTGTCTATTGATATGCCCTTGACATCCTGACCGCCGATATCAATAATCGCCTTGACGTCCGGATTGGTTATGTGCACACCCATTGCGTGGCAGCTGATTTCCGATATGTTCTCCTGTGCCGTGGGAACCTTGTTGCGCCCGTAGCCGGTGCCGATAAGGTATGTGAGGTCTTCGATTTTTTCAAGCCCGTCAACCTGACCGATTGTCTCGGCAAGCGCTAACTTTGAGCTTTCCTCCGAGTTGATTTTACTTCTTATTGTCGTGTCGGCAACGATATTTCCCTCTTCATCGAGAATCACACATTTTGTGTATGTCGAGCCGACATCGCAGCCACCAAAATATTTTTTCATCACTTTTCCCCTTCTTACCAAGCTTTTTCGTCTTCAAAATCTACCAGAGTCGGATCTATGGGTTCCTCGCGCATGACAGCCTGCATATATTTGCTTATCTTTCCGCGCATCTCACGGCGCGAAACCGTTCTCGGGTCCATCAGGTCATGTTCAACCCAAATCAGGTGTATGCCGTGTTCTCTCGCCTGCTCCTCAAAAAGGCCGTTAAGCCCCGCCATCGTCTTGCACGCGATATGCTGATACATTATGACAAAGTCGGCGTTGAATTCCTCACAGACTCTCCACAGCTCCTCAAGCACGTTGAGGTGGCCTCCGTTGGTGTGCTTTCTCATTATCATCCGCTCGTAATAGTGGGCAAGATCCTTCAGCGCCGCATCCTCGCTCTCGAGGTTAAACGGACGGACGGCATTTAGGCTTTCCATGTCAACAAGCACATTGATGCCCCAGCAGTTCTCTGCCCATGTCGCGAAATTGCTGTAGTAATGGGCGGGACACGACCATATAATAGCGCGGTGACGCAGCTCGTGGCTGCACTTTTCCTTGTTTTCATAGCCCTTCATCATGAGCTTGTTGACCTTCTTGTCAACATTCAGAAAATACGGATCTATGCCTGCATTCATCTGGTAGGTATACATGCGGTAAAGCGCCATTGACGCTCCTGTAATCTGAGGATAGGGGGTCTTGTTGACCTCCCATTTTTCCATCTCGTACTTGGTCTCCTCATTAAAGCGGCCCATTGTTCTGAAAAAGCAATCCCAGTCGAATTTTTCGCCTGTTTGCTCCTCGATGAACTTTATGCAGCCCCTGATGTCCTCGACGGCACATTCCTCGACCTCAGGCTCGGTGTATCTCACCGGCAGAGCGAGCGCATATGACGGGAGTTTCAGGCGTCTTTCCTGGAACTGAGTCGACATTACGCTTCCGTCACACGGCATTGTGCTTCCGATAAAGCATTTGCCCATCTTGGGATAGTCGTCCTCAATGGCAACTCCCGCCTCTGTTGAGGGCAGCGGGCAGGTGTCGGACGGAAGCCCATAACTCTCGACAGCGTCGAGATACGGAATTGAGCTGAGCTGATCGATGAGCGAGCATTCGAATACGGGAATCATCTGATACGGAATGCCGATAAGGTTTGGAAATCCGCCCATAATTTGGAGCATCATCATCTCGTCGAACAGGACAACCCTATCTGACAGAGCCTGCTGCTTTTTGCTTTTTCCGAGATTGGCATCGGCGGCAAAGGTGGTTTTAATAATGCCGATAGTCGCCCTTACCTCGCTGAAAAAATGCTCGTGCGTAATGCGGAGCTGAGTTCCGCGCTGTCCCAATGTGTGGCGGTCGACAAATGCCGGAGTCGAGAGATAGGATGCCATCCATCTGTAGCGGAACAGCCCTTTTGTGAACCGTATGGGCATAGACATAACCATCATGGTCAGTGCGCCCCAAATTTTCAGCCAGCGGCCGAAATCGAACATAGTGTCCTTAAAGCCGCGCCATTCGCGGCGTTTCATTGCCTGTTTGCCATTAAAGAGCTTTCCGAGATCGTTTGGTCTGTTATCCATAGCCTATTTCGCCCCCTTCGCCTTTTGAATCTGTTTGATTTCGAGGCTCTCAACGAAAGCCTGCATGCGGGTGCGAAGCTGACCCGACGAGCGTGACATATACGGGCGGTCAACGGACAGCACGGGAAGCCCGTATTCCGTATTTATAATATGACCCGCAATCGCGCGCTCAAAGCCCCAATAATCGCAAAACTTTATCTGCTCGAATATAACTCCGTCCGCCTTGTAGTCCTTTGCAAGCTGCGCTACGAACTCGCGCCGCCCGTTTATTTTGTCTGTGCTCATATATCGCGGGCATTGGCTTGACACAAGATACTGTCGGCATATCTGTGTCAGCACGTCCTCGCTGTCATCGAGCGTCAGCTCCTGACGCCCCGGGAATGCACCGAAGCAGAAGCGGTCGGCGACGATAAGTGCGCCGCTCTCCTCAATGAGCTTTGTGAAATCGGGATCGTCTATTTCGCTGCCCGCAAGAACTACGCGCGCGCGGAAATTTTTCTTTGCGTCCGGCTCACGTGTTTTCAGCTCCTCAAGGGTCTCGCGGAGCTTTTTGACAACCAGATATTTTGGACAGCAGTATGTGACGAGATTCAGAATATGGTACTCGTAGCCCGTTATTACCGGATTGTCCTCCTTGCGCATATCCCCTATCTCGGTAAGGATACGGCAGATTTCGTTGTGCTCCTCAACAGCCCTGCGAAGAGAGTCGTCAGAGGTATCAATTCCGTAAACCTCGCTGAGCTTGTCCAGAACCTTGACGCGCAGCTGCTGAACATAATGCTTGACAGTGAATTCTTCAACCTTGTATGGTACGTCAACATGCGTGACAATCAGCTTGTCGTTCGGAATCAGCTTTTGCAGCTCGATATTCTCGACACAGCGGTTCATCTCCGCACACGCGTCAACAGCCATAAGCCCGCTGAGGAAATTGTATCCGCCCTCGATTCCACGCTCAAGCAAAGCACGGCAGTATTCGCATGTGTAGTTGGACATGTAGTATGTTGCTATATCCATTGAGCCTGTCCTCGGCGCACGCAAGCGCACCGAAAAACATTTGTCAAGATTAAGCAACACCTCGGGCATATGGTAGCAGGTATACCCCAGCGCCAATTTGCCCTCCTTTGCCGCCTGCTTTACCAGCTCGTTATTGGCATCCTCAAGCAGACTTTCAAAGTAAATCAGATGTTTTAGATCCTTCACTTTCACACCCCTTATGCTATAGAATTTCTATTCTTTTCAGTGCCATCCTGACACCATTGACTATATTTGAATCATCGGGGAGCCCGACAACGCTCTCCCCTTTGATATCAAAAGACGATAGATTTCGGTCATCCTCTATGTACGCGAGAACCGGTATGTCCCCTGTGTCAATATACTCGACAAGTGACATGTCTGTGATGCGATTAATTACAGCGCCGACCTTCTCGTACATTATAAGCTCGTCGGCGACCCTTTTTATGGTCTGAATGACCTGCGTGCCTTTTTTGCTCGGATCGGTCACAAGCAGCAGGTGTGTGACCTTTTCCATCACCCTGCGGTTTATCTGTTCAATGCCCGCCTCACCGTCTATCACGACATAGTCAAAGTCCTCAGCCAACAGACTTATGACCTCCTTGAGATATGTGTTCACCGCGCAGTAGCAGCCCGCCGCCTCCGGTCTGCCTATCGCGAGAAAGGCAAAGCCCTCATTTTCGACCATGGTGTCAAATATTCTGAATCTCGCCTCGCCGAGTATCTCGGTCGCATTTTTTCCTCCTCGATTTTCGACGCTCGCGAGGATATCCTTTCGGATATCGTCAATTGTCTGAACCACATTGACGCCCAAAGCCGTCGAAAGGCCGATTGCGGGGTCGGCGTCAATCGCCAGTATTTTTTTGTCCGGATAATTTTCCACAAGCAATTTTATAATTATTGCGGAAATAGATGTCTTGCCGACACCGCCCTTGCCTGCAACCGTTATAATCTTTGTCAGACCGTCCATTTTTAAAGCTCCTTGCCAAAATTCAGTCATATTCATTTCTATGCGTACAAGCAGTTTTACATTCCTGTTATTTCATCCCTGATTCGCGCCTAAGCTGTGCGCATAAAGCTTTGATACCGCGCGTTTTTTGCGCCGCTGCCGCGAGCTTTGCCGCCGCTCAGCTGCATTCGCTCAAGCCGAAGCGCCCGTCTTTGTCAGAAATTTAACCCTGTGTCAGTCCGACTGACATCTAAGGCGCGCACAAAATTCCAAAAGCACTCTGCACGTGATAACTGCGCTTGCCCAATCGGGCGTTTATACCGATATCAGCGGTTCGCGAGATAATCGCCAATCATTTTGCAGTAGCTCTCAAGCTGTTTTTGTCTGTCTATTTTTTTGGTTTCAGAGCCCATGCTGTCCAATGCCATCTTCTGCATCAGTCCGAGCATTGAGCTGTATATGTTGTAGTACGCCGATTCTATATCGATGTCTCTGCGAAGAGTACCGTCCTTTATTCCGAGTCTTATCGCCTTTGAAAAGGGTGCGCTGAAGCTCTCGTATTCCACCGGAGGACGGTTAATCACGTCCTTTTCTATGCCGTTTTTGTAGAGATACAGCTCAGCCTCCTGCCCGAATATCAGCATTTTAGGCTCATATTTGAAGATATCGGCATATAGCAGCAATATTGCTTCAACCTGTTCAATTCCGCTGAGATGCGCCATTGCGTTTGTTGACAGCGCATTTTCTATACGCAAAACCGTCCTGTCCCAAAACAGATATGCAGTGCTGAGCACTATATCCGCCTTATTAGAAAAATAGCGATATACGGTGCGCTCCGCAAGTCCTGACTTTTTTGCGATATCGGAAATCTTGGTGTTTTCTATGCTGTTTTCCGCAAAGCATATAAGCGCCTGCTCAATGACCGTGCGCTTGTTTTGCTCTCTTATTTGTTCAAGGGACATGTCTTTTCCTTATAAACCGACATCGTTTTTTATCTGTCAAACTTGCTTTTTACATTATATACAATTAAAAACTAAATTTCAATCACATTTTTATCAATTCGACATAAACACGTAAATTCTCAACGCTATTGTGCCAATATGCAAATAAAAAGCACGCATGGCATTGCGATCAGAGAGATAATTTGCATAAACAAACCGGCGCACCTGCCTCAAAAGGTCGGTGCGCCGGGTTTGAAAGATCAATTAAAACAGCTTCTTCAGCCTGCTGAACTCTTTGCTCACTTCTGAAATACTGTTGTCAATATCGCCGTAATCATGATTGCGCAGCTTTTCCACCATGGCGGTGAGAGCTTCGTAAACAGGGGTAAGACCCATGTTGCCCGCTACTCCCTTGAGTGTATGAGCATAGTCAAATGCCTGCGCATAATCACCTCTTGCAACAGCGGCCTCGAGCTCTTCAAATGCGGGATCGACGAGAAAGCTTTCAAGGCAGGTCGCGTACAGTTCCTCATCATTCATAAATCTGTTCATTGTGCCGCTTACGTCCGCTCCGTATCTCAGCAAAATATCAACAAGCTCGCTCATTGTGTTTTTCCCCCTCATTAATATCCGTTTAAACACCTAAGGATTTACTGTTGAGGTAATGCTAACATACTCTGTGGTCAAATGCAATTATGTGACGCCTGTTTTATTCGCTTTTTCTTTTCTCTGTGCTTAACTCACAATAGGAATCAGAAGTGTCTGCGGTTTTTCAAAATGCTCGGGTTCAATCTCTGCTGCGCAGGATATCTCATCTGGAGAGGTGTTGAAGCGCTTCGCAATTTCCCACACTCCTTCACCGGCATCGGCATAATAGACCACCAGCGCGGCATTGGGCCCGTGCTTGAGATTCAGCGCGTCCGATTTTATTTCCTTGATTGCGGTGAGCTTTTGAACCTCTATCGCCGTGCCGAAAATAATGCCCTCGCATTTTACGTTTATCATGCTGCCGCTCTCCACACATTCAAGCACGGTGAACAGCGTCTGAAACTCACAGTATTGTGTTCCGCCCGACTTGAAATTTGCGGGCACCGAAAACTCAAAGCTCTGCTCATATGCGTTAATTTCACCCGATGCATCGCACATTACGCAGCACAGCACAGCTTTGCCGGATATGGTCGCGGCGGCATCTGAGGATATGCACTCGCACTCGTCGCCGACGATGAAAAAATCCACAAGACTCATATCATTTTTTTCGAAACCGAACCTCACGCCGAAGCTTTCCGAAATCGGCTTGGCAAGCACGCAGCAATTTACGGGCTGAGAGGCCGAAATAAGCTCTGATTTGGTCGAAAAGGCATCTGTCAGAATTGTGGCATTCTGCCTCTGATACAGCCTCAGCTCAATGGTGCAGGTCACATTTGCGTCTGCATTTCCGTCATCCTCAACCGAGGCATTGCTCGATATTGTGCTCACAGCAGCAGTCGCTGTGTAGTCACCGTCGGGAGCGCTGATATCCATGACCTGGTTAAAGGGCAGATTAAAGCCCACGCGTTTTATTCTGTATTCCTCCTCGGTGGAAATATCAAATGCGAGCTGCATATTGACATATCCGCCTATGATTGCGCGCCCGCTCTCGATGCTCACGGTCTCGGCAACCGCCGCTGCATCGCATCTGAGCAGCGTCGGGTTTTCGCTCTGCTCATAATCAACGCTCAGTGTCTCCTCTATCGAAAATTGCTTTTCCTCGCAGACTATCTCCTTTTCAAAACTGAGATCGCTCTGCTTTTGATATGCGCCCTCGCCCTCTATGCGGCTCACCGCCTCAAAGGGATATTGCGAAATTACCTTTATTGCGAGATTTACCGTACCCCGCGCATCAATCTTTCTCTGATTGACCGCCCTGCAGTTCAAAAAGCCCATATTTGCCCTGCAAAATATGGTGTATGATTCTCCTATTGTGCTGCCGAGATCTACCTGCTTCGAAAACGGAAGCTTTTGTGAGATAGCGCAAATGCGCTTGTCGTCGCCCGATTGATAGATAACCGTCAGCTTGACATATCCGTCAATTGTCGCGCGCGAACCGGATGCGATTTTTTGCACAATAATCGGCTGAGCTTTGGTCTTTACGATTTTGAACACCTCAGGCTGGTATTCCGGAATGTTAAAATCCCCCTCGACCGACTGTTCCACGGCGATATCGCAAAGCAGCTCATTAATGGAAAGCGAATCTGTTATTGAGCTTATTTCCATGGTTTTTCCCCCTTGATATTTTCATAGCTTTTCCATAACACTATATTCTTTCGGCATCGGTTATATGCCGCGCCCGAGAGTATAAAAAAGCGGAGCTGCACTTTGGCAGCTCCGACAAAATCAGCGTTGAACACAGTATCATCCCGCGCAGAAATCAATTCTATGTCTCGTCGCTTTTCTTAATCCCGAATATCAACCTCAGAAGTCCGCTTATAAGCTTAGGACTTTTTACCACTATAATCTGCATAATACTCTCCTCCGTAATCATGATTTGTACAGCAGCCCTATCAGCAGAACCGCACAGCACAAGCTAATCACCGCAAACGTCGGCGCATACATGCCGAACACCGCTCCTGCCACAAATACCGTCCCGTTTGCCATGTTCATTGTTGTTCTTCTGCTGCGCATATCAAACGCCCCCTGTTCAGCTGATTCAAGCGCCCGGTCTGACACATTATATACAAAAGCAGCCATATGTGTGCTAAAACAGAAAAAAGAGCGCCGTTTGCGCCCTTTTTGATACAGATATCCGCAAAATCGCAGACCTGTTTATTCCACACGCGGCCGTGATTGTCAATTCTCCGCTGTTTGATTCATTGCTTTTTACCGTGAGCGCGCCTGTGCTCTTGTGCCGCTTGTTTGGCGGCGGCAATCGCAAAGCATTTTTTCCTGTATTTTATCGTGTTCGTCAATAAGCTTGAGCATTGCCGTCAATTGCCATTGCTCTTATCTTTCGGGACGCCATGGCTTCGGTATTAATATTTATTGCTCTCGTTTTCTCTGGCTTTTTGATACATCGCAACATAGCTTTCATGCCGACTCTTTTCGATTTTGCCCTCGTTGACCGCCTCAAGTACCGCGCAGCCCTTTTCCACCGTGTGTGAGCAGCTCGTATAATAGCAGCTGTTGAGATAAGGCTCAAACTCAGTGAAGCAGTTCGCGATTTCATCCTTCACAATCAGTGTGGAATGCTCGAAATCCACAGCCGAAAAGCCGGGAGTATCCGCTATAAAGCCACCCTCAAACTCAAATAGCTCAACGGCGCGAGTGGTGTGCTTTCCGCGTCCGAGTTTTTTGCTTGTCACCCCTGTTTCAAGCTCAAGTGACGGGCAGAGCTGATTCATAAGCGTGGATTTTCCGACACCGCTGTTGCCGATGAATACACAGAGGCTGTCCCTTGCCTGATCCCGAATCTCCGCAAATCCGCAGCTCTCGTCTGCCCTGAGGTCGATTACCCTATATCCGGCATGGGTGTATACCGACACAAAATCCTCCGCCGAAGCGATATCGGTTTTTGTCAGAACAAGTATCGGTTTGATTTTGTTTTTACAGGATATCGCAATAAGCTTGTCGAGCACCAGAATATTGGGTTTCGGATCGCAGGAGGACACCACCAAAAACAGCTTGTCGACATTTGTGATGGGAGGTCTTGCAAAGCAGTTTTTTCGCGGCTCGATATCAGCAACCATATATCCGCTTTGATCACCCTCGACGGTGACCCTGTCCCCTGCAAGCGGAGTTATCCCGCGTCTGCGGAATATGCCCTTCGCCCTGCACTCCAATACGCCATCGGCGGTTTTTACATAGTAAAAACCGCCGATGCCCTTTAATATAATTCCGTTCAAAATAATCCCGTTATAGCTCATTTAGCTCCTTCTATGGCTTGGGGGTAACGGTCACCGCACATGTCGCGGTTTTGCCGTTTGCCGCTGCGGTTATTGTCGCGCTGCCCGCAGCAACACCAGTGACGAGTCCGTTGGCGTCTACCGTGGCAATTGCCGGATCGCTTGAAGACCACGCGACCGCTGAGGACGGGGTAACCGTCGCTGTCAGCTGCGTTGTCGCTCCCGCAGCTACCGACACGGCAGTCGGAGCAACCGAGATTGTTGCCGGGACGGTATTGCCGTAGCTCGAGCCTCCGCCGGTCGGCGCTGAAACCGACCCCGACACAAGGTTTATGGTAAATGACTGGAACAGATAGTCGCTCTTGCCCTTTACATAAATATCCAGCTTTCCGTCCGAGGTCGCCGTAAAGTCAACCTTGAACGCGCCGCCCGGAGTAGCCGCTACCGGACCTGCCACCGTCGCACCGCCGAACACCGCATACACCTGATAAGCAGCTCCGTCCTCAACCTTGGTGGGCAGACCGGAAGCCGTTACGCTGAACGCCCGCGAGGTTATGCCCTTGCTCACCACAAGGTCAATGGATGTGTTCGATGCAACCTTTGAGCCCTCCGGAATGCTCTGACCGATAACCGTGCCGGCAGGCTTTTCATTGTCCTGCATGGTGACAACCCCGATTTGAAGCCCGTAGCTCGCAAGTGTGGTGTTTGCATCATACAGCATCATGTCTATGAACTTGGGCACGATTGTGTCCGAGCTCATCGTGAGCGTGTTGACATATATTGTCACTTCGCCGCCTGTTTCTATTTCGGATCCCGCTATCGGAGATACCTGAACGATTTTGTTTGTCTCGTAGTTTTCGTCGGATACGGATTCCTGACGAACCACAAGTCCGAGATTGCGCAGCGCGACCTTGCCGTCGCCCGAGCTCATGCCCACAACATCGGGCACCGCGACAATCTCGACGCCCTTGCTGACAAAGAGAGTGATAGCACCGCTCTCCTTTATCTGCTTCGGAGGAAGCGGGCTTTGGTCGTACACCACTCCCACATCTGCCAGATTGTAATCCTCCACAACAGTGAATTTAAATGTTTTGTATGCCGCATCAGACTGAATCTCGACAAGTGTCTTGCCGACGAAATTTGGCAGCTCGACATCAATCTTTTCATTCTCCAAAAGTCCGAACGCAAAAAGCAGAAGTGCCACCGTGCTTATTACGCACGCAGCGGTCACGCCCAAAAGCAGCGCAATCGAAAGACTTCCCTTCTTTTTGGGTCCCTTTTCGCCTTTTTTCTTTTTTTGCGGCGCTGCGGATTTATCTATATATTTTGTCGGTGAGTTGTCGTCGGAAAAATACTTGTAGGCAAACACGATGCTCGGATTCTTTTTAAAATCATCGATGTCGCGCAGCATCTGGGACGCCGACTGATATCTCACATTCGGGTTCTTTGCCATCGCCTTCAGCGTGATTTCCTCAAGCGCCTCCGGAATTTCCGGCACAATGTCGCGCGGGCGCTTTGCGTTATCCGAAATCTGCTTAATCGCTATTGACACAGCGCTGTCCGAGTCAAATGGCAGCTTGCCCGTCAGCATCTCATACATCATTATTCCGACGCTGTATAGGTCCGCCTTTGCGTCGGTTATGTCACCCTTTGCCTGCTCAGGGCTTATATAGTGAACCGAACCGATGGTTTTGTCGGTTATTGTGCGCGTCTCGCTCCGCGAAAAGCGGGCGATTCCGAAATCCATGACCTTTATCGAGCCGTCCTGCAAAAGCATGATGTTCTGCGGCTTGATGTCCCTGTGCACAATTCCGCGGTCATGAGCATGCTGTAATGCCCTCAATATCTGGACGGTAAAGTGAACCGTATCCTTCCAGCTGAGCGGTTTTTTCCTCTCGATATAGTCCTTGAGCGTGATGCCGTCGATATATTCCATGACAATAAACTGCACCGAATCCGAAAAGTTTACGTCAAAGACCTTGACAATGTTCGGGTGTGAAAGCAGCCCGATTGCCTTTGATTCGTTTTTAAAGCGGCGCACCAGCTCCTCGTTGTCAAGGAATTCCTCGCGCAAAATCTTTACGGCAACAATTCTATTCTCACGCAGATCCCGCGCTTTATATACGTTTGCCATTCCACCGGCGCCGATAAGCTCAATTATCTCATACCTGCCGTCAAGTTTTTTCCCGATATAGTCTATCATTTCATCCTCCGCATTTGCTGATTTGCGTAATCCTTAATCCGGTCAGCTGTGTTATGCTCCGAGCACAACAGCAGTTATATTGTCGTAGCCTCCGGCCTCCACCGCGACCTTCACCATCTTGTCGGCGACGCGATAAAAGTCATATTCGTTCACTATCTCAAGCAGACGCTGCTCGCTGACCATGTTTGATAAACCGTCAGAGCACAGCAGCAGTGTGTCGCCCTTTGAGAATTTGTGCTCATCATAGTCAATCTGCGTATCCGTGTCAACTCCGAGAGCGCTTGTTATTATATTTTTATTCGGGTGCGTGCTCGCCTGAGCCGCAGTGATTTTTCCGCTGTCGAGCAGCTCTTGAACAATGGAGTGGTCCTTGGTCAGCTGTTTGATATATGCCTTTTGTATCAGATATGCGCGGCTGTCTCCCGCATGAGCTATCTGGACGAGATTGTCACGGACAATGGCAAGCACAACCGTTGTGCCCATGGTGACAGCTTTGCCTCCATCATGGCTGAATGTATAGATATATCTGTTGCAGCGTTTTACGCAGTCAAGTATAAATTCCCTGACTGACTCCGGCGTCAAAAGATCGACGACATGCTTTTGTATCTCTTTTTGCAGGTATTCACCGGACATTCTGCTTGCTTTGCCGCCGTCGGTCACCCCGCCCATTCCGTCGCAAAGCACTATCCAGTATGTGTCATCGCTCAGTCGTCCCGCGCGATAAAAATCTTGATTTTCG
Source organism: Oscillospiraceae bacterium (assembly GCA_036644375.1). Taxonomy (GTDB): domain Bacteria; phylum Bacillota; class Clostridia; order Oscillospirales; family Ruminococcaceae; genus CALWZE01. The sequence continues at coordinate 61,316 of JAVXQD010000005.1, forward strand.
GTGTGCTTACACCCCAAATCTGTGCATGCGGCTATCTTCAAAACCGTTCCTCCCACGCTGTAAATATATTTATGTTTATTGCGAATCCCGCTCATTTTCAGCTGCTGCATCGCGTCTCAGCTGTCCGCATGCTGCGCTGATATCCGCTCCGAGCGTCCGGCGCACCGTCGCGTTGACTCCGAGGGAAATCAGCTTTTGTCTGAATTCCTCCGCGCTCTCACGCGTTGCGTGAAAGCCCGTGTCACGAACCGGATTTATCGGTATCAGGTTGACATGCGCTCCCATTCCCCTTATCAGGTGAGCGAGATTATTCGCGTCATCCGCACTGTTATTCTGTCCGTCGATAACCGCATATTCAAAGGAGATTCGCCTCTTTGTAATGTCGTAATATCTCTTGCAGGCTGCTATCAGCTGCTCTATATTATATGCGCCGTTTATCGGCATCGTCTTATTTCGCTGATTGTTTGTCGGGGCATGAAGTGAAATAGACAAAGTCAGCTGCCTTCTCTGCTCTGCCAGCTCGTCAATCCGCGGAACTATCCCGCAGCTTGAAAGGGTAATCGCCCTGCCTGCAAGGTTACAGCCCCGCGCATCCGTGACAATATCGCAAAATTTTGTGACATTGTCAAAATTGTCAAGCGGCTCACCGATTCCCATGAGAACAACGCTGTCCACACGCTCGCCAAGCAGCTCAGCCACCCTGTAAACCTGCAATAAAATCTCGCTTGCGGCAAGATTTCGGACAAGTCCGTTTTGTGTTGAGGCGCAAAATCTGCATCCCATACGGCACCCCACCTGAGAGGATACGCAGACCGAAATACCGTGATGATATCGCATCGCAACCGTTTCGATGCAGTTGCCGTCCTCGAGCACAAAAAGATATTTTACCGTTCCGTCGCTCGAATGCTGTTCGCGCTCAACACCGATATTCATGATATGGCAGCTGATTTCGAGCTTTTCGCGCAGGGTCTTAGACAAATTGCTCATAGCTTCAAAGCTCTTTGCCCTGTCTTCGTGCAGCCATTTGAAAATCTGAGCCGCGCGAAACCCCTGCTCGCCTATTGCTTTTAAAAAATCACATAACTCGTCAAAGCTAAGCGACAATATATCAACGCTATCATTCATTTTAGCACATTCTTTCAAAAGTTGCTATAAAAAAGCCCTCTGAATTGTCATTTTCGGGGATAAATTTAATGCACTTATCCGCCGACACAGGGATATTCTCGGCAAAAGTTGGGATATTTAAGCAAAAATTACTGTTCGAGCTCAAAAATTTCCCGACTATATCCTCGTTCTCGCGGAAGTCGAGCGTACAGGTCGAGTAGATTAGCTTTCCTTTGACCTTGAGCTGCGCCGCACCGTTTTGGAGAATCGAGCTTTGGAGCGAAAACAGCTGATTGTCATTTTGCGGCACCTTTGTCCTTAGCTCGGGCTTTGAGCTTATCTCCCCGTAGCCGCTGCATGGCACATCGCAGAGCACCCTGTCAAAAAACTGCCCCGCGCTGTATGCGGACGCATCGCCGAGTATCGGCTCAACAATTGTGATTTCCTCTGCCTTTGCCTGCTTTTCTATCAGCGTCAAGCGGCTCTCATAACAGTCGAGCGCCGTGATTTTTCCCTCATTGTTCATCTCCTGCGCTGCCGTGAGCGTTTTTCCGCCCGGAGCGGCGCACATGTCGAGCACAGTCATTCCGCTTTTCGCGTCAAGTGCGAGCGCAGAGCACTGCGCGGCAAGACTCTGCACTCTCATGCGCCCGTCACGCAGTGCGGAGCTTTTGAGATAGTTTCCGCTTTTTATTATCAGCGCGTTTTTTATATCACTTGATATCTCGGTCTCGACGCCCTCTGAGGCAAGCTCAGACACAAGCTCGGAGACCGTCGTTTTGAGCGAATTTACACGCACCGCGGTTTTGGGTCGTTCGAGCATTGCGCCCATTATTTCCTCCGCAGTGTCGCCGTATTGACTGCACAGCAGCTGCACTAAACCGCCGCAGAGCGAATATTTTAAGGACAGCCGCTTGACGTCGTCCCGAATTCTGTCAAAATCAGACATATCAAAGACAGCCGCCTTGCGCAGAACCGCATTGACAAGGGACGCCGCCGAGGTCTTTTTCATCACCTTGCAGAGCTTTGCGCTCTCGTTGACAGCGGCGGACACCGGAACCGAGTCCATGAAAATGCACTGGTACAGACCGCTTCGCATAATCGCCCGTATCTCGGGGTCGAGCTTTGCAACCCCGCCCTTGAGATATTTGCCGAGAATGTAATCGAGAGTTGTCTGTCTCTCGAGAGTACCGTAAAACAGCGCGGCGGCAAACTGAATGTCGCGCCTGTCAAGCACCGTGTCGGATGTGTTTTTTTTAAATGTCAGGTTAGAGTATGCCCCGCGGTCAACCTCCAAAAGGCAGCGAACCGCAAGCTTACGTGCGCTCAATCATCTCTCCGTCTGCCGAAAATCAGCACAAGGCGAAGCAGGCTTGCAACCGAGACGGCAAGCGCCGCCACATAGGTCATCGCCGCCGCGCTGAGCACTTTTTTTGCTCCGCTCAGCTCGTCCGCATTCATAAGTCCGCTTGTGTCCAGCGCGGTCATCGCCCTTGCACTTGCGTTGAACTCAACGGGAAGCGTGACAAGCTGGAACAAAACCGACAGACTGAACAGAATAATTCCGATAAATACAAGCGGGCGAAAACTGAGAAAATAGCCGAGAAGAATCGCCGGCCATGACAGATTTGCCCCGATATTGCATACGGGCACAAGAGCCATGCGCAGCTTTATCGGCGCATATTCCTCGGCATATTGGCAGGCATGACCCGCCTCGTGCGCCGCGACTCCCGCGGCCGCAATCGAGCTGCTCGCAAAGGTCGAGTCGGAGAGGCGGATGACATCGTCCTTGGGGTCATAGTGGTCGGTCAGCTCACCCGCAATTCTCTCGATTCTCACGTGCTGAAGTCCGTTTGCATCTAAAACACGGCGCGCCGCCTGTGCGCCCGTGAGATTTGATCTCGTGCCGAACTGATTAAATTTGTTGAACGTGGATTTTACCTTTGCCTGTGCAAACATCGCGACTGCAAATGCAGGCAAAACAAGAACAAGATACCAGATATCAATGCCCATAAAGCTTCTGTACATAATTTAAACCTCCATGAGAATGTCGTTTATTTTCGCTCGTATACCGAGCGACCAATCCCTGCCGCTCATCTGTCGGCTGCCCTCCGGCTTGACCTCGCACAGCTCAACCGAACCGCACTTTGCAGCGACGATAAGAGGGTCAAGAGACAAAATCTCGCCGCAGCTTCCCTCAAGCTCACAATATCTCGCCTTCAACAGCTTTATCTTTTTGCCGCCGAAACTGAAATATGCGTTCGGCCAAACACAGAGCGCGCGCGTCCTGTTAAATATCGACTTTGCGTCCTCACTCCACGAAAATTCACCGCTCTCCTTTGTAAAGGGAGGGGCAAAGCTCACTCCGTAGTCCTCCTGCTTTTTGCGCGTCACAATGCCTTTTTCGATATCCGACAATGTACTGCACAAAAGCGCCGCGCCCGCCTGACCGAGCCTTTGAAACATCGTGACGGCGTCGTCCGCATCGGTGATATCGACCTCGGACACCGCTATGATATCCCCTGTGTCCATACCCTCGTCCATGTACATAGCCGTAACTCCGGTCTTTTCGTCCCCGTTCAGCAGCGCGTACTGAATCGGAGCCGCGCCGCGATATTTCGGCAGTAGGGACGCGTGGATATTCACGCAGCCGAATTTGGGAATTTCAAGTATTTCCTTGGGTAAAATTCTGCCGTATGCCACGACCGCAATCAAATCGGGATTTATTTCCCGAATGAGCCGCGCCGCGCTTTCGTCGCGCAGCTTTGTCGGCTGATACACCGGAATTCCAAGCCTTTGAGCGCTGATTTTTGTCTGCGGGGCAGTCATAACCGCCCTTCGCCCCACCGGCTTGTCCGGCTGGCAAAAAACCCCGCAGATCTCGTGGTATTTCGCTGCCTCGCACAGCACAGTTGCGGCTATGTCCGGTGTTCCCATAAATAAAATTCTCATAATTTTTTGGCTATTCCTCGTCCTCTTCGCTCAGAATCTCGTCAAGCTCATCGTCAGAATATACCCTCTCTGCAATATCAATAAACAGTTTTCCGTCAAGGTGATCAATCTCGTGGCAGGCTGCGCGGGCGGCCATATCAAGGCATTCAAGCTCAAACTGCTTGCCGTCCCTGTCCTGTGCCCTCACAACCACGCGCACCGGGCGCATTACCCTGCCGTGCTCGTTCGGGCAGGAGAGGCAGCCCTCATACATGCCGACCTCCTCCTCACTGCGCTCGATAATCTCCGGATTGATAAGCTCGACTATGTCCTCACCGCGCACTATAACGACAGCGCGGCGCAAAATTCCGACCTGCGGAGCAGCGAGCCCAAGCCCGTTTGCGGCAACCATCGTCTCCGCAAGATCGGTCATAAGCTCGTGTGTCCTCTGCTTAAAATCGGTTACCGGGCGGCAGTGCTTGCGAAGCGTCTCGTCGCCGTTTAAAAGTATAGTTCTCAGTCCCATATTCATTATACCTCGTCAGCCGTCAAGTTCATTATTGAAATCGACGAATATTTTAGCTTTATTATTGTATGCGGTCCTGTTCCATATAACGATACATTCGCGCAAAAAGTCACGAAATTGTCTGTCTCCCCGACATTTCAGCACAATCCTGTAGCGGAAGATATCATTTACATACGCGACCCTCATCGGAGACGGTCCCAAAACCCTTATCGGTATTGTGCTGTAGCGCTCGGCTTGGACGCGTTCGACAATTTTCGCAAATTCCAGCGCAGCTTCACCCGCGTCACCGTCGTTCGAGGATATCACCCCGATGCTGCACAGTGTACAGAACGGGGGATAGAGGTGCAGCTTGCGCGACACTATCTCATTGGTGTAAAAGCTCTCGTAATCCTGTTTTGCGGCAAGCTTGATTATTGAGTTTTCGGGGTCGACGGTCTGAATAATCGCCTCGCCGACCTTGTCTCCCCGCCCGCTCCTGCCGACGACCTGTGTGAGCATTGAAAATGTGCGTTCATTTGCCTTGAAGCTCGGCATCAGCATAAGCTGGTCAATGCTCAGCACCCCGACAAGCGTCACATTTTTGAAATCAAGCCCCTTCGCAATCATCTGAGTGCCGATTATTATATCATACTCGCCATTTTGAAATTCCGAGAGATGCTTTTCGAGTGAATTCTTTTTTTGAACCGCGTCAAAGTCAAGCCTGAGGATGCGGGCGTCCGGGAAGAGGGATTCAAGCTCCTCCTCGATTTTCTGCGTGCCGATTCCCGCATGTTTGATTTTTCCGCCGCACTCGCCGCATTCCTCCGCAATCGGATAGGTTTTTCGGCAATAGTGGCACACGTAGCAGCCCCTGTTTTTATGAATTACAAGCGGCGTGTCGCAGCTCTCGCATTTGATAATTTTTTTGCACTTACAGCACATGGATATCGTGCGATATCCGCGCCGATTCAGCAGCAGAATACACTGCTCGCGCCTCTTTATCCGCTCGTCTATCTCGTCCTTGAGATACTGGCTTATATGATGGCTGTTTCCCGCCAAAAGCTCCTCACGCATATCGACCACACGCACCTTCGGAAGCGGCATGTTGCCGAATCGCTCGGACAGCGACACCAGATTGTACACTCCTGTTTTCGCATAATAATAGCTCTCGACAGAAGGCGTCGCGGACGAGAGAAGCAGCTTTGCGGAATTTTCCTTTGCGCGGAACCGTGCGACGGCGCATGCGTCAAATCGCGGATTTTGCTCGGACACAAAGGTCTGCTCCTGCTCCTCGTCGATTATTATAATACCGAGCCTGCGAATCGGGGCAAAGACCGCCGAGCGTGTGCCGACGATTACATCGTACCGCCCGCTTTTGATGTTCTCCCACTGAATCTGGCGCTCACTGTCGGACAGAGAGCTGTGAATAATGCCGACGCGTGTTCCGAACAGCTCTTTGAGCCTGTATATCATCTGGGTCGCAAGCGCAATTTCCGGAACGAGCACAAGTGCTCCCCTGCCCTTGCCGACCGCAGTTTCAATCAATTTAATGTATATATGCGTCTTTCCGCTTGAGGTCACTCCGTATAAAAGCGTCACATCGGGTTTTGTCGGATCGGAAAAGTTTTTTTCAATATCGTTAAGCGCCGTTGTCTGCGCCGTTGTCAGGTCGGGTATTTCCTTTTTTTCGCCTAAAAACAGCCTGTATGTCTCGTCCTCTTTGGTCTGATCGGTCTTGTCTACAATTCCCTTTTCGGCAAGCCGCTCTACCACACCTCTTGTGCAGCCCGTGCGCTCGGATATCTGCACGGCGGTCAGCGGATTGTTTTTAATTAAATCGCATACCGAACGCTGTTTTTCGCTCAGACGCTCCGGTACACTTTTTTCTGTGTAGCTGTACACCGTCTCGATGTGTCCCGCCGACTGCTTTTCGAGCGAAGCCCTTTCGCTGTCGGGCACAAGACGGCTGTTTTTCGGCAAAACCGCTTTCACCGCATCGTAATAGGTGCAAAAAGCAGTCTCGTGCAAAAGCAAAATGAGCCTCACAAGCTCTTTGTCAATAAGCGGCTCTGTTCTTTCGATGTCCGTTACGCTTTTGAGCTTGTCGTCCGGCACAGCCTCGCACAGCTCCAGCACAATTCCCATACGCGGCGCCCCGTTTCCGAACGGAACCAGTACCCTCGCACCTACTTTTGCGTACTGCTCGAGGTCGGGCGGGACGCTGTAGGTGTACAGCCTGTCAAATTTAAAGGCGGCGTTGTCCACCGCAACCTTTACTCCGGCACACATAAACGCCACCCCCTCAGCCATTAGTTTTACCGTATCATCCATCCTCTGAATAACCGCGAATCAAACACCGCCCATAGGTTAAGCTCAACCTATGACACGGTATTGTGTGCGTTTCATCAAAAGCCTGTATGTCCCGACGGGCCTCTGCCGTGAATAAAGATTATTTGCTCAATAATTATCCTCTTTTATCTCGTGCTCGACAATTCTGTATTTATGAGCGCCAAACTCGGTGATAGCCGTTGTGACCGACTTTTCGTCGAGCATGACCTTGTCCTCAAGCGCCTGTGCCGAGATGTCTCTCGCGCGCTTTGCAATTGTGACAACAAGGCTGTATGGACTGCTGCATTCCGTGAGAAGCTGGGCAATTTCGGGTTTTAACATTTTCCTTTTATCTCCTTAGGTAATTCGTCTTTTTTCTGCCACTCGTCTATTATATTCGAAAGCTGCTGAGCACAATCCACCGCAACTATATTTTTGATCGATGCATCGTAAAAATGAAGCTCTTCAAGCTCCTTTGCCGCTATTTCGATTCGGCTCTCTATCTCCTCGTCCGTTTCGGTGCCGCGCCCCTTAAGGCGTTCGCGCAGCGCGTCAATAGACGGCGGGACTATGAATACGCACAGTGAATCGGGATATCGTATTTTGACGTTTCGCGCTCCCTTTACCTCTATTATCAAAACCACTATATTGTCTCCGACAAGCTTTTGTTCAAGCTCGTCAAGCGGAGTTCCATAATAGTTTCCTGCGTATTTTGTATATTCGAGCATTCTGTTTGCCTCGACGCGGCGCATAAAGTCCTTTTCCGTGACAAAATAGTAATGCACGCCGTTAACTTCGTTGACACGCGGCTTGCGCGTAGTGCATGAGGTGCTCAGCATAACATCATCTCTCAGTGCCATCAGGTGCTTGACGACCGTGTCCTTTCCGCAGCCCGACGGGCCTGAGACAACAATCAGTTTTCTCTCATCAATCATCCTCGGCAGCCTCGTTCGTCTCATCATCGCCGAGCCTGTTTGCAACAGTTTCGGGCTGAACCGCCGAGAGAACCACATGGTCGGAGTCCGTCACGATAACAGCGCGCGTGCGTCTGCCATAAGTCGCGTCAATCAGCGCACCTTTTTCGCGCGCGTCCTGAATAATTCTCTTTATCGGCGCACTTTCCGGGCTCACTATAGCTATGATTCTGTTTGCCGAAACCATATTTCCGAAACCGATGTTAATTAGCTTCATACACTGTTTTCCTTTTACTCTATATTTTGAACCTGCTCGCGAATTTTCTCCACCTCTGCTTTTACATCGACAACGCTTGCCGTTATATCCAAATCGTTTGCCTTGCTTCCGATGGTATTAACCTCTCGGTTGATTTCCTGAATCAGAAAATCGAGCTTGCGCCCCACCGGCTCAACCGCCTGTATTATGTCGCGAAACTGCAGAAGATGCGAATGCAATCTCACCGTCTCCTCGTCGATTGCGCTTTTATCGGCATATATCGCAGCTTCAAGCAAAATTCTGCTCTCGTCAATGTTCGTATCGTCCAAAACCGTTTTCATTCGCGAAAAGAGCTTTTCGCGGTATCGCTCAAGTCTCGTCACGCTCTGTGATTCGATATCGACAACTGTTTTTTCTATCATATCAAGTCTTGAAACCAAATCCTCTTTGAGGCGCGCTCCCTCAATTGCGCGCATTTCGCAGTATTTGTCAAGTGCCTCTGCGAGCACTGCCTTGGTGTCCGCCCAGACCTCCTCCTCGTCGGGGGTGTCCCTGGTCACACTGAATACGTCGGGAAAGCGCGACAGGGTCACTGCGCTGAGACTGCCGTCAAGTCCGAGCTCGGAGGATATCTTTGCAATTGCATCCGCATACCCTTTAGCAAGATTCATATTAAGCTCTATCTTTGCGTCCGTGCCCTCGCTGTTGACAACCGTTATGCCAATGTCCATCTTGCAGCGCGACACACGCGTCTGAATAAATGGCTTTAGTCTGTCCTCAATATATGAGTATGAGCGCGGAACCCGAGAATTAATCTCAAGATAGCGGTGATTTACCGACCGAAGCTCAACCGTGATTTCCCTGCCATGTAAAACCTGCTGTGCCCTGCCGAAGCCGGTCATGCTGTTTATCATTATTCACCTCAGCGCACACCCTGCGCATTTATTTTGGATTAACTTATATTTTACAATTATTAAGGCAGTAAAGTCAACTGTGATTAGGCACCAAAATAAGTCTGCCGAGCACCCGACCTTTGGTTTAATAGGTAAATCCGTCACATGCATCCTGCAAAAAAAATCATCCGACAGCAGCCGAATTATCCGCCTGCCGAGGGCATCTGCTCTGCAGTGCCGACACTGACGCAGAGTCGGTGCGAGCTTGGCAGACAGCCGCAAATCAACAGCCGTGTACGAAGGTCCGCAGATATCCCACACCGAATGTCGGATATACAAAAAAGCAGGCGAATGACGGATTTATATCCGTGCTGCGCCTGCTTTTATTCTGTGCTGCTATTGCCTGTAAGCGCGCGCCTTAAAAAAGCATCGGCTGACTGAAACTGTCACATCGGGGCTACTTTGTTTCCCTTGTCCAGATGCTCGGCGTCAATTCCAAGCTCTTTTGCGCGGCGGGTCTCGAAGAACTTTGTCGCTACTTGCGGGAACTGAGCGTAGCTGAGTACATCCTCAGGCTGTTCCACGTACTTTTCGCATTCCTTTTTGAGCTTTTCAAGTTCCGGCTCAATCAGGTCTGCGGGGCGGCATGTTATCGGCTTTTCGTCGCCGAGAATCTCTTTTTGAAGCTTTGCATTGACCGGCGCGGGCGTCTTGCCGTAGTCGCCGTGCATGAGTCCCTTGAACTCCTTGGTAACCATTTTGTAGCGCTCACCCATGACCACGTTGAACACGGCCTGTGTGCCGACAATCTGCGAGGTGGGTGTGACGAGAGGCGGATAGCCTGCATCCTCACGAACACGCGGTATCTCCTTGAGAACCTCTTCGAATTTGTCGTCCTTGCCCGCATCGTGCAGCTGCTTTATCATGTTTGAAAGCATTCCGCCCGGAACCTGATAGAGAAGGGTGTTTGCGTCAACTCCGAGAACCTTGGGGTTAAGCTGACCGTCCTTTAGGTATTTCTCGCGAAGTGTTGCAAAATAAGCGCGAACCTCATCGAGCTTTTTAAGGTCGAGACCCGTGTCGTATTCCGTGCCCTGAAGCGCGGCTACAAGAGACTCGGTCGCCATATGCGAGGTTCCGCCCGCAAGCGGGGATATAACCGTGTCGATTATATCCGCACCTGCCTCGATAGACTTGAGAATTGACATTTCGGCAAGTCCGGAGGTGGTGTGCGAGTGAATCTCGACAGGTATTGAAAGCGCTTTTTTAAGCGATTTGACAAGCTCGAAGGTGGGGTATGGCTTGAGCAGACCCGCCATATCCTTGATGCAGATTGAATCTGCACCCATGGACTCAAGCTCCTTTGTATAGGCGATAAAATAGTCGTTGTTATGAACCGGGCTGAGCGTGTAGGAGATGCACGCCTGAATGTGTGCGCCCTCTTTTTTCGCTGCCTTTATTGATGTTTCAAGGTTGCGCGGATCATTCAGCGCATCAAATATACGCATGATGTCGATTCCGTTTGACACTGTTTTCTGGACAAAGTACTCGACAACATCATCTGCATAATGGCGATATCCGAGTGTGTTCTGACCGCGGAAAAGCATCTGCAATTTTGTGTTGGGCATCTCTCTGCGCATTATGCGCAGGCGCTCCCACGGATCCTCATCGAGAAAGCGAAGGCAGGCGTCAAAGGTGGCGCCGCCCCACACCTCAAGAGCGTGATATCCGACCTTGTCCAAAAGCGGGAACGCAGGTCTCATCTCATCCATCGTCATGCGTGTCGCGATAAGCGACTGATGCGCGTCACGAAGGACAAGGTCTGTAACTTTTACCTTTGCCATAATTATTCCTTTCCGTAACGCATTTTTAGCCGATTACTACAAGTGTTGCGCCTGTTTCGACAACATCGCCCTTTGCGACGCACACGGCAGTAACGGTGCCGGCACAGGGTGCCGAGATATCATTTTCCATTTTCATTGCCTCAAGGACTACCAGCTTTTGACCGTCCTCTATTTTGTCTCCGACCTTGACGGGAACATCAAGGATGTTTCCGGGCATCGGCGCAGTGACTTTTTTGCCGTCTGCGGGGACTGCCGCGGGTGCTGCTGCCACGGCAGCGGGAGCCGCCGCGGGTGCTGCAACGGGTGCCGCTGCGGGTGCTGCCGCTGCTGCGGGTGCCGAAGCACCACCTATTTCATCTACCGCCACATCATATGCCGTTCCGTTAACTGTTATATTGAATCTTTTCATTTTAAATTACCTCCAAATTATTAAAGCGGAAGATTGCCGTGTTTTTTCGGCAACCTTGATACGCGTTTTGAAGCAAGCATGTCCAGCGAAGCTATGACAGCATCGCGTGTTGAGGCCGCATCGATAATCGAATCGACAAGTCCTGCCTCCGCCGCCGACTGCGCTCCCGCAACCGTCGAGCCGTATTCTTTTGCAAGCACCGCAATGTCTTCCGGCTTTGTGATGCGCTCCTCCCAGAGAATATCAACAGCGGCTTCGGGTGTAATCGGGCTTATTACCGCTTTGTCCCACGCGAACGCCATGTCCGCCCCGCCGTTTCTGCCGCAGAAGGTCGTGAATACAGAGCCTATTGCGCTGCCTGTCACAACCGATATCTTTGCCGTTGTCGCCTCAGCCATGACATGTGCCAGCTTGGCGGCATTTTTGATAGCGCCCGCTCTGTCTCCGTGAGCGGATTTCTTAAAGCCTGTCGCATTCACAAATGACACGACCGGAATATTGAAAGCATCGCAGAACTCAACGAGCTTGGCTGCCTTTGCCGTTGCGTTTTTGCAAAGCTCACCCGTGGCCTCAATCATGCCGCAGGGTGTGCCGCCTATTGTCGCCAACGCCGTTGTCGTACCGCAGCCTATCGTCGGGAAAAGCTCGATAATGCTGCCCGAATCGGCAACCGACTTTATTGTGCCGCCCGCAGGATCAAACGCAGGGGTCTCGAACTCATATACGGGAAGAGCCGCAAGGTTATTGAGCGGAAGCAGGCGCGCGACATCCGCTGCCTTGGCAATGGCCTCTTTTTCACTCTTGCAGATAATGCCCGCAATTCCGGCATTTTGGGCGAACTCCGCAGAGCCGACGCCCTCTTCGCTGCCGCCGTTTGCCCTATCCGAAAAGGCAGACGTCATAAACAGCTCTCCGCTCTCGCTCATGATGCACACGTCGGCAAGTGCCGCCGTCATCGCACTGAACCCGGCGCATTCTCCGACGACCACCGCGATTTGGGGAACCACGCCCGAGAGCTCGGAAACCTTGCTCAATATTTCGGAAGCCGCATCAAGCGACGCAAAACCGTCGTCCAGCTTAACTCCCTTGGAATCATAAACTGTTATGACGGGCGCGCCTGTTTTGGCTGCCAAATCATATACCTTTGCCAGCTTGCGTGACTGTGCTCTGTCTATCGCACACCCGCAAACCGCGGAATCCTGGCAAAACGCAAAAACGGTCGCGCCGCCAACATTTCCATAAGCTGCTTTTGCACCGCTGTTTTTTCCGGATACGGCATCTATTTCAGTAAAGACACCATCGTCGAAAAGCACAGCGAGCCGTTCCGAAGCAGTCATGTTTTTGCTCGTTTCAGACATACTGTTAAACCCTCTTTTCACAAGTATCGCACCGGATTTTGCACCGGCACGCTTTTAACTTCTATAAAAAAGCCTATTGGGATTAATTATAGAATACTATTGTTAAAATTGCAACAAAAAAACAGGCATATAGCCTGTTTCAAAAAATAAAAATTTGATATAGCTCCGAACCGCGTCCGAGCTGCGCTTTGCCGAATGCGGCGAAATGCGCTCAGCTGCCATATTGCGCTCATTTTTTGGTGAACGCGTTTCGGGCGGCAATAATCTCTTCCTTTCTCAGTTCGCGGTACTCGCCCGATTTGAGCATTCCCAGTCTGAGCGGCCCTATTGAAAGGCGCTTCAGGCGGATTACCTCAAGACCTATCGCCTCGCACATGCGGCGGATTTCGCGGTTTTTGCCCTCAGTGAGCACCATTTCCATCACGCCGCGGTTGGGCTCACTCGCAACAACGCGAACCGTCGCGGGCTTTGCCGTGGTGCCGTCATCGAGCTTGACGCCTGTCGCAAGCTCGATGAGCTGCTCCTCCACAGGAGCCGGACGAACCGTGACGCGGTAGAGCTTGCTCACCCCGCACGACGGGTGTGTTATCATATTCGTAAAATCCCCGTCGTTGGTCAGCAGCAGCAGACCCTCGCTGTCCTTGTCAAGGCGTCCCACGGGATACACCCGCCCGTCAATCCCGTCCATCAAATCCACTATTGTCTTGGCCGCATGTCGGTCGCTCATCGTTGTGACATAGCCGCGCGGCTTGTTCAGCATATAGTAAAGCTTCTGCATCTGTTTTTCCAGATACATTCTCTCGTTGTCGATAAACAGTATGTCCTTTCGGACGTCCATTTTATCCCCCAGAGACACGGGATGACCGTTGAGCTTGACCCTGCCCTTTTTTATAAGCTCCTCGGCGGCTCTGCGCGAGCATATCCCCTGCTCCGACATAATTTTTTGTATTCTCTCGTCCATTTATACTCCTCGTTTAAAAAAGGGCAGCGCAGTACACCGTCCTTTTATTTCATGCTTTCGTTTTATTTCGCTTTGACTCCGTTTATAATATCCGACACCCTGTCAATCACATCCGGCACGGTGCGAACGATATTGTCAGCCGTAGTTCCTATTGTGTCGAGCTGTAGAATTTTTACATTGCCGTCCTTTGTGGTGACCAAAAAAGCAATCGGGACGACGCTGACACCCGCCCCTGTGCCGCCTCCGAACATCTCGGCGCTGCTTCGTGTCGGTATATCCGATCCGCCCGAGCCGAAGCCCACGGAGACCTTGCAGACCGGAACCGCAGTAATTCCATTGGGAAGAACTATAGGCTCGCCTATAACCGTGTTTGTGTTCACCATATCCTTTATTTTGGATACTGCGCTGTCAATCATATTGCTAAGCTGATTTGCACTCATTTTTCTCGATCTCCTTTTCGGCTCGGCGACTTGCTTTTGCCTTTTTGATTTTATATGAAAGGTATCTCTTTAAGAAAATAAATCCCGCTGACAGTATTATAACGGGCTGCGCGGTAATTTGACAGGCAAATTTTTCCTGTCCGCCATGCTCTGCGAGAAAATCGGGAATGACACTCAGCTCATCGAACTGCATCCGCCTCCATATGCTTCTGCACACCGCAATGCCCGACCCGACAGCCTGCCAGATTCTGCCCGTGTTTATGCCGACCTTGTACGCGTCATATCCGCCCGCTATCAGCCGAAGCTCAATATGGCTGAAACGCAGCTTTCGGATAATAAAACCCGCCGCGCCCGCCGCAGGACGGACAATAGCTCTAATCAGCTCAAGATCAAGCTTGGTTTTCTCCTTTGTCTCCACCTGCTCATATTCCTTTTCGGCGCCGCCCTCACTGTCCTCGGACTTTTCGCCGCTGTCCGTTTTGTCCGAGTCAAACACCGAAAACTCAAGGAACAGCACCTTCACCCTCACTGTCAGCCTGCCGAATTCATATCTCGGCTTTATACCAACCGGAATAAACAGCGCGATAAAAATCAAAGCCGACGCACCCAGCAAAAGCCATCCGATAATTTTGAGAATCAGCAATACAATGCTCACTCGAGTGTCATCTCCTCCATTTCCGGCTCATCCGGTATGTTGGCGCTCAGCGAGTACTCAATCTCGTCTCCGTGAATCGGCGGAAGCTCCGCCGTGCCCGCAATCCCAAAGCAGCGCAAAAAATTATCCGTGGTCTTAAATGCTATCGGTCTGCCGGGAAGCTCAAGCCTGCCCGCCTCGCACACGAGATTCTTGGCAACGAGACTCGACACTGCCGAATTGCTGTCAACTCCGCGTATCTGGTCAATAAAGGAGCGCGACACCGGCTGATTGTAGGCGATTATCGCAAGAACCTCCATCGCTGCCTGAGACAGCGGGGTATTGCGCCGATTATCCAATGCACGGGTTACAAAATCCGCAAACATCGGGCGAGTTGCCATTTGATAGCGGTCGTCAAACTGCAAAACACACACACCGCGCTCAAGGTCATCGCAGTCGTTTTTGATTTCATTGATAAGCGATACAACATCATTTTTATCAATATCGAGAGCGAGCGAAATTTTCTCGGCGGAAATCGGTTCGCCCACCGCAAAGAGCACCGCTTCAACCGCTCCTTTATATAGCTTTGTATTCATCAGCTGTTGATTCTCTCTTTCTTTTTGCGTTCTGTCTTGCAAACCGTGCCGTCATCCTCGACCGTGATGCGCTGAAAGCGGATAAGCTCAAGCACGCCCAAAAATGTCGCGACAGCTTCGCTGCGGCTGCGCGAGTCGCGGAAAAAGTCGTTCAGCTTGCTGAATGTACCGCGCTTGAGATTGCGCAGTATGTAGATTATTTTGCTCGAGACCGACACAATCGGGGCTGTCACAAGCTGATCGAAGGATTCGGTGGTCGCGGGCTTAAATCGCGCGCTTTTGCCCATTATGTTCATATATGCCGCGAGCAGCTCATTTGGCGAATGTTCAAAGCGGTAATCGTTGTCAAACTCGATTTCAAGCGGCTCACGGACATAGAAGTTGATGCCCTCAGACATATCGCGAAGCCTTTCGGCTGCCTTTTTGCACAGGTGATACTCAATCAGCTGACCGGTCAGCTCTCTCTCGAGCTCTTCGGCTTCCTCTCGGCGCGGGAGCAGCGAAACCGATTTCATATAGACAAGCCGCGCCGCCATCTCGATGAATTCACTTGTCGGGTCAAGCTCGTCCGGGCCGAGCACCCCTATAAATTCCAGATACTGATCTATCAGCTCATAAATCCGAATTTCCGAGAGCTGCATCTTGTGCTGTGCAATCAGATGCAGCAGCACATCGAGCGGACCCTCGAAATCCATGGTTTTGAATCGAACCTTATCCATATATACTTCCTTAATTGTCTCAGCTTAGCTCACGCTCGTCGCAAAGGGCAAGTACCGCCACTTATCACATATAGTTTAGGCAAGTCTTAAAAAACTTAACACAATGCTGTCAACAAACTTTGTAAGCCAATTCAGCACGTCAAACAGCGCATTGTTTGCATAGTACAGCGGCTTGTCGAAAACCCCGAGAAACAACAGCGCAAACATGGCAAAGAAAATATATCTCTCGTATTTCATAATTCCGAAATACATGCGTTCGGGCAGAATTACGCCGAGAATGCGCGAGCCGTCAAACGGCGGCACCGGCATCATATTGAAGATGGCAAGCGAGATGTTTATGAGCACCATCGTCTGCAAAATCAGCGTAACATAATAAAGCACCTGCGATTCGGAGCTTGCATAGTAGCTGTAAAATGATATTTTATAAAAAATCATGCCGACAAAAGCCATCAGAAGGTTGGACACGGGGCCCGCAAGCGCAGACAGTGCCATTCCCTTTTTCGGGTCCTTGTAATAGCGCGGATCAATCGGCACCGGCTTTGCCCAGCCGATTCCCACGACAAGCATTGATATGCAGCCCATAAGGTCAAAGTGCTTTAGCGGGTTGAGCGTCAGCCGCCCCATATTCTTTGCCGTCGGATCTCCCAGCCTGTAGGAAACATATGCGTGCGCGGATTCATGAACCGGAATCGCAAGGAACAGCACCAGAAAACGCGCAATGTATTTATATGCATCAGAACTCATTTTTCATCACCCTTTATCCATTATAGAGAAAACAAAATAAAATTACAACGAAAATAAAATTCACTATTGCAATTTGCCGTTTTATCTGATATTATACTAACCGTGACTAATTTAGAAAAAGGAGGTGCAGAAAATGGCAAAATGCGAAATCTGCGGCAAGGGTGTAATGTTTGGAATTCAGGTGTCTCACTCGCACCGACGTTCTAACCGAACCTTTAAGCCCAATGTTAAACGTGTCAAAGCGGTGGTGAATGGTACTCCCAAACACATCTACGCCTGCACCCGTTGTATGCGTTCCGGTAAGGTAACACGCGCAATATAACACAATATTGAAAAGCCGAGCCTGTCACTGGTTCGGCTTTTTTTATTTTATCCCGCCGCCGCTTTCAAGGCGGATTTTTTTATTTCCGAAAACTTTTTTATTTCCGACTGCTTCAGATAACTTCGATTCTTATCCCGAGCACACCCTCAGTCTGTTCGCGCTCCTCGGAGTATATCTCGCGTATTTCACTCAGAATCTGCTCCGCGGTGCTCCCCTCGCATCCGAATTCCGACGGGTCAAATCGCGTGACCAATTCCGCAAAGCTGTCGCATGGATACAAATCCGCAATTTTTGCGGTAATGCTGTTGTTTCCGCAGGGAAGCTCACTGAACACAATTGTATCTCCGACCTTGAGCTCTTTGCGCTTTTCATCGTTGCATCTTATTTCTATCATTTTTTCACAATTTTTAATCTGCCTGAACGGTATGGGCAGAAGATTCATTTCGAACTGCATACTACTCACC
This sequence comes from Oscillospiraceae bacterium, assembly GCA_036644375.1. Lineage (GTDB taxonomy): Bacteria > Bacillota > Clostridia > Oscillospirales > Ruminococcaceae > CALWZE01. The sequence goes on from JAVXQD010000005.1 coordinate 78,738, forward strand.
ATTTCTTTGATAAAGCTGCGTTTACGCGCTTGGCACCTGCACTTCGCGGGATTTATACCGCAAAGCCCATCCGACATTTCGCTTCTATGCGGCTTCCTGTGCGATTTCAGGCTGTTCTGCCTCTGCCCGCTCCTGCTTGTCTGAGACGGAATCGGACACCATTGCCGTATATTCGCAAAAAGTCCCGTCGGAGGTATATCCGAAAACAGTCGTCCTTCCCGCACTTTTTGCGGTGAGCATACCGTCAACTGTCACATCCGCAATATCTCGGTTTTCGCTCAGAAATTTGAGCTGACCCGACGCTTTCGCTTCTCGTGTGAAAAGCTCCGTCAAATTCACCCTCTCACCGATTTTCAGAACGGTCTGCGCGACCGGCTGTGCAAAGAGCTCGCTCACAAATCCGCTTCCCTTTTGCCCGTCCTTTTCGAATTCAATTTCGTACCAGTGCGGATAAAAAAGCCAGTTCATATAATATTCGGCGTCGGTCATTACGGCGCGCTTGATGACAACGCTGTCTCCCGCAGACAGCCGCACTCCCGTCTGTTCATGCGCCGCTGACGGACCTGTGCGCACATACACCTCTCCGCCGACAAACCCGTTCACATCGGGAATCTCAATCTCACTCGGCGCACCACCGATCTCATTCGGCATATTGTCATATACGGGAATCGAAAAGACTATCGGAGAATCAAGCATATCAATCTCGGCATAGCCGGTGTACGCCGTCATCGCCTGCGACAGCGCACCCGAAACGTTTGTCATATACTGGTGCAGAAATTTGGTGCTTGCGGTATGCGGTGCAACATTCCATTTTTGCAAATAGCCCGTCTCCTGTCCCGTGCCGACATAGTTTGCGGCTATGTACATCGCACCGCCCAGAATCGAGCGCTCGGGGCTTGTCCATGGGCGATTATAGCCGCCCTCGGCACCCGCCCACTCAAGTCCGCGCTGAATGTTGCCCTCGCCGTCGGTTGCCCCTATATTATACATATTATACAGACCCTCATAGCCCTCGCAGTCACCCGATGCGCTCTTGCTCGGCGTACTCCCGATTTCGTGTCTGATTTTTGCCGCAAGATAATACGGATTGACACCTGTTTTCTCTGAGGCGTCCATTATCGACTGCGAGTAGGTCTTGCCCGTATTCTGCCGAGCGCCCTCTGAATCAAGATATACAATATCCGAATCCGCCATGAACGACCCATTCAAAATCCCCTCGACGCCGCTTTGGGTGTGCAATTCTTCGTCTGCAAGCAGTGATTCAAACTGAAATATCCCCCGCTCGTCGAGAAAATTGCGCGGGTCCATAAAATAAGCGACAGGAACCGCGTTTGTCGCGACCCAGCCGGTATCCTTGTTGATAAATTCCCCTGTTTCCCTGTCAAAATCGCCCTTGGCGCGGCTTTTGAGTGAATCGGATATGTTGGGTTTAAGTGTCAGATTGCGATCTCCCACGCTCTCAATCGCAACCGCATCCCAAAAATCAAGACCCGTATTCAGCGGCTCGAACACCCAGCTCGGATACTTTGCATGAAGAATTCTCAGCTGACGCCCATATCCCTCGGGGAATTTTGACGCTGTGTTTTTTTCAAAGTCCTCATCCGTTTCGGGCAAATCCTCAGCCTGTCTGAATTCGGTATACTTGTTTTGCAGCTCCGGCGCAACCACCGTCACCTTGCCATAGCCCAGCACACTCGGCTCCTTGTCCATAAACGCCTTGATGACAACCTCGCCCTCTCCGAGAGGAAGAATCTCACCGTTGAAGTACACGGCGGCACAGTCTCTGCCCGACACAATTTCATAGGTTAAATCCATATACGAAAGCAGCTTTCCTCCGCGCTCAACCTTGAATTCAAGCCACGTGCCTATTTCAACGCTGTCGGCATGGTCCGCGGGGTACACGGTCAGCTCCGCCTCGCTTGTCAGCATATCGTCCGGCTTCCGGCGCTCGGTCATGTCCGAGATGGAATGCGCACCCGCCAAAGAGCAGCAGCTTACGGCAATGGCGCACATTATCAGCAGTGAAGTTATTTTTTTCATTTTGTAAGCTCCGGTTTAACAGGGTGTGGTGGATTATACAAAAAAAGCGCTATGCTGTCCACACGGCGCTTTTGCCTCGTCTATTTGAAATTCCGCCCGTTTCTGTCCCATTCGTTCATTTGGCTGCGCCAATTTTTTCGAGTCTGGGCATAGCCCTGCTCTCGCTTTATTCTGTGCATCAAATCCCCTCCGAAAAACAGAATTACGTTGAGCAGTGACGCAATTATGGAGGCGAAGGTAGCCCAGTCACGCGCCATCAGTGAGCTTGCGATATTGATGATAAACAATATCGCGTCAAACAGCGCGAGATATTTCATCTTTATCGGTATTATAAAGAAGAGCATTACCTCAAAATCCGGCCACAAAATCGCAAAGGCAAAAAACAATGACATATTGAGATAGTAGTTAGAGCCTGCGCCTGTCAGAAATGATGCGATGATAATGCCTATCATGCCTACCAGATAGTAGACATTGAATTTGAATGAGCCCCATTCGTTTTCAAGCGCACCGCCGATCATGTAGTAAAAATACAGCGAAATCAAAATCATGAGCACCGAACTGCTCGGCGGAATGAATATAAATGTTATCAAGCGCCAAATCTGACCGCTCATAACAAGGCTGCGGCTCAAATAAAGCCAGCCGCCGGCATTGAGCGCCGGCATAATCAAGTCGGCGGCAAAGACCGCAAATTGACCGACAACAATAATGAGCATGAGATTCGGTATTGAAAATTTCCCAAACTTGCGTTCAAGCCGATAAAGCCAGTTCATACATTTTCTCCTTAGAAGTTAATCTAAGACAAGTATAGCCAAATTATCGGATTTAATCAACTTAATTCGCTTTAAAATCAATTGACACTCCGTATCTTTTATTATATGATATACGAGCACGGTTTGCGGTTTATGTATTATGCAGCCGTCCCGAGCTTTGACAGCTCGGCAGCAATTGTGCGGGTGTGGCGGAATTGGCAGACGCGCTGGTCTTAGGAGCCAGTCCTCGGGTGCAGGTTCAAGTCCTGTCACCCGCACCAGTCGGAGTGTTCTTATAGGAATTCAGTTTCCTTATAACAACACTCCGTTTTTATTTGTCTATTTATTTCTTTTTTGAAGTTAACTTATAATTCGATTTATTTCACTATGGAAAGGCTTTTCGTACTCAAAGTCATTACTGATATTTCTGATATTATTTTTGGCATCTTCTCCTTGATATATATTTATTTCCTCACTAAACCATATTTCTTT
>JAVXQD010000006.1:0-75907 GCA_036644375.1 Oscillospiraceae bacterium
GTGTTTGAGCGGGCTTTTTGTGTAATGTATTAGTAAAGATGCCTGCGTAAACAGTCACTTTTACTCGGAAAGTCTTTATTGACTTACGCTTCGATTTTAAGCAAAGATTACAATAAAATGATTTTAGAGCAGGATAAGCTCCCCGAATTCACCGGCCGCTCAATATGTCCCGAACACAATCCTTGGCAATGACTATATCGGCCGCAATAAAAATCAGACACAGAAGCTGAACTGTCAGCTTTATGCCAAGCGGCAGAAAAGCAATTTTAAAAAAGAGAACTATCAAATACAGACAGACGACAGCAAACGTCAGCGCAATCAAGACGGTAAAAGCTATATCCAATACTGTTTTTATTTTGTCGCCTGTCTGTCCGTTGAATCTGCCGGCCATTCAAACAACTCCTTCTCGGTAAATAATTTCACAGTTTTTTGCGGTTGTAATTCAGTTGATTTTCGGCAGGGAGATTTCGAGCGTTCGCAGTCTGCAATTAAATGCCGCTGTCAGGGAAAAGTGCCGAAAATCCGACGGTAAAAGACCTGTTCCGAAAAGCAATCCGAAAATTCGCTCAAACAATGAGCATTGAATATTGCGGGGGAACATCGCATCTTTGAGCAAAATGTTCACTTAGTTTCAAGCGCTGCGATTTTGTCAATCCGAGTCTGATGTCTGCCGCCTTCAAATTCATTTGCCAAAAATACATCAACAAGTTCACATGCAAGCCCCGCGCCGATTGTACGGCCTCCAAAACAGATTACATTTGCGTCATTGTGGCGGCGGGTGTATTTTGCGCTGAAGCAATCGCTGCAAAGAGCGGCGCGGATGCCGTTTATTTTGTTTGCGGCTATAGATATTCCAATGCCGGTTCCGCAAATGAGAATGCCGTATTTTGCTTCTGAGCCGACAACGGCTGCGCAGACCTTTTCGGCATAGTCGGGATAGTCACACGACTTTGTGTCGTACGTTCCGTAATCCTTAAAGTCAACGCCTGTCTCTGACAGGTGCTTCATGATTTCCTGTTTAAGTTCAAATCCGCCATGGTCACTACCGATTGCTATCATTTCTTTTCTCCGTTTCTTTTTTTCAAAAGTTCACGCTCGGCCTGTGCCTGCTGAAGATATGTGGGCGCAAGCTCCGAACATGAGCAAATAAGACCTTTTTCAATGCGCAGATTCGCTGCAACGGCAACGCTTGACGCGCGTACAAACATGTTTGCGGCTGAGGGTAATACCATGTCGAGTCTGCCTTTTAAAGCGCTGTCGCAAAGCTGCGAGGCGTCACCCGCAAATATCACTCGGCTGCCCTTGATTCGATCAAACAGCTCGTCAAATGTCAGCACGCAATCCTCAAGAACCTGTGTAATACAATTGCCCTCCGCCTTGAAGGCAGAGGCGTAAACCCGCTTTTGGCGCGCGTCAAGCGCCGTGACAATCAATCTGTCGCATGGCGCAAGACCGCAGGCGAGCGCTTCCGAGGTGGGAACCGCCACGCATGGCTTTCGTGTTGCAAAAGCCATTCCCTTTACCGTGCCCATGCCTATTCTGAGGCCTGTGAATGAGCCCGGACCGGAGGTCACGGCAAAATAGTCGACATCGCAGGGACCTATTCCCGAGCGGCGAAACACCTCATCGCACAGAACCATCAGGGTTTCGGAATGTGTCAGCCCCACGTTGGCAAAGCTCTCGGCGAGAATAGTTCCGTCCTTGTAAACAGCCGCACTTCCGGCACATGAGGAGGAATCAACGGCAAAAATTATCATAAATCAACCTCCTCAAGTGTGATGCTTCTCGGCATATCCGCACAGCCTTCGATTGAAATGCGTTTCCAATTATCCTCTATTGCCCAATCGATGTTTTCACTCCACTCGATAAGAACGATAAATCGCCCATCAAGATAGTCGTAAAACCCGGTTGAGTACAATTGACCCTCATTGCCGATGCGGTACATGTCAAAATGAGCTGCTTGTTTGCCGTGTCCCTTATATTCGTTTACAATAGCAAAGGTCGGGCTTGTCACATCGCCCTCATAGCCGAGTCCGTGCATGATTCCGCGCACTAAGGCGGTCTTTCCCGCTCCGAGGTCGCCGTACATTGCGACTACGTCGCCCGGCTCGAGAGACATGGATATTTGTCTGCCCAACCGCTCTGTTTCTTCGGGCGAATTTGTGATGAATTTCTGTGTCATGTATTTTCCTTTGAAAGGCTGTGAATGTTAAACATTTTAGCTGTAAAGTCACTTCCGCGCGGCGAAATGCACCGTTGACTCAGTGAAAAAAGGTCTGTTGCCGAGGCTTCGAGCAGTGCTGTGGTTTCACAGTCGCCGCCGAGCTGCATCAGCTGTTTCAGGCTGTGCGATATCGGAATTGTGCAGCTCTTTTTCATTTCAGTCAGAATTTCGTCTCCGCGCCTTCCGATAGCCAATATTCGTATATATGGGGGATTGAAGTAGTGGGACGGAGATATTCCGAGAACTGCGCACAAAACCGCGCGCCGAACACGGGACATAGTATACCGCTTTGTCTTTGTGAATTCAAACAGCTCATCGAGAGTTGCGGATTCCGACGCCGCGTTGTAAAGCCGGTCACCGAGTCCGCAACCGCAATCGGGGAGCGAGCACAGCTCGTCTCTGCCGAGCGAGCGAATCCGATACAGGAATACCTGCTCAAGACCCGCAAGGCCTCCGCCTGTTCTGCCACATGCGATTGCGTCTCGCACCGCCAGCGCGGTATTTTTCGGGACATATGCTGCAAACTCACTGCCGGATAGTCCGGCGCGCACAAAGCCCGCGCTTGCAAATCCTCCGCTTGTAAAATCCGAATCATGCCCCGCGCCGATGCGCTTTACGGTGAGAGGTTGAATTTTGCTTCCGAGATGTTTCAGCGCCTTGATGTAATCAATGCCCAATATATTATTAGGGTTCCTGAGCAGTGAGGATATATTCTCTCCAAACAACTCGCGGACAGCTTCTTCCCGCGCGGCGGGATAGCTTTTCCCGCTCTCGCAAAGCCGCTTTGTACGCTCAAATATGTGCGGGTCACTCACGGCGTTCGCAGCGGTGTTTAGAAGGGAGACATCACCGCATTCGCTTCCGAAGGACAGCGTATCAACACAGCCCATTGCATTGAGAAGATAAACTCCGCCGCAAGCGAATCTCTCTGAAGAACCGACGGCATACTGTATCGGAAGCTCGATAACCAGGTCAACACCATTTTCACACGCCAACCGCGCGCGCGTAAATTTGTCAAGACATGCAGGCTCGCATCTCTGGCAAAAGTTTCCCGACATCACCGCGATAATATGCGTTGCACCCAAGACGCGTGTCTGTTCAAGCTGAAAAAGGTGCCCGTTATGAAAGGGGTTGTATTCTGCGACAATTCCCGCTATATTCACGACAAAACCCCCGATGCAATTTTGTATTTTGACATATCTTTGGCTTTTGCCCTTGAAATAATACGCGTTGTACTTTATAATAATACGTGCCGAATAAAGCCGAATGTCTTCACAATAAAGCATTTAAGGGTTTTGGATTTACTCAGACTCGGGATTTTTGTCCGCGGTATCGGCAGCGGAATGAGGGATAAAATATAATATTCAAGCTTAAACCGATGTATTTTTCTGCAAGCGAAGCCCGGTCGGCCTCTTAAAAACGGTATTAACAGGATATTATATATAATACAGTTAAGATGCGAATATGTAAATACATATTGCAATATGAAAGGACAACGAATAAATGAAAGTATTGGTTATCAACGCGGGAAGCAGCAGTCTCAAGTACCAGCTCATCGACATGTCTACCGAGGCATGTATCGCAAAGGGCAACTGTGAGAGAATCGGAATTGACGGTCTGATTGGACACAAGATTACAGGCGGCGCTGAAATTGAGAGAAAAATCAATTTCCCGACACACAAGGAAGCCTTCATGGCAGTTGTTGAGATGCTCACAAAGGGCGAGGGCAAGGTAATCGACAACGTGAGCGAAATCTCGGCGGTCGGGCATCGAGTTCTGCACGGCAGCGAGCTTTACAAGGAGGCTACGCTTGTGACGGACGAGGTCATTGACAATGTCATGATGCTGAAGGAACTCGGACCTCTTCACAATCCGCCTCAGGCAATCGCAATGCGCGCATGCCGTGAGGTGTTTGGCGAAAATACGCCGATGGTCGCTATCTTTGATACGTCATTCCACCAGACAATGCCGCCAAAATCCTATATTTTTCCGATTCCCTATGAGTACTATGAAAAATATTCCATTCGCCGTTATGGCTTTCATGGAACAAGCCATCGCTATGTGAGCAAAAGATATTTCAAGATAACAGGCAAAGACCCGGAGGGCACCAAGCTCATAGTCTGCCATCTCGGAAACGGAAGCTCCATAACCGCTATAAAAGACGGAAAATGCTTTGATACTTCAATGGGTCTTACACCGCTTGACGGCTTTATCATGGGCACGCGCAGCGGCGGAATTGATCCGTCGGTTCTTACATACATTGCAAATAAGGAGAACAAGACTCCCGATGAGATAAGCAATATATTGAATAAAAAGTCCGGATTTCTCGGGGTGAGCGGCGTTTCGAGCGACTGCCGCGATCTGCATAGGGCCGCCGAAGAGGGCAATGAGCGCGCACAGCTTGCGCTTGATATTCTTGTGCATCAGATAAAGCGCTTTGTCGGCGGTTACGCTGCCGAAATGGGCGGAGTTGACGCGGTGCTCTTTACGGGTGGCATCGGTGAGAACGATGCGCTTGTCCGCAAGGCAATTTGCAGCGGCATGGAATACATGGGCATTGAAATAGATGCGGATCTCAATGAGAATGCTTCGCGCAGGGAAGCCGTATTCTCGACAAACAGCAGCAGGGTTGTGGCTATGGTTCTTCCCACGAATGAGGAGATCATGATTGCGCGCGACACCGTTGAGGTTATTTCCAAGCTTTAAATTCGATTGTTAACCGTCCGTTAAATAAAACAAGCCCTCAAGGTCAGACAGTATTATATACTGCGATTGACCCTGAGGGCTTTTTCATCTTTTCTGTGTTGGCTTCGACACAGGGTGCAGACTTTGCTGCGCTAATTTCTGAGGCTGTGAATCGGTGCGGGAATTCGGCCGCCGCGCGCGATGAACTCCTCGCTTGAAAACTTGTTTACAGGCATAATAGGAGCAGAGCCGAAAAGACCGCCATATTCGATTGATTCGCCGACGTCCTTGCCTATGGCGGGAATAATGCGAACTGCGGTAGTCTTGTTGTTAATCATGCCAATAGCCGCTTCGTCCGCTATTATGGCGGAGATTGTGGAGGCCGACGTGTTGCCCGGCACGGCGACCATGTCGATTCCGACCGAGCAAACGCAGGTCATTGCCTCAAGCTTGTCCAGGGAGAGAGAGCCGCGCATAACGGCTGAGATCATACCCGCGTCCTCGCTGACAGGAATAAATGCGCCGGACAGTCCGCCGACATGTGAGCTTGCCATTACGCCACCTTTTTTTACAGCGTCGTTGAGCAGTGCAAGCGCGGCGGTTGTGCCATGGGTTCCGCAGCTCTCAAGACCCATCAGCTCCAAAATTTCAGCGACGCTGTCACCCATTGCGGGGGTTGGAGCAAGAGAGAGGTCAACGACGCCGAATGGGACGCCGAGACGCTTGGACGCCTCCATTGCCACAAGCTGGCCGACACGGGTTATGCGAAACGCGGTGCGTTTAATTTTTTCTGCGACATCGTCAAAAGGCTTGCCCTTGCAGGACTTTAAAGCATGTGCTACAACTCCCGGGCCGGATACGCCGACATTGATGACGCATTCGGGCTCGCCTATGCCGTGAAATGCTCCGGCCATAAATGGGTTATCCTCAACGGCATTTGCAAAAACCACTAATTTAGAACATGCAATTGAGTCTCGGTCGGCAGTCAGATGTGCGCATTGAAGAACAATCTCGCCCATTAGCTTGACAGCATCCATGTTGATGCCTGCCTTTGTTGTGCCCACGTTTACGCTTGAGCAGACGAAGTCGGTTTCGGTCAATGCCTGCGGAATCGAGGCTATGAGTTTGCGATCGCCTTTTGTAAAGCCCTTGTGTACAAGCGCGGTATAACCGCCGATAAAATTCACACCGCAGTCGGCGGCAGCGCGGTCAAGAGCCATAGCAATGGGAATCAAATCCTCAGAGCGGCAGCTTTCGGCAACCATCGCAATCGGGGTAACGGAGATGCGCTTGTTCACAATCGGAATTCCGAACTCGTGCTCGATTGCCTCGCCTGTTTTCACAAGATTCTTTGCGTAATCGGTTATCTTATCGTAAATTTTTTGGGCGCAGCGATCTACGCTCTCGTCCGCACAGTCGCGAAGCGAGATTCCCATCGTTATCGTGCGCACATCGAGATGCTGATGGTCAATCATCTCGATTGTTTTCATGATGTCTCGGGTATCAATCATTGACATAGTATCAGCTCCGTTTCATTAGACGCGGAACATCGCATTGAAGATGTCCTCGCGCTGAATGCGAATTATAAGGCCGCGTTCCTCACCCTTTTGGCGGAGCGTTTCGCGAAGCTCGTCGAATTCACAGCCTGCGCTTGTGAGATCCACAAGCATGATCATTGTGAAATATTCCTGCATAAGCGTCTGGCTGATATCCATGACATTGACGCCTTTGTCGGCAAGAATTGCGCTTATATAAGCGATGATGCCCACTGAATCCTTTGCAACCACGGTTACTATTGCACGCATATAAAAAACCTCCCGTAAATATAATACGAAGATATCGTATCACATACGGAAGGCATAGTAAAGCAATTAGTTATTGAATAACAGTGAAATAATCAATGCCGAATTTCAAACCGAGACTGAGCAATCGGGCGCAGTTATTCCCTTCTGTGCTCAGTCAGAGAAGCTATTGTAAAGACAATGGCGGAAGCTCCGACAAGAATATAAATTATGCGCGCCAAAACAGTGAATGAGCCGCCGCAAAGCCACGCAACACAGTCGAATGAAAAAAGTCCGTAGATACCCCAGTTAACACCGCCAATCACCAAAAAAATCGAGCTCAGCATTTTAATCATAAAAAGTCCCCTTCCGTATTTAAATGTATTATTTGCAGAAACAGTGAATTTATGCTGAAAACGCCCGCCGCACCGACAGATACATTGATTTACTTTAAAGCTGCAATATGATAAAATAAATTTATTCGCTCCTAAATGATAAATTTCGGCTGCGGATTTTCAGCTCAATGCCAAACTCATGTACAAGCTGTCGGATATGCTGTGGCATATGTGCCCCGAGCGATGTTCCGGCAGCATTAGATAAAACCGATAAAGGAGTAATATTATCATGGAAATGTTATTGAAGCTTCTGTCCGAAGACGCAAGGCTCACTCTCGAACAGCTCGCAAGCCTTACGGGCAAGACCGAGCAGGAGGTCGGCGAGCAGATGGATGACCTGCAATCAAAGGGTATTATTGCGGGATATGAGGCCGTTATCGACTGGGAGCGGGCCGGAATAGACAGAGTGCTCAGTCTGATAGAGGTTAAAATCAGTCCGAAACGGAATTTCGGATTTGACGAATTTGCCGACACTATCGCGCGTTTTCCAGAGGTTGAAACCGTCTATCTCATGTCGGGCGGATACGATGTGTCAATAATGATTCACGGAAAAAGCTTTCGCGATATTGCGATGTTCGTAAGCAAGCGACTTTCACCAATGGAGTCGGTGCTTTCGACTGCAACACATTTTGTGCTCAAAACATATAAAGAGCGGGGAATCCTTTTCATTGACAAGATAGAGGATGAGAGAGGGCTGGGCTCACTGTGATAGATTATGATAAGCTGTTATCCGCGCGCGTCAAGGAGATTAAGCCCTCTGGGATAAGACGGTTTTTTGATGTGGCGGCAGAGATGGGAGACTGCATTTCGCTCGGAGTCGGAGAGCCTGACTTTGTGACTCCGTGGGAAATACGTCTTGCCGGAATAAACTCTCTCGAGGCGGGAAAAACATATTATTCCGCAAATGCGGGGTTGCTCAAGCTGCGCGAGGAAATATGCAAATATCAGAAGAGAAGATTCAATTTGAAATATGAGCCCGAGTCACAGACTCTCGTTACTGTCGGAGGCTCGGAGGCAATTGACCTGTGCTTGCGCTCTCTGATTAACGAGGGCGACGAGGTCATTTTGCCGACGCCGTGTTTTGTGTGCTATGACCCGATTTCACATATGTGCGGTGCAAAAGTGGTGACTATCCCGACAAAGGCGGAAAATTCATTCCGACTGACTGCGGAAAAGCTAAGGGCGGCAATTACGCCTAAAACAAAGGTGCTGATACTGCCTTTTCCGAACAATCCCACGGGAGCCGTAATGCGTCGGGAGCATCTGGAGGAAATAGGCGAGGTGCTGCGAGGCACCGATATAATGGTGCTGTCCGACGAGATTTATGCCGAGCTGACGTATGGTGACAGGCGGCATGTCTCATTTGCCGAGATAAGCGAGGACGCCTATAACAGAACCGTCATCGTCAACGGCTTTTCAAAGGCTTATGCAATGACGGGCTGGCGACTCGGATACGCGTGCGGCCCGAAGCCGGTCATTGCTCAGATGCTCAAGCTTCATCAGTTCGCCATTATGTGTGCGCCGACAATGAGCCAGTATGCAGCCATTGTGGCAATGAGAGAGTGTGACGACGCGGTAGAGATGATGGCGGGAGAGTACAATATGCGCCGTCGCCTTGTCACAGATAGCTTTAACCGCATGGGTCTTGAGTGTTTTGAGCCGGAGGGTGCATTTTATGTATTTCCGTCAATAAAAAGCACTGGCATGAAATCTCTCGAGTTTTGTGAAAGCCTGCTGCGTTCAAAACGCGTTGCAGTTGTGCCCGGAGATGCTTTCGGCGACAGCGGCGAGGGCTTTGTGAGAGTTTCCTATTCGTACTCGGTTGCGCATCTCGCAGAGGCATTAAAGCGCATAGAGGATTTTTTGAGAGAAATAACAGGTGAGCAGAGGAATTTAAAGCCGTGAATAACGTCTATTTAAAAAAATGTGCGACATATGAGCAGGAAACAGTTGATGGGGCTGTTGAATTTATATTTCAAAGCTCCTCAATCTGCGCCTCAATCACTGCGAAGACAAGGATTGTGCTAAAGCTCAATCTGCTTATAAAAAGCTCGCCGGACGAGGCGGTGACAACACATCCGGCAGTGGTTGCCGCCGTTATTAAGGCGCTGAAAAAACGCGGTGCAGAGCAAATTGTTTTGGCGGACAGCTCATCGGGCTTCTTTTCTGCGGCGAAGCTCAAGGGCATTTACGAAAAATGCGGGATTGCAAATCTCGTTCAGAGCGGGGTCACTCTCAATTATGACGTTTCATCCGCCCCGAGAAGCGGTGACGGACTCAACAAACAGTTCGAGATAATCAACGCAGTGACGAACGCCGATGTCGTGATAGGAATAGGCAAGGTAAAGACCCACGCCATGACGGGCATGAGCGGCGCGATAAAGAATTATTTTGGGGTAATTCCCGGACTTGCAAAGGCCGAGATGCACAGCCGAATACCGGAAAAGCCGCAGTTTTGCGAGATGCTCTGCGAGCTGTACGACCTTGTAAAGCCGTCATTTTCAATCATGGACGGAGTTGTGGGAATGGAGGGTAACGGCCCCAGCGGCGGAACTCCGCGTCCCTTTGGGTTCATAATCGGCGGTGAAAATGCATATATGGTCGACAGGGTGTTGTGCGATATAATGGGGATAGGCGCGCAAAAGGCACTGACTGTCGCCGCGTCGATAAAGCGTGGAAGTGCCCCGGCGAATATCGCAGAAATTGCGGTTGTCGGTGACAGAGATATTGTCGACATGCCGATAACCGACCTGCTGCTTCCCGAGAGTGCGGACAATGACTTCACATCATCGCTGCCGGAATTTTTAAAACCAATCGGGAAAAAGCTCATACGCTCGGTTTCGCCGCGTCCTGTCATTCGGACAAAAGACTGTGTCGGATGTGCCATGTGCTTTGAAATATGCCCGCAGCACACAATCAAAATCGAAAATAAAATTGCGCATATTGAGCAGAAAAATTGCATCAAATGCTTTTGCTGTCATGAGGTATGTCCTCAAAGAGCGATCGACATTAAAACCAATATTCTGTTCAGGGTGTTCAAATGATTAACGAGATTTCGCTTTTTGCAAATGCCAAGCTGAATCTGTCCCTTGATATAATGGGAGTGCGCGAGTCGGACGGATATCATCTCATGGATATGGTAAATTGCTCGATTGATTTGAGCGATGAAATCACCGTCAGACGCGTTAGAGGAGAGGGTATTGAGATTCGTTCAAACGCGCGGTTCATTCCGAAAAACGAAAAGAATCTCGCCTATAAAGCGGCGGTTAAATTTGCGGAGCATGTCGGTATCAAGATTCCGGGCCTTGAAATTTCAATAAAAAAAAGGATACCGATGCAGGCGGGACTGGGCGGAGGAAGTGCGGATGCCGCCGCGGTTTTGACAGGTCTCAACGAGCTGCTCAATACGGGAATGAACAGGTATGAGCTGTGCGCAATAGGAGAAAAAATAGGCTCTGATGTGCCATACTGCACAGTCGGCGGGTTTGCGCGCGTCACCGGAATCGGAGAGCTTATAGAAACTGTTCCGAACAGCTGTGACTTTGCGATGGTGGTGCTTATGCCGAGAAGCGGACATAGCACGAGAGAGGCATTTGCCGCGTTTGACTGCGGTGCGGATATTGAGCATCCGCAAACCGAGCTGTTGCTGTGCGCGCTTAAAGAGGGCGACGTATCCAAGCTGGCTATGCTGACCCGCAATGCTTTTTCCGAACCGATCAAGGGTGAAACTACGGCGAGACTTGAGGCAATGCTGATGAAAAACGGAGCTCTCGGCGCGTCTATGTCAGGGAGCGGAGCGGCTGTTTTCGGAGTATTCCACGACCGACTCACCGCGCAGAGATGTAAGGAGAGGTTGTGGCGGCGGGACTTTTCGGCATTTGTCGCAGTGCCGACCGACAGTGGCGTGAGCATTATAAAAAAAAGATGAATTCACAGGAATAATTTACCTCGAACGCGCCAATCCTTTGTTCAAGAAGGAAAGGGGCGTTCGTTTTATTATGAAGAAAATTGAAATTTCCATTGCGGCTGCATTTTTAATATGTGTTATCTCGGCACTTGTACAGCTGCCGTTTGCCAAAACCTGCGAAGAGGTGAGAACAGATACACTGCGGTTGCATATCATAGCCAATTCGGACAATCCGGAGGATCAGGAGGTCAAACTCGCTGTCAGAGACGCGATATTAAAGCAGAGCGAGCACCTGTTTTCAAGTGCGGGCAGCAAGGCGGAAGCCGAATCCAATTTAGAGGCAAAGCTCGGGGAAATTAAGCGCATCGCAAGGCGCACACTTAGCGATAACGGGTTTGAATACCCCGTTGCTGTTACTGTTGCGGACACATATTTCAATCAGCGCGAATACGACGGCTTCACACTGCCGGCGGGGACATACACCGCTTTGAGGGTAGAGCTCGGCGGCGCAAAGGGAAAAAACTGGTGGTGCGTGCTCTACCCGACCTTGTGTGTGCCATGCGCAACCGATATTGAGCCGCTTTCGGAATATTCCGACGAGGAGCGCGACTTGGTTAAGGGAACAGAAAAATACAAAATCAAGTTCAAGCTTGAGGAATGGCTTCAAAGCCTGATTAACGATTAGGTATAATAAAAAACGGAATGCGTATTATTGTGACGCACTTAGCTGAAATGCGCAGCATGGTTTTCAGTCATGCTGCGAGAGATATGAAAATTGATTTTAGGGACACCGGGTTCTATAAATGCTAAAAGTTGTAAAAGAGCCGCTTTTGGATTAGAATTAGAGCAACTTATTCTAACTGAAAGGCGGCTTTTAATATGCTCAGACTTGTTGTCGGACGTGCGGGAAGCGGGAAAAGTGAATATTGCATAAATGAGATTGAGCGGCTGGCGCATGACGGAGAACGGTCTGTTTTAATAGTGCCCGAGCAGAGTTCATTTAGCTTTGAGCGCGCGCTTGCACTGAGACTTGACGGCAGACTCTCTGAATTTAACGAAATAAAGAGCTTTAAAAAGCTGTGCGATGACATTTTTTCGGAATGCGGAGGAGGAGCAAAAAAACGTGTCACCGATGCGGAGAAGTGCGCTATTTTGCGACGCGCCATGCTGGCGCTCGGACCCGATGTGCATTTTTATCGCAAGCACAGGCGGGACAGAGCCTTTTTTACACTCGCGGTCAGCGTGATAGACGAGCTTAAAAACGGGGGAGTCAGCCCCGAGATGCTCCGTCAGACTCCCCAAAAGGCGGTTACACCGCTGTCAAAGGAAAAGCTCTCAGAGCTCGCGCTGATTTACGAGGCTTATGATTCTATACTCGGTGTGCAATTTTACGATGATGCGGATCAACTCAACGCTGCGGCGGAACTGTGCACAAAAGCAAAGCAGTTTGACGGCGCTTTTGTGTTTTTGGACGGTTATTCGGGATTTACCGAGCCGGAATTCACACTGATTGCAAACATGCTTGTCCGTGCAAAGGATGTGTGCTGCACACTGGTTTGCGATGATATATTCTCCGATGCCGACGACAGCTTTTCCACGGTTCGGATGAATGGAAGAAGGCTGATGTCGCTCGCAAAGCGAAAAAACATCGAGATCGCAAGACCCGTTGTGCTTGAGGGGCTTCCGCGCTTCAAAGCAAGCGGAATTATTTCCGCGGAAAAGTATTTCGGGTTGGGATATTTCGATGCTCCGCACAGAGAGGGAATATATCAAATCAGCGGAAAAGATCTCTATGATGAGGCACAAAGGGCTGCCTGTGAGATTCAGCTTCTGGTTCGCAATCACGGATATAGATACAATGATATAGCGGTTATAGCGCGGGATACCGACCGATATAGATTTGCGGTTGAGAGAACCTTCGAGCGATTCGGAATTCCGCTTTTTTCAGATATAAACAGAAATATGCTCCACTCAGAGTTCACTGTCATGCTGCTCAATCTGCTTGAACTCGCAGGCGGTTGGGATACGGATTATGTTTTTCGATTTTTGAAAACAGGACTGTGCGACATTGACGGACAGACTGTGGGCGAGCTTGAAAACTATTGCTTTGTGTGGAACGTTGAGGGGAGCGGCTGGTGTTTGCCCTTTGACAAAAACCCGAACGGATTCGGCGCAATATCAGATAAAGTCACAAGGCAGACGGCAGAACGAATTGAGAATGCGCGCAAAAAAACAGTATCGTGGCTCGACACGTATATAAAATCGGCTCAGGGGCAAACCGCCGCGGAGCTTATAGAGTCGGCATATCGCGTGTTTGAAAGCTGCGGGGCGGTATCGGCGCTTGAAAACTCGGATGACGCTCAAAAGCGAGAGGCCGCAATCGGGGTGGAAATCATGGAGCAGCTGCATGAACTTGTGGGCACCGAGAGCTTTTCGGTCGGTGAGCTGATTGATTTTGCTACGATTCTTGCAGGCACATGTTCGGTCGGGGATATTCCCCAATGCCTTGAGCAGGTCGTTTTCGGCACAGCGGACAGAATGAGGACAAATAATCCGAGGGCTGTGTTTCTGATTGGGTTAAACGACGGAATCTTTCCCAAAAGTTCGTTTGACGCTCCGATTTTATCCTCAACCGAGCGCGATTTGCTGTTTGATGAAGGAATCAGACTCAGCCGCAATTTTGAGCAGAGCGTGGTAATGGAAAAGCTGTTTTTATACAGGGCTGTGACTGCTTCGTGTGAAAGGGTGTATATGTGCAGCGCAAAAACAGATCAAAAGGGCACTGCGCTTCAGGTGAGCCCCGAAATTGATGAGTTTATTGAGCTGAACGGGGCGCTTGAGCCGGAATTTGAATCGCAGCCGTTTGCTTTTGCCGTGAACAAAAAAACAGCCGCGTCCGCGTATGCGGACGCCATAGAGCGAAATGATGCGGACAGCTGTGCCGCAATTAAACAATCGGAATTTGCAGCGGTATGCGCCGCTGTTGACCTTGCCGCAGAGGAGCCGGGCTATGCGGTGCTCGATACGAGAATTCCGCAGGAACTTTTGGGACAGAGATCCGCACTGTCGGCGACTAAGATAGAGCAGTTTGAAAAATGCCGTTTTGCATATTTTTTGAAATATGTGATGAGGATAAGACCGCTTCAAAAGGCGGAAATAAGCCCGATTGAGGCGGGCAGCTTTGTACATAAAATCATGGAAAATACACTGAGGGCTTTTGACGGGGATATTTCAAATACCGAAAATGACCTGCTGCGCAGCAAGGTCTGCGAGGTTGCGGAGAGCTATGTCACTGAACATATAGGAGACAGCGCAAAGCTCCCGAGGGTGAGGTATCTTGTCGAAAGGCTAAAGGCACAGTCGGTCAGACTTGTGATGCAGCTTAAGCGCGAACAGCAGCAGAGCGAATTTCGCCCGTGTGACTATGAGCTGTCGATCGGTGACGGCGCAGAAATAGAGCCGCTGGAGATGCGTACGCTCGGCGGTGAGACAGTGTATATCGAGGGCTCGATTGACCGTGTGGACATTCTGCGCCGCGATGGAAAAAGCTATATACGCGTTGTCGACTACAAAACCGGAGACAAAGCATTTTCGTTGACCGATGTGTTTTACGGCCTGAATGTGCAGATGCTGCTATATCTGTTTACGGTTTGCAAAAACGGTGAAGCCCGCTATGGAAAAACGGTGCCCGCCGCAGTTATGTATATTCCGAGCGACCCCAATGCTCCAAGCGTGAAATCCGATGCGGAGTCAGACGCGAGACAGGCATATAAAATGGACGGACTTGTCATCGACAATCCGGAAATTGTGTCGGCGATGGAGCGAGATGTCGCGAATATTTTTATTCCGGTTCTGAAAAACAAGGACGGGAGCCTGCGCAAAAGCGAAAAAATCGCATCGCTTGAAAAACTGGGTTTGATTGAGAGACATATCGAAAAGACGGTTACGGATATGGCAAATGCACTGTATATGGGAGAGTGGGATATTTGCCCGACACTCAGGGACGATGGCAAAAGCGCGTGTGATTACTGTGATTACGCGGCGGTATGTCGCCATGATCGGAGCGAAAAAGCGAGAAAACTAAAAAAGTTAGACTCCAAAGAGCTGTTTGCGGTCGGCGGGACAGAGAGGGGTGAAAGCAATGAGTGAAAAATGGACCTCGGATCAGAGGCTTGCGATTGATGCGCGCGGCGGCGGAATCCTTGTAGCTGCGGCGGCCGGGAGCGGAAAGACCTCTGTTTTGGTAGAGCGGATAATATCCATCATAACAGACGAAAATAACCCGATTGATGCGGACAGGCTGCTCGTTGTGACATTCACAAACGCGGCGGCGGCGGAGATGTCTGCGCGTGTGAAAAAAAGCCTTGCCCGTCTCATTGCCGTCAATCCGGAAAACAGACGGCTTCGCAGGCAGCAGATGCTGCTGGCACGGGCGCAGATAAGCACGATTGACGCATTTTGCAGCACGCTTTTGCGTGAGCATTTCAGTGAGCTTGACCTTGCACCGGATTTTTCCGTCGGAAATGACGCGTATATTCAACAGCTGCGGGCCACCGCGATGGACGCGGTATTAAACGAGATGTACGCCGATAAAGACAGCGGGGTAGAGCACCTGAGCGACCTTTTCGGAAGATCGAGAACCGACAGGAACACGGCTGTTTTGATCGATAGACTGTACGACTTCGAGACGACGCTTGCATTCCCCGAACGCTGGGAACACAGGTGTATGGCGGAGCTTGAGTGCGGTGACTCTCTCGCTCACTCAGAGGTTGGGAGGTATACGCTCAGCTTTGCAAAGAGGGCACTTGAGAGTGCAGTTTCAATTTGCAATGAGGCGTTGAGGCTGGCGGGCGAGGATGAAATCCTATTCGCAAATTACGGAGATACGCTGTCACTTGATCTGCAATTTGCAAAAAGACTGCTTGAATTTGCAGAGCAGGGCGAGTGGGATGCCTGTAACGCAATGGCAAACAGCTACAGCCAGATAAGACCGGGAATGAAAAAGGGCGCAGACGAAACACTCGGAAAATCCGTAAAAGGGCTCCGAGATGAGGTCAGAGCAATATTGCAAAAGCAGATTTGCGAAAAATGCTTTTGCTGTTCACAGGGTGATTATATCGAGGACAAGGCACTTATGCTTGAGCCGATGAGGGTGCTTTTCGATGGGCTTCATCGATTTGAGCAAAAGCTGACAAGCCTGAAACAGGCGAAAAAAATGTTCGAATTCTCGGATTTGGAGCGAATGGCAGTTCTGCTTTTGGGAGGAGCCGACGGAGCGAAAACCGATATCGCCTCTGAGCTGTCCGCACGCTTTGAATACGTTATGGTCGATGAATATCAGGACACAAACGAGATACAGGATTTGATTTTTTCGCTGATATCACGCGATGAGAAAAACCTGTTCTGTGTTGGTGACGTCAAACAGAGCATTTACAGCTTCAGACGCGCCGATCCTGAAATATTTCTTGCGCGCCGTGCCAAAAGCAGCGACAGTGCACAGGGGCTTTTTCCGATGAAAATAACCCTGGCGGAAAACTTCCGAAGCTCGGCGGCGGTGGTTGAGGCGGTGAATATGGTTTTTGAGCCTGTTATGACAAGCTTTGCGGGCGGCACGGATTACTGTGACGGAGAACAGCTTGCGGCAAATCCCGACGCGGGATTGATTGAGTCGTGCGGCATGGAGGTTCATCTCATCAATGAAGGGGAAAACGCCGAACCCAACCATATTGCCAACATAATTTCGGATATGATTTCCGAAGGGTACACAGTTGAGACAAAACAGGGAACAAG
This sequence comes from Oscillospiraceae bacterium, assembly GCA_036644375.1. Taxonomy (GTDB): domain Bacteria; phylum Bacillota; class Clostridia; order Oscillospirales; family Ruminococcaceae; genus CALWZE01. Next base: position 16,783 of record JAVXQD010000006.1, read on the forward strand.
AGCCTGCCGAGAGTCGGATTTTTGCATACTTCTGCGCTCGCCCAAGGAAAAGGCACAGAGGTACAAGGACGCACTTAATTCCGCAGGAATACGGGTCTGGACCGATGGGACGGATAATCTTTATGAAAACAGTGAGGTGTCTGTTTTGGTTTCGCTGCTTCGGGTCATTGACAATCCAAGGCGCGATGTTGAGCTCGCCGCTGTTATGCTGTCGCCGCTTTTCGGGTTTAAATCTGACGACCTTGCACGAATGAAGCTGAGCGGGCGCAGGGCTGATTTGTATACACTTGTCCTTTCAAGCGGAGATGAAAGATGCAAAGAGCTTGTTGATACGCTTGCATTATTTCGCAGAAAGCAGAGCTTGTTTGCTGTTGATGAGCTCATTAGATATGCGGTTGACTATACCGATGCCGAAATTCTTCTCTGCGCCGGAGATGAATTGTCCCGAAGAAAAAATAATATCAGGCTGTTTATCGAGACCGCGACAGAGTTCGCAAAAACGGGAGACGGATCACTTTCCATGTTTCTGCGGGTTTGTGAGCGTGCGGCGCAGAGCGGAAAAACCGCGACGCGCGCGTTTACACCGCCTGACGACGCCGTGTGTATAACTTCGATACACAAATCTAAAGGACTTGAATGGGGCATAATATTTTTGGCAAATGCCGACAAGCGCTTTAATATCAGTGACAGCTTTGACAGCTCAATGCTATTCGATGCGGCGCTCGGCTGCGGAGCCAGAGTGCGTGCCGAATGTGAGGATAAATCCGCACTGTATTCACGCAAAACAGCGAGCTACACCGCTCTCTCGCTGGCGTCCGGCGCAAAGACGACAAGCGAGGAGATGAGGGTGCTCTATGTCGCGCTTACACGCGCGCGCCAAAAGCTGTTTGTCACCGCAGAGCTGTCGTCTCCCGAAGAAAAGCTTGCGAAGCTTGCCTGCTTTTCAGCAAACGAGAAGATCGAACCGTATTTAGTCGCAATGCAAAGCGGCTATATCTCGTGGATTTTGCTTGCGCTTTTAAAAAATTACAGGCAAGCGCCTTCGGCGCTTGAGGAAAAGGGAGAATTTTGTGCCGACAGCATAAAAATAAAAATAGTCCGAAATGTCACGCCGCGCAATCGGACGCAAAGTCAGACGCACGAAACGCAGCCGGCTGAGAGCGGCATTGAAGCTCTCAATGAGCGTGCAAGGTTTATTTATTCACGCCTTGAGCTTGCGGATATCCCGACAAAGCTCACGGTGACAGAGCTTACAAAGGATAAATCCGGAATCATACTGAACAAACCTTCCTTTGTGTGTCAAAGGCTTTCTGCGGCACAGCGCGGAACTGCAATCCACCTGTTTATGCAGTGCGCCGATTATAAAAAAGCGGAAGAATCGGTTGAGCAGGAACTGAAACGCCTTGTTGAGCATGAGTATATCAGCAAACAGGCGGCGGATGAAATTGATATACAAAAGCTCAATCGTCTGTTCAAAAGCGAATTCGGCAAAATGATTGCGCAGTCCGAAATTGTGCTTCGCGAGTACTCCTTCATTGACTCGATAAGTGCGTCGGAAATCAAACCGTTGAGCGATAAATTCGAGGATGAGAGAGTGATGATTCAGGGCATAGCGGACTGCATAATTATGCGGGAAGACGGCGCTGTTTTGATCGATTACAAATCGGACAGGGTTACATCGCCGATGCAGCTTGCCGAGCGCTATTCGATGCAGCTTCGGCTTTACAAAAAATCGCTCGACAAAAGGCTGAGTGTGCCGATTGTCAAGTGTATTATCTACTCTTTCGAACTGGGGTATCCGGTTGAACTTGATTTCAAGTGACAGCATATTTTGTATATTAAAATCAAAAATGTACTTTGCCCATAAAATTTCCGGTATATTATACTTGCAGTACAAATAATTCAACATAATAAGCCGTGAACAGAGGATTTTATTTGTACTTTGCATATAATATATGTTATAATCTAAAAGCGTATATAATGTATGACAGGCAGTATAACACAAAAATCTATTATCGACAGCAAGGATAACGACCTTCGTGCCTTGCTGCGCTGTGTACTGAAAAATGCGTGCAGCGATTGCTGCGCCGCGAATTGAAGTGGTGCCTATACTATTCAAAGACTATTCATTGAGTAGCCTTGTGATATGGATTTGCTGAATAATCCCAACGGATTATTGCAAATTACATACTTCTTTTGAGCGGGATATCTTAGTGGAGGACATTAAACTTATGGGTGATACACCGTATAGTTCCTATAATCAAGACAAAATGCAAAATAATGAACTGCAGTATTCTGAAAAGGACGGGTTTATTTTCGATCCGGTTCAGAATGCATATGTGCCGATTCCCGAACGCGGCCAATACTATCCCGAGGGTTACTCTGCGCCTCAGAATCAAAATCCGCAATATAATGAATCTGCAGCTCCGCAATATGAGCAGATGGCGTATGAGCCGTCACCCATTATCTATGAGCAGCCGCAGTCATATGAATATACTCAATCCCCGGATGCTGCTAATCCTGAGGGCTATGAAGCTGCGCCATATCGGTCTTCCGCCTCATATGAGCAGAGGATTTCATATGAGCCGAGAATCTCATACAATCCCCCTGCCTACGAGCCGATTATTCCGGCTGTTGAACAAATTCCATTGTATGAACAGACCCCTGTTTATGAGCCGGTTTATCCCCAAATGACTTATCAGACACCCGATGCGCAGATATATCAGCCGCCGGTTGAGCCGATTATAGAACCGCCGAAGCACTATGATATGCCGACATTTAAGACGCGCGAATTTTCGGCGGAGCCGGTCTATGCGCCCGATTTAATGGATCATGCACCGCTTGAGCAACAGCAATATGCCCCGATATACTCCGAGCCGCGAACCGAGCCTGTGACGTATCACCCGTATCGGCCCGAGCAGGCTGCGATGCACACAGAGAGTGTGACATCAGTGCAGCGCCAGAAAGCACCGGCTGTTTCGGAAGGAATAATGGATAAGCCCGTTCGTCCAAGCGAAAGCTCTTCGCAAGTGTATGAGAGCGGTAGAATAAATCAGCCTGTGCCGGTTGTGGTAGAGGTGAAAAGACCTGCAGAGGTAACGAGAGCGGCGGTTGAACAGACGGTGACACAGGTTGCTCTTGAGGCAGTTAAGCCGACCGCACCGCAAAAACCGGCAGCTCCGGTTGTTGTCGAAGTAAAAAGACCCACAGAAGAAAAGAGAGCGGCAGAGAGTGAAAATTCGGCGCCGTCGGTTGTCCTCGAGACAGTGAAACCGACCGCGCCGCAAAAACCGGCAGCCCCCGTTATTGTAGAAGTAAAAAGATCCGCAGATGAAATGAGAGCGGCAGAGAGTGAAAATTCGGCTCCGCCGATTGTTCTTGAGACGGAAAAAACCGCAGCAGCGCAAGCGCCTAAGGTTTCGGTCATGACTGAAAAAAAAGCCGAGACAAATGTCGCCGCAGCAGCGGAGCAGACCGATGCCGTCTCTGCGGAACCCGAGACCGAACATGTCGTGCCGATACAGCCTGCAGATGATGGCGCTCACAAAGCCGCGCCTGTTGAAGAAAAGGATGATCTGTCGAGCCTTGTCGAGGAGTTTCTGTCACTTAATCTCGGAGAAAAAGCTCAGCAGCCCATTATCACTGATGCCAAGGCGGAAGAGATTAAGCCTGCCGAAGCCCCGCAGGAAAGATCGGTCGAACAAGAGGCGCAGTCATTGACGGAACCGGAACCGGATGACTTGATTAAAATGGGCATTGCCCCGGCATTGACCCCTAAGGAGAAAGAAAGTTCGGATATTCCCGAGAATCATGTAAAGGCTCAGAACAGCAAAGCAGCGGAGATTGAAGTGCAGCAATCCGATGCTGAGCGTGCAGATAATACCAAACATGCAGATGTGCCTAAAAAGGCAGCGGCAGTTGAGTCAAATCCTGCCGACAGCGCCGAGGGCGGAGATTTTGAGCCGATGTTCGGCATTGAATTTGATGCGCCGATGTCGGATAACTTTGTAGTAGAGCCTGTAATTCCTGAGGCGGAGCCTGTTGTTCCGAAAATCAAAAAGGAACAAATACCACTCGAGTCAGCCAAAAAATCCGATAAAACGCAGGGCAGTGCGCCTGCACATGAGGCTGAAACGGTCAACTTCGGCACGTTTGATGACGATGTGAATACAGATGGAGAATCATCTCCTTTCTTTACGTTCGATAAGCCGGAAGAGTCCAAGGGTGTTGAGACAATGATATTCAACGGCTTTGGAGATGAGTTTCCCGATAGTGCTGACGATTTAAAATCATCAGATAGTCCGTCAGAAGGTCTGAGGGATAAAGATGCCTCCAAATCGGATGAATTCAAAAGCGAAGAGGAGCCGCTTGAATTTGCTCCGCTCGAAAATGCAGAGGGTCCGATAAGCTTCGGCGGATTCGGTGAAATCGAAAAAGACAATGAAAACATGAATTTCGGCAGTTTCGCCGTGAGCGAAGATGACGAACCATTGAGCTTCGATAATTTTGCAGAGCCGGATGACGGTGCGTCTCCTTTCGGATTTCCTGATTTTGATAAAGAAGGTGAGGATAGCTCTGAATTTGGCGGATTTATGCCGATAGATGACGGTGAATCCCGGTTTGGCGGCGATGATTTCGTCAATTTCGGGGGCATGTCTGACGATGGAAATAGTGCATTTGAAGCTGCGGACGAACCGACCGATGACGTTGTTTTTCCGAGTTCTGTGAATGCGAGCGACAACAGCGCAGATAAAGGCGCAGAGCAGGACAAAACCGAAGATGTGGCAGATGAACCGCAGTTTGGCGGATTCGGGTCGTTCGGGGATATTGTTGAGGATGAGGAGAATTCAGATTTTGGCAAGCCGTCGCTCAGCGCCAATTTATTTGATACTGCGTTTATTCCGCCTGCCGGCAATCCTGATGACACGGAGCATGGCGAGATATTCGATATTGCCAACAATCTCGGGCAGGCAGTTCTTTCAAGAAGTTACAATGAGTCGTTCACCGACAATAATCTTATTTCGGAAGGCAAAAATCTTGTTCTCGGTGTAAATAATATTACGTCAGAATACTATGTCAGCGATAAGGGCTCGCAGCCATACGCAATGTTCACAAACGCATCGTTTGCGCTGCGTGAGGGTGCCTGTCTTGCGATGGTCAGTGAGATTCCTCTTGCTTCGTATGCACTGGCACGTGCGATTTCAGAGAGCTATGACAATGCCGAGCCTAATGTGACCTTATCGGACAATGAGGACGAAGCGCCACGTGAAATTCTTTATGTCGGAAGCGACGCCCTGATTCCTGAGGAGATGACCTGCATTCAGTTTTTGCTATATGTCCTCAGCGGAGTCAAAGGTGAGAGCGCGGCAGAGCGGGAAGAGCGAGTTCGACAGGTTCTTTCGCAAGTCGGCCTCGGAGAATTTGAGGATGACCTTATGGCGGATATGTCACACAACAAACGCCTGTTGGTGCTGACACTTTCCGCGGCGCTTAATCCGAATATCGGATGTGTTATTTTCAACGACAGCAGTTTCAATATCGAGGGTGTTGAAGAAAATATTGCGAAGCGCGTTTTTGCTCTGTTGGGTGCATCGGGCAAATGTTCTATTTTGTCCTGCTGCTCAAAATATTTAATGGCAACTGTCGCAAACCGCGTGTTGGTGATAAATCGCGGACATGTTGTTTTTAATGGAAGCTACAGAAAATTCATAGATGGAAATTGCCTTGGCATAATGTCATTCACAACCAATAACGCCAAAAATACGGTTGATACTATTTCGAAAAAATTTCCGAACGTCACTGCCCTAAACAAGGGAAATCTTGTTTATCTTATTCGCAAGGACGACGGGGATGTTGATATAGATGAACTTTTGCAGTCGGCGATGTCGCTTGGTGCAGAGTACAATTCGGTTGTTATGGATGACAAATCATTTGAGGTTGCGCTCAAGGAGGTGCTTAGTCTATGATAAATAAAGCCGCAAGCGGCTCCGGCTTTACGAGAAAATATGACTACAGGCGTTACAAGCTCACAATAGGATACACCTTGTTTTTTTCCTTTGTCTTATTTGGAATTACCTTTGCAATATCGAGATTTGCGGCAGGAAGCTCGGGTCTGCTCCCTCAGTTTATGCAGACAACGGTTTTCGGACAGCTGTATTTGTATAATATAGTTGCGCTTGCACTCATGGCAATCGGGCTGATTATATTTCCGAAAATGATGATTTTCGATGATATTCCGACAAACAGGTGGAACTTGTTTTTTAAAAGCGGAATCAGTATCGGAAAACTCATCGGAAACAAGGTCTTGTTTTGTGTGTGTTCGATTTTGCGTGTATATGCCATAGGTGCTCTCGGCGCTTTACTGCTTGGCTTATTGACTAAATCGGGAGATACTCAGGCAGGTATTTTACAATGGGTGCTGACATTCCTTCTCGGAATATGTATGTTGATGACACTCATAATGCCGGCTGTCTTTTTCGGCTCATTTTTATATAACAGATTTGTATTGAGTGCCATTTTACTCGTATCCTCATTGGGAATAGGTTTCTTGCTTTTTTCAGCGGGATACATAACTCCCGCTGATGAGACGGTGGCTCTTCAGAGCATGATGGCATTGATAAGGTTTTCACCCACGAGCCTTTTGATTATCTCTATTGCATGCTCGATACTGTTTACAGTCGGTGCGTTTATGCTTGCCAGCTCTAAAATCAAGAATTACGAAATTGAGGAGCTTGACGATGACGAGCTGATACAGCTCGGAATAACAAAGGATATAGTTGTTTACGAGCGCGACGAAGACGACTACGAGGTGGCAATCTCCGGCCCTGAAATTTTTGATGTCGAGAGCTCGGTACCCGAACCGAAATTCGAACGCACCGGTACTGATTCAGACGACGATGATGATGTTCCTCGAAAAAAGAAAAAAGAAAAAAAGTCCAAAAAAGAAAAAAAGAGAAATCGACGAGACGACGATGACGATGATGACGACGATGACGACGAATAAAATCAGTCACAATCAGATGGGCATTTAATCGAAGCTGATAATTTAATGATTATGCTTTTAAACGGTATTGTGCTTGCGCGGGAAACTTTCCCCACAGACACAATGCCGTTTTTAATGTTGTCATAGAGAGCTGTAGCGGCCTGCTGATAAATAATGCCCGCATATTGTTGTTGCAATATGCGGGCAAAATCAAAAGCCAATGGCAATAAAATTTATGAGTGGCAGCGGTTAAGCTGAGCATTTATGAAGACAGCCGCAAATCACAATACCGACTGAGACAATGAATATATCGGCTTATGGTTTTCTTCGATTGGAGCTGTTGCCTCTTCCTTTCTTTTTGCGGCGTTTGCGATTTCTCTGTGATGCCGGTACAATCACCAGCGCATAGTACAGATATAGCGCAACAAACAGCAGCAAAATTGCATAGATTATCTTTGCGGTTGTTGAGGTTAAAAGTCGGCTGATGCTGTCCATTAAAAGAACAAACCTGTCAAGCTCGATAGCTTCGCGGGAAACAAGCGGAATCTCATCGACGGTTTCCCCATCTACAATCACCCTCATTGAGCCGATAACCTGTCCGGCAGCTACAGGTGCATTTATGAATTCGGGTACAGAGGGTTCATACACTACAGCGGGCGGTGTTTCGCTGTTTTTATTGTAGACGGTGTACAGCTCTGTTTCAGGGTACAGTACCAAGGAATCCTTTTTCGATGCGTGCTTAAGCTCGATTTCTGCGTAAATGGTGTCAAGATCGCAGATATTCATCATGTCCAAATTATCAAACGCCCAGTCATAAATAAGGCGTGTTTCGGTGAATGCCGACTGACCGCTTCCCCAAATACGTCCGTCAGGCTCAAATGGGGCACCGAGTATTACAAGCAGATAATTCATGCCGTTCTTTTGGGCGGCAGAGACAAAGCAGCGTCCGGCTTCATCGGTTGTGCCGGTTTTTATGCCCTTGATATATGGCGTATAGTAACCGCTGTTCGGGTCCTGCATAAGCACTGTTGTTGCAAGCGTGACCTCTGCATTTTTGTTAGTTGCCGCCTTGGTGTAGCGCGCCATCTGACTGATTTCCCAAAATCCCGGTATGCCGAGAGCCCATTCGGTTATGATTGCAAGGTCATGAGCGGTGGAATAGTGGTCGGCGATAAAAACCCCGCTTGGATTTGTGAAATGCGTATTTACGCAGCCAAGCTCCTGAGCCTTGCTGTTCATCATATCTATAAAGGCAGCGCCTCCGTAATAGTCTCGGACAGTTGATGCCGCCTCGTTGCCCGACTGAATCATCATGCAGCATATCAGATCATACATCGAAAGCTCCTCGCCTGCCACAAGTCCGGAGGTTGACACATCCAGCCCGTCAAATTCGGCCCAGACGTCGAGCGGAACGGTGACGAGAGTTCCCTTGAGGTCAGAGCACAGCTCCATGGCAAGCGCGGCGGTCATGATTTTTGTTGTTGAGGCGGGATGCACCTGAACATCGGCGTTCTTTTGAAAAATCACCTCATCTGTATCGAGATTCAACAGATAGACCTCATTGGAAACCGTATCTATGTTAAAGCCGAAATCACGGGCGAACACAGGTGCACATGCAGATATTGCGATAAGAATGCAAATTATTGTTGATATAGTTTTTTTTATCATGTGTATATTAATCCTTTGCAAAATCAGTTCATTGCGGCTTCGCTTTCCGCAAACATCAGCTTAATCTGCTCTTTCAACGCTTTGTGCTCAGGCCTTGAAAGCTTTTCATCATCCGTCAGAATAGCTTTTGCGGCATCCGATGCATTATACAGAACATTTTCATCGTTCGCAAGGTCCGCGATATGAAGCTCGGGCAGACCGTGCTGTCGCCTGCCGAAAAAATCTCCTGGACCTCTGAGCTTGAGGTCATGGCGCGCAATTTCAAAGCCGTCATTTGTTCTTGTCATTATTTCGAGCCTTGATTTGGCATTTTCGGATTTTGACCCCGAAACGAGCACACAGGTGCTTTCACCGCTTCCGCGTCCTACTCTGCCGCGAAGCTGATGCAGTGCCGAAAGTCCGAAACGCTCCGCGTTTTCGATTATCATAAGTGTGGCATTCGGCACATCAACGCCGACCTCAATTACGGTGGTTGACACAAGAACAGAAAGCTCGCCGCTCGTAAATGCATCCATTACGGCGGCTTTTTCAGCGGGCTTCATCCGTCCATGCACGAGTCCTACCGATATGCCATGAAGATAATTATTTTCGAGTTCCCGTTTGTAATCGCTTGCGGACACTGTGTTTTCAAGTGCCTCGCTGTCCTCGACCAAAGGGCAGACGATATAGGCCTGATGACCCGCTGCGACAGTTTTGCGCACATATCCGATATAGCGCTCGCGCAGAGTGTCATTCACAAGAAAGGTCTTTACGGGCGTTCTACCGGGCGGTATCTCGTCGAGTACCGAGATGTCGAGGTCACCGTAGATGATAAGCGCGAGGGTGCGTGGAATTGGTGTAGCGGACATGACGAGCAGATGAGGGTGTTCGCCCTTAAGAGCGAGCAGTGAGCGCTGTTCAACGCCGAAACGATGCTGCTCATCGGCGATTACAAAGCCGAGCTTTTTAAAGTGCACAGCTTCGGCGATGAGGGCGTGTGTGCCGATAACGAGTCCGCAGTCTCCGCTTTCGATGCGGGCAAGCAGCTCAATGCGTGCTTTTCCCTTTACCGAGCCGGTTAAAAGACCTACGGATATACCGAACGGTGCAAGCATTTTCGCAAATGTGGCGGCGTGTTGGGTTGCCAATATTTCGGTCGGAGCCATCACGGCGCTCTGATATCCGCTTGCCGCTGCCCTATACACACAAGCGGCGGCGCACACGGTTTTGCCGCTGCCTACGTCACCTTGTAAAAGTCTGCTCATAGGGTTTGTTTTTGTCAGATCGGATGCAATTTCTTTGATGCTGCGAATCTGCGCACGGGTAAGCCGATACGGAAGAGATTTCGCAAATACGTTGAGATCGCCCTTGTCCAGAACAGCGGACGTAGTGCTTCGATTGCGGCTTTTCATAAGGTGCATTCCGAGAGACAGGGTCAAAAGCTCTTCAAAAATCAATCTGCTTTTTGCGCTTGACGCCTGTTCCAACGAGGAGGGAAAATGAATATCATGAATTGCTCGCTGCCGCGAAATAAGTGAATATTTATCAAGTAAGCTCTGCGGAAGAGTCTCTGTGAGCGACTCCTTGCAAAGCTCATATGCCATCCGCATATGATTTTCAATAATTTTGGAGCTTAAGCCCTCGGTCAGCGGATACCGAGGAGTGAGCGAAACAACCTTTTCGGGCTTTAGCATCATCGGGTTGATAATTTCCCGCGACAGCAGACCGCCCGAGAGCCTGCCGTAAAAAATATATTCCCCGCCTATTGTCAATGCGGCGGGAGCAAATTTATTGTTGAAATATGTCACTGTCAAAGCTGAGGTGTCATCGCCGCACTGAACCTTAAATACGGTTTTTCCGCCTCGAACACGAACAGGTGCCGATTTTGAGTAAACGACAGCTTTCACAGCGCAGGGAATACCAAGCGGCGCATCGGCTATGGGTAACGAGTCGAGCATATTTATATAACTTCGGGGATAAAAGCGAAGGAGAGAGTCAAGAGAAGTAACACCCAGTTTTTTAAAAAGCTGGGCACGGCGCTCCCCGATACCTTTCAGGCATCTGATATCCTGTTGAAGACAGTTAGCCATATGACCCTCAAATAAGCAGAGGGCGACCGTTAAAAGCCGCCCACCACAAAAAATAGATTGTATTGATTTTCGAACAAATAGCATACAGACACGGCGTATGCAGCCTGAAATTCAATCAATAGCAGAGATAGAAAGCTGCAGTTGAATTCAAGATTCTACTCGGCCGAAATGTAGTAATAGTATACAGGCTGCCCGCCATTGACGAGAGTGAGCTCAATGCCATTCGGAAGAGATGCCTTTACAAGGTCGGCAACTTCATTTGCCTCTTCGGAGGTAATGTCCTCACCGTAAATAATTGTCATAAAACCGGTGGCTTTTCTTGATAGCTTTTTTGCGAGCTTAACCGCCGCCTTTGCGATATCCTTTTCGACGTACAGGAGCTTTCCTCCGCTGATTCCGAGAATTTCACCCTCGTGTATATCATGTCCGTCAAAGTCGGTGTCGCGGGCTGCAAAGGTTATCTGCCCGGTTGTAACAGCGTCTGCTGCGCTATTCATGGCAATGATATTTTCGGACAGCGTGGCATCCGGGTTGAACGCAAGCAGGGAGGAAATTCCCTGCGGAATCGTGCGGGTGGTGAGCACAACAGCCTTGCGGTCAGCCAGCTTGCATGCCTGCTCGGAGGCCATAATTATATTTTTATTGTTTGGAAGAACAATTACGTTTTTGGCCGGGATCGATTGTATTGCACTCAGAATGTCGTCTGTGGAGGGATTCATAGTCTGACCGCCGCTGACAATTCTGTCGACTCCCAGCTCGGAGAACAAATCCTTAAGACCTTCGCCGGAGCTTACGGACACAAATCCATATTCGATATTTTCATCGGCAGGGACATAAATAAAGTTCTCGGTCTGCGCTGCCGAATCGGCTTTTTCCGCAGCTACTGCCTTTTCCGCCTCGCTCATGACAGAGATATTATTTTTCTGATTTTCGTAAAACTGCTCTTTCATGTTCTCGATTTTGATTTTCGAGAGATAGCCGTGCTGCAAGGCCGCCTGAAGAGCGTCTCCCGGCGTACCGGTGTGAACATGGCACTTGATAAGCTCATCGTCATCGACGACGACGGCGCTCTCTCCGATTGTCTCAAGATATGCGCGAAGCTTTTTGGCATCGGCTTTTTTGTCGGCGTACTTCATCACAAGAAATTCGGTGCAATAGCAGTTTTCCATATTGGGGTCAAAGACATCCTCGTTGTATGCGCCGGTTGTCTTTGCGGCTGATGCTGCTTTGTTTTCCGCTTCTGTGGGAACTGCACTTGCGGGTATAATACCCTTGCCGTCAAAAACGCTGAGCATACCCTCAAATATATAGCAAAGACCCTGTCCGCCGGAATCAACAACACCGGCCTTTTTTAAAACAGGCAGCATTTCCGGAGTCTGCTCAAGGGTCTCATCGGCAATTTGGCAGATATAAGCCCAGAGTTCAGCCGGTTCCTTGTCCTGCCACACCTGCGTTGCGTGCTCTGCGGCAACGCGGGACACAGTGAGCATGGTTCCCTCGGTAGGATTCATGACAGCCTTGTAGGCGGACTCGACGCCCTTTGTGAGCGAATTTGACAAATCCTCTGAGGATGCGGCGACACGTCCTTGAAGCTTGCGGGAAAATCCGCGAAACAGCAGCGAAAGAATAACTCCCGAGTTGCCGCGCGCCCCGCGAAGCAGCGCCGAGGCGGTTGTCTGTGCAACAGCTTCAACAGTGCAGTCGTCCGGCATTTTTTTAAGCTCGGGCAAAGCCGAGCATATGGTCATTGACATGTTGGTTCCGGTATCTCCGTCAGGAACGGGAAATACGTTCAGTTCATCGACAACGTTTTTCAAATTGGCAATATTATTTGCACCCGAAATAATGCTGTCGCGCAATAAAGCTCCAGAAATCATTATTATTCGTCCTCCAAAATTGGCAGCTACTCGGCTACCATCTCATCAACAAAAACGTTGACAGCGCTGACCGACAGCCCGGAGGACTGTTCGACCGCATATTTGACCTTGTTGGCTATGCTCTCGACTATTGCCGCAATGTTGACGCCGTAGACAACTTTTATGTGAAGCTCAATGTTGAGCTTGCCGTTGGATTCGCTTACACGCACACCTTTTTCCGGAAAATTCTTTCCGAACAGCAGTGAGCGTATGCCCTCGACTGTACCGCTGGTTGCCATTCCCTTGACGCCGTAGCATTGAGAAGAGGTTGTTCCGACAAGATTTGCAAAAAATTCGGGGCTGAGGGTAACCGTTCCGAGCTCAGTTGCGATTTTTACCATAATTATACTATCCTTTCAAGGAATTTGATAATATTCAACAATGATTATGCTTAATTTTTATCATATTATATAATACCTTAAATGGCAGACCGGTGTCAAGAAAACAACAGTATTTTGATGCTTCTTTTTTATAATGGCACATTTATACGCAAGAATTTCTTTTTAAGTGACATCTCATAAGGGAAGGAAGATCATCAAATTTTGATTTTCATCCATTTGCCTTTTTTAAATCGGATTGAGGTCATTATAAGACGTATAAACTGATCTAAGATAAGTCCTGCCCATGCGCCGATAAGTCCGAAATGCAGCACGTAAATCATCAGTGCGGCAATACCGGGGCGCAGCAGCCCGACATTTATAAATGAGACAAGGGCGGTGTATTTTGCGTCTCCGCTTCCGCGCAGACATCCGGAATAGATAACCTGTGAAATCTGGAAAAACACAATGACGGTCATCAGCTGCATTATTATCGTGCCGTCATGAATGACCTCGGGAGTTTTTGTAAACCATGAAAAAATATATTTTCCGAATATCAGATAGGTTAGGCTGAGAACAGAGGAGCACACAAATCCGCAGCGCTGGCAAAACGAGCCGTATACCTTTGCAAGGTCGGGTCGCTTTTCGCCGAGAGAGTACCCGACAAGCGCGACGGCTGCGACAGACAGGCCGTCTCCGAAGGAGAACGAGATAGTGAGAATGTTTTGCGCAATTTGATGGGTGGAAAAGGCGACGGTTCCGAGACTCGCGATTATTTTTGCATTAATCAGAAAGCCAGTGCGCAAGAACACCTGTTCAAGCAATGCACTTGACCCGATCACGGCGAGAGACCTGACCGATTGCTTATCATAGATTCCATGTGTTTTGAGACGGATATAGACAAAGTTGTCACAGTGCAGAATTGATGCGATTGCCATTCCGAGACCGACCGCAGCTCCGATTACCGTTGCAATTGCAGCGCCTGCGACACCGAGCTTTGGAAATCCGAGATGACCGTTTATCAGAATGTAGTTAAACACTATATTCACAAGGTTGCTGGCTATACTTGTTTTCATTGAAATCTTTGTGTTTCCCGAACCGGTTTGAGCTGCGTTGATTACAAGTGTAAGGGCATTGAACACAAATCCGCCCGCAAGAATGCTGAAATAGGCGACAGCGGATTTATGCGTATCCGGCTGTGAGCCGACGAAATGCATGATATCACCCGCAAAAACTATTGCAAGCGTGGAGACGACAGCCACAATCACAGCGGTGATTATAAGTGCGAGCTTGAGCACGCGAACTGCGCTCTCTCTGTTGTTTTCACCCTTGCGCCTTGCGACAAGAGCGGATACGGCAGGAGCAAGCGCCAGAAATGGCGCAAGACAGAGCATTTTAGGCTGCTGTGTAAGCCCGACGGCGGCAATTGCATAGTCACCGAGCACGGATACCATCATTGTGTCTACGAAGCCCACAACGGCAAGCAGTGCCGATTCAAGAACAGATGGCCATGCCATTTTGAGAGTTCTTTTAAGGATAAGGCGATTATCCGGAATTTCACCGCGGATTTCATCCGGCTTTAAATGACTTTTGGCATCAAATACTTTGTACAATAAGTTGTTTTTCATAATCGGTTCACCAAATTACCAAATTGAAGTTTAAAACAAAAAAGATATTCCGAACGACCCGCATGGAATCGTTCGGAACAGCATGTGAATTAAAACTATTTTGCGTATTCGACCGCCCTGCTCTCGCGGATGACATTGACCTTGATTTGGCCCGGGTAGTTAAGCTCATCCTCGATGCGCTTGACTATGTCCCTGGCGACAATTACAAGATGGTCATCGTCGATAGACTCGGGCTTTACTATAATGCGAACCTCACGCCCCGCCTGAATTGCAAATGAGCGCTCTACGCCCTCAAAGGAGTTTGCAATTTCTTCAAGCTTTTCGAGACGCTTGATATAGTTCTCGAGATTCTCGCTGCGCGCGCCGGGTCTTGCCGCCGAAATGGCGTCAGCCGCCATAATGATAAATGCAAGCGGGGTTTTCGCCTCAACGTCGCCGTGGTGCGCCTCTATGGCGTGAATAATCTCGGGATTCTCCTTATATCTCTTTGCAACCTCAACGCCAAGCTGGATATGTGTGCCCTCCATCTCGTGGTCGAGAGCCTTGCCGATATCGTGGAGCAGACCGGCGCGGCGTGCCATTGAAACGTCAATTCCGAGTTCTGCCGCCAGCATACCGGACAAAAGGGAGACCTCAACGCTGTGCTGAAGAACATTTTGACCGTAGCTGGTGCGGTAATGCAGCCTGCCGAGAAGCTTGACAAGCTCGGGGTGAATGCCGGTTACACCGACATCAAGAACGACACGCTCGCCCTCTTTTTTAATAATTTGATCCACTTCACGGCGAGATTTTTCAACAACCTCTTCGATCCGCGCAGGATGTATGCGTCCGTCATAGATAAGCTTTTCAAGTGCGAGACGGGCGACCTCACGGCGAATCGGGTCAAAGCTCGACACGGTGATTGCCTCGGGCGTGTCATCTATTATAAGATCTACACCCGTGACGGTCTCAAGAGTTCTGATATTGCGTCCCTCGCGGCCTATGATGCGACCCTTCATCTCGTCATTTGGAAGTGCGACGACAGAGACAGTGGCTTCTGAGGTATAGTCAGCGGCACAGCGCGAGATGGCAAGGGACAGCACGTTGCGTGCCATATTGTCCGCATCGTCTTTCAGCTGCTGCTCGTAATAATTTATGCGAACGGCTTTTTCGTGGAAAAGCTCGGTTTCAAGCTGTGACATGAGAAGGGACTTTGCCTGTTCGGCAGAAAAGCCCGAGATTTTTTCAAGCATATCAAATTGGCTTTTTTTGAGATTTTCCGCATCAGCCAATTTTTCGGCAAGATCCGAGGTCTTTTTGCCGAGTCTTGCTTCCTCGGCTTCAAACTGTTCAACCTTGCGGTCGAGATTTTCCTCTTTTTGAATAATTCTGCGTTCCTGACGCTGAACTTCATTTCTGCGCTCGCGAAGCTCGCGTTCCGACTCGTTGCGCATTCTGAAGATTTCGTCCTTAGATTCGATAATTACTTCTTTTCGCTTTTGTTCAGCGGATTTTATAGCGTCGTTTACTATTCTTTTTGCTTCGTCCTCAGCGGAACCTATACGGGCCTCCGCTACCTTGCGACGATATGCGACTCCTCCATAAAAACATACGGCTCCTGACAGGATTGCCGTAACAACCGCTGAAACAACAGCTGCAATAATTGGGCTCATTGTTTCGTGGTCCTCCGATTTTCAGATTTTCTTTATAATTTTTAATAATTCAGAAATATGTCGTTTAAATACCGACCATTGGTTCAGCCGATATATAAATGTCCAATGATATTTTATATGTATTAAGGTACACTTGTCAATACATTCTGTATATTCAATTAAATTTCTTGACACAGGCAGGCTGAATATGATATAAATTTAAGTATAAATTAAAGCTGTGAGGGCAAACAGACGCTTGCGGCGGGCTTTTTACAAGAGATGCGCTTCATCAGGCTGAAAGAGCGCAGAAGCCGCGCAAATACGATACCATTGCCCGAGTGTGCCGAATTCAATCGGTGCCGTTTGCGAAGCGTTATATTCGCACCGTGAGGGGCGTGCTGTGCGCGCAATTCGGGTGGAACCGTGGAGTTATATACTTCACCCCGTGAAATTATTTCGGGGTGAGGTATTTTTATTTGCTTTTTTTCTTCATTCCATTGTTGTAAAAAGCGAAAAAACTGTTTCAGAAAGGTGAAATATTATTATGTCCATTGTAAAGGTATCGCTTAAGGGCGATGTAAAGGAATTTGAAAAGGGAATAACTGCGGCGGAAATTGCGAAAAGCATCGGTGCGGGTCTGTACAAGGCGGCGTGTGCATGTGAAATCGACGGTGAGGTGTGCGACCTGCGCACTCCGATAGACAGGGACTGTGAGTTGGGAATTCTGACCTTTGGCAGCAACGGAGGCAAGCGCGCGTTCCGCCATACTGCCAGCCATATTCTCGCACAGGCGGTCAAGCGCCTGTTCCCCGAAACCAAGCTTGCAATCGGCCCTGCGATTGAGGACGGATTTTATTACGATTTTGATTGCGCAAAGCCTTTCAGTCAGGAAGATTTGGAAAAAATCGAAGCCGAGATGAAAAAAATAGTCAAGGAATGCATTCCGATTGAGATGCTGAAGGTGTCGGCTGACGAGGCGCGAGCTATCGAAAAGGATGAGCCTTATAAATCAGAGCTTCTTGAGGAGCACGCCTCAAAGGGAGAGGAGCTTGTGTTCTATAAGCAGGGCGATTTCATCGATCTGTGCGCGGGACCGCATCTTATGGATACAAGCGCGGTTAAGGCGTTTAAGCTGACAAGTGCGACCGGTGCATATTGGCGCGGAGATTCGAAAAAAGCAATGCTCTGCCGTGTGTACGGCACTGCTTTTCCAAAGACGTCGGAGCTTGAGGAGCATCTTGCCCGCATAGAGGACGCGAAAAAGCGCGATCACAATAAAATAGGCCGCGAACTTGAATATTTTACAACATCCGACGTTATAGGGCAGGGTCTGCCGATTCTTTTGCCGAAGGGAGCGCGCACAATTCAGATTTTGCAGCGTTTTGTCGAGGACGAGGAGCAAAAACGCGGATACCTTTTGACAAAAACGCCCCTTATGGCAAAGCGTGAGCTTTACAAAATCAGCGGTCACTGGGATCACTATCAGGATGGCATGTTCATTTTCGGAGATCCGAACGATGAAACGAAGGATTGTTTTGCCCTGCGACCGATGACCTGTCCGTTTCAGTATCAGGTTTTTCTGAACCGCAAGCGCTCATACCGAGATTTGCCAATGCGGCTCGGAGAGACGAGCACGCTGTTCCGCAATGAGGATTCAGGCGAGATGCACGGACTTATCCGTGTCCGCCAGTTCACAATCAGCGAGGGACATTTGATAGTCCGTCCCGACCAGCTTGAGGAGGAGTTCAAGGGCTGCCTTGCGCTTGCAAAATTCATGCTTGAGACAATAGGCCTTGAGGAGGATTGCAGCTATCGCTTCAGTCAGTGGGATCCCAAGCACAGCGAAAAGTATGAGGGAACCGCCGAGCAGTGGGAAGAAGCACAGGGAGTTATGAAAAGAATTCTCGACCACCTCGGGGTAAAATATGAAATAGGAATTGACGAGGCGGCGTTCTATGGACCGAAGCTCGATGTTCAGATAAAAAATGTCCACGGCAAGGAAGACACGCTAATTACTATACAGATAGATATGCTGCTCGCGCAAAAATTCGGAATGGAATATATCGGCGAGGACGGTCTGCCCAAGCTGCCATATATCATCCACCGCACCTCGATGGGCTGCTATGAACGCACGCTTGCGCTTTTGCTTGAAAAATATGCCGGTGCTCTCCCTATGTGGATTGCTCCCGAACAGGTGCGTATCATACCGATAAGCGAGGCTCATCACGCATACGCCGATGAGATAAAGTCAAGACTTGAAGAGGTGGGGCTAAGGGTCGAGAACGATAAGCGCAATGAAAAAATGGGCTATAAAATTCGCGAAGCACAGCTTCAAAAAGTGCCATATATGCTCGTTGTCGGAGACAAGGAGCACGAGAGCGGCACGGTCGCGGTTCGCTCCCGCAAGGACGGAGATAACGGCACGATGCCGCTTGAGCAGTTCATAGAAGCTGCGATAAAGGAAGTTGCAACAAGAGCACTGTAAATTACCCGACAGCCCGAGAGCGGCAGAGTTTGCAGATAGCAAGCAGGCAGGAATAAAAATCGCCTGCGGTATTTTTGCGAAAAACAGGTAACGGTGTCGGTCGCGGTTTATTCGCTTCCGATACCGTTATGCGCTTTGTCTGAGAATGGGTCTGTTCGGAGTTTGCAGTTCAGGATAAGCTGATTCTTCTTAAAAAACAATAGCGAATGAACGTGAAAGTCGATAGATTTTATCTTTTTTTCGGTCAAATAAAAATAAAAATTAAATATATTGACAAGCGGGGAAGTATTTGTTATGATATTAAGGCTGTACAGCTCGAAAAAAGTCATGAGATATTAGCTCAGTCGGCAGAGCAATTGCCTTTTAAGCAATGGGTCCGGAGTTCGAATCTCCGATATCTCACCATATCTAAATGGACTGTGCTCCATTCAAAAAGCCCCGCTTTTAGCGGGGCTTTTCTCATACCGCAGCGTCATTCCTCCTCTTCTCCACAAAATCTTGCGCCGCAAGCTTTCGCGGGAGGCCATTGGACATGTGTTTTTCACCGTGCGCTTGGATATTTTTTTCGTCAAACAAGCACAAAGTAATCTGCCGTAGGATTTTTGAAATCCCACGGCTTTTTTGTTATTATTTTGACCACAAAGAGTATATACGGTTTTCTTAGGGGGTTCTGTTGAATATTGACTGTATAAAGCGACATATCCTGTAAAAGCTATCTGTTTCAACAGTTAATGGCATTTGATGGGAAGGGTGGGAAAATCGTGAATAAGAAAAGCTCGGTTTTTGCCATTGCTTCGCTGTTTTCGGGTGCCATAATGGGTTCGGGATTTGCGTCCGGGAAGGAAATTTTTGTGTTTTTCTCACGTCATGGCGACAGAGGAATGGCGGGAATTGCCGCGGCGATTGTGGGATTTTTTCTGTTCGGAATTATGTTAATGCAGATGTCAAATCGAAAAAGCACGGACAATATAGAAAAGGTCATTTGCCCATTTAATCGGGTAATAGCCCAAAAAGCAGTCGGTTGGACAGTGACGTGCTCGCTTTTTATCGTATATGCGGCAATGCTCGCAGCGGCGGGTGCAGTTGTGGGAGCAGAGTTCGGAATGCCTGCGTATATAGGGGCGTTCTGCATAGGTGCGGTGTCGGCGGCAACTGTGGCGGGCGGAATCGAGGGTCTCTCGGGAAGTCTGAAAAGAGCGGTGCCGATTATGCTCTGTGCTGTGTTGGCAATCGGAATTCATATTGCGCTGAATAATCCTCAGCAAAGTGCGGTCAGCCCGAGCGGCGAAATTTCAAAAGAAAATTGGTTTGTCTCGGCGATGCTGTATTTGTCATATAACATGACAGTGGCAATGCCGGCGCTGTGCGCAGCGGGAAAGAACTGCGACAGCATGGGCAAGAGGGTTTTGGGCTGCGGGGGTGCGGTGCTTGCGCTCGGAGCGGGAGCGGCAGTCATACACTGTATGCTTATGACGAATTTGCAATATGCGCAAAATACTCCGATGCCGATTCTGCTTTTTGCAAATGATATTTCAAGCGGAACAAAGGCAGTATGCTCATTCATGCTGATACTCTCAATTTATTGCGCTGCCTCAAACTGTCTGTACGGAGTCTCGAAAAAGCTGTGCTTAATCAAGTTTACGAAGCTGAATTCAATTTTGTTTCCGACAGTTGTCGGCTGTATGCTCAGCTTTGCTGGCTTTTCAAATATAGTGAGATATATCTATCCGCTGCAGGGAGCGGCGGGATTTTTAATGCTTGTATTGATTTTCACAAGCTATGTGAAGCAGATTTCAGAGTCTGAGAGCAAGTCAAAAAGCAAATCGGCGGCATTATATAAATAATGCCGCCGAAAGAATTTTATATATATAAATAGCGAATCAAAAAGCCATCGGAATCTCGAACACAAAGTTGGACAGATACCAGTTTGTGCTGAGAGCAATGATAATGCCCCACAAAACACCGACTACGACGTCGCTGGGGTAGTGTACGAAAAGATAGAGACGTGAAAACGCAATAATGGTTGCAATACTCAATGCAATCGCTCCGAGAGGAACGCTGAAACAACAGATTATAGTAGCACATGCAAAGGATGACATTGAGTGACAGGAGGGAAACGAACAGTCCTTGGGCGGCTTGACAAGCGGCCTTATTGAGGAATAATCGTCAAATGGTCTGGAGCGAGAGGATAATCTTTTAATAATGAGATTTCCTGTCAGTACTCCGACAACCAAAACTACGGCAATTGAGACAGAGCAGCGCCGCAGGCGGGGCATAGTCCACATGACCGCCGCAGTTAAAAGCCAGAGGATTCCTCCGTTTCCGAGACGGGTGAAAAAACGCATAATCGAATCAAGCGCATCACTGCGCATGTGGCGTTGTATAAACACCAAAGCGCGAATGTCCGCTTTTTTTATGGATATAAAACTTCCGGTAAATTCCTTTTGCTCAATTTGTGTAATTCTCATATAAATCAAGTAAGTGTCAGACTGACTTACATTCCTTTTATTGTTAATAGCAGTATTCTAACATTAATCGAACTTCATAACAATGATGTTTAGATTAAAAATACGTTAAATATTCGTGGAGGCAAAAAATACCGCATCAGAGGGCTGTTATTTGCGATTCCTTCGATTTCGGCGGCTTTGCAGTTCGAGCTTTATCTGCTCAAGAGTAGAGTAGTGCGAGCGTGATTTCAAATTGGGGAATGCAGTTAAAAGACGCTGGTGCCTTTTGTTAAAATCGGCTTTGTGCTGCTCATATTTTTCAGTGAGCTCCGTGCGAAGAATTTCGCTTTTTTCCTTGACTGCGATAGCGCTTGAAGACATCCCCGAGCCGAGAGTGAAGGAGAGCGCATCGAGTTTTTCGGCAAGCTCGTCGAGTTGACCGAGGCTGCGATTAAAATGAGCTACATCGAGCAGAGTGACTATTAAATCCGCAATTGCAGTTGCAGAAAAGACACACAGGAGAATAATTCCGAGCGTTGTCGGTATTATTGACACAAATCCGGCGATGAGAGGATGGATAACCCGAACTATCAGCACGCACACGATTCCCCACATAAGCGAAAATGCAAGACAGATATAGCCGCCGAGATTGAAGGGCATGTCGGAGTAATCCCACCATTTTTGATGGAATAGTTTTTCCATTAAAAATCCGGTGACAAGCTCAAGCAGACTTGTCAGAAGAACGCTGCCTACATACAAAACAAGCAGATGCTCTGACAGCGGAGCCAATAAATAAATGACCGCCGCGACGCCGAAACCATATATCGGACATAGGGGTCCGTTTAAAAAACCTCGGTTCACAAAGCGTCCCTGGTTGGATGCGGCAAAAATCACCTCCGAACACCAGCCGAGAAATGCATATATAAAAACATACCAGCAGTAAGTGTAAAACACAGATATCCCCTTCTTTTTTAAACGATTATAACATAATATTTCATAAACTATCTATTTAATCACAAAATACAGCACAATGAGCTGAGATGTCAGAATCAGCGGAAGACCAAATAAAAAGGTCGCTTTTTTTGTTTTGTGGCGAAAAAAGAACATGCCGCAAACGGACCCGATACTCCCGCCGACAACCGCCAGGGCGAACAGTGTGCGCTCACGAATACGCCGATGCTTTTTGATTGCGAAGAGCTTGTCGGCCCCCATTGCAAAAAATGCCGTGAGGTTGATTGCCGCTAAATAAACGCCTGTGAGAATATTCATTTGCTCTCCGATGGTTTGTTCGGTAATTCATATAAATTGTAACAAAAAGCAGGAAAAAGTACAATGGTAAAAATCAAAAGATTCATCTGCTTGATGTATTTCAAAGACGGTGATAAACTTAAAAGCACGACACAATAAAAGGTGGAACAAACCCTATGAGCTTTAAAAATGAAATTGTCGAGATACTTGAAAAAAACAGGGGAAACGCGGTGTCCGGTCAAGAGCTTGCGGATAACTTGGGGGTTACGCGCTCTGCAATTTGGAAAGCAATACGGTCTCTGCGTGCAGAGGGATATGAAATTGTTGCGGTCACAAACAGGGGATATACTCTTGCGAGCACGACTGATATAGTTTCCGAGCAGGGTATACGCATGTTTCTTCCGAAAAAGCTTGCCGCACTCGAGGTCATTGCGCTCAAAGAGATTGATTCGACCAACGCTCTGGCAAAGCGCGAAATAAGCGCACATGGCGCACGCGACATGCTGATTGTCGCAAATAAACAGACGAATGGGCGCGGAAGACGCGGAAATAGCTTTTATTCGCCCTCTGACAGCGGAATTTACATGAGCGTGGTGTGCTGTCCGAGAATAAAGCTTGCCGATTCTCTTTTAATTACAGTAGCGGCGGCTGTGGCCGTATGTGAGTCAATCGAGGCACTTACAGTGCAAAAGCCGCAGATCAAGTGGGTTAATGACATTTTTATCAATGGCAAAAAGGTATGCGGGATATTGACCGAGGGCGTGAGCGATTTTGAGACAGGCATGGTTGAGGCAATTGTCGTCGGAATCGGAATAAACTTTAAAACGCGGGAATTTCCGAGTGAGATTGAAAATATCGCCGTATCCCTTAATCCGTGTGAAATAACGCGCAACAGAATGATTGCGGAGGTGACCGGCAGGCTGTCAAGCCTGACAGAGCAGCTTTCGGACCCGCATCTGATTGAGGAATATAAACGACGATCGTTCATAATCGGACGAAAAATTGAATATACGCGCAAGGGTGAACGACTGAGCGCGACAGCAATAGATATCAATGAGGATGCAAATCTCGTGGTAAGGTTTGATGATGGCGGAGTTGAGGTGCTTAAAGCGGGTGAGATTTCAATCGGCAGCGGCAGTCTTGTCGGGGACAGGTGATTGATATATTCGACTGCAATGGCAGAATAAGCATTTAAGGCGGATATGAAAATCATGATTAACGCTTTGTGACTCCGCATAGCGGCAATATTTTGAGGATGGTCGGATATTATAATAAAACAGCAGCTTTTTTCGAACAATAAAGTCCGAGATATGATTATCGGTTTGCGGGGCGTCTCCGATAATGTTACAATAATTCAATAAGCGCGAACCGCAGTTTGCGATACAGTCGCCGGATATAGCTGATCGGCAAAGCAAGGGGTGACAGACATAGAGCGCATTAAAGAAGAAATTTTCTGGGCAATAATCAAGATTATAAAAATGGTAAAATGCGTCAACCGAGACAGGGTGGCGGTATATGCGGCACAGGCATCGTATTTTGTGTTGATGTCCGCGGTGCCGTTTATCATGGTGCTCGTTCTGCTGTGCGGTGCAATTTTGCCGATGGACAGCGCTACAATCATGGCAATAACCTCGGAGTTTCTTCCCGAACAGTTTCGCTCGTTCGGTGTGAAATTTTTGAGCGAAATTTTTGAGCAGGTCAATATCCCGCTCATATCCATAACCACTGTTTTTATACTGTGGTCGGCGTCCAAAGGAATAAGGAGCATCGGCGCGGGAATTCAGAATATCTATGGTGAAAATCGCGGGCGCGGATATATCAGGGATACTGTAAATTCGCTGTTGTACACACTTGCCTTTATAGCTACAATTGTACTTTCCATAGTAGTGCTTATTTTCGGTTCTCCGCTTCAAGCGCTGTTAAACTCATATTTTGGCGGCGAATCCGCTTTAGTGTTGTGGCTTTTTGACATAAAGAATATCATATTTGTATTTATGCTGACATTCCTGTTTATGATGTCATACAGAGGGCTTGCAAAATCCGACATTCCAATCAATGCGCAATTTTTGGGCGCCGCACTGGCGGCATGCGGGTGGATTGTATTTTCGTTCGGTTTCTCAATTTATATTAAATATTTTTCAAAATATCCCCTGCTGTACGGAGGACTTGCAACCCTGCTCCTGCTCATGCTGTGGCTGTATATGTGTATGGTGATATTGCTTTTGGGTGCAGAGGTTAATAAGTGGCGGTATTATAAAAAACATCCGGAAATATCGAAATAGCCCGAATGGCAAAACGCATGAAGCACAACGAATTAAGCTGTCAAGGCGAGGGTGCGTGACGTGGGTCAAGCGCAAAAAATAAACTGCAATAATGCCTGCTGAAAATGGGCGAAAGAAACGGTTAAAAAAATGGACAAGCTTTCGGTACTGAAACAATATTTCGGATATGACAGCTTTCGCGGCGGTCAGCAGAGTTTAATCGATGAAATAATCGCAGGGCGTGACGTGGTTGGCATTATGCCCACGGGGGCGGGCAAATCCCTTTGCTATCAGATTCCCGCACTCGTTTTGGGCGGGGTGACAATAGTTGTTTCGCCGCTTATTTCGCTTATGAAGGACCAGGTTTCGGCGCTTTGTCAGGCGGGAGTGTCGGCGGCGTTTTTAAACAGTTCCCTAAATGAGCGGCAGTATCCGAGGGCGCTTGCAAACATGAAAAGCGGTATGTATAAAATCGTATATGTTGCACCCGAACGCCTTTTAAGCTCTCAGTTCATGGAGGCATGCTCGGGATTGGACATATCACTTGTTGCAATCGATGAAGCGCACTGCATTTCGCGGTGGGGTCAGGACTTTCGTCCGAGCTACACCCAGATTCCCGAATTTATAAACAGCTTTGATAAAAGACCGATAATTGCCGCATTTACAGCGACTGCGACTCCGGAAGTGAAGGATGATATCATCACTCAGCTTAAGCTCGAAAAATACTTTGAGCTTGTGACCGGATTTGATAGGCCGAATCTTTTCTTTGAGGTCAGGCGCCCGGAGAATAAAACAGACGAGCTTCTGAAAATTGTAAAAAAGAACAAAAGTCAATGCGGAATAGTCTATTGTATGACCCGCAAGGCTGTAGATGAGGTTTGTGAAAAACTGTGCGCGAGCGGGTGCCGCGCAACGAGATACCATGCCGGGCTGTCATCCGAAGAACGAAGAATCAATCAGGACAAATTTCTGTATGACGAATGCGAGGTTGTCGTTGCGACAAATGCTTTTGGTATGGGGATTGACAAGAGCAATGTGCGCTATGTGGTTCATTACAACATGCCGATGGATATTGAGAGCTATTATCAGGAGGCAGGACGCGCGGGACGGGACGGTCTGCCGTCGGAATGTATCCTGTTGTACAGGGCAATGGATATACAGACCGCAAAGTTCATTATCGGAAAAAGCCGTGAATCCGCGAAGGAGACAGACCCTCAGGCGGAGCAGGCGCGCATCGCACGCGCGTACGGCAGACTTAATGAGATGATTGGATTTTGCAATACTACAGAATGTCTCCGCGGGTACATATTGAAATATTTCGGCGAAGTATCTGCGGAAGTGTGTGATAATTGCTCAAGCTGCAAGCAGGGAAGCGAGCGTGTCGACATAACCGAGGATGCACTTCTCATGTTCAGATGTGTCAAAAATACCGGAGAGAGGCTCGGGCTTAACACAATCGCCGCGGTTCTCAAGGGCAGTAAAACCGCGCAGCTTGAGCGCATGGGTCTGACGCGATGCGCCGATTTTGCGGCGGCCTCATCGCGCCCTGCCGCACAGCTGCAGGCTGAGCTGAGATGGCTTGTAACAGAGGGGCTGCTGATGCAGTCAAACGGAGAATACCCTGTAATTTCGCTGACGGAAAAAGCTTCCGCCGCGCTTGTGTCCCAAGACAGAATAATTATGAAGCGGCTCAAAAAGAACGAAGAGCTAAAGCAAAATCCATACAGCGATATGTCGGAAGTTGAGTCCGAGCTGTTTGAGCAGCTGCGCGCGCTCAGGTCAAGGATTGCACTCGCACAGCGTGTGCCCGCATTTGTCGTATTTTCCGACGCGAGTCTCCGTGACATGTGCGCGATTCGCCCATCCTCAATTGATCAGTTTATGATGGTGAATGGGGTGGGTCTGAAAAAGCAGGAGGCATACGGCAGCAAATTCTTAAAGCTTATCCGCGAATTTCAAGGAAGAGAAGACCGTTAAAAGCGATTGTGCGGCACTTAAAAAAGATTACAAAAAGCGGAGATATCATCCTTTTTAGGGTTGAAATCTCCGCCTTTTTTAACTGAATTATGTGATGTAAACCTGTTTAGCGCAGTCTGTTTTACGGAACGGCCACAATCTCAAGGCCGTCGTACAGTCTCTAAGCTGCGCCTCGCAGTCCAACAAACAGAAATTGTGTGCACAAGTATTAAATATCTTTTTTCCAAAGTCCGTGAAGATTGCAGAACTCGTATGCTGTGATTGGTTTCTCGTCCGTCAGCGTGAATACAGCGACCGGCTCTTTGCCTGCTTCCAAAGCTTTGCGATAGACGCCTGCGGTCGTCTCAAGGGCTATCCAGGCAATGTGATGCTCGGCAAGCATGGGATGAAGCACAGAACCGACTGTGACTGTCACCGTGTTGCCTGAAATTGATACGACAGGGATATGTTTTTCTGTTGCGGCTTCAACAGAGTTCGGAACAAGCGCGGTCATTTTCTGACCGCAGCACATCATGGGAACTCCTGAATCGAAAATCATATCCACCATGTTTTTGCAGTGCTCGCATAAAAAGAACTTTACCATAATAATTGATCTCCTTTTGATTTTGTTTATTTTGTTTGTGCCTGTGAGCTTGGATAAAGATATCAATGGCGTGAAAACACACGGGGTGCGGACTCAATCGCCCAAAGAGCGCAATTTTAAGAGGACTGTTTCAGAAGCGCGGATGCAAACCTTTTACCGAACTCTCGTGCTTCCTCAATCTCGGCGCTGCTCGGCTTGAATTTTACGGTATATCCCTCAAGCACGGTTATCTTGAGCTGGTTCAGACGCTCAATTATATGCGGTACACCCTCTCCGCTCCAGCCGAAGCTGCCGAACGCGGATGCGACCTTGCCTTTGTATACCGTGGCAAGCATGGACGATGCAAGCGCCCAAATCGGAGGGAGCGCCTCGCCTAAAATAGTAGGTGTTCCGAGTAAAAATCCGTCCGATTTCGCAAGCTCCGCGCTGACTGTTACGAAGTCGCATTCGGACATATCAAAAAGCTTTACGTCGACTTCTCCTGTCGATTCAAGCCCCTGTGATATTGCCTGTGCAAGCTGCTTTGTATAACCGTATGCACTGACATACGCGATGACGGCCTGCTTGTGCTTGTGCTGCGGTTCGGGTCTGCACCAGTCACGATAAAGCTTCAAAAGCTCATCAATGTGGCTGTCAAGTACAGGACCGTGACCGGGGCAGATCATATCAATCTCAAGCGGCTCTATTTTTTTGAGCGCGTTAGTCATAAACGGGTTTTTAAACGGGCCTATGATGTTGTCAAAATAGTATTTTGCAGCGCGCAAATATCCATCGGTATCGCTGAGAGTGCTGCGCAGAACTTTGTCATAGCAGTAATGAGAACCGAAAGAATCGCAAGTGAAAAGCACCTTGTCCTCTTCAATATAGGTGTACATCGTGTCGGGCCAGTGCAAATTCGGAGCACTCAAAAAGCGAAGCGTCTTGTCACCGAGTGAAATGGAGTCGCCGTCCTTGACGGCTATGCTTCCGAATTCACAGTTTACGATATTTTTGAGAAAATTAATTGCGGCTGCACTTCCGACAACCTTGGCGCACGGATTGAGCTTAATGATATTCTCAAGGCTTCCCGAATGATCCGGCTCGGTGTGATTCACAATAATGTAATCTATCTTATCAATCGGGGTTATACTCTCAACCGACCGCTTATACTCATCGTAAAACTTCAATTTTGCGGTTTCGACAAGAGCTGTTTTTTCACTGCCCTTTACTGTATATGAGTTATAAGTTGTCCCGAATTCCGTCTGCATGATAATATCAAACACACGCAGATTCGGGTCAAGCACCCCGTTCCAAAAAACTCCGTTTTTCAGCTCCATCACTGTCATATAACAATTGCCTCCTGTTTTTTCAAGCATGGCGCGCTTAATTGAATGTGCTTCTTTGTATTTACTTTTCTTTGATTTTAGTTTATCATCTAAATATAAGAAAAACTGTTGCATTTGCAACAATAGGTAAATTTTATGAAAATTAACGAGTCCGCGCTTTTCGGTGGAATCTGTGACAGCGACTGCGAAAAAATGTACAAGTGTCTGAGAGCGAAAACAGTCGGATACTGCGAGAACGAGACGATATACACCTATGGTGAAAGCTCATTGAATATCGGAATAGTATTAAGCGGAACAGTGAGCTTGGAAAAAATCGATTTTGACGGTAACCGCACCATTCTCGACCGACTTTCATCGGGAGATGTTTTTGGCGAGACAGAGGTGTTTGCTCCGGCTACAGGGGATGAAATAATTGTTGTGTGTGAGAGCAAGTGTGCTATAGTTTTCATACCGCGGGCGGCCATAACACAGAGATGCTCAAAGGTTTGCGAGTGCCACACGCGATTGCTTGACAATTTGTTGGAGATGATATCCAATAAAGCAAAGCGGCTGTCGGAGCGGGTGCAGATTCTGTCCAATCGAACAATACGCGACAAGCTCATGTGCTTTTACATGCTCGAGGCCGCGAAGCAGAAGAGCAGAAAAATATTGCTGCCGTTCTCTGTTTCGATGCTTGCGGACTACATCTGTGCGGACCGCAGTGCCATGATGAGGGAGATTGGAAACATGAACAGGGACGGGCTTATCGAGTCTGACAGGCGGAGAATCAGCCTGCTGTAGAGAGTGACAAAATATCGGCTGAGATGATGCGATTCGGAAACGGCAGTCCAATCGGGCGCACGGAAGAAACACCCGACAATAAAATCGGAGATGCAATAATAAGGCAGAATGAATACGAGGTTTAATATATTGTGAGCAGGATTGAGCCAATTCATACCTCGGTAGCAAGGTGCGCGGAAGCCGGATAGGAGATGCAGTCGATTATAATTGATTTTAAGAGGTAATTCTGATAAAATATAGTTTTAGCGGCAATATATGAAGCTTCGAATAAAAATGTGAGGAAACAAATTTGGCAGGACTTGTAGAACAAATAGGACGCAGACGCACGTTTGCGATAATATCACACCCGGATGCGGGTAAAACCACCCTTACCGAAAAGCTGCTGCTGTATGGCGGCGCGATTCAACAGGCAGGAAGCGTAAAGAGTAAAAAGGCAAATAAATTCGCCGTGTCCGACTGGATGGACATTGAAAAGCAGAGAGGAATTTCGGTAACCTCGTCTGTTATGCAATTTGAATATGAGAATTGCTGCATCAATATACTCGACACTCCGGGACATCAGGATTTCTCGGAGGACACCTATCGCACGCTGATGGCGGCAGACTCGGCCGTCATGGTGATCGATGCCTCAAAGGGCGTTGAAAACCAGACGCGAAAGCTGTTTAAGGTCTGCACGATGCGCAATATTCCGATTTTCACATTTATTAATAAAATGGACCGTGAGGCGCGCAGCCCATACGACCTCATGGAGGAAATTGAAAAAGAGCTTGGAATCGCAACCTGTCCGATGAATTGGCCTATCGGCTCGGGCAGGGATTTTAAGGGAGTGTATGACCGAAAGAAAAAGGAAATAATCGCATTCAAGTCAAATATCGGCGGCTTGCGCGAGGCGGAGGCGACCGAGCTGTCGCTCGATTCACCCGATATTAACCGAGTGCTCGGGGATTCGCTGCATCAAATTCTGCTTGATGATTTGGAGCTGCTGGACGGGGCGGGAGTGGAATTTGACCAGTCACTTGTCGACTGCGGAAAGCTGAGTCCTGTGTTTTTCGGCTCGGCACTGACGAATTTCGGTGTGGAGCCGTTTCTTGAGGACTTTTTGCGTATGACGCCGCCGCCTCTTTCAAGAACGGCGGATATCGGAGTGGTGGATTGCTTCAGCAAGGAGTTTTCGGCTTTTGTGTTTAAAATTCAGGCAAATATGAATAAGGCACACCGCGACCGCATTGCGTTTATGCGTATCTGCTCTGGTAAGTTTGAAAAGGGCATGGATGTGTGGCATGTGCAGGGAGGGCGAAAAACCAAGCTGTCACAGCCGCAGCAGATGATGGCAAGTGATCGCGAGGTTATTGAGGAGGCATATGCCGGCGATATTATCGGTGTGTTTGATCCCGGCCTTTTTGCGATAGGAGATACGGTTTGCTCACCCGAGAGAATAGTGAAATTCGACGGTATACCTACCTTCGCTCCGGAGCATTTTGCGATTATTACCCAAAAGGATACGCTCAAGCGCAAACAGTTTGTAAAGGGCACAAGCCAGATTGCCCAAGAGGGCGCGATACAGATATTTCAAGAGCCGAACAGCGGTATGGAGAGAGTCATTGTCGGAGTTGTCGGGGTGCTTCAATTCGAAGTGCTCGAGCATCGTCTTCTCAACGAATATAACGTTGAAATCAGGCGTGAGGATCTGCCATATGAGTTTATCCGATGGGTGAGCAGGCTGTCTGTCGATGAGATAAAGGAGCTGAACCTGACATCCGGCACACGCCATGTACAGGATTTAAAGGGCAACAACCTTCTGCTGTTTTCGAACAACTGGGGCATTCGGTGGGCTCTTGATCACAACAGCGGACTTGAGCTTTCGGAATTCAGCAAAGGCTGACGGAGCTTAAAACAACGAAAACGCGATGCCAAACTAACCTGTGACCGGCAGATTGCGTGTATTAATGCCATGAATAAAACCAAACGCCCTTGAGGCCTAAGATGATGATTCTCAGGCTTCAAGGGCGTTTTTTAAGAATGCGGAAAACCTATCCGTTTACCGCCTGCTGCAAAACGCGGTTTGCAACCGCGCCCGCGACCGATACGCCCCAGCCGCCGTTTTCAACGAAAACCGCAAAGGCATATGGGTTCTTGTCATCGTCCAAAAATCCGGTAAACCAAGCGTGGGGTGTGTCCCCCTCGGCAATTTCAGCTGTGCCGGATTTCGCGCACATATTAAGATCGGGAAAACGCCAGTCACCGTAATTCGCGGTTACATTGTAGCGCATCATCTCTCCGATTGTGTCGGCGGTTGATTCGCTCATTAGACGGGCCTTGTCCGAAAAACCGTATATTCCCGCAGGGAATCCGGACGGGGTGGTGACCTTTTGTATAATGCGGGGATTGACGGCGCGCCCGCCCTCTGCTATTGCACCCATATACCGTGCCATTGAGAGAGGATTTACAAGGTCGTTGTATTGCCCGATTCCCGACCATGCGAGGTCGGCAGTGCCGTTATCCGCAAGCTCGTAGCTACCTTTGGCAACAGTGAGGTCGCCCATTTTAAAGGTGTCGAGCAGACCGGCTTTTTTGGCATAACGCTCAATTGTTTTTGCGCCGAGCTCAAGGGACAGCTGCGCAAACGCGACATTGCAGGATTCGGCAAGCGCATCCTTAATTCCGATTTTGCCATGTACACCCGAGCAGGTGATTATCTCGCCGTCAACCTCTATTTCTCCCGTACAGTTGAATTCCCTGTCCCATAAATCGTCTATATTCTCAATAGCAGCTGCTAACGTGACGAGCTTGAAAACAGAACCCGGAGTAAACGCAGAGGAAATGGCGCGGTTGATATACGCACCGTCATAGCGCTTGTCCCCCTCTGCAATGTCGGGTGGATCAAGCGGGTCAAATCCGGGCGAGCTGACCATACACACCACCGCCCCTGTCTTGTAATTGTATACGGCGACAGCGCCCTTGTTGGAGCCGAGTGCATTGAGAGCCGTCGAGCAGAGCTTGGAGTCAAGTGTCGTATATATGCTGTTGCCCTTGCCAGTGCGGGAATAGGCGCCGTTTATGAGGTCATAGCCCATAAGTGTGGTTGCATATGAGTTGAGCAGTCCGGTTCCGATATTGCCTCCGGCATCGCCGACTACATGTAATGTCGCTCGGCGTGTGGTATAGTCATCGCTGAAAATGCGGCTGTTGTCTTCGGATACGCCTGCGAGCAGATTGCCATTGGCGTCGAAAATCGAGCCTGTCATGAGCACGCCGTTAACATACGCATGTCTGTTGACCCCGAAGGTCACCCAGTCGTCGCCCTTGGTAATGTATCTTATGAGATAAAGCCCGAAGCCGCAAATGAACATAACGACGACAAGCAGCGCCGCAACGGTTCTTTTATATATTCTCTTCATCTGCGCTGCCTCCCCGTCCGTTTGAGAACCGATTTTTGCAGCTGAGTGGCAAAGCTTGCGTTTTGCCGTGTGTCAACCGCCTTTACAAAAGCCAGAAGACCAAAGCTTGAAATCAAGCTTGATCCGCCGTTTGAGATAAACGGCAGCGTGACACCGGTCAGAGGCAGAATATCAACCGAGCCGAAGATATTCAGAGACATCTGAAAGACCAGCATTGACGTTGCCGCACACGCCGCGATTGTGTAGAAGGATGAGCGCGAGGTTGCTGCGCTGCGCGCGGAGAAAATAGCGAGAGTGCAGATACATGCAACGATGCACACTGCAATAATAAGACCATGCTCCTCGGATACCATTCCAAACACAAGATCAGTGTCCGCGGCGGGAATGGTCTTTAGCCAGCCTCCGCCGGCACCGACACCGAACAGACCGCCGCTCGCCGCGGCGGACATGGTTCTTGTCTGCTGAAATCCGCCGTCGTGCGCAAATTCCCACGCATGCATCCAAGTCGCAAAGCGCGCGGCGATATACGGCTTGAATTTGAGAACAATCAGCCCGCCGAAGCCGGCAGCCGCAGTTATCAGAGAGACCGTGGCGATGCTGCCCGAGCGAAGATAGGCGACAACCAGAAATGCGGCAAAGAAAATAATCACCGCCCCGAAATCGTTCATGTAAGCGAGAGCTGCGGCACATATCGCCGTAAGTACGAGATACAGCGCTATGTTTCTCTTTGCGAAAAGGCGGTCGAGTGTGGCAGAGCCTGCAAAAACAAAGGTGAGCTTTGCAAGCTCGCTCGGCTGAATGGACATTCCGCCGATATATATCCAGTTCAGTGCACCATACACGGTTTTGCCCGCTACAATTGTCAGAAGCAAAAGCCCGACAGTACCCGCCGCCATAAGCCAGCGCAGCGAACACGCAAAATCGAGATCTCTGAGACACCAGCACAGCACAACAAAAACTATAAGTCCCGCGATAAATGCCACAAGCTGCTTAATTATTCCGCTCGGCTCAGACGAGGCTGTTATTGCCATTCCGACTGATGAGAGAAAAAATGCAATGAAATCAATTTCAAAGCCTGTGCGTTTAAAGACCCTGAATGTCGCAAAATATATCCACATTACGATTGACATAAGCGCAAAGCCGATCGGTATTGCCCAAGTGAATTCCTCGCGCATTATCAAGGAGAGCTGGGCCGCCATGACTATCTGGAACACAGTCATCAAATATAGTGTAAACGACGGTTTTATTTCTCGCCCGGGCTTTGTGCGGTTCTCGCTTTTAAGCTCCTCATCCTTGCTCAGTGGACGAAGCACGGCTTTTATACCGCCGACCTCAAATTCTTCTCCGCAACGAATCGCTGTTTCGGTTTCCTTTTCAATTGCTTTTCCGTCCACGGTTATTCCGTTTGCCGAGTTAAGGTCTGTGATTCGCCAGCCGTCTGCTTTGCGTATTAACGCGGCATGGATTCTTGACACAGTGGGATAGTCAAGGCGGATATCGCTGTTTCGCGAACGTCCGATGACATTTTCCCAGTGGAAAATCGGCAGGTGCAGCCCTTGCGACGGCACGTCAAGATAGCACCAGGTTTCCATCTCCGGCTTGCCTGACATAAGTGAGCGAATGCAGCGCACAACTATAATGACAGCAAGCAGTGCGAGTACAACGCGAGCGCACATGGTATAAACACTGTATATTCCGCTGTGCTCGGAAAACAGGCGCAGCAGTGCCTCGCGGGCGGCATCGGGGTTTGGAATAAGCTCCAATAATTTACTCAATTTAAAATTCCTCTGAAAATATATGTATTGACACAATTAAAGATATAACGACATGCATAACCGAATCTTTTCAAAATACATATAGATTATAGTCAATATGGCTTTTGCTAATCTGATATGACCTGCAAAAGTCCGAATTATTCGGTTACCATATGGTGATTATAGCACAAAGTCACTTAAGCCACAGGTGCGAAATTTCGACATTATAAAATATAATACCCATTATAATAACACTGTTTGCAATTTTGAAAGCTTTCTTTTATAATTATTAAGAATTATTAATTTATTTTCTTCGGAATAATTGAAAAACACTTTCCTTTGCAATTTTGAACTTAATTATTTTCAATAAAAGGTGTGCTGATGTCTATTTATAAATCCGGTATATTATTGCATAGCAGGGAAAATGAAAATATCGAGGAGACGGAGCTGCGCGAGCAACAGGTGTCAAAAGCGGTTGTAACACGTCATATACAGAATAATCCCGCAAAAAAATCAAAAACCGATAAAAGTGCTTCGACAAAGAAAAAAAACGTAACTGTATCTATAAAATCTCCAAGTGAGGTTCAAATATCGGTCAGTGCACGGGCAAAAGATGAAGCCGCCAAAAGAGAGGCGTCTTACAAAAAATCAATAGACGCAGCTGAGCTGCGGAACATATCAAATGCTGAGACCGACGTTCCGAAAACTGCAAATGCGGATTCAACCCCGTTGCCGAAGAAAGAGAACGTGAGGGTTTCGGATAATGAACAAGAACAAAGCAAAGAGGGTAAATCCGGCAAATCGCCATTATTCGAAGTTGGTGTGACGGAGGTTAGGCCGGCGGAGCAGGATGAGCGGGAAGTTGTTCCGATTGCTGCGGCACGGTCGGAAAATCAGGAGGATGCCCTACCCGACAAGGAGCGCGAGGCCGAAAAAAATCAGAATATATTCTCCGAAATAATATTGAGCGAGATGCCGCAGGCAGAGCCGACGCCATCGAATAAAAACGCTCAAAAATATGCGGCGCTCAAAATAGTGATGTGCATAATGGCATTTACCGCGGCGGCATTTTTTGGAGGATATGTACACTACTTAAATTCGCAGCCCCCTGAAATAGGGGCAATAGCAATTGCGGATTCTATCAATGAGGATATGACGGTAACGGTTGAAATACCGATTTCATCTCCTCATTTTCTCAGGACGGAGCTGTGGTGTGCGCTCACGCAAAGCAGGGTGCGCCCGACACCGGATGATTCTGTATGGGTTCGTGCGGAAAACGGAAATTGCATTTTTAATGTCCGTGAGGGCGAGTACTTTGTCTATGCAATGGACTCGCGCGGAAACGCAAGTTTGCCGGATGAAGACCCGATTGAGCTTGAAAAAATAGTGTCAATAAGCGTTAACAAGGATATGGTATATCTTGCTTTGAACGGGCATGAAACACTCAGCGCCGAATTGTTTGTGCTTGGCAGCAAAGATGAGACAGTCACATGGACTTCGTCAGACCCGTCGGTTGCGACGGTGCAGGACGGACTTGTGAGCGCCGTTTCCGCCGGAAACGCGACAGTGACAGCTTCGAGTGTTGACGGTCAGACCGACGAGGTAAGCGTTTTGGTGACTGAGCTTATCGGTTCTCCGAATATAAACACCGGAAGCAAGCCGCTGCTGGTCGGAACTCCGTATACAGATGAAGAGGCACATCTGTTGGACAGAATTCTCGCAGATATGGTGCAGAGTGCGGGATATGGAACCAGAGCGGGCACAGTTGCCGCAGCGAGATTCCTCTCGCTGCAATTCAAATATCGCGTGCCCTATTTCTTTGAAAACGGACGTCTTAACCCACACAATGGCAGACCGCGCTGCGACGGCGAGGGCAGATATTATCATCAGGGATTGTTTTTGTGCAAGTGCAAGTACGATGACCTTGACCCCGTTCGCTACGGACCCGCAATGTGGGGTCATCCGCTTATGAATTTCGAAGAAAAATATGCTTTTAAAAAAAATCAGAAATATCCGAATGGCCTTGATTGCAGCGGATTTGTCACATGGTGTCTCATAAACGGAGGCAGCGATGTCGGGGATATGGGTGCAGGCGAGGAATATGGAAACAACGATCTCTGTGATCTCGGAGAAAAGATCTACCTGTCCGCTGCCGTGCTGAAATCGGACCGAATACGTGTGGGTGACTTGATAGCCTCCGACGGACATATGGCAATTATCATTGGTCTTGAGGAAAACAGAATATATATAGCTGAATCGCTGTTCACCTCTGTCCGCGTGACAAATTTTCCGCGAAATTACTCGGTTATTGCGAGCGGGCTTTACGATTATGTTATTCCTATGGAAGACATATACAACGGCGACGGAAATTTGACAGATATGTTTGATTTAAATGAGGGTTCCTGACAGGGGAAAAACGGGATATCCGATTTGTGACAGAGAAGGGCACCGCACTGATTTTTACAATCAGTGCGGTGCCCTTCTGTCAGTATAATATGGATTAATCAAAATAACATGGCTCTAAGCATGCGCTTGATTATTTGTTGCCCCGAGAGCCCGCCTCTTCAAGCGCTTTGATCTCGGTGTGGACATTGAAGCCGAGCGTCATAAGGCTGTCTCCGAGATGGACATTTTCCACACATATTGTCGGTTCAAGATGAAGCTCGACATGGCTGAAATTCCAAAAACCCTTGATTCCCAATGCAACAAGGCGTGAGGCCATCTGCTGCGCGTGCTCACTCGGGATACACAGAATGGCAACCATCGGGTGATATTCAGAGCAGAATTCATCGAGCTTAGTGATGCCCATTACATTGAGATCCGGATTTATGTCCGTTATATTTTTGGGGTTCTTGTCAAATAAGCCGATGAGCTTTATGCCCTTTGCCTCAAACAGATAGGAGGTAAGCGCACGCCCGAGGTTTCCGACACCTATCATAATTGCGGGCATGCTTATGTCCAGATAGAGAATTCGCTCGATTTCATCGGAGAGCTGGTCTACGTTATAGCCGTAGCCCTGCTGACCAAAGCCGCCGAAGCAGTTGAGGTCCTGGCGTATTTGCGAGGCTGTCAACCCCATGCGCTTTGCGAGTTCTTTCGATGAAATTCGCACGATTCCGCTTTTTTTCAGCTCGGTGAGAAAGCGATAGTAACGCGGCAGTCGCCTTACTACGAGAAGCGATACCGACTCATTTTGCTTCATTATACACTACACCTCTCCGATTTTTATTTTTTCGACAGTTGCCATCAGATAATCTCCGAATTCGGAGCAGGTACAGCCGCTGCTGCGGCCCGTTATGACAAGTTTTTTGTCAGTGAACATGCAGAAATCGAGAGCTTTTTCCAAAAGGTCTGCCTTTTCCTGCTTTCCGATATGACGAAGCAGCATGACCGATGCGCGCAGCATCGAACAGGGGTCGGCATATTGTGCGCGTCCCTCCTCGACCATGCGGGGAGCACTTCCGTGAATTGCCTCAAACATGGCATAGTGTTTGCCTATATTCGCGCTGCCTGCCGTTCCGACACCTCCCTGAATCTGCGCTGCCTCGTCGGTGATAATATCCCCGTAAAGGTTAGGCAGAACGATAACCTCGAACATACCGCGGCGCTCGGTGTCAATCAGCTTTGCGGTCAGAATGTCGGCATACCAGTCATCGGTTGTGATTTCGGGATATGACAGACCAATCTCGTTGCAAAGACGCAAAAACTTCCCGTCGGTCTCCTTGATTACGTTTGCCTTTGTGATGATTGAAACGCGTTTTTTGCCATTTGTACGCGCGTATTCATAGGCGAGCTTCGCGATTCGCTTTGTGCCCTCGTCGGTCGTTACCGTGAAATCAACCGACAGACCGTCGAGAGAAACTCCCTTGTCGCCGACTGCGTAAGCTCCCTCGGTATTTTCGCGGAAAAACGTCCAGTCAATTCCCTCACCGGG
Source organism: Oscillospiraceae bacterium (assembly GCA_036644375.1). Classification (GTDB taxonomy): domain Bacteria; phylum Bacillota; class Clostridia; order Oscillospirales; family Ruminococcaceae; genus CALWZE01. The sequence goes on from JAVXQD010000006.1 coordinate 55,186, forward strand.
AAGTTTAACAGGGCGCATATTGGCGAACAGATCAAGCTCACGGCGCATAGCGACATTTGCACTTCCGACATTCGGTCCCTTGTCTCCGGCATCCGGTGTAGTTGTGGGCCCTTTTAGAATTACGTTGCATTTTTTCAGTTCTGCGAGAATGTCATCCGGAATTGCCTTTCCCTGAGCAATGCGGTTTTCAATTGTCAGTCCTTCAATTTCACGAAACACAATTTTGTTCTGCTTAATTTCATCATTGAGCAAAAAGCGCAGTACACGCTCAGCCTCTTTGCAGATATACGGACCGATACCGTCTCCTCCGCACACGCCGATAATCAGCGTGTCCAGTTTGGAGTAATCGTCAAAATCCCCGTCCTTTGCCATGCGCTCGCAACGGTCAAGCTGTTGCTTCAGGAGAGCTTCGAATTGTTCTTTTGCAGTGTTAATATCAATCATTGTGAATTTCACCCGTCACTTTATTTGTTGTTTTGTATAATTCAGCAGACCGCCTGCAAGGAGAATGCTGCGCTGACGTTCAGTAAGCTCAAGCTTAACGATGAACTTATTACCGCTTTTGGCATCGCGCAGATTGACAATATCGCTGCCGCTCTTGACGGCTTTAACAAGATCAAGTGTTTCAAGCCGATCGTTCAGAGAGAGAGCCTCATAGTCGAATCTGCTTGCGAAAACAAGAGGGACAATGCCCGCGTTCACAAGGTTATCCTTGTGAATTCTGGCAAAGCCTGTCGCGATTATGGCGCGTATTCCGAGATACAGAGGCACAAGGGCGGCATGCTCACGCGAGCTGCCCTGACCGTAATTGTCACCGCCGATAATGATTCCCTCACCGGCCGCCTTCGCACGTCCGGGGAAATTGTCATCGCAGCGCGTGAAGCAGAACTTTGACAGATATGGAATATTTGATCGATATGGAAGAATGGCAGAGCCCGCGGGCATGATGTGGTCTGTGGTGATATTGTCTCCGACTTTGAGCACGATAGGGGCGTGTATTTCATCATTGAGAATCTTTGACACGGGGAAGGGCTTGATGTTCGGACCCCGTGAAATTTTCACATCGGCGGACTCCTGCTCTGTGGCGGGCATCACAATCATATTGTCATTTATTGTGAATGAATCGGGAAGTTTGATATCGAGATTTTTGCACATCTCAGTCGGATCGGTCAGCACTCCGGTCAGCGCGCTGACTGCTGCTGTTTCAGGACTTACAAGATAGAGGAGCGCGTCTTTTGTGCCCGATCGACCCTCGAAATTGCGGTTAAAAGTGCGCAGGCTTACGCCTTTGCTCTGCGGCGACTGACCCATTCCGATGCACGGCCCGCACGCGCACTCAAGAACACGCGCACCCGAATTCAGAATATCGGTCAGTGCACCGCAATCTGAAAGCATGTCAAGTACCTGTCTTGATCCCGGGGCAATTACGAGACTGACTTCCTCTGACACGGTTTTGCCCTTTAAAATCCAAGCGACCTTGAGCATGTCAAAGAGAGAGGAGTTTGTGCAGGAGCCAATGCATACCTGATTGATTTTCAGATCCTTGATATCCTTGACGGCCTTTACATTGTCGGGCATATGAGGGCATGCACAGAGCGGAACGAGCGAGCTGAGGTCTATTTTTATTGTCTCGTCATAGCTCGGGCACGGGTCTGCGATAATCTCGACATAATCCTGTTCGCGTCCCTGCGCCTTTAAAAAATCGCGCGTGACTTCATCGCTCGGGAAAATCGAGGTTGTTGCGCCTAATTCCGCGCCCATATTGGTGATAGTGGCGCGTTCCGGAACAGACAGGCTTTTTATTCCGCTGCCGAAATACTCCATGATTTTTCCGACTCCGCCCTTCACGGAAAGAAGCCGCAGTATTTCGAGAATGACGTCCTTTGCACCGACTCCGTTTCTGAGTTTGCCTGTCAGCTCTACACCGACTATTTTCGGTGAGCTTATATAATATGTTCCGCCGCCCATAGCAACGGCGACATCAAGACCGCCTGCGCCGAATGCGAGCATACCGATACCGCCGCCCGTAGGCGTATGGCTGTCCGAGCCGATGAGCGTTTTTCCGGGCTTGCCGAAGCGCTCAAGATTTACCTGGTGACAGATGCCGTTTCCGGGCTTTGAGTAGCGGATACCGTATTTTTTTGCTATGGTTCTTATGAATTCGTGGTCGTCGCTGTTTTCAAATCCGCTTTGCAGGGTGTTGTGGTCGATATATGCAACTGACAGCTCGGTTTTTACACGAGGTATGCCCATTGCCTCAAACTGCAAATATGCCATCGTGCCCGTTGCGTCCTGAGTAAGGGTCGTATCAATGCGAAGCCCAAGCTCTCCGCTCTTGCCGATTTCACCCTCAACGATGTGTGAGGAAAGAATTTTCTGAGTTACATTCATGCCCAAAGTAATGACACCTCCATGATAAGTAAGTAAGATTAATTAATAAGTAGTTTAATACTTTAACACAATATTGTCAATTTATTAACGCACAGTTTTCGAGTAATTTGATATTTTTCGGTAAAAATATATGAGAAATGAGGTGCGGGTATGAACGCGGAAAAAACAACCAAAAAAGGAACGAAAAAAAAAGACGATAGGCCAAAGGAACAGGAGAATTCGGATGAAGAAAACTCCGAGAGCATTCTGGATACAGATTTGATGCTGGAGACAAGCTCGGTTGCGAAAACCAAGGGTAGATATCCAATACACTGCCTGACGATAGTCGGTCAGGTCGAGGGTCACACCGAGCTTCCGCAGGGAACCAAGGCGACGAAATACGAGCATGTAATACCGCTTCTGGTGGCTATCGAGGAGGACCCGGATATTGACGGTCTGCTGATTATTCTGAATACGGTCGGCGGCGATGTCGAGGCCGGACTTGCTATAGCCGAGCTTATTGCGGGTATGAAAAAGCCGACAGCATCGCTTGTGCTGGGCGGAGGACATTCAATAGGTATACCGCTTGCAGTGAGTGCGGACAGGTCGTTTATTGTGCCGACGGCGACGATGACCGTGCATCCCGTGCGCCATTCCGGCATGATGCTCGGAGTACCTCAGACCATGAAGCATTTTGACAGAATGCAGGAGCGCATAACCGGATTTATATGTGACCATTCCGGAATTAACCGAGAGACCTTTACGGAGCTGCTCATGAAAACGGGTGAACTTGTGATGGATGTCGGGACGGTGCTCGATGGCGGACAGGCAGTTGAAATAGGGCTTATAGACAGCATGGGCTCGCTGGGGGACGCGATGAGGTATCTATATCAAAAGATACGCAGACGAAAAAAAGAAAACCGATAAAAATTATCCGCGCCGCAGTGCTTTTGTGCATGGCGGCGCGGATTTTGTATATCATTTACCGTGGGGCTTGCCGAATTGCGAAGCTTGCGGATAATTCGGCAATAGACCCCGTATAAGAAAGGTTTGAAAATGATATAAAGTATGTTATTATATACAATGAGATTTTGACACATTATTTTACGGAAATGTGATGTACATAAGGAGATAAACAATGACGATTCTCGACGGAGTTTTACAGGGAATAATACAGGGACTTACGGAGTTTTTGCCTGTTTCAAGCGATGGGCATCTTGCTCTTTTTCAGCACTTGTTCGGACTTTCGGGGGAAAATGCGCTTTTCTTTACGGTGATGCTGCATGTCGGCACGCTTGTGGCGGTCTTTCTCGCGTTTTATAAAACAATTTGGAAAATGATTGTAGAAGCATTTAAAATGATCGGAGATATCTTCACACGAAAATTCAAATACAAGGAATCAAACGAGGAGCGCAAGGGTGTTATCATGATTTTGATAACGTTAATTCCGCTGCTTGGATTCTTTTTTGTAAAGGATTATTTCGCAATGCTGTCCGAGGACAGCGATATCATTGTCGAGGGATTTTGCTTTCTGTTCACCGGCACGCTGCTTTTTCTTGCGGACAAATGTGTAAAGGGAAGAAAAACAGCAGTCGACATGACTCCGCGCGATGCGCTGCGAATAGGTTTTTTTCAGGGCTTTGCGGCTCTTCCGGGAGTTTCCCGATCCGGTTCGACAATATCAATAGGTCTTTTAAGCGGATTTTCGCGTGAATTCATGGTTCAATTTTCGTTTATTATGGGAATACCCGCAATTATGGGCGCGAGTTTGTTTGAATTCCTTGACGCTGTAAAAGAGGGTATTCAGTTTTCGCTGCCGCTGGTTATCGGAATGGTTGTTTCGGCCGTTGTCGGTCTGCTTGCGATAAAGCTTTTGACATGGATTGTAAAAACCGACAGGTTTGGCATATTTGCATACTATACACTTATTCTCGGAGTAATTGTTTTGATTATAGGTATTGTTGAACATATCGCCGGCGGGAATATCGTCGCGATTGTGGATTCGCTTATTCATCAGGGAGTGAGATAATGGCGTCAAGCACAACAAAAAAGAAAGGGCGTCCGACAAAAGCGGAGCTTGACAAACGGCGCAGGCAGGAGCAGTTGGAGACCCGGCAAAAGCAAAAGCGCGAACAGACGGCAATAATTTTATTTGCTGTCGGTATTTTATTGACCGCACTTGCGTTTATTGAGGGAGAGAGTATCTGGAAAACTGTCCACGACGGTTTTTTTGGGGTATTCGGTGTGCTTGCGTACATTGCGGGACCATTTGCGTTTTGGTTTGCAATAGCATATGCGTTCGGAAAAAATCCCGCACTGCCGATAATGATAAAGGGTACGATATTGTTTTTTGCCATTTCAGGCGCTCTTCTTATTTTCGGAAAGAGCGGAATTGACGGAACCTTCATAACCGATATCGCCATTCTGTTTAATGACGGAAAACTGTTGAAGGGCGGCGGTGCCGTGTCTGCGCTGCTTGGATGGACGCTGATATACGGCTGTGGAGAAACGGCAGCAAAGGTTGTGATATCAGCCCTGGTTTTTGTTCTCATTATGATGATCACAGGCAAAACTGTCGTCGATCTCGTAAATGGGGTGCGCAAGCCGATAGATGCGATAAAAACGCAGACGCGCAGAGACCCCGAGAATGTTGATGAGGGAATTGAAGATTCAAGACCGGCGCGTGCAAATCGCGAGCCGAGCTTTTTTTCCACGTTTTTTCACAAAAAGAGCAGATTTGAAATAGACGTGCCGATTGAGCCCGAGCCCATAGAAAACCCGGAGCTTGGATATGATGAAAACATAACAATCTCGACCGATACGGTTCCCGATCCCCTGCCTGAGAGCAGTGTCAAGCTGCTTCCGATTGATTTCAGCACGGAGGGCAAAAAAAAGGCGTCACAGATTGCGCGGGAGGCAGCATCGATCAAAAGCGATGGAATGAGCAGTATAGATATACCGCTCGGACCGGATTTTGAGATAGAGGCGGAAACCGGAATCGATGATATTGATATAATAGTCAACACACACTCAATACCGACCGGACCCGCGGCAGAGGTGGTGTCCGATCTGCTCAAGCAGCAGGAGACGGTGAGCGGTTTGTTCACGGATTTTACGGACGATAATATTGCAGAGCCTATAAAAACCTATGCCACATACGCAACACGTGTCCCGATACGCGAAAAGGATTTCAGCCGCCGCATGGAGGAGTCCTTTAAAGAGGCGGGCGAGGCGCAAAAGGAGGATATACCACATCTGTTCGACACTGAATTTGAGCGCAAGCCGACGCAGGAGGACAATATACGCAAAACGGTTGCGGAGGAATATCACTTTCCGCCCCTGTCGCTGCTCGACAGGCAAAAGGCCGAGAATGCTGCGGACATGGATGCAAAAGTCCGATCAAACGCCGAGGCGCTTGTCTCAACGCTCGACAGCTTCGGGGTGAAAACCAAATTGGTCAATGTAACGCGCGGACCTTCTGTCACGCGCTATGAGCTGCAGCCCGAAACGGGCGTCAGGCTCAATAAAATCGTAAATCTCGCGGACGATCTCGCGCTGAATCTGGCGGCCGAGGGGGTTCGTATCGAAGCGCCGATTCCGGGGAAGGCTGCGGTTGGAATAGAGATACCCAACAAGTCGGTCTCTGTTGTAAATCTGCGGTCTGTCATCGAAAGCGATACCTTTCGCAATTCAAAAGCGCCGTTGACCTTCGCGATAGGAAAGGACATAAGCGGTGCGGTCAGAATCGGAGATATTTCCAAAATGCCTCATCTGCTGATTGCAGGTTCCACCGGAATGGGAAAATCAGTCTGCATAAACTCTATGCTGATAAGTCTTGTGTACAAGTCTGCACCAAAGGATTTGCAGCTTATTCTCATCGACCCAAAAATGGTTGAGTTTACAAGCTATACGGGGCTGCCGCACCTCTACATTCCCGTAGTCACAGACCCGAAAAAAGCGGCCGGAGCGCTTGGTTCCGCAGTGAGCGAGATGATGAAGCGATACAGGCTGTTTTCACAGTATGGCTCAAGGAATATCGACGAGTACAATGCTTTAGTGCAAAGAAAGCTCGATGCACAGGAATCAAATGACGCTGTCACAGATACCGATGAGGGTGAGCCGCTTGAAAAGAAGGCGCGCATTGTCATTGTAATTGACGAGCTCGCCGATCTTATGATGACCTCTCCCAATGAGGTGGAGGATGCTATCTGCCGCATCGCTCAGATGGGACGCGCAGCAGGCATAAATCTTGTGGTGGCAACACAGCGCCCCTCGGTTGACGTCATAACCGGAACAATTAAAAACAATATTCCGACGCGCATTGCGTTTAAGGTTTCCTCACAGATAGACAGCCGTACAATCATTGACGGATCGGGTGCAGAAAAGCTGATCGGTCGCGGGGACATGCTGTTTTTGCCTGTCGGGCAGTCAAAACCTGTCAGAATCCAAGGCTGCTACGTCAGCGATTCCGAGGTCAACAAGGTTGTTGAGTTTCTCAAACAGTTTGCGGTCGCCAGCTATAATGAGCAATTCATCAAGGAGATGGAAGAAAATGCCGCCAATGCAAAGGGGAAAAGCGCACCGTCTGACGCTGATTCCGACCCGATGCTTGAGGAGGCGATTGAGGTTGTAGTTGAGGCGGGGCAGGCCTCGACATCTCAGCTGCAGCGCAGATTGAAGCTCGGGTACGGGCGTGCGGCACGAATAATGGACGAGATGGAGAAGATGGGAATAATCGGGCAGCCCGACGGGAGCAAACCGCGGGAGGTGCATCTCACGCGTCAGCAGTGGCAGGAACGGCTGATGAACAGGGATTGACGGTATTTACTGTCTCCTGAGGTATAGCAATGAAGCAGCTTAAAAAGAATCCGAAATTCGTACCGCACGTCAGCAAAAAAAGGTTGGAAGTGTCTGCGCTTATTGTCGCCGTAATTTTGTCGGCGGTGCTGCTGATTATGGTATATGGCACGGGTACTCTCACATGGGAGCAAATTTTTAAGGCGGTCGGGCTTGATTACGGGACACAGCAAAGCGATTTGACCGATGAAGAGACAGGTAATGAGCCGGCTGCGAATGTAAAGGACTTGGCGGCCGATGAAATATGCGTGACCGTTATTGATGTCGGGCAGGGCGATTCAACGCTCATTGAAACTCCCGAGATGAATGTGCTCATAGACGGAGGGGATATATCCACCGACGATGAGCTGTGTAATATGCTGAGGGAAAAGGGAATAAAAAAGCTCGATTATATTTTCGCCACGCATCCGCACAAGGATCATATCGGCGGGCTGATTAAGGTGCTGAAAAATTTTGAGACCGGGCGAATGATGATGACCAACGTGCCCAAGGACAAAACTCCGACAAACAATACCTACATGAACTTTCTGAAGACGCTCAAAGAAAACGGAATAAATACATGGCTTGCGGGTACAGATGAGCAGTTTGTGCTTGATAAAGGGCAGCTGACGGTTCTCAGTGCGGGCGGCTACAAAGACCTTAACGAATGCTCATTGGTTATAAAATACGTTTACGGTGACACGTCGTTTTTATTTATGGGAGATGCGGGGTTTGAAGTCGAGCAGAATCTGATGGCAGATGGCGCAGATCTGAAAAGCGACGTCCTTAAGGCGGGGCATCACGGATCGAAATTTTCTACCGGTATTGATTTTTTAAAGCCGGTAAGTCCTCAGTACGTTGTGGTGTCGTGCGGCAGGGATAATCAGTATGGCTATCCGTCAGCCGATGTTATGCTGAATGTGAAAAGAGCCGACGCCGAGCTTCTGAGAACAGATAGAGACGGAGACATATCATTTGTGTCGGACGGAAAGTCAATCACGGTTTCCGAAAATATATCGAAGGTGGCATAGACTATGAAATACAGTGTTGACAGAATAGAAAATGAAACGGTGGTGCTTGTGGACGAAAATGGCTGCGAACACTGCAAGGAACAATCCGCCTTTAACTGCGTGCCGACAGAGGGCATGATTTTCGAGCAGAAACGGGGGAGCGGACTCTATCCCTGCCACGATCAAACCGAACAGGCACGGGAGGATGCAAATGAGTTGCTTGATGACATACTGAACAATTCGAAGAGTAAAAAATGAGTGGCAAATTATGCCGCACACTGACAGCTTTTGCGTTTGATGCGGAAATTTGACGAAAAAAATCGGTTCGGAAAGAGCTTTTTACATAATAAAGCTGAGAATAGACCGATAAGAGAGTTGTCGTCGATTTCCCGCTGTGATAAAACGGGCCATTTGTGCCGAAAACAAATATAAAAAGAACCGCGAAAATCGGAGGATATGAGATGAATCCCAATATCGTAAAGCCCAAAACACTTTCGGGCTTCATGGAGCTGCTGCCTAAGGAACAGCTCCAATTCAATAAAATAAAAGCTGCACTTGAGCGTGTATATGGCCTGTATGGCTTTTATCCGCTCGATACGCCGGTGCTGGAATATGCCGAAATCCTTTTTGCGAAGGCGGGAGGAGAGACCGAAAAGCAGGTCTACCGTTTTACAAAGGGAGACACGGACCTTGCGATGCGATTTGACCTGACTGTCCCGCTTGCAAAATATGTCGCGAAAAACTACAGTGAGCTGACATTTCCGTTCAAGAGGTATCAAATAGGAAAGGTTTATCGCGGTGAGCGAGCGCAAAAGGGACGGTTCCGTGAGTTCTACCAGTCGGATATTGACATTATCGGAGACGGAGAGCTGAGCACAATAAATGATGCGGAGATTCCGAGCATCATCTACAATATATTCACCGAGCTCGGTCTTGACGATTTCACAATACGCATCAATAACAGAAAGGTCCTTTCGGGCTTTTTCGCAATGCTGTCGCTGGACGAAAAAGCGGGCGATATCATGCGCGCGGTGGACAAAATCGAAAAGCTGGGCAGGGACACGGTGCTCAGAGAGCTTCTCGAACTCGAAATTGACGGGGAGCTGTGTGAAAAAATTCTCGGATTCATCGAAATAAAAGGTGAAAATGAACAGATAATCGAAAAGCTTCGCGCCCTGTCAGACGGGAATGAGCTGTTTGAAAACGGAGTCGGGGAGCTTGAGCTTGTCGCCAAATGCATAGATGCATTTGATGTTCCGCGCAAAAATTACCGCATTGATTTGTCTATTGCCAGAGGGCTTGATTACTATACGGGCACGGTGTACGAGACCACCTTTAACACTCATCCCGAAATAGGAAGCATCTGTTCGGGCGGAAGATATGACAACCTCGCCGGCTATTACACCGAAAAACAGCTGCCCGGAGTCGGAATTTCCATAGGACTCACGCGTCTGTTTTATATATTGAACGAGATGAATTATATAGGCGGAGGTGCCAACAGCCCTGCGGATGTGCTCATAATTCCGATGACGGACGAGCTGTCCCACGCAATAGGTGCTTCGTCGGTATTGCGCAAAAGCGGTATCCGCACGCAGATATATTTTGAAAACAAAAAGTTCAAGCACAGGATAGGATACGCCGATAAGCAGGGTATTCCCTTCGCGGTGTTCCTCGGAGAGGAGGAGATTGCTCAGAATATGGTCAAGCTGAAAAACATGATCAGCGGTGAGCAGAGCTGCCTGACAATCTCCGAGGCGGTACAGGTCATCAGTGAATATCTCATGTCCGCATCCGAGGTTAAGATGATAGATATAAACAGATAAAAAAGCGATAAAACGCCCTTGAAACCCAATTGAGTCATAGGTTTCAAGGGCGTTTTTTCGTATGATTTTCGGTAATAGGCAAGTGAGCGGCACCGTTCAAAAAACAGAATCCATTATTGTCATCTGCGTCTGTGCCGCAGCAGCCGGAAGCAAGATTCAGTTCGTTGTGCACCGGGCAAACCGAATAAGTGGATTTCAAAAGCAAAGGATGTCATCACTGTCCGAGCCTTATCACACAGTAATCCCCGTGAAGGTCGGAGATTGTTCCCTCGATGATATCATGCTTGTGCAAACCCCGGCCATATACAAGTGCGGGCAGATAGCGGTCGGTATATCCGCTGTATGCGCCGTCGTCCTGCATTGTTTCGAGAATAACGCGCGCCGGCTTGCCAACAAACTCTTGCATAACCTTTACGCGGGATTTTTGAGCGGCTTCGCTCATCAGTGCCGCGCGTTTGTCCTTTACGTATTTATCTATCTGACAGGGCATTTTTGCGCCCGCAGTTCCGGAGCGGATGGAATAGGGGAATATGTGGCACTTTAAAAATCCGAACTCACTCACGAATTTCAGGCTTGCATCAAAATCATCGTCAGTCTCGCCCGCAAACCCAACCATGACATCGGTCGTGAAGGTCGGTGAGATAAACATACCCTTGATTTTTTGAGAGACCTCGACGTATTGCGAGATTGAGTATTTGCGGTTCATGCGCTTTAAAGTTGCGTCACACCCGCTTTGCAGTGCGAGATGAAACTGGGGACACAGCTTTTCAACCCTTGACATTCTGTGCAGCATGTCGTCACTCAAAAGATCCGGCTCAAGAGAGCCGAGACGAATTCTCTCGATTCCGTCAATGTCGGCAGCGCATTCAATCGCATCTGCGAGATTGTGCTCCGTGCCGCGCCCATAGCAGGACAAATTGATTCCGGACAGGACAATTTCCTTGTAGCCGTTGTCCGCGAACATTTTGAGCTGTTCCCTCAAACGATCCAGCGGCATTGAGCGAACCGGACCCCGCGCAAAAGGAACAATACAATAGGCGCAAAAACGCTCACATCCATCCTCGATTTTCAAAAATGCCCTGGTGTGCCCATCAAGATTTTCGGTTTTCAGAATCTCGAACGTTTTGCCGGAGTTTGGGGCGATGCTTATCCGAGGTTTCCTGTCTGTGATGAAATTCGACAACAGGTCGGGAAGCTCATTGCGGTTACCGGTTCCCATGATTATGTCGGCCTCGGTAAATTCGGACGCCTGTTCGGGAAATGCCTGGGGAAAACAGCCCGAAAGAACTGTTATTACTTGCGGATTCAACCTCTTTACGCGCCGAAGATATTGGCGAACCCGTTTGTCTCCATTGGCGGTAACGGTGCAGGAATTTATCACAATGACGTCTGCATCCGAATCCGATGTTGCGATTTGATATCCTTTTTTAACAAGAAGCTCGGACATTGCAGCTGTCTCGAAGCTGTTAACCTTACAGCCGAAGGTATATAAAAAAATATTCACCATTGCACTCCCGAAATATACTATAAAAAGAATTATACATAACAATAAAGGAAAAAACAACAAAGCCGCCGCATACCCTTTGTTATGGAGGTATGAAAGATGATAAAATTAAAAACTATTGCCATATTGACGATATGCGCGCTGCTGCTGCAAAATTTTGTTTTTGCATTTGAAACCAACTCAAACGATGAGTTTGCCCAAATGACCGGACTTTCCGATTGCTATACGGCCGCGTTTGCAAATAGGGAGGAACTGCCGCTGGACGCTTCGGCGGTTGTTCTTGTAGAGAGAGAGACGGGTGAGGTGCTCTATGAAAAAAATGCCGACGAGCCGCGTGCAATTGCATCTATAACTAAGGTGATGACAATTATATTGGTCATGGAGGCGTTGGAAAGCGGGAAAATATCACTTGATGAAACTGTGAATATAAGCGAGCATGCCTTTTCGATGGGCGGGTCGCAGATTTGGCTTGAACCGGGCGAAATTTTTACGGTCAACGAGCTTTTAAAGGCGGTGTCGGTTGCGAGTGCCAATGACGCGGCGGTTGCACTTGCAGAGCATGTGGGTGGCAGCGAGGACGGATTTGTCTCGATGATGAATCAAAAGGCGGCAGAGCTGGGAATGACGAAAACAACCTTTAAAAATTCAAACGGACTCGACGAGGACGGGCACATTTCCTGTGCGCGTGATGTGGCGCTGATGTCGCGTGAGATTCTCAAGCACGAATTGGTTAGAAATTATATCACCACGTGGATGGATGAGCTGAGAAATGGCGAGACACAGCTCACCAACACAAATAAAATGCTGAAATCCTTTAATGGAATTTCCGGAATAAAGACAGGGACAACAAATAAGGCGGGGGTGTGCATCTCGGCGTCTGCAATCAGAAACGATATGGAGCTCATTGCCGTCGTACTCGGCTCGTCGGATTCAAAAGCGAGATTTGCCGGTGCCGGAACACTTCTCGAATACGGCTTTGCAAATTACGAACTTGCGCCAATCAAGCTCGATATGGCACTTCTGACGCCCGTTGAGGTCAGTCTCGGTGAGGAGGAGCAGTGCGGGATTGTGTACGATATACCGAAAAATGTCGTGGTTGAAAAGGGAAAGTCCGAGTCGGTGATGTGTGAAATTGAAATGAATCAAAAAGTTAATGCGCCGGTTGAGCAGGGTCAGGTATTGGGTAAAATCACTGTTTACTGTGACGGAATTGCGATAGGAAATTACCCTGTTACCGCTGAGAATGCGATTGCGAAGCTTCAGTTTCAGAGCGGTATCGTCAGGCTTCTCAAGGCGGCTTTTACCATGTGAGGTTCAGTCATTTTCCTTGACATAAGCGGAATATTGCTATATCATAAGCCTAAGATATATATTAAACATATATGAATTGAAGGTAAAAAAATGGCAGTTAAAATCAATTCGGCATACCTTGACGGGTTTGTTTCAAAAAGCGATTTCGAAGCTGTTGCAGGAAACCTCAAAACAGCCTGTCTGCAGCTTGCTGACGGAACGGGAAAGGGCAATGACTATATCGGATGGCGCGATTTGCCAAGCGACTACAATACGGATGAATTCACACGTATAAAAGCTGCGGCCCAGAAAATTCGCAGTGACAGTGACGTTTTGGTTGTCATCGGTATCGGAGGCTCGTATCTCGGCGCCCGTGCGGTTATTGAAATGCTCGGAAGTCAGTTTTTTAACGAATTCAGCCCGTTAAAAATATATTTTGCGGGCAATAATATCAGCGGGGACTATATCAACCACCTCGTTAAGCTGTGTGAGGGAAAACGACTCAGCGTAAATATCGTGTCCAAATCAGGAACTACCACCGAGCCGGCACTTGCTTTTCGCATTTTTAAGAAAATTCTTGAAGAGCGCTATGGCAAGCAGGAGGCGGCGGAGCGCATTTATGCAACTACAGACAGGGCGAGAGGCACGCTTAAAGGGCTGTCGGACAATGAGGGATATCAGACCTTTGTCATTCCCGATGATATAGGCGGACGATATTCCGTGCTTACGGCGGTCGGGCTTTTGCCTATAGCCGCCGCCGGCTTTGATATAGACAAGCTGATGTGCGGAGCGAGGGCAGCTCAGGAGAAGTTCAGCAACGATCTGCCTGAAAACCCCACTAATATATACGCGTGTGCCCGAAACATACTCTATAATAAGGGCAAGCGAGTTGAGACTCTGTCCTGCTTCGAACCGGCATTTTCTCTGTTTTCGGAGTGGTGGAAGCAGCTTTTCGGCGAGAGCGAGGGCAAGGACAAAAAAGGACTTATGCCCACCTCGGTTATCTTTTCGACCGATTTGCATTCCATGGGTCAGTTTATTCAGGACGGCTCAAGGGTCATGCTCGAAACTGTTGTTGAATTCAAAAAGCCGGCATCCGACTTTACTGTAGACATGGAGGCCGAGGACTTTGACGGGCTTAACTATCTCGGCGGCAAGACTATGTCATATGTCAACAAAAATGCGCAGAGCGGCACAATTCTCGCCCATGTCGAGGGAGAGGTTCCGTGCATGGTCGTTGAGGTCGACGAAATCGATGAGCTCAATATCGGAGAGCTTATCTATTTCTTTGAGCGCGCGTGTGCCGTGTCCGGGTATATGCTTAAGATAAACCCGTTCAATCAGCCGGGTGTTGAGAGCTACAAGAAAAACATGTTTGCTTTGCTCGGCAAACCGGGCTTTGAAAGTGAAAGAGAACAGCTCATAAAAAGAATAAAGTAAAAAACTTCGGAGGATTTACGCCAATGATCAAGCTTATTGTTGGAAACAAGGGTTCAGGCAAAACAAAAATGATGATTGATATGATCAATGAGTCTGCGCAGACCGTTACAGGGAATATAGTCTGCATCGAAAAAGGGATGAAGTCGACATATAATATAAAATCATCGGTTCGCATAATTGATGTTGACGATTACGCAATTAAGGGTTATGATGCGTTCTTCGGATTCTTTATGGGAATTCTCGCGGGTAACTATGATATTGAAGAAGTGTATGTGGACGGAATTTTGAAAATAGGCAACAATGATGTCGAGGATTTTTCTGTGCTGCTTGACCGCATTGAAGAGCTTGCGACTAACTCGCTTAAAATTGTATTCACAGTGTCTACCGACCTTGAAAACCTCACGGACGGAATCAAGAAATATATGTGATATTTCCGCATAAAAGCTATTGACAAGGGGCTTTTATACAGATATAATATTAAAGCACGTAAAAAGTGCCAACAAAAAAATTAATGTGACTGCTCACACTTGACTATTCACACAATGAGGAGGTGCTTAAAGTGGCAGTACCAAAAAGAAGGGTTTCCAAAACTCGACGTGACAAAAGACGTTCCTCGGTGTGGAAACTTCCCCTTCCCTGTTTTGCAAGATGCTCGCATTGCGGTGAATTGATGATTCCCCATAAAGTGTGCGGCAATTGCGGTTATTACAAGGACAAAGAAGTTGTCAATAAGGAAGCATAGTTTTGACACATTCAAAGACGAGGATTTATTCCTCGTCTTTTTTGTAATTTATAAAAAGGATGTATAAAAATGTCGATTGTCATTTCAAGCATTGAGCCGCAAAGCTCTGCGGAACAGCTGAATATACCTCTCGGCTCTCTGCTGATAAGTGTCAACGGGCACGCAATAAACGATGTGCTGGATTATGGATTTCACACTGCCGCCACTCATTTAAGGCTTGAAATTCAAGATAAGAACAGTGCGGAAATAAAAGTATATGAGCTGTTCAAGGGCCAATATGATCGGCTTGGCATAGAGTCCGAGAGCTTCCTCATGGATACTCAACATACCTGCAGAAACAGCTGTGTATTCTGTTTTATTGATCAGCTTCCAAAGGGTCTGCGCGAGAGCCTTTATTTTAAGGACGACGATGAGAGGCTGTCGTTTTTGTTCGGAAATTATATCACACTCACGAATCTCGGTGACCGTGAGGTTCAGCGCATAATTGAAATGAAGGTTTCCCCCATCAACATATCCATTCACACAACTAACGAAAAACTCAGATGTGAGATGATGGGAAACAGGTTCGCCGGTGAGAAGCTGAAATATCTCTATCAGCTTGCGCAGGCGGGTCTTGAGATAAATTGCCAGATTGTGCTCTGCCGAGGATTAAACGACGGCGAGGAGCTTCGCAAAACGCTCGGGAATCTGACTGCGCTTTATCCGTCGGTTCAAAGCATCGCATGTGTACCCGTAGGTTTGACAGAGCACAGAGAGGGACTTGCAAAGCTTGAGGCTTTTGACCGACAAAGTGCCTGTGAGGTGCTCGATATAATGGGGGACATCAACGCCGATTGCAAGCAAAAATACGGGGTGAATCTCGCATATCCCGCCGATGAGTTCTTTCTGCTTGCAGGGCGGAGGATTCCGCCGATTGAATATTATGACGAGCTTTTGCAGACCGAGAACGGGGTTGGAATGCTCGCGGTGCTGGCGGATGACTTCAGCTATGCGCTTGACGAAGCGGTGGAGGACAGGGATGAGCACACATGCACTATTGCAACCGGTGAGGCAGCATACGAGACAATTCTCGGACTGACAGAAAAGGCAAAGCAAAAAATTCCGAGACTCAGGTGCGAGGTTGTCGCAATTAAAAACAATTTTTTCGGCGGCAATGTAGTTGTTTCGGGGCTTGTTACAGCGACTGATATAATTTCGCAGCTCGGCGGGAAAACCATAAAGGGGGATACGCTTTTGATTCCCGAAAATATGCTGAGACGTGAGGGGGACATGTTCCTTGACAGCATCACGGTCGAACAGCTTTCTCGAAAGCTCAATAAAAAAATACGGATAGTAAGTGACGGAGCAGATTTGATTGAGGCTCTGCGTGAAAGGTAAAAAAGATGGCAAATAACGTAGTTGCGGTTGTCGGCAGACCTAATGTCGGCAAATCGACACTGTTCAACAAGCTGATAGGCGAGCGCCGCTCAATTGTCGATAATATGCCCGGTGTGACACGCGACCGTGTATATGGTGAGTGTGAGTGGCAGAGCTATAAATTCCAGATGATAGATACGGGCGGAATCGAAACAGGCACAGATGACGAGATATTGAAGCACATACGTGCACAGGCACAGCTTGCAATAGATATGGCCGATGTCGTCATCATGGTCACAGACCTCAAAGCAGGCGTGACTGCGGCGGATATCGAAATTGCATCCATTTTGCAAAAAAGCGGAAGACCGGTGGTGCTCGTAGTGAATAAATGCGACACAGTCGGAGGTCTCCCGCTGGAATTTTACGATTTTTACTCCTTGGGTCTCGGAGAACCGATTGCTGTTTCTTCGGTCCACGGTCACGGCACGGGTGATCTGCTTGACGAAGTATGCAAACATCTTACCCCGAGCGAGGACACCGAAGATGGTGAAGATGACATAAAGGTTGCAATAATCGGCAAGCCGAATGTAGGCAAATCATCACTGACAAACTACATTATCGGTGAAAATCGAATGATTGTTTCGGATATAGCGGGGACGACCCGCGACGCCGTTGATGCCGTTATTGAGAATGAACACGGCAAATTTACGATTATAGACACTGCGGGAATGCGTAAAAAGGGCAATATTAACGATGATATCGAGAGATACAGCGTTATGCGTGCACTGGCTGCCGTTGACCGCGCAAATGTGTGTGTCATAATGGTGGACGCCACTGAGGGCTTCACGGAACAGGACAGCAAGGTTGCAGGATACGCCCACGAAAAGGGTAAGGCGTGTATCATTGCTGTGAATAAATGGGATTTGGTAGAAAAAGACGGCAAAACAATGGAAAAACAGCGTGAGCAGTATGAGAGAGATTTCAGCTTTATGTCCTATGCACCGATTATCTTTATCTCGGCTAAATCAGGGCAGAGGGTCGACAGACTGCTTGAGCTTATAAAATACGTCGATGTACAGAACGCGATGCGTGTGACGACAGGTATGCTCAATGACCTGCTGGCGCGTGCCATATCAAGGGTCGAGCCGCCGTCGGACAAGGGAAAACGGCTTAAGATTTATTATATGACACAGGCGTCAACAAGACCGCCGACATTTGTCACCTTTTGCAACAGAGCGGATTTGTTCCATTTCTCATATCAGAGATATCTTGAAAATCAAATCCGGGAAACCTTTGGACTTGAGGGGACACCGATCAGAGTGGTTGTTCGTGAAAGAGGAGATAAAGTTTAAACAATGAGAGTTCTAATAATTGTATTGACCGTAATCGAAGGATATCTGCTCGGCTCGCTGAGCTTTGGGATTATCACAACGCGCATTTTGGCAAAAAAAGATATACGCACACTCGGAAGCGGAAATGCCGGAATGACAAATGTTTTGCGCTCGGTAGGCTCGCTTGCGGGTGCGCTCACAGGCTTCGGAGATTTCGCCAAGGGCGCAATCTCCATTGTGCTTGGAAGATGGCTTTTTGAGTCGGCAGCTCTGAACCCTTATCTCGGAGGTTATCTCGCGGCGCTGTTTGCCATAATGGGACATCTTTTTCCGCTGTATTTCGGATTTAAGGGCGGCAAGGGAGTTATGACGACTGCAGGGGTTCTGCTTGTGCTCAATCCCACAATCCTGCTTGTGCTCGCGGTGCTTTTTGCAATAGCCTTTGCCATTACAAAAACAATTTCAATCTGCTCAATAATGGCAGCTCTGGCTTATCCTCCGGTGAATCTTATATACAGTCTGCTCGCAGGGAAAGAATGGCTGTTCTCGACATTTTTTGCTGTTTGTATCTGCGGGCTTGTCATCTTTGAGCACCGAAGCAACATTAAGCGTATACGCGAAGGTACGGAGAAGAAATTTGTCATAAAAAAATAGGTAGAATAAATGTTCTTTTTGGTGTATAATCAAAAGGAACATTTTTCTGTGCTGCGGAAAATGAAGAAATCCGCTGATATGTGCGGATTGCAAAGCATTTATCGGCAAGCACCGCATTTGTGTGTCCAGACGCAAAATGAGGGCATTCGGCACACCGAGTGCCGCAAAAAACGGAAATCGCAGCACATGACTAACACGCTCAGGTACTTGCTTAGAGGCTGTTTAAAGTTAACTGTGCACTCTGCGCATATGGGGGTTTTTATGACCGAAGCTCTATTGATTGGAATAATGGTTATTGTGCTTGCCATCTTTGTTTTGGCGATAATCATTGTAATTAAGATAACTGCTGCTGTAAGCGGAGACGGAGACATCAAGGCTGTACGTCAGGATATAATACAAGAGCAGCGCGAGTCGCGCAGAGAATCAATGGACGGCATCATGAATATGTCGGACATGCTTGCGCGCTCTGTGCAGGGCTCGTTTGACCGTCAGGACTCACGGATGGACGTGCTGACCAAGGGAGTTGCGGATAATCTCAGAGCCGTGGGAGAAAGCCTTAAAAACTATTCGGTGCAAAGCGAGCAGAGACTGGACAATATCCGCACCACAATCGAGAGCAGACTTACATCGCTTCAAAATGACAATAATCAAAAGCTGGAAAAAATGCGGGAGACCGTTGATGAAAAGCTCCAAAAAACGCTCGACGACAAACTCAGCCAGTCATTCAGCATGGTTAGTGAACGGCTGGAGCAGGTTTACAAGGGCCTCGGTGAGATGCAGACGCTTGCAGTGGGTGTAGGAGACTTGAAAAAAGTCCTGTCAAATGTCAAGACGCGAGGAATTTTAGGTGAGATACAGCTCGGTGCGATTTTGGAGCAAATGATGTCAAATGAGCAGTACGACCGTGAGGTCGTGACAAAGCAGGGAAGCCGTGACCACGTCGAATTTGCGGTTAAGCTGCCGAGCGATGACGGGTCAATTACGTATCTTCCGATTGACGCAAAATTTCCGATGGATGCATATTCCGATCTTGTTGATGCATATGATGAGGCCGATGCGGTAAAAATTGACCTCGCCGCAAAACTGCTTATGAGCAGAATAAAGCAAGAGGCAAAGGACATTCATGAAAAATATATCGATCCGCCCAACACAACCGATTTTGCCATTATGTTTTTCCCGATTGAAGGCCTTTACGCAGAGGCGGTCAGACGCGGAATGGTCGAGATATTGCAGCGGGACTATAAAGTCAGCATAGCGGGACCGACAACAATGGCGGCTCTGCTAAACAGTCTTCAAATGGGATTCCGCACTCTGGCAATTCAAAAGCGCTCGGGAGAGGTGTGGAGGGTTTTGGGAGCAGTAAAGAATGAGTTTGATACATTTGCCGGGGTTTTGAATATGACCCAGCAACGGCTGAATCAGGCCAACGAGGAGTTGGATAAACTGGTGGGAGTTCGCACAAGACAGATTCAGAGAAGACTGAAGGATGTCACTACAGCTGAAAATACTGAAGAAAAACTGAATATATTAACAGAATAGTGTAATATATTACGCAAAAAAGCCGTTCTGTATATTATTTCGTCATATTTCGACAAAATTCGACACAGAACAGTGCTATGATTTTATAATAACGCGAAAGGAGAAAATCATGCAACATTATAATCTTTCCCAAACAGCAATCATGGGGGATAACGGGCAAAAAATAGCTACTTACGGAGTCAAATTCGGGGATATGTGTATTGATGATGTGTCTTTTGATAAAGAAAAAATGGCTATACTTGTCGAAACCATGAATACGGAAGATTTGCATGAAGAACATGTTATGGATGTTCTTTATGATTTTCTTCTTTCTTAGCACGGGCGGCTCAGGCTTTTAAGCAATAATAAAAGTGCTGTGCCGACGAATTTAGGGCGCGACAAAAGCTTTTTTGAGCGGGTGACAGGAGGGTGGGCATCCTTTCTATCACGCCGCAAAAGTCAAATCAGCTTAAATACCGAGTCTCAGTCGAGGAAAAAAGAGAATTTTCCACGCCCTTAGTCACAAACCTATATTGACTTTGAAAAGTGCAGCACTTTTTGGCAAATCTACTGATGTAACAATATTATTTCGGAATACTGTTGACAAAATGAACTGAAGTTTGCTATAATACAACACGCGGCAATAGATTTGCGAGTGTGCTGGAATCGGCAGACAGGCACGTTTGAGGGGCGTGTGTCTTATGGCGTACGAGTTCAAGTCTCGTCACTCGCACCAAAAAGCTTATTTTCTTATAAGAAAATAAGCTTTTTTACTATACTTAGCGGTATATTGGAGTGAAAATTATTTATATAATTCGCTTGAAATTTGGGGTGATAACATGAAAATA